>NZ_KB894149.1 GCF_000374365.1 Bacteroides gallinarum DSM 18171 = JCM 13658
TAAACTCCGGGAATCTCAAATGGGGAACATCAGGGATTCATTATTCTCTAATTATATGTACAACATATTAATATACGATTATGGGACAAAAAACAATTAGAGAAATCTCGGTTGCATGGAAAGAGTACAAGCAACCTTATGTAAAGCAGTCTACAATGGCTGCTTATGTGCTCATCTTGGAGAATCATATTCTTCCAAACTTTGGAGAAAGCGATACACTCCATGAACAGGCTGTGCAAGACTTTGTTTTGCGGAAACTTGCAAATGGACTGAGTGTGAAATCCGTGAAGGACATATTGATTGTTCTGAAAATGATTATGAAATTCGGTGTGAAAAACGAATGGATGGATTATCAAGAGTGGGACATCAAATATCCGTCTTCTTCGACAACCAAAGAATTGGAAGTACTGTCAGTTATCAATCACAAGAAAATACTCAATCATATTCAAAACCATTTCTCCTTTGCCGGATTGGGTATCTACATCAGTCTTTGTACAGGACTTCGCATCGGGGAAGTCTGCGCTTTGAGATGGAGTGACATCAATGTTTCCGAGGGTACGATTACCGTTAATCGTACAATTGAACGGATTTACATTATTGATGGGATGGAGAAACATACCGAGCTGGTTATCAACACCCCCAAGACACAAAACTCATGTCGGGAAATTCCTATGACAAAGGAGCTTCTTACAATGGTAAAACCACTAAAGAAGGTCGTCAATGAAGATTTCTATGTCTTGACTAATGATGAATATCCAACCGAGCCTCGTACCTACCGTAATTATTACGGCAAGTTAATGGCAAAGTTGGGTATTCCCAAATTGAAATATCATGGGCTCCGCCATAGTTTTGCCACTCGTTGTATAGAGGCAGGCTGTGACTACAAGACCGTTAGTGTATTGTTAGGGCATTCCAACATTTCAACTACATTGGACTTGTATGTCCATCCAAATATGGAACAGAAAAAGCGTTGTATTGCGAAAGTATTTAAGTCGTTGGGAAAATGATGTAATATGTAGAGCGAAGGAATTTGATAAAGTAATTTCTTCGCTCTCAATTATTGCGCACATTATGAGAATGGAGTAATAACACTTTCATTACCAACATCCATAATAGAGGAATTGCTCATTCGAGCACATCGGAAAGAGAAAAGGAGAGGAAAAAATCCCCTCCTTAACTCTAAACCATGTATCAGACATTCAAATCTTTCAGTGCAATTGCATAATTGGGACAAAAACCGTCCATAATGCACTTCAAGCCAAGTGTCTGATAATACTTGTAGTCATCATCTTCGGTACATATGTATTTGTAACCGTAGCGTGGCATGTACTCCTTGAAGAACCGAGCCAAGTCTTTCAAACTTTCTTCTTGGTTCTTCTTGAAGTTACTGCGCACAATGATGATAGACCAGTCGGGAAAGTTTCCTCTTCCACAGCTATACTCCCAGAAGCGGATGTAGCAGTCTAAGTCACTTTCACGGATGTCCACACAAAAGCCGTTGGCATTTTGCATCACGCTACAGCTTTCTCTGTAGCCAAATTTCTCACACAAGTAGAGATTGAAATCAAGAATTAAATCTTTTTGAACCATAAATAATTGAATTTAAAATGTTAATAAAAATGGATTATAAATGAAAGCCTCGCTTGCGCTTAGCCTTTTTCTTTTTCATCAGGCGATTGAACTCTGCTTCTTCTGCGGCAGTGGTATCGTAGGATGAGCTTCCGTTTAACAAACCGAGATTGAAGCCAAAGCTATCATCGGAATGGGAAACGCTTTGCAGCACCTCTTCTTTCTGCTGTTTGGGTTCTTGCTTGGCTGACTCCAACAAGGATGCACAAGCATTCTCTTCCAGTCGGTTGTCGATATTCAAGTAGCTGAACTCTCGACTTATTTTTGAACCGGAGAAAGAAAATCCGTTGTGTTCAAACTTGACGCCCTGTATTTTCCGTGTAGTCCGGCTGACCTTGAATTTCATATCAATGTCTCGGCCGGCAAGTGTATCTTTCAAATCATCCCAACTATGAGCTTTGGGCAATTCTTCTTTCAATGCCTTGTATATCTCGTGCTTTGCCTTATCGTAGGGGCGCAAGCGTTCCTCTTTAATATGGTCTTTACCATTGGCAAAGTGCAAGCGATATTTGGCGGTCAGCATTTTGCAGACTTTCTCATTCCTGCGAAAATCATTCTTGTCGCTAATCGTCTTGCCGTCATTATCCACTCGGTTGAATACGATGTGGCAATGCGGATGCTCACGGTCGATATGTCGGGCAATGATGTATTGCGTATTTTCAATACCCATCAGTTTCATATAGTCGTGCGCTATGTTCAGCATCAAGGCATCATCGGACTTTAGCCTTGCACTGTCTTCCGGTGAGAAGTTGAGTGAAGTGTGTCCGACAATATTCTTTACCTTATCATTGAGTAATGTTTGTAACTCAAATTGCACTGCCATCTGTTCGGGTGTACCTTCTACTCCGACTGCTTCCAATAGCTTGGATTTTTCCTCTTTGAGTACATAGCGGACGCAACCATCGAATGACGTTCCTTTAGTCTGTTTACCTATCATCTTTTAGTCGTTTTATAAGTTGATTAATGTACTGAGCCATTTCCTCGCATCTGTCCGCAACGGCAAAGAAACCGTAGGTGTTTGCCTGTCTTGCCAACTGGTTAAGATTGGTACTTTCACCAATTAGTTGCCGGATGATGTGGATATGCTCTTGCGTGATTCGTTCACGTACCGAACCGTTCTCGATGAGCGAACGGATGACTTCGCTTTGAGTCTGCTTGCTTCGTCTGCAAAGCGCACCTAACCATGCGTGTTGCTGATATGACAGACGAAGTGTTATTGTATATTTCTTTTCCATTTGAATTGTTTTTTAGTGAATAATTTGTGACCATCGGGAGCTATCTCCTCAGACTTTTTGAGGAGCAAGTGGTCGGGAAATGTAATACACCGACATTAACTTGCTACAGTAAAAAAGTCTCGATTTCTCTCCCTGTATTCAAAGCCTGAAACCTCGTTTCTTAGGTGGTGAAACCTTTGGTTGTAGAGTGCCTTGTTGTACGCTGACGAGCTTCAAATCGAATGTTTCTATCAGTGTTTTCAAGACAGGATTTTTCCTTATCATCTGTTGGAGGATAGCTTCATCAGGCTTCACTTTGAGCAGATAATCGGCTATGTCGTACCCCTCTTTTCGCTCGCTTTCGGTGGCATGGGCTTCCAAATAATCGAACATTCGCACCTTAATCCCGTAGCTTTTCATCAGCCCGATTTTGCTCTGCCAATAGTCTGTCGCTTCTAAATCGGGGAATAATACAACGCTTCTTCCTGCCAGAACGGATAGGTTGTTAGCATTGAAGCAACCGTTCTTTCCTCCTGATGCTATCCATAGGAATTGTGGCAGATAGCAGGAAGCAATGAGTGCCGTTTTCTCGCTTTCTACCAGTGCAACAGGGCGGCTTCTGTCTTCAGCAAGCAGATGTTCACCGAAGAAACATTGCTTCAGATTATAATCACCTTTGTGCAGCACGGAGTGTACCCATGTAACATGATTGTATGGTTCTTTTATCCGATTACCTGTTTCGGGATTGTAAAGCATTATTTTACCCGTGCGGACTTTATTTTTGTTATCCGTTTGCCAGAATACAGTTGCACCGTCCCAATACTTAGAAGTACCAACCTTGTATCTCTTCATGAGTTTTAATGTTTCTGTTTCTCCGAACTGAGTTGATAGAAATTGAAACAACTTGTTTGCAGAATAACCACGCAATGATTGGTTGACTATATCCAAATCAATGTAGGATGTGACTAGAGGTTGTGCTTCCTTAATCGGTACATAACTCCTGAAACTATCTTCTGCAAACCTTTCTTTCTCTGACGGGTTCTGCTCAAAGTAATCACGAGGCGTGAAGTGATAACCGCATTTCTGCTCATGGTCACAACGCCCCACGTATTCTGGGAACTTGATTTGCTTCTCCGTATCAATGTACTTGGAAAAACATCTTTGGCGGTGGCAGTTTGGGCAAGTGTGTCGAGTGCTGACACCTTTGTAGGGTTCTAATATGAATCTATGTGTACTCATTGTATGTTTCTTTTTTGGTGTGTCACTTTTGTCGTTATTGTCGTTTTCGCTTGGAAAGTGTCAAAACCGACAAAAATGTCACGGGTTAATCTTTGAATATTCTCCATGTTTCTCTTTGCGGAACAATGTTCCGATGTTGTCATTGAGAAAGCGTTGAAACGTCCGCTCCTTCATTCCGTTCTGCTCGGCTATCTGTATTGCTTGGGCAGTTGTAAAGGCTGGAGGAAGCAAATTGACTATCGCTTGTTGTTGGTTGTTGAGCGCATTTTCATTGAGGATATTTTGAACGCTCAATGCGGATTCTTTGAAATACTCCGTCAGTTTTATGGCTCGTTCCACCGTCAATAGGTCGATATAGTTTTTATCACACTCTCCGCAAGTCCATCGTGCTAATTGAATAATCAGGCTGAAGCGGATGATGTATATCTCCAATTTGCAATAGATACTCACAATAGTGTCGTTTGTCTCTCGGTCGCACAATTCTGAGAAGTGGTGCTGCCACTCGTAAAGCCGTCTCTTGGCATCCTCTGTAAAGAGAAGAATATGTGGTTCTATCTCTCCAAACTCATTGAGGGCATACTCTTGTTGTATCAGCTTATTAATAATGGCATTCCATTCTTGCTCGATATTCTCCGGCAGCTCCTTGTCATTCCAACGTGCCTTCTGTTGCAGATTGGGCATTACAAACAGGATACGGTCAATGAATCCATTACTGGAACGTTCGCCCTTAGCCAGTTCACTGAGAATCTTCTTTTGGATAGTGCCGATAACTGAGATGTACGGTCGCTTGATGAAGATGGAACTCTTGGCATTCTTGCGGTCGGATATAGTGGTTTTGGCACTGAATACCGACAACCAAAACTGTTCTTCCGAACCGTTGTTGTAACGGTTGAAGTTCTTGAACCAAGCGGATAACTCATCAGCCCACAAGCATAAACCACGTTTGTTCTGTGCATGAATGAGGCTCAATCCTTCGGGTGTTACATCCGAAATCAAGAAACGTTTACGGACTGGTTCCTGTGGAAATTGTTCCTCACCGTTATCCGCACGTTCTTTACGGCTCATACTCATCAGCTCATCATACTTGGCAAGAGCCTTTTCAAAGACTTGATTTTGCTGATAGTCATAATCAAGAAACGGCTTCATGGAAAAGCTAAGCGGATGGCTTTTGTTTGCTCCCGGTCTTCCGATCAATGCCATATACAGGATAGGGCTTTCTACCCAGCCTTGCTTGATTTGGGCAAGATGTGTGTTACCTATGCCGACCGCTATTGCCATAAGGATAGCTGCGGCAATGTAGTCTGTCGGGTAGTTATGGCATTCGTGAACCTCACTGATGATGCGTTGGATTCTTGTCGGGAATATGCTGACCGGAAAATCAGTGCCAGCTAGTCGCATACTTAAATCAACCGCTTCATCAATGATGGATGCCGGATTAATAGAAGATGTATCCATTACTATATCCATTAAAATTTCACAGATGATTTGGGCTTATGACGGACACCTCCTTGCATATTGGCAAGCATTTCCTCATATGTTTGCTCGGAAGTCTTTCTACGCCCGTTCTCAATCCAAGCCAGAAGTTCGTCCTCGTAGAAATAGAGCTTCTTGCCTTTCTTATAGGCAGGGAGCAGCCCTTTGCGCACCAATGTATAAATGGTAGGCTTGGCTTTTTTGATGATACGGCAAGCATCCTCAATTTCAACCAACACGTGTTTGTCTGATGCTGGCGGTTGAAGTGCCGACACCATTCTTTTCAACTCAATGATCTGTTCGGTCAGATAACCTACCGCTTCGGGCAGCTTATCAAATGTTACTGTTTCTTTTTGCATACGTCGCTCGTTTTTAATTGTTCGACGGCAAAGGAAACAGGTGTTTCAATGGTGGAATCATTCACCAAAATATAACTGATGAATAACTTTTTGATGGTAGTTGATGTCATCCTTGAGAATTATACATACCTTTACAAGACATAAGTAGGTTCTACAAACAATGCTTATTTATTTGTTTAATTATTTAAATACAAGTGTATTATGTATGAAAATTATACAAGACAATCTCTTCCAACTAAAGAATATCGAGAATTATTAGGCAGTGCAATTTGTGTGTTCAATTCAAACAATTCATTTATTATAGAGAATATATTACGAGAAGATGGGGGAAGAAATTATAGTTGGTATGATTTAATTGATAAAACTTCTGGCCAATTAAAAGCTGCAATTAATGATACAATAACAACTAAAGCTGGTTCTGAAATTGCTCAAATATTTAGCGATTTAGTAGATAAAAGAAATCGTATAATTCACAGCTTTCAGATCACTAATGATGATAAAGAGCAGATTTTGGCAACAAAGGATAAACAACACAATCAATTTGTAATCACAAAAGAATATCTTTTGGATTTTATTAAAGGGAATGAGGTGCTGAGTGACAAACTATACACCTTCAGAGGATATTAGGGCAGTCGTTATTTGTTATAACGATTGTAGCTGAATTTTGCATGGTGATTCAGTATTAGACATTTTGCGCTCAATGGTAGATATTTCCGAATCACGGAGAGTATGAGTAAATATCCTCTTTATAAAAGTAGCGGTCTGTAGGCGTGGTTTTCCGAATGCTTTGCCGATATTCCAGCCAAAGTGCATGATGTCAATGGTTTTTAATTGAGCATCAACCTTTATTTGCTCAACTTTGGGTAGAGAATCTGAGAAGTAGTATTCCGTAATATATCTACATAGACGATTGAGGTCAGTTTCGCTAAGATAGAGAATCAGGTTCTGTTTCGTATATGTAAGAACCTTATCTAACTTTTCTTGTGATGCTCGTTCCTTTTCAGCTATTGCGTTAGCACGGAATATCTCGTATTCTGTTGGCTGGTTGGATTCTTCGGTAGATATATTGTTGATGGTAGAAGGTGTGGCTTCTTCTTTGGGAAGTTCAGCTACATCTTCATTGGATTCAGGACACGATGGAGTAGAAACTTCTTCTGTTGTGTCAGATGTAGTTTTGATTTCAATTTTGAGTTCAGGTTCTGAAACGATAGGTTCTGAAATTATGGTACTTTCGGTAAGTTCCGGGTGCGTTACTGGAGCTTCTGCCACCACAACCTTATTGTGGTAGCACTCAAATCTCATAAAGCACTTCTCTATTGTTGGTGAAAGGAGTTGTCCGAATACCATTTGCAGATTGAGATAGATAGCTCCTATGACAAAGGAGCATACCACAAAAATGAGGTAGCTACTGAACTCGTCCCAACCATAGTGTAGTGCGGTCTGACGGGCTAAAACACCAATGATGACGATTGTTCCGAAAACAATCAGATTCAAAGTTATATGTTCTATCTTTTTCTGCTCCATAATGATATATGTTAATCGTTTGTGTGCAAATATATATCATTCTATGGATAGTAGATGCGTTTTTTTGAAAGTGGCAGTGTGTTGCGTCGGTACCCTAGACAACCTATGCCACTTTTTAATGAATTGAAGCCCGAATTGGACTTTATATCTAATTCGGGCTTTCTGATTAGCAGTAGAACCTACCTCCTAAATGAACAAGGAAAGATACCTTGTTCTCTCGTGAGGATTGAACATTGTGTGTTAGCCATTTTCTGAATGCAGCGGAATGTCCTGTATCTATTTGATAGGATAGGGCTATAATCATATTGAGATTATACACATCGGTACTACTCCCATTCTCTAATCTGATACATTGGCGTACTTCATACTCCTTTAAGATATTGGTTTTCAATATCGCTTTTGTGCGAGAGTTGATTGCTCCAGTTGTTGTATAGAACAAGTCGGCAATCTCCCAAGAGGTCATCCATACTTCGCCATCAGAAATCTGGATGACTGCTCCGTTGTTTGTTATGATTCCTCGTTTCATGGCTATAATTTATTTCAGTGAAATCTTATTGGCTGTCTCTCGTTTCTTTACATTTACTAAATCTGCATAGATTTGAGTTGTGGAAACGTTCTTGTGGGTTAGCATTTTTGAGACCGTGTAAATATCTGTACCTAAGGAGATTTGTATGACTGCGTAGCTATGTCGAAATCCATGGAAGGTTATCGGTTTCGTTATTCCTGCCTTTTTGAGCCAGTTCTTCAGCGGATAGTTAATCATGCTCCGTTTCAAACCCTTGAATACTTTACCTGTGTCGGGCGTACCGCATAGTTCGTAGGCTTCGTAGCTGATAGGGAGTGTCGCTTCCGTTTGGGTTTTCTGGGTTCTGATACGCAAGCAATAGCCTTGGTCGGGAGCAATAGCGAAATCTTCCCATTGAAGATTGAGAATATCGCTGATGCGTAAACCTGTCAGACAAGCAAATAAAGAGGCTGCTTTCAGAACAGGGATATCACAAGGTGTGGCGGCAAGTTGCTTCACCTCGTCTAATGTCAGATATTCTTTCTTCACATCTTGCGGTTCAATCTTATCAAGGTAGTCATTGATGTTTTCTCGAAGCCATTTGTCCCGATAGGCAATCTTCAACAACCCTCTGAAAGTGGAGTAGTAGCCGGATGCCGAATTGAGGGATATGGGGCGGTTGCTGTGTTTGAGTTGCTTGGCGTTCAATAGGTATTCACGGAACTTCTTGCACAAGTCCACATTTACTTCGCTGAAGGTACATTGCCCTTTAACGAAGTTGTAGAAATGCTGATAGACAAACGTCCATTTCTGATCTTTGCTTCGGCACATCTTTTTGAAATAGGCAAGGAAATCGGCTTTCTGCTTGGTCTTATCCAAGAAACCGAATTCTTCATTGATAAGCGATTGCACTCTGATACAACGGATTGCCTCTGCCTTGTTCAGCATATCGTTGTTGAACTCCCTTTCCATTTCGTTTTTCGGGTGGGCATAGATGTAGATGCCGAGATATTCCCGACGACTCATCTGCATTGTCTCAGGGTTACGGACTGCCGGATAATAATCCAGATACAAGGAGATGCGATTATTTCGAATCGCTCTCTGACGAACTGTTACTTTTGTACACGTGTGTGTCATACTGTTTAATATTTAGAGTTTTACATTTGTTTGGTGCAAAGGAATATGGTGATTCAATGGTGGTAACATTCACCGATAAATAACTTATTCAATCTTTGGGGCTGCAAGTAGCTTATCCAATTCGGGTTTGGAAATAAGCGTGTATTTGCCTTTCTTGATCTTTGAGATATTATGATACTTCGCATAATGATAGAGTTGGTCACGGGTGAGATTGAACTTCTCCATTGCTTCGACTACCGTATAATATTGCGGTTCTTCGGGTGCTGCCACTCCTTTGGCAATATCGACATGCTTCTTGGAATAGTACACCATGATACCCTCTTTCTTCTTCGGAATGGCGTTCTTGGAAACGAAAGTGTAGATGGCTGATAAGGTCATACCGAATTTCTCCTGCATTTCTTGGGTACTATACCATTCGGTAATGTCGGGATTCGGGGCTTTCTTGGCAAAGTAAGCGTCCATGTGCTTCTTGCTCCAGTAGGTCTTGCCACGATTGAAAGTGCGAGGTATGTTGTTCTTTTTGGCTACCGCAAATATCCATGATTCGTTTACATGGTATTTCTCTTTTACTTCGGCTGTGGTGTAGAAGTCGGTAATAGGGGCTTTCTCTATGGGTACTCTCTTCTTATACTCCGCAGCATTTTCAAATAAAAGCTCAATGTCTTTCCTCCTGACTAATGTTTTTCCTTTGAATTGAACCGCTTTAATTACGTTATCTGCCATGTAGCGGTAAATGCTGGCTCGACTAATTCCTAAGAGTTTTGCGGCTTCGGGTGGCGTATAGAACTCTTTGTCTTCAACAGACGGTTCTTCTGCGTTCATTGAAAACTCTTTTTGATAAGAAGCTATACGCTCTTGCCTAATCCGTTCCTTGTAAGCTGCATTGTTGCACCTATGAGAACAATAGTTCGTAGTCGTTTTGTGGGCTATGAAAATCTGCCCACACCACTTACATTTTTTCTTGATTTCGATGTTACTGCTCATTCTTTTCTCCGTTTATTTCTCCATTTTTGTTTCAGTGCGTCTCACCACGTCTCACTGTGTCTCAAATCTACACTACCTTGTTGGCGAGAAACAAGGCTTCAACAAGCGAGCAACAAATGCGGTACAAAAATGAGCTGAAAAAGCCCTATAAACGATAACTATCGCTTATAAGGCTAAAAAGAAAGGCGCTCAAAATGAATGCCTTAATAATCATTGATGATATATGCTAATCGTTGGTAATCACTACCTACTTACCGATGCAAAGATGTTAGTAATCTGTATGTCAGTTAGTTGGGTTGTATTGGAATGGTATTTGAGCCATGATTTTATTGTTGGAAATAAGAGTTTAAGTAATTGTAAATCAGCTTATTATGTGCTATATAAATGTTGCTTTCTTTTGTTTTCACAAGTTACTTACCAACACAGTTATATAAACAGTCTGATGCTCAATTTGATACAGCTAATTGAATCATATTTGAGCCATTAAATTTTACGTTTCTATCCATTTGGAAATATGAACGGTTCTGATTTTCTTATAAGTTTCAATTTTTTCATCACTTTCCTGATTTAGATGTGATTTTATTAGAGTTTAATATTTAATAACACAGATGCGAATGAATTTATCTCTAATATGCATCTATATTTTGCAAAATTAGGTAATTATCAATTATTTCGCATAATATGTATCGAAAATATTTCTCAATATCTCATCTGTGTTTATTTAGTCGCCAATTATTTCAGCAAGGAGAAAAAGGTATTCACATATATACAGGTTTTCAGATTCTCAGAAAGATGTACGTTATGTTGATCCTGCATATGGTAGAAATTTATGCTACATGATTTTTCAGCAAAGGAATAAAGAACTTACTTTCTGCTTAGGGATGAAGTTTATAAATAAGTTTATCAATTCATATATACATATATGAGTTCTATTAAACTTGTAAACTCAATGGCTTATCCTGTTGTATGGCTGAATCAGTCAAGTAAGTTTAGTTTAAGATACATGTATATATACATGGGTAAATCTAAACTTTAAACTTGTAGAAAGCCCTCCATCAGTCAGAATGCTGTTCTGGTTGATGGAGGGCTATATTGGTCTTTTTCTCCTTGCTGAAATTGTATTTCTGTTTATAGTTACAACTGTTGTAATAGATGGCTGGTCTTTGCCCAATAGTAATAGGCTTCAGGAGAAGTCCTTTTCAGCTTATTCAGTCGCGAAGGAAGTGTGGGTGCTATATCCAGGGAGCCTATGGTGGCAGGATTACCGTCGTATTTTTCTATTATTGTGTTGCCCGTCTCTATCATTGTGGCGATATAGGCTGCGCGTGCTGCGTCTCTAATCGCATCGTCAATGAAATAACCGCCATTGAACATGAAGGATTTGATCCTTTGTATACCACGTTGTAGTGCATCAAATTGTCCGTTTCCTTCACTTCCCCTTGTTGCCAGACACAGCGAAGTCTGTCTGATATCATCGAAAATGAGTTTTGGATTGTTTGGCAAATGCCTGTATGAGAGTTCAACTTCTGCAATTTGTACAAACGATTTTGTCGTTGTTTCAAGGACCTCTGTCTTCTCGAACAGTCTGGCTATATCATATAGCTGTTTGATGATCTCCATGCTGGCATCCTTACCATTTTTGATATATGGAATACCTGTTGTATTGGGTGCATACGCCGTAAGCTTGTCTCCGAGAATATCTCCAATGGATGGTACTTTTACATAATTCAGTTCACCTTCTGTCTTTATAAAACGGCTTTCTACAGGTAAAGTCACGACTTCGTTGTAGTGACAGTCTTCATTTAGAACGTCCAGCAGGATGGTTTCTTTTCGGTCTATGCCATCAAGGAAAGCCACTTGATAAAAGAATTTGGAATGCGATTTTGGTATGTCTGTTCCACGCTGAATTCTTTCTATCGGCTTATAGTCAATAAAGCCATAGTCTTTGTATGATTGCAGATACTCTTCTATTTCAGTACCTGGAGGACATATTATATCAATATCTATAGACAGCCTGTGTCTTTGTTCTTTTAAAAGAAGCATCAGACTGCTTCCACCTTTGAAATGAAATGGGCAACCTGAAGCCGCCAACATGTCCAGCAATGAAAAGGCATGGATGACCTTTTCAATGATATTTTTGTCCGGATAGTTTAGCTCCTTGGATTTTTCTTCAATCCATCTTGCTGTAAAGCATTCTTTATTTATCATATTTTTGTGATTGTTCTATTAATGAATAAGTACTATCGTATGCTCCTCTACGTTTTGCATATCGGAGCATTTTGGGAGTATTGACTGTGTACAAATCAAAGGCGGTCTGATACATATAAGTGATTTCCGTGCCCTGCATATAATCAAAGTCTTCGTCTTTCTGTATATCTACGAGTAGCTTTTCGATGGTAGGAGTAACCATCCCATCAACCTTATTTACTGGAGATTCAGTGACAAATATCTTTACAATGATGCATGGTTCATGCATGTTTACGTAGTCGTACATGAACTTTGCTGTCGGTTGCTTATAAACGGGCATGTCTGAATCCTTCAACAGAGAAAAAACAGAATCTACAGCATCCCGGTTGGTCTCGACATAAATAGCATGGTTCACAGAGACGTGATGTTGTAGTGTGGTGAAGATGCTGCCATCGTAGATGCAGAAATCGGTGAATGGCAATTTCTCTTTCAATCCGACATATAGTTTTCTCAGTGTTTCTGTTGGAGCAAATGAGAACACCTGTTTATCTGTAAGCATGTATTCACCATTTCCTGTACGGGCTATCTTGTTCTCTTTGGTTAAGGTACAGAGATACTGGCGGGCGGTATTGGTCTTTATCCCCAATACTGATACTAATTGAGGCACTTCAATCCGTCCGTAAGTACGAGCATAATTCAATATGCTCTGTTTAATACTATATTTCTCGTCAATACTCATTGCAGTGCAAATATAATATAAAGTCGGCAACAAACCAACTTTATTGCCGACTTTATATATAAGTTCTGAGCAATTAATCATTCTTTAGTGTGTTTTTCTATATTAAGTAACACCATTATGAATTCATCATATTATGTAATATATGAGGTATTTTTCTTGTGTTGTAAAAGCATAGTATTAAAAGTATCCCGCAAATGACTAAGAAATTAAGTAGAATCTCTTATTAACGAAACTACACCTATCTGCTTGACTGTTTCCTAATATGAAGAGGTAAATATTTCTCGATCAACAATCTGAAATCACACCATAAAACATTGTCTTACCATTTACGTTTACTCTTTGTAAAATGATTCCATTGTTCTGCTAGGATAATATAAAGTCGGCAATAAAACCGATTTATTGCCGACTTTATATTATCAAATTCTTTTATCCGGGCTGTTAACTACTTTATGAGAATATTTACATGGTTGTGCATTGTCTGTCGGTGCTTCAGTAAGGAGAAAATGTAGTTCCCATTTTCTTTCTCATATGATATTTCTATTCGCAATGAATTGTTCGTCAGTCTTTTTATAAACCTGTTCAGGTTTGTAACCAAAGTTTAAAATACATGTATATATACATGGGTAAATCTAAACTTTAAACTTGCAGTAAGCCAGAGTAGGACAGAAGTCCGCTCTTTGACTGATAGGCATTGACTTTCTTTTTCTCCTTGCTGATTTTGCACCTTTTCATCACTCACATGAGTGGCATCAGCCTTGTTGTGCTTCACCTCTGGCTTCCATCCTCTTGAATAGCTTCCGTGTTCAGACCTTTTTATGCAGAGTGCGGAGTTTCGTATTTCTCTTGCTATGCTATGCCGGGTTCATGGTGAAGTTTGGGAGTTATCGCTTTCACTATGTCCGGATTGCTTGCCATGGATCTGTGAAACCTGTCGAGTCTGACTATGAGAACAGCATTCTTTACCATGACCAGACACAAGAATATCAGGCCATTCCCTTCACATCTCATTTTGGACGAAGCCGTGACACTTACTTTTTCCTGTTGCGAAGTTAGTGCAAGCCGCATACTGCAAGTACCAGAACCTTATTCCCTGAATTTTTTCAAAAACTTTTCCAGCTGCAGCTTTTCGGAAAACTTTTCCTGCCTGACGGTGAAATAATTCGGTAATTACTTGCCTGATTGCTATCCTTGCCAACTTTGATGGCAACGTAAAAAATAAATGTTTCACTTCTAAAATTTCAATGTTATGAAGAAAATGGAAAATTCTTTCGTAGTTTCTGGTTTTGTAGGTAAGGATGCAAGCATCCATCAGTTCTCAACCGCAAGCGTTGCACGTTTCCCTTTGGCAATCAGCCGCACTGAGAAATCAGGCGAGGAAACAACCCGCACTTCCGCTTTCATAAACGTCGAGACATGGCGCAAGAATGAGAATACTACATCCTTTGACCGCCTTGTCAAAGGAGCACTCCTCACGGTTGAAGGCTATTTCAAGCCGGAGGAGTGGCAGGATGCCGACGGTGTCAAGCGCAACAGAGTGGCATTTGTAGCCACCAGGTTCTATGAAGCTGTTGAAAAGGAGGAAACTCCAGCAGCTCAGGAGAAGAACTCCAAGAAGGGCAAGTAAATCCTTTCTTCTCTCCAATAGAGCGGCCTTCGGGTCGCTTTTTTTATGCTTATACTTCTCTTTGCCGAGATTCGTTCCTCATACACCGACTTCGGGGAACTGGCATAAATTCCGTTGCGAAGGTAATTGTCCGGTCTTGTCATCAGCAAGGTCAGGGCTTCGCTTTGCCGCAAAATCTCCACACCTGCGGGTAGTATTTTGGAGCAAAACCTTGCAGAGACAGCCCCGACACCTTCTTGGTGCAACAAAATTTATATGTGTTCCCGAAGTAGTTGATCTACGAGAGGGAAGAAAAAAACAGATGATATTATGACGACAATCCAATCAATCCTGAGCCGACTGACCAAGGCTGTTGGCGGTACTGAAAAGATGCTCTACATAGAGCCGGAGTTGAACAAGTTTGCAGAGTTCTACTTTGACAAGTGGGACGAGAACACCAGTGAGGATGTCATAGCCGAGTCTTTCACTGACTTCTGGTGGGACACAGACAGGGCTTGCAGAAGATGTTCAGAGTGTGGCAAGCTGATGCGTGCCGGGTATTGTGCTGACATGGGAGTAGCCTACTATTGCAGTGATGAATGTCTGCACAGTGACTTCACCGATGAAGAATGGGCTGAGGAATGCGAGAACAACGACCAGAGTTATTATACGGAGTGGTAATCTTTTAAAATTCAATGATATGGCAAATTTAGCAACAACGACCTATAAGGTCACTGGGACACGTGAAGCAGTAAATAACCTGTGGACTACCTTTCAGGACATGGAAGTGGATAGTAAGGATATAAGGCTGTTCAAGCTTGCCGAGCATTACGGCATTGACTATGAGAAAAAGCAAATCAGTGTTAGAGGACATATCTATTGGGCTGAATATGAAGAAGACGAAGAGAATGATTATTTCCTTCTTTCATTTGAGACAGAAACCGCATGGGATGCCTGTAACGAACTCTTCTTTGAAATAAACCGGATATTGAATGATGAACTGAGTATTTCATACAGATGTTGCGAAAGTGGATGTGATTTGTTCTATACCCATGACGAGGGGGATTTCTTTCCCGAAGAATGTTGTGTGAGTTCATACGGCGAACCTTTCGAGGATGCATGTGAGGATGTTTTTGACACCATTGAGGATGCCATAGCTGAATGGACATCAAAGACCGGTATTGGACAGGGAGACCGCAGTGAAAAAGAAATGGTGGATTTTATCAATAGCTATGAATACGAAAGCGAAGAGACCTATTTCTACATCCACCCTTTTACATTCGAATAACATACCCGCAAGGACATGAGGCAAGTCTCGTGTCCTTGCATAAAAACAAGATAATATGGACAGGTACAGCGCAGAACTGATTGGAGCATCTTGCGAACTTATAACCCCATGCAGGGGCTGTAGCCATGGAATAATTGTGGCAGTGTATAACGAACAACTTCTTGTACGGTTAATCAGCGGAGCACAACGATTAGTGAGCAAAGATGAAGTCATATTATTATGACCCTGATACTTTCCCTGACTGTTTTCAACTGTTAGGAGACATTGGTAGGTGTTTGTATATCATACATTTACCTTTGTATACATTGATACATGTGGACAAGTACACGTGTAAACAGGAATACAAGAACACATTGAAACATATAAACATAAAAACAAATAGTATGGCACAGAAAATCATCACTTTCGCCAACCATAAAGGTGGCGTATCAAAGACAACTTCAACCGCCTCTATCGGGGCTTGTATGGCAATGAAAGGCAAGAAAGTCCTGCTTATAGACCTTGACGGACAGGCAAACCTGACACTGTATTTCATACCTAATGAGGATGAAATTGAGACGAGCATTTTTGATTCATTGGTAAACGGTGTTCCTTTGCCTGTAAAACATATCCGGGAGAATCTTGACCTTGTCCCTTCTTCCCTTGAAATGGCAAGTGCGGAAATAGCTCTGACCAATCTGTTGGCAAGAGAGCAACTGCTCAGCCGTCTGCTTGAACCGCTCAGGAAAGACTATGACTATATCCTGATTGACTGTCCGCCTTCTCTTGGTATTGTCACTACCAATGCCTTTATCGCGGCTGATGAGATCATCGTACCGATGACACCGGAGCTGCTTCCTTTGAAAGGCATGAGGATGCTTGACGCATTTGTCACCACCTTGCAACGTGTCAAACCGTCGCTTCGCCTGGGAGGTGTGTTCATCGCCAGATTCAATCATCGTAAACTGAACAAGGTAGTGGAACAGGCTGTAAAGGAGCGTTACGAAAGTATCACCATGAATACCCGCATCCGTGAGAATATCGCCTTGGCTGAATCAGCCGGTAGTGGCAAAAGTATATTCGAGTATGATTCAAATTCCAACGGTGCAAAGGATTATCTTGCACTTACGGAGGAAATTCTTTCACGTAACCAATAACAACTATGGCAAAAAACAATATGGACATTCTGCTTGGCAATATTTTGGGCAGTGCTGCTATCAGCCCTGACAATAAAACAGTAGAACAAACACCCGGGACCAAGCCAATTCCGAAACAGGAAAAACGGTCAGTCAAGGCAGAACGTAAAGAGCAACTGGACAATTCCTGGCGGCATTTCTCCTTTATCTGCTCCAGGGAACTTGTAGATAAGGTACAGGCAATAGCTTACAAGGAGGGTTTCACTATACGTGCCTTTATGGAGTATGTGATGAAACAGGGCATCGAGGCATACGAGGCGAAGCATGGCAAGGCTCGGAAAGTCAAGTCCAAAAGCATCAATGATGTAATGTAAACGTGTATACACGTAGCCATGTGTACGTATAGGTATGTGTACGTGTAGCAATATATACATGTTTACACGTACACGTGAATACACAGATATATTCAAGTCAATAACAATCAAAAATTATGAATATGAATAAATACTTCTCATTTGCCATTGTAGTATTCCTAATGGCAGTACCATTGGTATTAACTTCTTGTGGCAAAGACAACATTTTGGATGATGTTGAAGAGCTTCAGCCGGAGTTGAAAGTATGGACGGAGCCTTATCATGTTGAAAGTTCAACCATAGACGAGGTCAAGAACTATATGGAGTTTTCAATGAAGCGATATGGTCTTGTATCGGAGGCAACAATAGCTGGTTCTATTCAACTCACTTACAAAACCGGCAACGGTAATGAGGGTATCCTATATAGCTTTTATGCTTCAAATGGGGAATTGTATTCGGTAATAGATACAGAGCTGATAGCTAATAGCCGTCTGGTTATCGACTATTTGAAGGAACATTATTCTCTGATTGTTCCGGCGAACGAGGCAACACTTGAATACTGTTTCACGAACTCAGACAGGTCAATGGTCATTACGACTGCAAAGGTTTCTGACACCTATTTCAACGTAAATTACGCCTACGTCAATTGATATTGTCTTATATAGCTTTGAGCCATCATCAAGTCTTATGATTTGGTGGTGGCTTTTTGTATACATGTATTCATATGGACGTGAATACATGGTTATATGTAAACATGTATATAAGTCCACTTGTATAGGTGTATATATGTAAACGTGTGGACATGAATACATGTGGACATTGGATGAATGAAAGATAATTCTCTAAATCATTGATAGACAAATGAAATAAACCCTTTATAGTTGAATCTAAATTCGCCTTCTTGTAATTGATTAAAGCATATTTCATAAGCTTTTTGTATGCTGACAATTCACGGCTTGTCAGATTTTCACCGCAAAATTACTGTGAATGTCCGAACGCCAAGTACCGATTCTCTAATGTGTCTCAGATTGGTATGGCAACCTTCCGCAAATCAGAGATTTGGGTATTCCATACAAATCTACAGCCATTTACTTGTCTTATCTTCCATGTCTCACAGTATCGGGAGCGTGAAAATTTGAAGCCCTTTGAAATTGTCATGATTTCACAAAAGGGAAATGATTAATTTTAATACTTATAGATATGGAAGTACAAAAGATTCATCCGGCAGAAGAGTATCTTCGCAACGAAAAGAACCCCACATCATTGTATGTCAGAATTAGTGGAGAACGTAGAAAGTTGTTCATTAACCGCAGTGACGGAGAGGGAGTGATTGGCATTATTGCAAAAGGTAAACGCAAACGAGGTTATGTTTTCAATGCCTGGTCAAGCATTGAGAAAGTCTATTATCCGACCACTGAAAATGAAGAAGAGGCAGAAAAGAAGATGATTCTCAAATACCAGAAACTTGCCAGACTTGCCACACATACAAATGATTGGTTGCGCAGGATTGCAGGTGCGGATTTGACAAAATCCCTTTACGAGAACCATATAACCACAGGAACAGGTATTGACGGAAAATGTATCAGATTGAGCACCATCGAGAAGTATTGCGGCTACATGGTGATGGCATGCTTCAGGGAAGCCTTCAAAAAGAAAGAGAAGTATTCAAGCTATAGGTTTGACTTTTGCGGTTATGACGGGACACTTTGGTGTGAACCGAAAGAGAATGGTGATATGATAGCCGGATTCAGCAAGGAATACCGAAATTGTGGTAACGGTTATTATTATCTGCTTATCAATGATGATTGTGTGATAGGTTATGACATAGACTGATATAGTTATAATTCAAACAGACCATATCGGGAAGCCCCGATGTGGACTGTTTGAAGATCGAGTATGCTGACGGTTGATTACCTCTTTTAATACTTACATTCCAGGTTGGAAAGTAGTGAATATATTCCTTGAAAAGTCGTTGGTTGTTATTCCATAGCCAAAATTCCTGTTTATAAGACGTAGTCAGTTCTGATATATGTTTGAATCTGTAACGTTATTTGTAGAACTTTTTTTACTCTTCGCCCACGCCAATGTCCGCATTCGCAAACAGTTTGCCATAGAGATATTCTGTCCATGGTCGAGTGGATCGACTATAGCCAGAACATCCCTCTGTCAAAAGTACGGCAGGAGCATTCCGCTATCAAAGATAGTGGAGAGCTCCTTAATGCCGTACTTGCTGTTGGCGTTGCAGGACATTTCCCACCCGACAGTTGTAATGCTATGCTCTTACCACTCCACCAGCTAACACTTGCCTTAAACTTTATAATCTTAGAGTTTTCTTTTTCCTTTAATCTTCGCCCACACCAATGTCCGCATCCGCAAACAGTTTGCCATAGAGATATTCTGTCCATGGTCGAGTGGATCGACTATATCCAGAACATCCCTCTGTCAAAGGTACAGCAGGAGCATTCCGCTATCAAAGATAGTGGAGAGCTCTCTCATGCCGTACTTGCTGTTGGCGTTGCAGGACATTTCCCACCCGACAGTTGTAATGCTATGCTCTTACTTCTTTATAAGCTGACGCTTCCCTTTTATAATCTTAGAGTTTTCTTTTTCTTGTAATCTTCGCCCACACCAATGTCCGCATTCGCTAACAGTTTGCCATAGAGGTATTCTGTCCATGGTCGAGTGAATCGACTATATCCAGAACACCCCTCTGTCAAAGGTACGGTAAGAGCATTCCGCTATCAAAGATAGTGGAGAGCTCCTTGATGCCGTACTTGCTGTTGGCGATGCGAGACATTTCCCACCCGACAGTTATAAGGATTGTATTCAGTTATAAAGTTCCTATATACTAGTATTTTAACCATTGTGTCTTCATTCCTACTTGTGATTCAGCGAACTTTTTTCTGCAAAGTTGTTGCATCCATCACCAAATTGGCAAGTCGTTCTTAGTAAACAATCTTCCTTTTCCTTGAAAAGAGTATTGTCCACTGAAGACTTGCTGTATTGGTTTGTCTGCACTTTGTAAAACAGAAAAAACTTCCCGATCACAGTCCGAAAGGACTTAACAAAAGGGAAACAAAATCAGAGTGCAGTATGAACACAGTGAATGTTTACATCAAAGGTCAGGAAGACAAGGAACTGATTAGTTTCTTGCGATATTTTCCTTCACGCATCAAGAACATAGGAATGGACGCAGTTTTTGACCGTCAGATTGTCTATGACTACAAGGATGGCCGCAACCACCTGGAGGTGGCCAAATGCGTGGCAAAGTTCCTTGTAAAGAAGTTTGGCCGTAAGATATGCAATGTGGTATTCTCGTGCATCCCTGCAAGTAGTCCGGAACGTAACGAAATGAGAAACAGACATTTTTCCGAGCTTGTATGCAAGTTTTCCGGAGCCATTGACGGGTTCTCTCATGTGAGTGTCATCGGTGAACGTACTGCAGTCCATGGAACAAAGATAAAAAAGGAAGAGCGTGCCAAACGGATAAATGAGCAGAACAACATTGAGATTGATGCTGATTTCTTCAAGAACAAGGAGGTCTGCATTTGGGATGATGTAGTCACAACGGGTGCATCCTTTAATGCCTATGTCTCCCAATTAGAACAGGCCGGAGCTCATGTGACCAACGGCATCTTCCTTGCCAAAACAAGCTATAAATACGTACTAAAATGACAATTATGAATGATTTGAAATTTGACAGGACAGTCTCAGCTGCTTTTACAGGACATCGGTTCTATGACTTTTCCCAAAGGGAATTTATTCAGGAACGCCTTACCTCAGCAATATCCGAAGCCTATGACCATGGCATCAGGAATTTCATTTCCGGATTTGCTTTGGGAATAGATCTGATGGCAGCACAGTTGGTACAATCGCTGAAGTGTGATTTGCCCGGAATATCTCTGACTGCAGTCATACCGTTTGAAGGCCAGGCAGAGAGATATAATATTTATGATAAAAGAGTTTATAGACGGTTGCTTGAACTGGCTGATAAGGTAATTGTGCTCAGTGACTACTATTATCCGAGGTGCTTCCTTGACCGGGACAAGTTTATGGTTGAGAATGCTTCATATCTCATTGCCTATTATGATGGCCGTGAGAAAGGGGGAACATACTACACCGTTAAAAAGGCACGAGCGAGGGGCATCCCGATTATTAATGTGTATTGATTTTAAATGGAACGAGTATGAATGAACTTTTTGATACTATTATTGTCTTTTTCGTGTTCCGTTTTTTCTTCTACATTTTGGAAGTATGGTGGAATGGAGATGAACGGAACGATTTCAGAAGAGACAGATAGCAATCCTGATATATAAGTCAAGTACAGGTGAGTAGGAGCGGTCTTGCCGTCAGCTTCTACAGGACAATCACGCTTTCATTGCAAGGATAGGTTTTTATCCTTGCCGGGTCTTTGCGTATTTTGGTGAACGAGACTTTGGTATAACCTGTTAAAACTCCGGAGTATCAAGTCTTCTGATAGACAGAATATTGTCAATCAGAAGCACTCTTCCGTCCGATAACGTGAGTGCTCTTGTCACCTCTTCGTATTTCTTGGCTGTGCCTGTTATTGACACGTATTTGCCTCCATCTTTTTGAGTATCAGGTACGAAATACACGAAAGTGTATTCTTCCTGTTCCGGCACCTGTTCAATGACGCGGGCGAGTTCTCTTGTAAGACTTGCCATCTCATCATCAGAAAGGAGCTTCTTGGGAGTAGTCAGCCTTGCTGTTTCGGCTAACGCTTCATCATGTCCTGTGAGAGCGGCAAACGGGGCAAACTGGGCGGCACGGTTCTCCATGGACATGGGTGTCCTGTTCTTTGAGACATGATGTGGCAGATTGATTATGTCGTCATATTTACTCATGGTGCCCTCCAATCTGTTGGTTACGTTCTTTCTGGGTTGCTCCATCGGCATAATTGATGCCCTTCAGGATGGCATTCTTCCCAAACTTCTTCTTTATACTCAGGATAGCTTCCTGACGTCTGCGTTCCTTCTCAGCTTTTTCCAGGTCAGCTTTCCGCTGTCTTTCTGACTCTTCGAAATCAGTAAAAAGATCGAGTTGGACGATTTTAGGTTGCTTTTTATACTGCTCCTCATGTACGAGGTGATTCACCGACAGGTTAAGACGGCGCACGAGTAGGACAGGATTCACTATGCGGCCGTACAGTTCAGCCACTTTTTCGGAGATGATACTGCCTGCAGAAGTCGGCTCCTCGATATTGATGGTGCCATGAGCATTGACCGGCACCTGTCTGCCGTAATGGTCGGTTGTAATCTTACCATGGTACTTCTCCCTTATTGAAGGGTTGGTCAATGATTCAATGTCGTATCCGACGGTAAGCACCAACTGGTCAGTGAGCAGCCTCTTGTCCACAAGGTCGAGCGACACACTGTCGGCCATTTCAAGTATCACATTACGGGCCATATCCGTAGTGTAAGCCGACTGGAGAACCTGTCCGGAACTCAATGATTTGCTTTCAGGCTTATAGGCTTTCACATATTCCATGGTAACTGGTTCCCATCCCCAGGCATGGTCAATAAGCAGTTCAGCATTGACTCCAAACATCTGGTACAGGAATCCTTCATGTTCTATAGAGCATCTGGCTACATCACCCATCGTCAGGATATTGTACTGGGCAAGCCGGTTGGCAATACCTTTGCCTACACGCCAGAAATCTGTGAGAGGAGTGTGTTCCCAAAGCAATTTGCGATAAGTCATTTCGTCAAGTTCGGCAATGCGTACACCGTTTTCATCGGGTGGCATCTTCTTGGCCACAATATCCATGGCTACCTTGCACAGATACATGTTGGTACCGATTCCTGCCGTAGCTGTAATGCCTGTATCCGAAAGGACATGACGGATCATCTTCATTGCCAGCTCATGAGCAGTCATCCTGTAAGTCGCGAGATAGGTGGTAGCATCGATGAAGACCTCGTCGATGGAATACACGTGGATGTCATCCGGACTTATATATTTCAGGTAGATGTCGTAGATTCTTGTACTGTATTCTATGTAGTGAGCCATGTGGGGAGGAGCCACCACATAGTCTATGGCCAGACTTTTATTGCTGTCCAGCTCCTTCTTCGAGTAGGATTTTCCACTGTTACCTCGCTGCCTGTTTGCCACACGTACTTTCTCAATCACCTCGAATAAGCGAGGACGACCTCCGGTACCATACTTCTTTAATGCCGGCGAAACAGCCAGGCAGATGGTCTTTTCCGTTCGTGAAGCATCAGCCACGACAAGGCATGTGTCGAGCGGATCCAATCCCCGTTCAACACATTCTACTGAAGCATAGAATGATTTCAGATCTATGGCTATATATTGTCGTAATGGCTCTGTACTCATTATATTTCCGGAAAACGATACAAAGATAACGAGAATCCTCCAAAAATTCCTTAATATTGTTATTGCTTATCAGTTATATACAGCCCATATCTCACTCTTACATGCAGTCCCGGACTGATTTTCACCTATTATATGTCTGCCTTTAAGCACATCCGCTGTCGTGTCAGAGGAAAATTTTTCAGCGAAGTTATCTTGGATCTGTCAAACTGCAAGACGTGTCTTGTGAACAATCTTCCTTTAAGCAGGCACTTAAAGAGTATTCTTCATGCCATTCTTGCCTTATTTGCCTTCTCCAAACTTCTGATGCAGAAAAATCTTCCCGACACACAGCTGAAAGGCTGTAACAAAAGGGAAATAAATAATTCAGATATTATGACAGTAACAAAATTCAACAATCGTCTGGTAACTCCAGAACTGAGAGAGGCTCTGAGTGATTATCCCCTGTATTCACAGGACGCAAAAGGAAAGGATGCGCTTTGCATCGCAGTGTTTCACCTTGGCAATATCCGTTGGTATATTATGGAAGGACAGCCCGAAGGAGATGACTTCACCCTATATGGTATAGTGGTCGGTCTACATGAAACAGAGTACGGCTACATGTCAGCATCTGAAATGGCCGATGTCACTTATGATGCGAGTAAGTACGGACTCGGCTTATTGAAGATAGAACAGGATAGGAGTTTCAAATCTTGTGCCCTCAGAGAGGTAAAGGATAAAGAACTTCAGTCTTTCTTGTCAAGACTTTATGATGAAAACTAATGTATAACTTAAAAATTGGACAGCTATGAAGATTATTGTTGTGGATTGCGCAAATGTCCGCATCGATGTTTTGAACGTTCCGGAGAATATGGTTGGAGAGGACGTTGAACTTTTCCTTGTAGAGCACGACTACTCCTTGAATAACATTTCATGGATAGCAGTTCCTGCAGATTATGTTCCGGTGCAGTTTCATGAATTTGGCATAGATGAAGAGAATGGCAAGGAGGTACATGAACAAAGGGATACCAGGTTGAAGAATTTTTCAATCTATGATAGCGTGCAGGAGGTAAAGCATCGCGAACAGGAAGAGCTCGTTTCTGCAATTCGCCAATATGGTGAGAAGGTTGCCGATGGCTATGAATGGCACTTTGAGGGTGATTGCCCGATAGTGGCAGCGTATGACTATGATGAGCCTTGTGATGTGGTAATCCTTGCAGTGAGGGTTAGCAATGATGGAAGAATAACCATCATAGGAGATGAGAAAAACGACCGGGGCAATGAACATGAGATTGATGCCGATGATATATTTGCCGGTCACATTGATTTCATTACGTCGGAAATTGAGTGATAAGAACAAAGGAACAGGAGTCACAGGGATGGTCTTCTGTTCCTTTACTCGTTGCAGTCTTACGGTTATAGCTGCTATGCGGATAAACCTTAAACACTCAGATGTCTATTTCCGTAAACCTTGAAAAGCGTCTTCCGTCCCTTTCTATAGTCTCGAAAAACATCTTTTCCGGTCTGACCCAATAAGATTTCTCTCCATAGAGAGCCTGATATACAACCATCCGCTCCTGAGTTTCACTGTCAAAAGCGGAATGGATATATTTATAGGTACCACCCTTGAAATGACGGAAATATCTTTCTTCTTTTTTAGGAAACTCCATCAGCATCTTCATGGCCAAGGGCGCATACCAGGTCTTCACTTCCTGTTCTGTGGGAGTATGCGCACCCGGGAAATGATGGGAATTGTTGTAATGCTCCAGGAACATGGGCTCATAGTGAGCCAGTCTGTCCTGTTCGCCGAATAGTCCCCAGACACGGTCTCTGTAATACGGATTACAGCAGTCAAACTGAATCTTTTCGAGTTTGGCAAACTCTTCAATTAAAGCTTCATCTATGATAAACGTCTGATTGCCGTCCTTGCGTGGGGCTTTGTACTGATGCTCACCGATTCTTTCTTTCAAGAATTTCGTCATCTCAAAGTGCGGATTGCCAAGCAATGCCGGGATGCCGACTATCGGGGCGAGCATCTGCGCAAGAAAAGATCCGCAGCTGTTACCCAGCAGCAGGTCGGGCGATTCCTGTTCAATGATTGAGCGTACCTGTTTTAATGCCTCCTTGGGATGAAGCGGAAGGTCTGGCGTTAAGACGGAGGCATGATTTTCAAATGCTTCTTTCAGAGCAACTGCCATCGGACAACTTCCTGTGGCAAAGAATCCGTGAAGGAAAAGTATCTTTTTCATTATAGTCAGCTTTTATCCATATCTTTCGATGTATCCTCTTCATTTTTCTTTTTGATAGGTCCGGAATGGTTTCCTCTATTGAGTTTGATGCCATGCTTGTTCAGAATACGGAACACAGAACTTCTGCTTTTGAAGCCGCTTGCTCTCCATATCTCATCTATAGGATGACCGGCTGCATACAGATTGATAACTGTCTTTTCTCTGTCGAGCTTTTGTAATTTTGTGGAAGAAACCTTCGGTAATGATGCAATCATCTTCGCCTGCAGGTTCACCATATGCTCGGCAGTCTTTCTCAAAGCAAGTACTTCTTCAGGTAAGGCACCCATCATTTCCAGCACATCCGATGGCTTGGTTTCAGGGAAAAGCTGGTTCTTGGAATCAATCCGGTCGTGTATGCTTATGACGCGAATAGCTTTTACCCGGCAAAATTCCAGGAAAGTAGCCAGTTCCCGACTGCCACGGATGGCATTTGAAAATTTGGGGATAACAAGTTCATCCCCCCTTTGCAGGGCAACCATGAGTTGCTTCCAAAGCGGCCTGTTGCGTTCGTTCTCATCGCACTCCTCTACAATGCGTATACATCCGAAGTTATTCATCCACTCCCTGTCTTCTTCCAGTTTGTCATACTGGGATATTGCCATAATGTAACCTATCTTTGCCATATTATAAAGGTTTTGACTGATAATCAAATAGATGTCTTATCTTGTCTTGAAAAATATATAGTATGATAATTCTCCAAGAGTATAATGAACACGACTCTGATGCAAAGGTATAAATTATATTCATATTGGTAATCATACTGATATGACAGATTTTATAATCGACTTCTTTTTTAACAACTTCTTATTATCAATAGATATGTATTATAAATCATACTATTATGAGTATGAAATATAAATTAGTATAAACTGAATATTTTATACTGACAATGTGGAATTTTATCTATACATTTGCCACATAACAAACAAAATTATGCCAATGATATATAGAAATTTAATCGGTCAGAATCACTGTAGTAGCGGTTTGATTGGTATGTCTGACGCAGGTTCAGGAAAACAAGTGAAAGAAAGTAAATCAAGTGAAAGAAAAAATACTCAAATGAGTTTAATCTTTCACTTGATTTTTTTATGCTCTGTACTCTTGTTTTACTCATGCAACAATCATGAGAAATATGATTTTGAGTCCTCTGATGAAGCTCTGAATGAATACGATAATCTTTATAAGACTGTCAGATCACAGGAAACGTGCAATGCCGAGCAACTTGCCTCATTTATCAATCTGTGGTATGAATGCTCAGACACAGTCTACAAATTTATTCAGAAAGACCCTTCGTTTACGGCTCATGCCGGTCTGACCATGAGGTTTGACAGTATAACGGATTCCATTCGCACGAGGTTGATGGAGCTTGCGGACAACTTTACTCTAAGCGATGTGGCATATGTCAAACTTCATACTTCTATCTATGGTCAGGATAAGGAACTTGACTCATTAAAGCGACATGCAACAGTATTCTTTTCCTCATTGGATAGCATTCCTGTATATACCGGGAATATTAGAGACTTACTTGCCGATTACTCAGAGTTTCTGCTTTCATATAAATTACATGGGGTACACTCAGAAGATGCGCTTCTTCGATTTATCCGTATGGAAGACTTCTTCTTCCGAAGCTTTCTTGCTTCCATTGACGAGTGCTCAGCTTTGGGTATGGCGGATATTACTGATATGACGGCCAATATTTGTGACAGCATTTATAAGGAAGCATCAAATGGTAAAATCAAGGCTGATGAAACTATTACCTATATGTCCATGAGGACAGGCCGCCGTCTGCTTCTGAATGCCAAAGTCTGTCATGAGAAACTGAAACGTGGTATAGTAAAGGATTCGCAATATGCCAATGCTTGCTTGTGGATGATGTTACAACCTTATCTCTCGATAGATGCCCTTGCCATAACAATGCTGACACCGGAACAGATTCGGCTTATGACGGATATGGCAAAGGATTATCCGGCTATCATTTCCAGATTAGACAGCAAACACTTAATCGATCGGGATGTGACCACAAAAATACCGAATCAGCTAATTCGATTATACATATCAACCATCTAATCATATAAATATCATGTTACAGGAAGCTATTTTAAAATTCAGATCATCCGGTCCCATATTGTTGCCAGCCATTATTGATAATTACTGGCTTGGGGAAATCAAGACTTACGAAGATTATGCCGTACTTCCTTATGAAGTACACGAACCTCAGCCTCTCGAAAAGGTTTTGGACATGTTTGAGATGAATGCGGATCTTGCCATTCTTTACCACATAGTGCCATCATCCGCTACCGCATACGGACATGAATGCTGCGCCTACTGTTATCCGGTGACGGAACGTATGTTCAAGATAAACTGCAAGACACATACGGACGGTCTTATCCATGAGTTATATGTTACCATCTACAATTCCATTGAGGTTATGTCTGCTGACATTTTTGAAGATTTGCGACTACATGAACGTCGTGGAAAATTCATAGAAAAGCGAGAGCATGTCCAGATAATGAATGACTTCAACTGCGGACTTTGAATGAACAGGAAAACGTATTACCTCATTGCAGACATCATACAGAAAAACAGGACATGGATAAAGGTTATCGGTACAGAAAAACTGGTAGAGATGCGAATACCTCAGGATGGAATGCTGAAGCCGCTGCTGTTTAAAGCTATCACTTTGAAAAGCTACAGGGAACATTACTGTTTCAAGAGGTCCTGTACCTGGAACATCAATGAATACGATTTGAACATGGGTCTGTTGGCTCTCTGCAAAAAAGACCCTTCAGCCTCTGAACGGATTAAGCATGATGCGCTCACTTTGCGTGATGTCGAATACATTATAGAGAAAGCTTCTTTCGGTATAATAAAACTTGAACTTGACGATTATGAATACTAACAGGAAAATTTATGTTTTTTATTTTACAG
This sequence comes from Bacteroides gallinarum DSM 18171 = JCM 13658, assembly GCF_000374365.1. Classification (GTDB taxonomy): domain Bacteria; phylum Bacteroidota; class Bacteroidia; order Bacteroidales; family Bacteroidaceae; genus Bacteroides; species Bacteroides gallinarum. The sequence continues at coordinate 28,893 of NZ_KB894149.1, forward strand.
TCATCCTGCTGGCTGTACTGGCGATGATGGTATTTGACCTGAATATAATAATCAAGGCTATACTGTGTTTCCTCATATTCTCTTGCCTGATGGTTATGAGAAGCATTAAAAGGGCCTATGACCTGGCCGATGATATTGACCCTGATACGTTGGACAAGGTGACTTCATTGACTGATGATTATGCCATAGGAGATGAGAAAAGGAATCACGATTCCAATTTGGATTCTTATCTGAATCTTCTCATCGAAACGGATGAAGAACTTTCAAAAGACCCCACTATTGACCAGAAATCGTTCAGCTATAATGTCCGGTTGAACAGGCGCATAGCTGAACGGTTGGAGTCAATCCAGAGAAAAGAGCAGGAACACGTTGAGAATACAAATAACTAAATGAATTCACTATGATACATACATTAACCATCATCCGTTTTTTGTTCCCGTTCCTGCTACTTCTGGCATTTTTTTGCTTATATAAAAAAACGTACCGCTGCATGCAAAGCTTCATGTGGAGGATGGTAGTATTTGACAGTGCAAGAAAATTTTATTTAAGTATTATGATGCTTACACTCATCTTCATCAACTGGTGCTGTTGTATGACAGAGCCCAATCTGGCAGTTGGACTGTCAAGCATCCTGACGCTGGCACTTTTGAACAGAAGGATTGCCGATAGTACCCTTCATATTCTGCATGAAAGGAAACGGTTTTGGCTTATCACACTCCTGATAGCAGTGGTATGTTATGCCACCCCTTATATGAACAGTGTGTTTCAGCTTTTTTTCCTGCTAAGTGTGGCAGCTGTCTTTTATCCGTCTGAAAGAGTCCTTCAGCAGAAAAGCGTACTTGAAGACTGCGACAGTTTTAAAAGCCAGATGGACTGGATAATGAAGAACTACTATTAATGCCACTTACATGTGGAATATATATTCCTTGCTTGCTTTTTTCCCACTTTTTAAATGTAATCTAAAAATGACGCAAATGACTAACAATAAAAACAATTCTTCTCCTGAATTGAATGACCCACAGGGCATAGACCGCTCCCTGTTGGAGTATCTGAAGCCTAAATCAGAGGACCGTTACAGCAAACTGGAAGCCTATTGTGATCTGCTCACCAGAGCGACATCAGGAACATATTCCACATCCGTTGTAGTAGGAAATCTGAAATTACTTCCCGGCCAGTTTATTGCCACCATATCTGAACTTGCAAGGAAGTGGCAATGGCAACGTGCTACAGTCCGTCAGTTCCTGACCGGTCTTGCCAACCTGGGCCATCTAACCATGGAGCAATTCTCAAAAAGCTATGTGTTTTCCGTAAGCCAGGAACAACGCCTTTCTCTCTTTGTTGAGACACCGTCTGATATATTGGACTTCAACGCACTTCAGTTTGTACGGTTCATTAAAGGACGCAACACTGCCGGTCAGGTGGCCCAATCATATAATTGTTATTTCAACAAGGTTATGGAATTGGCGGTAACGGAGAACGACGGAGGCAGACCTGCCCGACATGTTCTCAAACAGCAGGGTCAAGTATTTGACTCGCTGGCAAAGTCCATATTTCAGGTCTTGAAAATGGAGAAGGAAATGCCTGAAGAACTGTCGGATTCCATCGGCCTTCTCTTTGGAAAAGACCATGTATGGGACTGGCAGAAAGTAATAGAAATCCTTGGCATTCTGGCTGTGGCCATACGTGAAAACAGAAAGCCGGGTTATATGGCAGAACCCGTATCCCGTTATACGAAAGCAGAAGTTATTCTCCTTGACTGCATATTTGAATACTACGTATCTGACCCGGGAACATTTTATTATGATGACCCTCCTCGACCTGATTTAAGCCCCGTAGAGGACAGAACGGATGATAAGCCTGGGGGCACTTCCTCTATTGAAAACGGAACGGATTAAACGCCTTATTAACGATGCACGGCATGTCATACGCTTTTATACACTTCGTCTTTGTCCCGCTAACGGATAGATGCAACGACAGGCAGCGTGCTTGCACGTGCCACTTTTTTACAGTCTCGGGAAGCCTAATACCCCGACCGCTATGAAGCGGCGGGAGGGCTGACCAGATAAACAGCAAGCTGGGTCAGTTTTCTAAGTGTGCGTATGACCGCAAAGGAGACTGAAAAAAGGCTCAGAATAACGCAAAAAATAAAATTGTCATTATGGGTACTACATCAAAACAAGTCATGGATATAAAGACTTCCAAAGGGCTCTCACAGACGAGCAATGAGGAGTTACGTGCCTGGACGGATAAAGGATGGGAGCAGGCTATGCGTGAGGGTAACTATGACCGTAGCCGTGAACATCTTAATTTCGAGGTACAAAAAGGTGGCATAGTCACACCGATAGATAAGAAGCGTCCGCTGACAAAACGCATGGCAGAAAACCTTGCGTCACGTGGCATCAAGGATCCGAATGAAGGACTAGCCGAGCCACGTTTCCGGACAGTGGTCAACTTCATATTCGGAGGCTCAACCGACCGTATGCGTGAGCTGGCCTTCGGCAATCAGGTAGTTGACTTTGAGAGCAAAGGAGGTAACGAACATGTACGGCGTATGCCGGAAATAGAAGAATGGGCTCGTGACATTTATCGCTTCGTGACGGATAAATATGGAGAGGAAAACATCATTTCCTTTATAGTTCACTGTGACGAGAAAAACCCGCATGTTCACTGTGCTCTACTACCGATAGACCAAAACGGCAAGTTTGCTTTCAAGCAGATTTTTCATGGACAGAACCGTCTGGAGTTTAAGAATTATATGCTTGCCCTTCATGACGAGCTAGCAAAGGTCAATGAAAAATGGGGTCTTACAAGAGGGGTGTCGGTTGTGGAATCTGGTGCGAAACATCGCTCCACAGAGGAGTACCGAAGATGGTTGGCCAACGCCTGTGTGACACTTGAAGCCCAGTTGGAGAACAACAGCAAGTTGCTGAAGTCACTGAACGAGGAACTGGCAATAGCCCAGAAGAAACAGAAGTCATTTACGACCATGATTGATAATCTGAAGACGGAGAAAGAGCGTCTTGAAGATGAACTTCGTCCTCTTCGGGCAATGCAGGCCAACAGCGAGAGTATCAGTGCAGAGATAGCACGTAAGATTCAAAATCTCGAATACCAGAAGGTTCAGGTCGAAGCTAAACTGGCAGACAAGGAAAAGAAACTTGATGAGACTAACCGGTTGCTTGAAGCTCTTCGTGAGGATAAGGCTAACATCGAGCAGCAGGCCAGGGAACTGGAAGTCAAGGCCAATCAGTCTGAACTTTCATGGGCTTACAACATGAGCTATCACTTGAACGGTGCAATACTTGACACAATGTCACAGGAGTTCACATCCCGCTATCACCATCTGCCGGATGAAACAAAATCCTTGTTTGACGATACGCTGCTCAGTCAACTGGCAGAACAGGGGAATCATGTTGTCATGGTTGCCTTGAACCTTGTGTGCGGTTATGTGGACGATGCTACGACCATTGCCCAGACTCACGGAGGTGGCGGTGGTCCCTCTACTGGATGGGGAAGACGTCCCGAAGATGATGACCGTGAGTGGGCGCGTAGGTGTCTGGTAATGGCACGCAAGATGTGTGCGCCATCTGTTAACCGGAAGAAGAGAATGTAATGGTAAGCCTTTTGGCTTATGACAGTATCAACTTTTAAAGTACAAACTATATGAGAAAGAATATTCTTTTGTTTTTAACGGGATGTCTTGCTGCGATGACAGTCTCTGCAAGTAACATCCATCACAATTCTGACAGCATTTATAAGCAGAATCTTTTCAGTCAGGAGCAGATGCTCTTGCCTATGAATCCTACATATCTGAAGAATATAAGCGAAGCAGCTAACTGGGGTAGAAATTGGTTTATAGAAATTAAGGGCGGGGCTTCAGCTTTTCTCGGATCACCCATTGGTTGCGGTGATGTGTTCGACCGGATAACACCTGCCTTGCAGGTAGGTGTTGGAAAGTGGTTCACACCCGCAATCGGTGGACGTGTAGGTTTTCAGGGACTGACGTTCAAGAACGCTGAGTTCAAATCCATGAAGTATCAGCTCTACCATGCAGACCTGATGTACAATCTGACTTCCGGACTCCGTCAGAATGAGTACGGACTCTCTCTATGGGATATTGTTCCTTATGTGGGAGTGGGTATGATTCATAATGCGGACTGGTCTGATCCATGCTCATGTGGCAGAGGTTCAGATGGCAGCCGTCCGTTCGCCTTTACCTATGGACTGGAGATAGGTTACAGAATTGGCAACAGGTTAAAACTTGTTGCCGGAGTCAGTGGACTGACTACAGCCCAGAATTTTGATAATATGGGTAGCTCTATAAAATTCAAGGATAATATGCTTACGGTCTCAGCCGGTCTCTCCATCACATTAGGCAAGACTGGATGGAAGCGTGTGGTTGATGCTAAACCTTATATCGAGCAGAATGCTTATCTCAAGGATTACATCTCCTATATGAAGGATGAGAATATACGATTGCAGAAAAAAATGTCTGGAGATAAAGAGGTACAGACAGTCTATCCCAAGAATAACTATAGTGGGCTTAACTCACTAAGAGCGCGGTTGTCCGGGAAAAAGTCTGGCTCACCTGAAAGCAAATCAGGTATTGACGGTATAGCTGAAAACTCGGCTGATGATGTTGAAATCGGTCTTGTGGATACGCATGTACAGACTGGAAACTGCCACTCAGATTCACTTTTGTCTGCCGGTCAGAATATATCTGATAATCTTATGTCTGCAAATAATAATGCATTGGACTCAATTGCAATTTCAGGTCATTCTAAGATAACTGTGGGTGTTCCAGTGTACTTCTTCTTCCAGCTAAATTCTGATAGGCTTGTAGATGAATCCCAGATCGTGAACCTTGATGACATTGCAAAAATATCCAAGGCACATAATTTAAAAGTGGCCATATCTGGAGCAGCTGACAGCGCCACTGGTACACAGTCCATCAATCAGGAACTTGCTCAGCGTCGTGCCAGATATATTGCTCAAATGCTTGTGGATAAAGGGGTATCCGAAAGTCTCATTCATCTGCATAGCTTTGGTGGAATAGATAAATATAAGGTCAATGACTCAAACCGCTTTGCGGTAGTCATGCTTACTGAATGATAGAAGTTGTTTTTTGTATAAGCTAAAAAGTCTTGAGACTTTCATCAAAATTTAAATCTCATATTTAAAAATTTGTCGAGAAGGTATGCTTGGATTTTCCTTGCATACCTTTTTTATGTGGGCTAATATGGAAATGTTTTTCATACTACAACTTAAATGTTGGGAATTGATGTCTCAAGACAAAATCAGAATATCGAAAATGATTGGAAAAGTTGATTTTTGACGATTTTATTAGATGGGAAAATATTCAATGATACTTAAATAATACCTTGTATCTTTGAAATTTATTGAGAAATATTTCCTTGGATAATTTTAATTTTATACCTTTACAGACAAATTATAAAGTATCTTAGAGTTATGTATTATTCAAGAATGATAGACGGATATTTGCTGGAATGGTCACAAAGGTCTTCACATAAACCTTTGCTGTTAAGAGGTGCGCGTCAAGTAGGAAAGTCAACAGCAGTTCGTCATCTGAGTCAGAAGTTCAAGAGCTTTGTGGAGGTGAACTTTGAACGGCAACCTTCATATAAGCAGCTATTTCAAGGCGATATTGATGTGAAACGAATTGTTCCACAAATGGCGGCTATTGCCGGTAAGCCGATAGAACCAGGAAGCACACTTCTGTTTCTTGATGAGATTCAGGCTTGTCCCGAAGCCATCATGTCACTCCGATTTTTCAAAGAGGACATGCCCGAACTTCATGTGATAGCTGCAGGCTCTTTGTTAGAGTTCGCACTTGAAGAACTGCCAACATTTGGTGTCGGCAGGATTCACTCGATGTTTATGTTTCCGATGACGTTCGATGAGTTCCTGCTTGCTAATGGCGAGAATTTGCTTATTGAGGCGCGGAATCAAGCTACGTCATCAGCACCACTGCCAGCTCCTCTATATGAAAAGTTGGTGGGGCTACTCCGTACTTTCATGCTTGTTGGCGGAATGCCTGAAGCCGTGAGCAAATGGGTGGAGACCCACGACTATCTGGCTTGCCAGGAGGTGCAGGATGATATTGTCGTTACCTATGAAGACGATTTTCCGAAATATAAGAAGCGTGTTGATCCTATGCTTTTGCGCCTGACCATGCGTAGTGCAGCCGTTCAAGCCACTAAAAAGTTTGTCTATTCTCAGGTCGGCGGCAGTTATAGTACTTCAGAAGTGAAGAAAGCCCTTGAAATGCTTATTCTTGCAGGCATACTGATTCCTGTCACACATACGTCAGCCAATGGCGTACCTTTAGGAAGTGAGGCTGATTATTCCTATCGTAAGATGCTTTTGCTCGACACTGGTTTGATGTTGCGTCTGCTGAATATGACGACCGGTGATGTAAGTGAGCTGACAACCCAAATCCTAACATCTGATGTTTCAGAATTGGCAAACAAAGGACCAATGGCAGAAATGGTTGCAGGACTGGAAATGCTGCACTACAAAACTCCGAACATCCGCCATGACTTGTTTTACTGGCTTAGAATGGCGAAAAATTCCTCTGCAGAGATTGATTATCTTGTAACATATAAGCAGCAAGTTGTTCCCATCGAGGTGAAGGCGGGAATGCAAGGCGGAATGAAGAGCCTTTGGCTGTTTATGAACGAAAAGCATTTGGACAATGCTCTTAGATGCTCAATGGAGAACTATGGAAGTTTTGAGTATCAGGATGTCAAGGATAATAATGCAGTACGTCACGTACAAATCTGCCCACTCTATGCTATGTCGCAAATGGATAAACTGCTGAGTGCCTTTGTGTGGAAGAATAATCAGTAGAGTAATGTGTTCCTTATCGAATGGCAAGGCTTCATTTCATGGAATATAACGAAAGACTTTATTTGAACATCAATGTGGAATACTATATTAATTAAAATATTATCGATATGTGGCCTTTTAATTATTTCAAAAAGAAGCGTGAAAAGGAAGAACAAGAACGCCGTCGCGCTGAAGAGCAAGCTCGCCAACAAAAGTTGGAGGAAGAGCGTATTGCACGTGAAAGAGAACGTAGGTTGGAAGAGAACCGTCGTAAAGAACTTGAACGTCAAGCCAAACTGAAAGCAGAACGTGAACAGAAGGAGTCAATACAGCCTTTTACATTCCGTTCCAATTGTCATCAGCGTTATGAAAACGGCACTCCTGTTATGGGATTACAGGAGTGTATTCGTACTGTCAGTTTGGTAAAGAATACTGATGGTTGCCCTGGTTACAAGTTAGCCCCCGGCGTTGGTTACATCGTAAAGATATACAATGATGACCTGGGTAAGCCGAACATGTCAGACAAACCTATGAAGGTTGTGAAAAAAACGGCAGACATGGTAGAATTGCGTGGTTTCCCTATCGAGGCACGATCTCCTTTCGGTTGGCAAGAAGTAGATTACAGCGACTATGGTTTTGTAGTTTATTACAAAAATGGGCAAGTGGAAAAGTGTGTGCTTCATATGTATGACCGCAATATACGCCTGGAGTATTTGCATTCGTCAATCATTAAAAAGGAAGAGCCGAAAGAAGATGACAAACCTTTCAATAACAACATCTCAATTAGTGCAGTAGCCAATGGTTTTACATTTAATTTGAAGTTACCAAAGGTTAAGGTTGTCAAACAACCTTATCATGGTGACGCACAAATTATCGAGACGGACTCATCTGCTTATGCTAGAATTGTGAGAAAAGAGACAAACGGAACTGTTACTTTTGATATTAGCAATATAGCAGAACTTCGTTCAAAAAGAATACTTCAGCAGAATCCTACATTTGTTCCACAATTTGACTACCAATCACAAGGTAACGATTTCGAGGCAGCTTCTGCTGAAGTCGGAAATTCTTGGGAATCTGCTTCAAGTGGTAAAGAATATGTTTCATTATTTCAAATAACTCAACAGAAAGGTAAGATTGTTGCATTTATAATCAATAATCTTCCTAATGAAGATGATTTCTATTACTTGATAATGTTTAGTGAATAAAGTATGGCATCTTGGGAACATACAGACATAATCGTTGATGGGCAGCCTGTGAAAGCGCAGGCTCCTATCATCGTGTCGGCAAGTAGAAGTACGGATATTCCTGCATTCTATGCCGATTGGTTTTTTGACCGCTTAAAGAAAGGTTACTCAGCATGGACCAACCCATTTAATGGCGTGAAGTCTTATGTATCGTATGATAAAACTCGCTTTATAGTTTTTTGGTCAAAGAATCCTCGTCCGCTTCTTCCATATCTTGATTATCTCAAAGAAAGAAATATAAGGTGCTATATACAATACACATTGAATGATTATGAGAAGGAGGGATTGGAGAAAGTACCTTCACTTTTAAATCGCATTGAGACATTCAAAATGTTATCTGATAAACTTGGAGCGGACGCTGTTGTTTGGCGTTTCGATCCGATGATTCTTACAGATGATATTACTATAGATGACCTTATTAGTAAAGTTGAGAAGATTGGTGACCAGCTCAAAGGATATACGGAGAAATTGGTGTTTTCGTATGCTGACATCAAGCTTTATAAAAAGGTTAAATTGAATCTTGAAAAGAATGGCATTCCATATCATGAGTGGGAAACTGCGCAAATGGAGAAGTTCGCTATGAAATTATCAAAAATGAATAGCGAAAGAAACTGGAATTTCCAGCTTGCTACTTGCGGAGAGCAGATAGATATTGATAGATATGGAATAGCTCATAATAGGTGTATTGATGGAGATCTAATAACTCGCTTGGCGTGGGACGATAAGGTTCTTATGGATTTTATGAAGGTTAAAATTCAGCAGATGCCAGCACCGTCATTGTTTGAAGATTCACCATCATTACCTGATGGTGCAATTATTCTGCCACACAATCAATTCTTCCTAAGTGCTCACAAGAAAGATCCAGGACAAAGAGCCCTGTGTGGATGTATGGCAGCTAAAGATATTGGTGAATATAACACTTGTCCACATCTATGTGAATACTGCTATGCAAATACAACTAAGCATTTAGCTTTAGAGAATTGGAAACGTCATCAGCAGAATAAAAATGCTGATACAATAACAGGGAAATAATTATGTCAAATTTTATAGATATATTCAGAAGAAACAGAAATATCTCGTTTGTCGGTATGAGAGATGCAGCATTGACTCTTCTTCCTGCTGATCGAACGAGTCGTAATAAGCTGTATCAGGATTTAGAACGAGGTAAAGGCATATTAGATGACGAAGACCATCTAAATATGTATTTACATAGCTTCGGTAAAATGCATAAAGCGAAGCTTGATGCTGCTTTTGGTTGCATTCCTGATATTTCTGAAATCTTCTCAGAAGAAGTGGAGATTTACGATTGGGGTTGCGGTCAAGGAACAGCCTCAGTATGCTTATTGGATTTTCTACATTCAAAGAATATATCACCTAATATCAAGCATTTTTGCTTGGTAGAGCCTTCTTCTGCTGCTGTCGAAAGAGCAACACAGGTTATTGAAAGTTTTAGTTCTGCATATTTCGTAAAGTCCATTACTAAGGATTTTGACTCTTTGAGTCCGGAAGATTTCAAGAAATCGAATATTAGGAAAGTACATCTTTTCAGTAATATTCTCGATGTAGAAGCTTTTGACCTTGCACGATTCATTCACTTGTTCCAACAGCTATTCGGAAGTGATAACTATTTTGTGTGCATCGGTCCTTATTACAGTAACAACAGACGTGTTGATGAATTCGTAGCTGCCACAGCACCTGATATTATGTATGCCACGATGAATAAGGAACGTGGGACATGGCAGGGTGACTGGACAATCTCAATGCGTATATTCTTCAAACATTTCGACCGCATTGAGACCGTTGAGAATATTCGTAAACGTATTGAAGATTCGCATAAGAAAGAACAGTTCTTTGCAGGATTTGTTCTTGATGCTGTCGCAGAGGAATATAGCAAATCTGATAAGGCAGATAATGCTGAAGAACTTTATCGTTCTCTTTCTGCTTTCGATGTCAAATCAAATATACCTCTTGCTTATAATTCAAATACAGACTCCAAACTTGCAGTCTTGGCAAATATCATATCAAGAGGTTTGCCAACAAAGGCTCCGTTGTTATTAGAGAATACTTTTTATGATTTATTCCATATTTCAACCAAGCCAAAAGAAGGAGCGATACTTGATTATAAATCTACTCATAAAGTTTCGGTGCAGGAAATTTATGAAGCCCTGCATATTATAGATCCTCGTTTTAATGTAGATTTCTATAATGGAGATATGCTTGACAGTTCCTTTGAGAAAGATTTTATTGAAAAATACTTGGAAGGTTCTCAAAGTGAATATCTGATTCAAGTTTTTGAGCCACAACGTAATCTTTCATCAATTGTAGATATTCCTGATAGAAGATTCAGCAAAGATCAACGAGTAGATTTTGCGTTGGAAATTCCTTATGGTGATGCAAGAACCGGCTTCATTCTTGAGATGGACGGTCTGCGTTATCATTCTAATATATTCAGTAGAATTAGCGATGAGCGGCGTGACCGAATGGCTCTCAATGTAGGCTGGGATACATATCGTATTGAACAACTGAAGAATATGGCGTTCATGCAAAATTGGGAAAGTGACGCTGCTTCAGTTGACTACTTACAGATTATAAAGGCTAATTACAAAAAGGCTCTGTCTGGAAATTGGTTGGACACTTTGCAAATAGTTCTTGCACCAATGGCAATTGCACGAGTAGAACGAATGTTGGTGGAGGCAATGATGTCCGGTGCTCTTAGTCTTGATAGCGATGTATGGAATATTGCCATTGTAGAACGTGATATCCCATGTTCTGCATTGGCTATAAAGGACCTTGCTGAAAAATATAGGTATATTTGTGAATTAGCAGCTTCATCAGATAGACTGCCGGAGATAAAGCTTCAGATCATATCAACAGAAGAATTCAAAAAATCTCCATTGCATTTGGGAAACCGTGTCGCTACTCAAATGCCAGAAGGACATTTTGACCTATGCTTGGATATATCAATGTTACTTAGAGACAACATTGATGCCCTTCCTTTGAATGTCGATGCAGATACTGTCTATCTTATCCGTTCTTCTCATTACAAGAAACGTGAGCGAACAATCTGCGCTGCAGACAATATACAATATCCTCCATTGGTTACAAAAGATGGCACAGGGTCTTATGTAAATATAAAGGAAAGGGAAGATGTCCTTACATATTTCTTGCGTGATATTTTCCGCAAGCCATCTTTCCGTCCTGGGCAGTTGCCTATTCTTAGCCATGCTTTAGCTGATAAAACTACAATAGGATTACTTCCTACTGGTGGCGGTAAGTCTTTGACATATCAGTTATCATGCATTTTACAACCTGGCGTTTCTATAATTGTTGACCCTCTCGTTTCACTTATGGTTGACCAGGTTCGAGGGTTGCACGAAGCACGAATTGATGCTTGTGAATGTGTTAATAGTGGAATGAATGCCAAAGAGAAGGCTAAAAAACTGAATCTTCTTCAAAATGGTTCTGTCTTGTTCATGCTCCTTTCTCCGGAAAGATTTATGATGGAGAATTTTCGTTCAAGTTTGCTTACAATGACAGAGAAGAATCATGTGTATTTCTCTTATGGCATTATTGATGAGGTTCATTGCGTATCTGAATGGGGACATGATTTCCGTACTTCTTATCTCCACCTTGGACGAAACATGATAAATTTCATGAATACGAAATCAGGTCGTCCATTGTCTATTATAGGTTTGACGGCTACAGCATCGTTTGATGTTCTTGCAGACGTTGAGCGTGAATTGACTCTTGGTGGAAACCTTACTATTGACAGTGAAACAATTGTACGTCCTGAGTCTGATTCACGTCCTGAACTAACATATCGTATTATTGAGGTCTTTTCTAATTTTGATGAATTGAGAGAACCTAATGAGCAGTTCTTGCTTAAAGCAAAATCAGATTGGGAACTTAAAGATGTTGTAGCAACAGCAAAAAAGAATAAGATGTATGAGCTACTGCATGAAATACCTTCAGATATAGTGCAAGTCAATCAGCATGAGACTGAGAAATCAAGGATTGCTCATATAGAGGATTTTTCAGCAGAGGATTTCTATTCGGCAGATAGTGAACAACACTATAAAAATGCTGGAATAGTATTCTGTCCACATGCACATGGAACTTTCGGTGTAGAAGATAATGTTTGGGGTACCAGGACTGGTATCTCCACTGAATTGCGAGAGCATGAGCCAGAATTGTCGATGGGTACGTTTGTTGGCGGTGACAAGCCTTCTGGTGATATGAAGTCATTTAATGAAAATGACCAAAATCTGATGGTGGCCACTAAAGCGTTCGGTATGGGTATAGATAAGCCAAATATCAGATATACAATTCATATAAATCACCCTTCATCCATTGAAAGTTATGTTCAAGAGGCAGGTCGTTGTGGTCGTGATAAGAAGCATGCCATATCTTATGTTTTATATGATCCGACAGAATTCATTGAATTTACTATAGATAAAATAAATGATATTCGATATTTGATGGGGGATGAAGACCCAACATGGCTTGAACGATATATAAATAAGTTTGTTCTTGCAGATGATATTCCTGCATTGTGCAAATATAATAACTGTACCAAAGAACAGACAGATAAGATTCTTGATATTATCAGAAAGCAAGGATTTCTGGAGAACATAGACAAGGACATTAACTTGTGGTTCCATAATAACTCGTTCCGTGGTCTATTCAAGGAGAAGGTCATTCTTGTTGAACTCACTGATAGAATAATCAATGCTAAGCCTACACTTCTAACAGAGATTCAGGCAAAGTTGAGAGACGAAGCAGGAAACGAGGATGTGTGCTTAAAGATAGATACAAGAAAAAATGCAGTTAAAATCGTTTCGGAAGAAGATAATAACAAACAATATGGTTATATCTTCCTCGACAGCCTACGCCCGACTTATAATTATCTAGGTTTTGAATATTCATTATGCTCGTATATATCTAATTGTTTGATCCAGATACTCCAATCATATGAAGATTATTCTCCTAAGACACTTATGCGCCCTTTGGAGGGAGAAGACAATATCACAGAGGGTATATATCAGGCAATGGCACATGCTGACGAAGACGGCAATGCAAGTGTTGTTGTTTCTTGGGAGAATAATGTTCAACAAGATCCTGAAGGTTTTGAAGCTTCAATCAAAAAGGAAATTCTTGCTATATCTGAGGAACAGGGATGGCAAAATATCAATGAGGACAGATACGGAAAGTTGGATTTGAAAAAAATTGGTGATTTTAATGAGTTGATAGCTAAGATAGCCAAATGCTCAGGTGATACTAGATGGCTTCGCAATCATGCAAATAAAAGCATCTATAAAAGGCTACGAATGGCTTTTTGTAAGAAAAGAGATAAAGATGATACAGATAAAGCAATATACAGAATGTGCTGCATAGGGCTTGTAGATGATGTGACTATTGATTATCTGTCACAAACATACGAACTTAAAATCCACAAACGAACTGATGAAGAGTTCAAACAGTATATGTTGGATTTCTTCCGTAAGTATTATTCTTTGGAGCAAGCTCAGAAGAAGGTGGATGAAATTGACAAACAGCCAGGGCGTAATTATTTAGGGACATTCAGTAAATAATATAAAATCAGCCAACTAATTCATACACAAAATATTGCGAATTAGCTGGCTTTTTTGTATCTTTAGGTATTCCCCCGCAAATAAGGTTTGAAGGCCAAAACGGGGGAAATTCCCCGACTAAGATATGGCTAAGATACAAAATATTTCCGAAATTCACCCAACTTTGGGCTTCACAGAATTTGATGTTCTGGAAAAATACCGCAAAAGTTTTAATGAGAGTGAGCTTGGCAGGCTTCACTCAGTGTTCCCGTTTGAACGCATGGCAAAAGCCGCAGGCCT
>NZ_KB894150.1 GCF_000374365.1 Bacteroides gallinarum DSM 18171 = JCM 13658
CACGACTGCCTGCTCGATATGTTCCTCCACACGGTTCTTTATGATAGGCTTACGGCGAGAAATCTCCTGCAAGGCGACTTCGCCTCCTTGTTCATACAACTCTTTGAAACGATAGAAACTGTCACGGCTGTAGCCCATAATCTTACAGGCACGTGACACGTTTCCTAATTGTTGGGAGAGCTCAAGCAATCCCAGTTTGTTCTTGATGACCTTTTCTGATGTTGTCATAACTCAATCTGTTTTCTATTACAAAATTATTCTTTTTATGCGTAACTGTCAGATTAAGTCTTGACTAATTCACTTTAAGGCATACATCGCAATTGGATTTTCCGTTTTCCTCTCTTATCTGTAATTCGTGTTAAAGAAACTGTAATTTATCTACATGAGTGGTGGTTCGCATTCCGTAATTTTGTACCATTGTAATATAAACCGCAATTATAATTAACGAAGAACAATAGTATGAGAAAGAATTTCGGGGCAAAGCCCTTTACCTATCCGCAGCCGGTGTTTATCATTGCTGCTTACGACGAAAACGGAACTCCCAATGCCATGAACGCTGCTTGGGGCGGTATCAGCGAGATGAAGGAAATCAGCATCTGCATCAGTGCAGGGCATAAGACGACTGCCAATATACTGAAACGCAAGGCGTTCACGGTGAGTATGGCGGAAGCCGGACAAGTGGTTGCCTGCGATTACGTAGGTGTCGTTTCCGGCAATAAGGTGGCGGACAAGTTTGCTCGTGCAGGTTTCCACGCCATCCGTTCGGAGTTCGTGGACGCACCGCTGATTGACGAACTTTCCGTAGCCGTAGAGTGCAGGCTGATAGACTACAATCCCGAAACCTGCATTTTGCGCGGCGAGATAGTCAATGTAAGCGTAGACGAGCGTGTGCTCGACGAAAACGGAAAAGTAGACGCTTCCAAAGTGTCTCCTATCATTTTCGACCCGTTCAACAACGATTACCTGAAAGTTGGCGAGAAGGTGGGCAATGCCTTCTCGGACGGTAAGGCATTGAAGTAATGAGATACGGGTAGCCGGGCGCAGCCCGGAGCTTTGCAGGAAGTTAACATCGTACTCCGTATGATGTTAACTTCGTATCGGCGGGATGTTAACTTATTGCACCCTAATAAGTTAATATCCTGCCGATACATATATTAACTTGTTGTAAGCGCCCAATTACGACGGAATACGACAAGAAGAAGCCCTTCGTTTATAAAGTCTGCAAAAAATAGTGATTGTATAATAAACACTTTTCGCACGGAAATTTGTACTTTTGCACTCCGTTAACGAACTCGAATAGAAAACTTTAAAAACGAAATAGAATGGCAGTAGAATTGAAAGACCTTACCAAACGTAGCGAGAATTATTCTCAATGGTACAACGAGTTGGTGGTAAAAGCCGATTTGGCAGAACAGTCGGCTGTGCGCGGATGTATGGTAATCAAGCCCTACGGATACGCAATTTGGGAGAAGATGCAGCGTCAGTTGGACGATATGTTCAAGGAAACGGGACATGTAAACGCTTATTTCCCGTTGCTTATCCCCAAATCATTCCTCAGCCGCGAAGCGGAACACGTAGAAGGCTTTGCCAAAGAATGCGCCGTAGTTACGCACTATCGTTTGAAGAACGACCCCAATGGCGGCGGCGTGGTGGTAGACCCTGCTGCGAAGCTGGAGGAGGAGCTCATTATCCGTCCTACATCGGAAACTATCATCTGGAACACCTATAAGAACTGGATAAACTCTTACCGCGACCTGCCTATCCTGTGCAACCAGTGGGCCAACGTATTCCGTTGGGAAATGCGTACCCGTCTGTTCCTGCGTACTGCCGAATTCTTGTGGCAGGAAGGCCACACGGCACACGCCACCCGCGAAGAGGCTGAGGAGGAAGCTGTACGGATGCTGAACGTGTACGGCGAGTTTGCCGAGAAATACATGGCAGTACCCGTGGTTAAGGGTGTGAAATCTGCCAACGAACGTTTTGCCGGCGCCCTCAACACCTATACCATTGAGGCGATGATGCAGGACGGCAAAGCCCTGCAAAGCGGTACTTCCCACTTCCTGGGACAGAATTTCGCCAAAGCTTTTGATGTGCAGTTCGTAAATAAAGAAAACAAGCTGGAATACGTTTGGGCTACTTCCTGGGGAGTGTCTACCCGCCTTATGGGGGCGCTTATCATGACGCATTCCGATGATAACGGCCTGGTACTTCCGCCGCATCTGGCTCCGATACAAGTAGTTATCGTGCCTATCTACAAGAATGCTGAAATGCTTGCCAAGATTGACGAAAAGGTGGCAGGTATCGTAGCCAAGCTGAAATCGCTGGGTATCTCCGTGAAGTATGACAATGCCGACAACAAGCGTCCGGGCTTCAAGTTCGCCGATTACGAGGTGAAAGGCGTTCCCGTCCGTCTGGTAATGGGTGGCCGCGACCTGGAGAACAATACAATGGAAGTGATGCGCCGCGATACGCTGGAAAAGGAAACCCGCTCTTGCGACGGTATCGAGGAATACGTGAAAGACCTGCTCGAAGAAATCCAGGCGAATATCTACAAGAAAGCGCTGGATTACCGCAACAGCCGCATTACAACGGTAGACAGTTACGACGAGTTCAAGGAAAAGATTGAGGAAGGCGGTTTCATCCTGGCTCACTGGGACGGAACGACCGAAACCGAGGAGAAGATTAAGGAAGAAACCAAAGCCACTATCCGTTGCATTCCGTTCGATTCGTTCGTGCCGGGCGACAAAGAACCGGGCAAGTGCATGGTTACCGGTAAGCCGTCGGCATGCCGTGTGATATTTGCACGTTCCTATTAAAATAGGTAAGGCTTTTCTTTCCGCGGGACGGATTTTTCCAGCCCGCGAAACAAATAAATTCATCCCGTGAGAAGAATAAATTCATCTCGCGGGATGCTTTTTTTTATCTCATGAGATGCTTTGTCTTAATGTACCGTAAGATGTTTTTTCTTTGATAACTATAAATTGCCTTACAATGTGAGACTCTGTTAAACAGTAGGATATATAAGAATATAAACTCTCTATAAATCGTATAATCGTTTATAAAAGGTTTTGCTGTAAGATAGTATATAATCACTCTTTCTTTTACTTTGTGAAATGCTTTCCTTTTACTCTCATAATATACTTTTCTTATATTCCGTGAGATGTTTTTTACCTTGTGAAATGCTTTCTTTTTTACTCTCATAATATACTTTTCTTATATTCCGTGAGACGTTTTTTACTTTGTGAAATGCTTTCCTTTTACTCTCATAATATACTTTCTCTTATATTCCGTGAGATGTTTTTTACCTTGTGAAATGCTTTCTTTTTTATCCTCATAAGATACTTCCCCTTTATTCCCGTAAGATAATCTTCCTCACCCCCCTCGGACTTCCAACAATTTCCTCATTACACGAAATCAGTAATTGAGGTTATAAATGCCGTAATTCGTCTACAAAGAGTAGTGCCGGATGTGGCTACATTTGCATCATCCCGGAACGGATGATACATTTCTTGTTTTACTTAATAAATTACGCCGATGAAAAAATTATTGAAAAGCTTTTGTGCAGCAACGGCCATGTGCTTTTGCGTTGCGGCAAATCTGTATGCAACAGACAGTAACTCTAATAACAACAACATTATGGACAAGCAATCGAACCAGTCCCCCGGGTGGGACAAAGTATTTCCGAAAAGTGACAAGGTAAATCATTCGAAGGTAACCTTCCGCAACCGTTACGGCATCACGCTCGTTGCCGATATGTATATCCCCGAAGATGCTGGAGGCAAGTTGCCCGCCATTGCCGTGAGCGGTCCGTTCGGTGCGGTCAAGGAGCAGGCTTCGGGTCTGTATGCCCAGACATTGGCAGAGCGCGGTTTCCTGACTATCGCATTCGACCCCTCGTACACCGGCGAAAGCGGCGGCGAACCCCGTTATGTGGCTTCGCCCGACATCAATACGGAAGATTTCTGTGCGGCGGTCGATTACCTTTCCACACGCGACGATGTCAATGCCGGGCGAATCGGTATCCTCGGTATCTGCGGTTGGGGCGGCATGGCGCTCAATGCGGCGGCTATGGATACCCGTATCAAGGCAACCGTCACAGCGACGATGTACGATATGAGCCGGGTGAACGCCAACGGCTATTTCGACGCTATGGATGCTGATGCACGTTATGAACTCCGCTGCCAACTCAATGCCCAGCGTACGGAAGATGCGAGAAAAGGTTCGTATGCCTTGGCGGGAGGTGTCGTAGACCCATTGCCTGCCGATGCTCCGCAGTTCGTTAAAGACTACCATGCCTATTATAAGACGGAACGCGGCTATCACGAACGCTCGCTCAACTCAAACGAGGGGTGGAATAAGACATCTGCTTTGTCGTTCATCAATATGCCCATTCTGGCATACAGCGATGAAATCCGCAGCGCGGTATTGATGATTCACGGCGAGCAGGCACATTCCCGTTATTTCAGCGAAGATGCTTTCAAGAAACTGAAGGGCGTCAACAAGGAACTGCTGATTATCCCGGGCGCTAACCATGTGGATTTGTACGACAACCTGAAAGTAATTCCCTTCGACCGGATAGAACAGTTTTTCCGGAAACATCTCAAGTAGAGGGGCAGAGACAGTTTGCCGTAACCTCCCCGCTTTTCCGCTGCCGCTTCCTTTCCCAACCGGATTGTATCCTTATGAGATGCTTTTCCTTCCACGGAAAAGTCCCTTGACTTTATAAAAACTGCGGGAAAAGTTTAATTAACGTTATGTCAAGACGTAAAGAGTAGAAAGTTAGGTAACAGGTAACGAATTGGTAACGGTGCGGGATTCTTTGAGTTTCTTCGCTCTGCGCTGATAACTTGGTACGGATGTACAAAAATAGACTGAAAATAGGAAATAAATGCGGTGTTTTTTTATAGAGGGGATTTTTGAGGGTAAATGGGTGGACGGAAAATGAAAAGGGTGCAAAAAGAGGATTGCACTGTGCATTTTTTTTGTGAGATTGTAAAACGCTGATATTCAAGGTGTATTTTATAGGTGCAGGGTACAGCTATATATAGCTGTACCCTGCACGTGCCCTATGACTTGTCTTAAAAAGAGGGTGTATGTGAGGTTTTACGAGTGGGGTTATGGCTGTTCGGAAGAAATGTATTATCTTCGTGAAAACCAAAGATAATTATATGCTGCGCTGATATGAAAACGAATAAGGCTGAAATATATAGAAATGCATTCCGGCTGTTCTTACAGGACAATTACGAGAAGGTGACGGTGGTAAAACTGGAGAAAGCTATCGGATTGTCGTGCCGGGGTATCTACCATCATACGAAGGATAAATTGGGACTGTTCAAGGCTGTTGTAGATACTTATATCTTTGAACCGCACAAGGTGGAAAACAAGTTCGTGTTTGCGGAAGATATTTCATTGCGGGACTTCCTGCAAACCTATATCGAAGGGGTGGAAAGGACAATGGATTATCTAAGCAATGAACTGGGAGTGGATAGAAAGGAATGTGCCAAATGTTATTTTCAGTTCTTGTTCCAAGCGTACAAGTATTATCCGAACTTTGTGGATAAAATGGATGCTATTTTTGAGAAAGACCAGCAAATGTGGCGAAAGATAATTGACCGGGCAATCGCAACGGGGGAAATCAGAAAGGATATTGCCACGGAAGAGGTCGTCGATATGTTCCGAATGGCACATTTGGGAATGTCCTACGTGCTGGCTTTTACCACGGGACTTGATACCGAACGATTGAAACGGCAATTTGATGCTGTATATAAACTACTGAAATGATTCTTTTGAACTGAAACTGAGTATCATTCAATCTTTTATGTGATATGTGAAGCACCTTTCGGGGTGCTTTTTTTGTGTCTGCACGAAATAAAATACAGTAAGCACTGTATTTCTGAAAGTTTGTACTATATTTGGGGAAACAATAATGATGAAATAACATGAAACTTAAAATAGTATTGATAATGGAATTACTGAGTTTAGGATTAAATACCAATGCACAACAATACGATTACGGTGAAATAGAAAAGAAGGACTTCCTATACCATTTTATCGGAGATTCTGATTCATTGGGCTTGATTGATAAGAAGTATGTGGACGCATGGTGGAACGTTTCAGATTCTACTTCGATAATCCCTTTAACCCGAAAGGAAACACGAGACATTATTAAAGCCTTTAAAAGCGGAGCGTTTGATGATACAAGTGTGATAAAACATGATGATGTTAAAAATGAAGCCGGGGAAATAATAGAATATGGTATGATAGAAAGCATATCAGTGCAAGCAGATCTTCCTCCCAAGACTTACTACATATTTGTTGGAAAAACCAAAGAACTTCCTTATAAGAATGGTCATTTTTACATGACAGACGTTACAAGTGTTTCACTCTCTAATAAATGGAAAAAGAAAGTGGATGCCATTATCAAGAAATATTGCTCTAATGAGTAGCTATCGAAAAAGAATGGATAGGAAGCGAAAAAGGATATATGAGGTGACAGGGTATCTTTGTCGCCATTGGAATAGTTGTTCACAGTGGAAGATTATGAGGGTGCGGACATGATACCCGAAAGCATTGTTCATTCGCTGACATTACCGGACGTCGGAACGGAGCTATACGAGTTTGTACGGGAAAGGCTGGTGCTGTTCAGTGAGGAACAAAGGAAGGCTGTACTACACTTTTTGGAATATCTGGAACGATGCCATGCGGAAGATTTTACGGATATATGTGTGGATGATTGGTGTTTGGCTACTCCACGCAGGGCGATTGAAAGATGGTGCAGACTTGTTACTAATGAAATATAAAATATATGAATCATGAAACGGATAGTAATAATTGTTTTGCTTGCAAGTTTCGGGCTTGCTTGCGGAGCGCAAAATACAAAGATTATGGCGGGAGAAAATAAAGCAAACAGAGTAAGGAATCAAGAGGTTCTGAAAAAATTGCCTGAACCGGGAAAAGACGTGGACGGTATTTCAGCTTTTAACTATGCCATAGGTGTAGCACTCACGCATGATATTCTAGGGGATGTGGATGCCCCGATATACAGAGAGACGTATGCCGGTTACTTAAAACAAGGATATGACTTAGGTATGCAACACAAGGAAGAACTTTTGGCTGGCGACAGTAGGGCAGCCATTAAGGAACTGGAAAAAATGGAAAATGAATACGAAGCGGACGAACGGATTTATATAAGTTCCGGATTGGCTTTGTGGGATTATTTCCGTTTTCCGCTCTTCAACATCGAGGACGTGAATCATGCCGTTGTTCATGTACTTGGGATTCTTCACGAAATTACCGACAATATAAGTGAGGATGATATGTATGCAACACTAAATAGCTTGGAAAAATGGACTGAAAAATGGGAAGATTATTCACAGCAGGAAATTGACCGGATGCTGGATGATATATTACCGTTATACAAGTTCGGTGCTTACCCCGGCGCAAATACAACTGATGCAAAAGCGTATGTGTACAGTGCAGCGGTTGTGTGTGCCAATGGTTTAAGTTTTACAGACACAGTGATATATGAACGGGACTACGCACACTATTTGCGGCAAGGATATGAAATCGGTTTACGCTATCAGGAACAAATAGCAGCAGGTGATTACACCGGATTCAAGAAGGAAACGGAACAATCTGAATTTTCCGGGGATGCAATGCATTGTATTGATTGCGGTATGTATCTGGCAGGGTATCATTGTAAGTACCGTCTTGACCAAGTGAAGCAGGCTGACCGGATAATTAACCAAACGCTAACCATGAAGCAGCAGGTGGCGACGGATTCTGACAGTACCCGAAAAATGGAGCATTTTCAAAAATGGGTGAATAACTGGAAGGAATATTTTCAAAAGGAGAATGAACGGAAGTGGAATCCGGGTGATAAATATGATGAGTTTCTTGCCCGGTATAATGCAGATTCGTCTAATCCCGCTTATTTTGAACGCAGGGTTATATCGGATTCGGATGAAGACAATTACAATCCCATTGTCAAAGGGTATAGTGTATTGGAATTGCCGTGGGAAAGCGAAGGCGAGCCGGACTATCCGCATATCCAGCTTACCCGTAAAGATGTCGGTACTACGTTGAATCTTGACGGTGTGGATTTTCAACTGGTTAGGTTCAATAAAGGATTCACAATAAAACTTGCCGCAGCGGATGAAGAAAAGATTTATCATTGGGAGATTTATCTGGTTCGTGATGACAAGATATTCAGACCAAGCAACTGTGGCTACCGATTATATCACGATGATTCTTCGTTTCCGGAAAAGAAATTCTATGTTGGTTGTAGAGTGGATTCAATTTGGCTTTATAGTCCGCAACACGAAACGAGTACAGAATATTATATCGTTGATTGAGAATAGAACATGCAAAATATGAAAATACTGATTATCGTTATGGGAATATTGGGGATATTCTCTTCCTGTACAAACAGAAAGGAAAATTCAACAGAAGAGAAACAATCAATCCTAAAGGAAGTCAAGATGAAGAAAGATAGTTCTTGTTTTGACACTGATACGCTGCCTACCGATACTGGCTGTTCTAACAAGGATAATGACACTATTGGAGCATATAATAAAAGGATTGATATTGAAGCCTTTTATCGGTATTGTAATGATTTTGATAATGGTTCTTCTTTTACAAGATTACCCAATGGTACTCTAAAAGAAAGAGGCAAGTACATTTATTCTGATACGGCATTTTATTTGATAGATTATCCTAAAGACTCTTATTTGTGCTATGAAAATGAATACTACGGGAATGGTAATATCAAATCGGAAAGAACTCGAATAATATATGGTGATATGTATGTCGGTACTTCTCGTTATTATTCCATAAACGGAAAATTGAAGGAAGAAGTAAACGAGGACGAAGGTTATTCTTTCACTATTGAGGAACTAATGCACCTTTTAAAAAAGAAAGGGATAAATATTCCCAAGGGGGCTAAATTGGTAAATGGTTATATTGACACGCATTATAAAATACGTAAACATTTAGACCCTGAGCAACCCGGATATGAGGTATGGTATTCATTAGACCCGCAAAAAGATTCAATATTCGCAATGGCACAAGATTCAGTATTTACAATCAGCGGTAAAGATGGTTCTATTATAGACGAATCTCGTTATATACTTGAATATAATTAAATACAAAAAGATGATTACACAGGAAATAAAAACAGCTTTTGGTGATATGCCTTATCCGGGTACGGAGTGTATAGCGAATGACTTGGAAGGGAATGATTTGGAACGAAAGCAGATAAAAGAAGAGTTCAGCGGTTATGAGAACTGGCAGGATGTACCCCGTGAATTGCTCCTGCAGGAACGGGATGCGTTGCCTTTATTTGCTCCACAGGGGTTCAGATTCTATCTTCCAGCGTATATGTTGTTCACAGTGGAAGATTATGAGGGTGCGGACATGATACCCGAAAGCATTGTTCATTCGCTGACATTACCGGATGCCGGAACGGAGCTATACGAGTTTGTACGGGAAAGGCTGGTGCTGTTCAGTGAGGAACAAAGGAAGGCTGTACTATACTTTTTGGAATATCTGGAACAATGCCATGCGGAAGATTTTACGGATATATGTGTGGGCGATTGGTGTTCGGCTACTCCACGCAGGGCGATTGAAAGATGGTGGAAGTGCTTTGGAATAACTAATTAGAAAGTTTATAACATTAAAAACTCCTGTAATTTGATAATTAGGAAGTGAAATATTTAGTCTGACATTAATGTACAAATGAAACAAGAAAAACAAGATATGGAAATCGAATAAACAGTAATTAAATGAATAAAAAGATGAAAATAGCATTGGTTATAATCGCCATTATTTTGACGGTAGTGGTGTTTTGTGCATTGAATAGGTCGATGTCTATTTCAGTAGAAATAGGCATGAATGATGGTATAGGTGTACTTTTTTATATTGTTGTGTTAGTTATTGCAACACTATGTTTTGCAGCAATATTAATTGTGTCCGTATTTAAATGCTCCTCGATGGTGTCGTTAGGTGTTATATGGGGCATTACGATACTGTTGTACTCTATCCATCCGATAAGTGCAGCAATAGACATTAAACAAAGACAGGCAAAGGCTGCCTTAGAGGAAGAATTTTACAGAGTAGTAAAGGATAAATCAACTTCGTGGGAAGAGTTTCGGTTGATAGTCAAGCAGATTGAGTATGATTTAAATGTAAAGCGATACCGTTTTTTTGAGAAACTTACAGCAGATAATGGAATCTTCTTTCAACTTCTGTATAACAAACGGTTTGATTTTGCTGACAAAGCAATCGAAGAAGGGTTTAATATCCGTGATTACAATATGACGGAGTATCTTAGTCGTGCATACCAATCAAGAGAACAGCAAGATACCACCCGCCTTGACCAAATTGAATTTCTACTTTCGAAAGGGTGTGATATTAACGCTATCAGCTCAGAAGAGATGAAAGGTAACAGTCTCAATATAACATTGCTATATGAAGATAATAGGAGTGCTCAATTTCTTCTTGACAAAGGGATTGACCTTAATATACCCGGCAGCATCTCTCCAATTGCTGTTGCTGCGTGGAAAAACAATATAGTTATGGTGAAACAGTTATTAGCAAAAGGGGTTGATATAAACATACTCGGCACAACAAAGGTAGGCACACCGCTGACATTCTGTGCAAGCAGGGCGAATAAGGAGGTGGTAGAATTACTGCTTAAGAGTGGAGCCACTGTAAACGCAGTAGATAACATAGGTGAAACAGCTCTTATGAAAGCACTTGATTATAATAAAGATATAACTGTTGCCGAAGCTCTTATCAGAAGTGGTGCAGATGTAGATATTCTTGATAAATACGGGCATGATGCTATCTACAATATCACCCAATGTGGCTCTTATGCTGAAGATAGAATAAAACTGCTTGTAAAATCAGGGGCGATATTAACTAGAACATATCCGAATGGTAAAACACTCCATGAGATAGCTACAGAGAAAGGTGTTGTTCATTGTTTATCCGAATAGAATAGTTCGCAAAATAACGAAAACGAATATGGAAACAACATCAACATTAAGCCAAGAACTGCTGCGAGCAGCGGTGGCGGCAGAACCAGAGATTGCGGAGAGGATGCAAGCTCTGGTGGAAACAATGGAAGGAATGATACGAAGCAAGCAGGATGCCGGGGAATTTGCCGGGTTGGAACAGTTTGCCGAGGACGGACTGGTGATGCGGTTCGTGTTAGATACGCTGAATAAGTTGCCGGAAGCGGTAACGTACAGCGACAAGGATTTCGAAGCGTATGTGATGTTGGTTACCCTGTCACAAGAAGATGCGGCACTGCGGTATGTGTTCCGGTTATCGAGTTGGTATATCAACTACGGGTGCAACAGGGAACTGCTATATTTGTGCAGAATACTGTCCCTCTATCCGGAACGAGGGTATCTGCACGGAGTGTATAACCGACTGGCGCAGTATGTGCAGCAAATGAAACGGAAACGTCCGCATTGTACCAAGAGCGAGGAATTGCCGAAAGGTGCAACGGAACTGGAAGTACCTGTTGCCCGTGCGAAGGTAAAGGAAATGACGGGTGAAGAGTTGTTGCAGGCAGAGGTGTATCTGGGAATGGTAAAGAATAAAAGGCTCGTGGAGAAGGTTACGAAGCACTACACGAAGGCTAAGAACACGGGACATCTGGCTGACCTTTGCGGGTACAGCCTAAGCACTTTCCGGCGGCTGTTCCGTGAAGAGTTCCGTACTACTCCCCATGAATGGCTGAAAGGACTGCGGAAAGACAAGGTGAAGAACCTGCTCACACAAACAGACTTGCCGCTGCTGGAAGTGGCAGAGGTATGCGGTTTGTGTCGCAATCGTACCTGACGGAGTTCTGCCAGATGAATTTCGGGGCAAGTCCGGGTGAGATACGGAAAAATTGATAACTTTTCTTGTAGTTGGGCGATTATCGAAAAAGAGCGGACGGAAAAAGTAATGTTCGGATTGCCGGTAACTTTGTAGCAACTATATACTTTATTGTACCAACGATTGTATATACCAACTGATTAAATAATATTGGATTCAAATAAATGTATTTCCGTACTCAAGTTTACATTTGATTGAATCCAATATTATTATGCACTTCAAAAATTTAATATTTAATTTCTTTGGTATATATAATCAGATATCTCACCAAAATATATAATGTATATAATATGTATAAAGCGGATATCCCTCCTATGATATAATGTTTGGCTCTAATTATATCTTCATTGTTATATGGAATAAATAGTGTAACAAAATACAAAACTAAAGAAACAATGGCAAGTATGATAATATGTCTATTCAAGTATTTTAGTTTATTCATATACTCAATAGCAAACTTTTGCTCTGTATTCAAATAAGTAGAGGGCTTTTCCTGTATCTTTGCTTCATGAGTTATTGCTTTAAAATAGCCACGCTTGGATACAATGAATGAATAGACTACTGTAAAGATAGTCATTTCAACACCGAACATAGTTAAAGCAAATGTACCGATATTTTTCAATATTACTATTATAACATCATTCATTACTATAAAATTGGCGTGCTGCTCCACGAACTTTCTCTAAAATAAAATCCGAATTATACATTCTTGGGAAATCAGATAATAACATATTTGTTTCATAGTTGTAGATTTGTTCAATAGCATCTTTCAGTGTTTGTTCTTTATTCTGCTTATGAACATATTTCAACTCTTGGTTATCAACAAATGAAACTACAATTTTGCGTTCCAAATATGGCTTATCATTTTGATTATTAACATATTCTTCGACATCTTCGGCTGGTATATCATGATATTCGAATTTTTTAACTTCCTTTATTGTGGACTTAACTTGGACACCTCTGATGTCTAATCGTTCATTTTCATTATTAGTAACAATAACATATTGAGCAACTAACTTTGGAATTAAACTTTCTCTGCGTATAAGTTCATTTGCCGTATGTGATTTGACATTCTTTATTTTGAGCTTCAAAATACGTTTTAAAACCATTTTGACAGTGCTGATTACGTCTACATCTGTCTTACCAGGGTCTATATAAACAAAAGTAATCCAGTTATTTGAGACTTCAGTACCTCTTGTATCAATATTAGGATATAAAACAGCACAATTATATTGAGTTGCCAATTTATCATCCTGTTTTACAACTGAGGTATTAACTCCTTCAACAGCTAAATCTGTAAATCCTTGTTTTTTCTCAGAAATACGTAATAAAAGAACAGGTTTATCACCATCAAAATATTGGTCATAATCAATGTGGTAAATCTCCTTTATTATACTTTTTCCTCTTAAAACATTTGAAATTTTAGAGTCTTCTTCCCTATTATTATAAGCATCTATAATATTTCTCATATTATTGACCATTTCTAAATAGGTACTTACTACATTAGTAGGTTCAGTTAAAGGTTCCGAAATATATGCTGGAATCTTAATCGTCTTCATTTCTACTTCATTATCATTTCTTGGCATAGTATTAATTTGTTAAGTGTTAAATCACAAATATACTAAGTTATTTAATAGAGGCAAAAACAAAGGTCAAAAAATAGTGTATCACATCACTAAATACTATGAATGTTCAATCATAAAAGAAGTTCATTCCTTTTTATTTATTTGTTTGTTTGTTTGTTCATCCTCTTGTTCATCACTCATTATTTTAGTAATTTCCAGTTGCAAGGTGTTCTCTAAAGTTTCATTTAGAGTTTCTGTAAGAGTTTTCATATCTGTATATTCTTGATTAACATTAAGATGGTATTATTAACTTTAAAAATGAATTTATGATAGTTGGGCAAAATTCGTGGTGGTATATGTAGCCTATGGAAATGGGAAAATTGTCGCAGTTGGGAGTAATTGCTATATAGCAACTTTTACTGATGGAAACAATTGGACTACACCGAAACAGCTTATGAATGACGGAAATGCGTGGTATGCTGTTGCATACGGCAATAGAAAATTTATCGTAGTGGGATGCGGAACTTATAACGGTGGTGGATATATTATAACCTTGGATGATGGGCTTAATTGGTCATCTCCTGAACAGTTAGATGCCACTAATACACTCTATGGAGTTTGCGCAATATAAATTTCCATAGTTCTTGAATTACATATCAAGCATTAGTAGGGCATGCTGGAAAACTGGCATGCCCTATTATTTTTTGTAAAACATATGATTCATGCTATAAATATAAGTAACACAGATAGTATTACATAATTTATTCTTTATTGGAAGATGTTCCATTTGCTTGGATAGGATTTTCTTTCATTTTTATTTCTTTTTGAGCAAAAGACTGATTTATATAGTTTAATGTTTTTTGAAAAGATTGTGTCAGATCTTCACTTGCTTTCAATTGATTAGTAAAATATACAGGAAGATAGAATCTGTCTATCTCAGTCTGCTTCAAATTTCCATATCCTACAGCCATAGACATCTCAGAAAGTAAATCAAGTAGAAATGAATTACTTGTTTCAAAATGTGGTGATTTGTTATTTAAACTATCAAGATATTCTCTCCAAGCATGCCTAACTTTTATATTATCTTGAAAAACAACATCTATAGTATTTAAAGCATCAATCCATTCTTTTGTTATAGGATTAGATTTTCTATTCGCCATCAATGTTAAAAACAGATTAAGTTAAGCATCTTTCTTAGTTCTCCGATCTTGATATTTTATACCTAATACCCATACTATAATTGGTATTATAGCTACAGCTATAATCTGTCCAATACCGATTAAAAGTTGTAACTTCTCCATGTTGTTCATCTCATTTAGTTTTTTATAAAATTCTATTTTGTTTCAGATATTAAGAAAATATGTCGTCTGATAATTATCAAATATCAAATGGTATACCAAAATAGAAAATGTATCTTTATATGTAATATTATTTCTTTTTAATGGATATTAAACAGAATATATCTGACAAAAAGTCAGGTTGCTTATCTTGAAACAGAAAACATGGAAACTTTTTGTTAGAAAATATTAGAAGAATTACTGAATACTACAATGAAACCACAAAGAAAATAATTAAAAAAATGACTGATGTGACTTTTAACAATGCTAATATACTAAGTCGCAGATTGGTACATTAAAGTCTAACCAGTCATTATACACAATCATTGATACAATAAAGTATATTAGTTGCATTTTTTTTCTGTAAAACCTTCACCATTTCTATAATAGTAACATTCTTAATCGTTTTAGTTCCTTTTAAATTAGGTTGAGAAGGCAAATCTCCACGCTCAATCAAAACTTCAATTTTTTTATCTTGAGTATCGACTTTTTTTTTAACTTATTATAGAGTTTACTACTGATTCATAGATTGGTAGAAGAGCATCTGCTGGTGTTAAATCAACAGCGTCAATTATATTTTGGGCAGGGAGAATCATAGATATACTTATTTAGAGTAAATTTGATATATACGAAAGTACGGAATTTTATTTGATGAAGAAATTTTTTTGCTCTTTTTCATTCTAAGTTATATGAAAAATGAGTTATAGAGAGAGTTTGAAAAAATCAAGACTTTATTTTCCATACTAAACCTACTTGTTTTTAAGCTAAACTTTGCTTTACGCCTAATCCCTATTTATGAGATAAAAATGTAACCCTTTCCACATACTTCTGAAATAGTTTCGGGGCATTTTTGTATCGTCAAAAGAAAGGAGATACGAATATGAAACTGAATAGAAACGATTATACCGTAGAGGCGGCAGCCGGCGGTGGTTTTTACGCTTATTTTATGAATAACCTCTTGTGCAGCGCTTACGGCGATACGCCGGACGAGGCCTGCGAAAACCTGGAACGGGTTGTAGACGATTTCGTCAGCGACATGTATATGGTCGAGGAATTCGTATGAATGCATGTCGATACGAAGATATTTCATCCTTTTTTACGTATAATAATTCCATAAATTCTCTTGGAGAAGCCATACCTGTGCGATACCGGTATGGCTTTTTTATTCTGAATGTCACACTCCTTACACCTTTCCGTAACATTGGAAAGCGACATTTGTATCGGTTAAGAGCACGATTATCATAAATTATAGTATTTCGGATTAAACCCATACATCGATGAAAGTTCTTTTTATTGTCCAGGGAGAAGGGCGGGGGCATCTTACCCAAGCCATTAGCATGGAAAGGCTCCTGCGCCGCAACGGGTATGAAGTAGTGGAAGTGCTGGTAGGGAAAAGCAATTCCCGCCATTTGCCCGGTTTCTTCAACCGCAGCATTCAGGCTCCGGTAAAGCGTTTCCTCAGCCCCAATTTCCTGCCGACACCTGCCAACAAACGGGCGAGCCTTTCGCGCAGCGTGGCATATAATATGGTACGGATACCCGTCTATCTGCGCAGCATGCGTTACATCCGCCGGCGTATCGAGGAAACCGGCGCCGAGCTGGTTATCAACTTTTACGAACTCCTGACCGGACTGACCTACCTGCTGTTTCGTCCGTCCGTACCCCAAATCAGCATCGGACACCAATACCTTTTTCTGCACCGTGATTTCGAGTTTCCCGACAAGAAATGGTATAACCTGTGGCTTCTGCGCCTTTTTACCCGGCTTACCTGTATTGGTGCGGCCTGGAAATTTGCACTCTCGTTCCGTGAAATGGAGGATGACGAACGAGCCCGTATCCGTGTCATGCCACCGCTGCTCCGCCATGAGGTACTCTCCTGCGAAAGTACGGAGGGCAATTATTTGCATGGATACATGGTGAATGCCGGTTTCGGCAACAGCATCGAGGCATGGCACGGCGAGCATCCGCAGGTCCCGCTCCATTTCTTCTGGGACAAGCAGGACGAGGCGGAAGTATGCAGGATGGACGATACCCTGAGCTTTCACCGGATTGACGATGTGAAATTCCTCCGTTACATGGCAGGATGTAAGGCCTATGCTACGACAGCGGGTTTCGAATCCGTTTGCGAAGCGATGTACCTGGGCAAGCCGATGCTAATGGTTCCTGCACATATCGAGCAGGATTGCAATGCGTACGATGCAGTCCGTGCGGGGGCGGGCATCGTTTCCGACGACTTCGACTTACAGCAATTGCTAGACTTTTCCGAAACTTATCGGCCGGACATGTGTTTCCGTTATTGGGTGCGGAGCTGCGACTGGCGAATCATGCACCTCATAGAAACGGGAATGCCTGCACCGCACTACCCAGGCGAGGCTTTCCCTTATCCGTATTGTAACACGCCAGACATAGTATTGTAATATGTGTTGCATACTTTTGCCGGCGAATCATTGATAAATGTACACAGATGATTAGTAAAAAGACACTATCCGAAGCGTATGTAGACCGCGATTTGAGCTGGATGTACTTCAACCGGCGCATCTTGCAGGAGGCTGTCAAGCCGCAGGTTCCCTTATTGGAACGGCTGAGCTTTCTCGGCATTTATTCCAATAACCTCGATGAGTTTTTTCGTGTCCGCATGGCAACGCTCGGCCGCATAGCCGAGTGCGGCGACAAGAGCCTGCGTTCGGAACGGGAGCATGCCCGGCAGCTCATCAAGCACATCAATAAGCTGAACAACAAGTATGCCCGGGAGTACGAACACGCTATCCACGAGGTAACCCGCCGGCTGCGCGAGGAGAATATCTTCCTGCTGAAAGAAGACGAGCTGGACGAGGAGCAGCAGCAATTCGTACGCCGGTTCTACCGCCGGAAGCTGAGCGGTTTCATCAGCCCCGTATGGCTCTCGGCAGTCCGGCAACTGACCGATGAGACGGACGAGAACATTTACCTGGCCGTTAAGTTGCAGGCACGGAGCCGGAAAAGTTCCGACTATGCGCTGATTGCCCTGCCCGTGGCCGAATGCGGACGCTTCGTGCGCTTGCCGGATAAGGAAGGCAGGAATTATCTGATGTACCTGGACGATGTAATCCGCTACTGCCTGCCAATGATTTTCTCCGGGCTGGACTATGTTTCCTTCAAGGCCTATGCCTTCAAGTTCACGAAAGACGCGGAAATGGAGATAGACAACGACCTGCGGA
This sequence comes from Bacteroides gallinarum DSM 18171 = JCM 13658, assembly GCF_000374365.1. Taxonomy (GTDB): domain Bacteria; phylum Bacteroidota; class Bacteroidia; order Bacteroidales; family Bacteroidaceae; genus Bacteroides; species Bacteroides gallinarum. The sequence continues at coordinate 17,989 of NZ_KB894150.1, forward strand.
ACGGCATGCTGCAAAAGATATCCAAAGGGGTAAAGAGCCGCAGGAAAGGCGATGCCCTGCGGGTAATTCATGATGCCTCCATGCCGAAAGACTTGTTGAAGCGGGTTCTGGACAAGCTGAACCTGGACAAGCTGGATACGGTGCTGGGAGGCGGACGCTATCACAACCACAAAGACCTGATGTCGTTTCCGGACTGCGGCCGCAGCGACCTGAAATATCCCGTATGGGAACCCGTTGCAAAGCCGGAGCTGGACAGCGATGAGAGCCTGCTGAAACTCATACGGAAAGGCGACCGGTTTATCCATGTGCCGTACCACAGTTTCGATTATTATATCCGTGTGTTGCAGGAGGCGGCGGTCAGCAAGGAAGTAAAAAGTATCAAGACGACACTTTACCGCCTCGCCAAAGATTCCAAAGTGGTGAAGGCTCTTATCTGCGCTGCCCGCAACGGGAAGAAGGTGACGGTGGTTATCGAGCTGCTGGCACGTTTCGACGAGGCGTCGAACATCGGGTGGTCTAAAAAGATGCAGGATGCGGGCATCCATGTCATCTTCGGGGTGGAAGGCTTGAAAGTACATTCCAAGATTACCCATATCGGCATGAAGAAAGGGAGCGACATCGCCTGCATCAGTACGGGAAATTTCCACGAAGGTAATGCGCGCATGTACACCGATTATATGCTGATGACTGCTGCCCGCAATGTGGTGCACGACGTCGATTCCGTGTTTACATTCATCGAGAAGCCTTATTTGCCCGTGCACTTCAAGGGGCTGCTGGTTTCGCCCAATGAGATGAAGCGGAAATTCGTCAAGCTGATAAACGACGAAATCAAGAACAGGCAGGCGGGCAAGCCGGCTTACATCCTCGTCAAGATAAACCATATTACGGACATGACTATGGTGAGGAAACTCTACGAGGCCTCTGCCAACGGTGTCCCCGTGAGCCTGCTGGTACGCGGTAACTGCTCTTTGACGACGGGCATTCCGGGCGTGAGCGATACGATACGTATCAACGGCATCATAGACCGCTACCTGGAACACTCGCGCATCTTTATTTTCGCGGCGGGAGGAGAGGACAAGACTTTCATCGGTTCTGCCGACTGGATGCCGCGCAACCTGGACAACCGGGTGGAAGTGGTGGCGCCCGTGTACGACCCGCGGATAAAAGCCGACTTACGCAAGGTCATCGAATTCGGCCTTCGCGACAACTGCCAGGGGAGCATCGTCGACGGAAGCGGCGAGAACCGTCCCTGGATTGCAGAGGACGATGCCCCGTTCCGCTCGCAGGAGGAACTTTATAAGAGCTACAAAGGATAAAGCATTTTAAAAAACAAGTGAAAAGGATGAATGGTAAATGTTATGCCGCTATCGATATCGGCTCCAATGCCGTGCGGCTGCTTATTAAGAAAGTAAAAGAGGACGAGAACCTGGTAAGCAGGCGTCTTGTCAAGGCGATTCTCCTGCGTGTACCGTTACGGCTGGGTTTCGATGTGTTCGCTTTGGGCGAGGTTTCCGATGTGAAAGCCGTGAAGTTACGCCGGCTGATGAAGGCTTTCCGCCAGTTGATGAAGATATACGAGGTGACAGATTACCGTGCCTGCGCCACCTCCGCCATGCGCGATGCGAAGAACGGGAAAGCCATTATCAAGAGAATTCTGAAAGATACGGGCATCGATATCGAGGTCATCGACGGACAGGAAGAAGCGCGGATGATATACAATAACCATATAGAATGCCTGGAAGACCGCACGGGCAACTATATATACGTGGATGTGGGCGGCGGCAGCACGGAAATCAACCTGCTTGCCAACGGTGAGCTGGTACAGTCCCTTTCCTATAATATAGGTACGGTGCGCATGCTGAGCAATGCCGTCAGGGAAGAAACCTGGCAGCAGATGAAAGACGATTTGCAACGCCTGACCGCCGGTTTCCAGGAGGTCAACATCATTGGTTCGGGCGGAAACATCAACAAGCTGTACCGCCTTGCCGGTAAAAAGGACAAGAAGAAATTGCGCCTGCCCGTTCCTACTTTGCAGGCTTTGTACGACGAGTTGAAGCCGCTTACCCCCGAACAGCGCATGGAAGCTTTCGGTCTGAAAGCCGACCGTGCGGATGTAATCGTGCCTGCTGCGGAGATATTCCTCACGATTGCCGGGATTGTGAAAGCGGAGTATATACATGTGCCCGTTATAGGGCTGGCAGACGGCATCATCGACAGCTTGTACGCCAAGAGCCTGCCGCCCGCCGGTGAGGTGCGTTGAGGCGTTTTCCGGCAAGACGTGCGCTTACTGTTTCTTTTTCCGCCCGGATTGCGTTTCCGCCGGGCGGGAAGCTTTCAGCCTTTTCAGTTTCCACTTGTTCCAGAAAAGCAGCTCGTTCCACTTGTTGAAGTCTTTCTTGAAAACGATACCTATGCCCTGGGTGGTAAGGTTGGTTTTGGTGTAATACCGGTCGTTGGTTTCGTTGTATGCTTTCAGGCGTATGTCGCCGGAACGGTTTACGAGCCATTCGGCCTGGAAGTCACCCACGAAGTTCGTGTTTGCCATAGGGTTGTCGCGGTAGCCGAAGTTGCCGTTGATAAGCAGGCGGTTGTTCAGCAACTGCCCGGAAAGCATGGTTTCGAATTCCATGTCTGTCCAGCCCTTTTCGCCGGTACTGAAGTTGGTTCCGAAGTTCCAGTTGTTGCTGTCGATAATCTGCGAGAGCGCATTGTTCAACTGCCCGGAAAGGGTGGAGGACAGTACGCTCGACATCATGTTGGAGTTGCTCGTGGCGTCCACATTCTCCGGAGTATAGAATTTGCCGATACCCAGCAGGTAGAGTATCTGTAGGTTCATCTGTTCGTCCGTGGGGATGTAGTTCCGCACCAACGCCTGCACCTCGTCGCGCTCGTTGGGCAGTTCCAGGCTCATCTTGATATCCGGCGAGGTGAGCTGCCCGGTCAGTGCCATGAGGCAGTTTACCTTGATACTGGTCTGGTTGACGTAGCTGCTGGCATCGGGAATCAGGTCGTTCAGCGAAGCGGAGCTTACGAGGTAGCTTGCCTGAATGTCGAGAGTAGCGTCGAGCGGCGGGCCGTTGAAGGTAATGGTGCTTCCGTCTTTGATGATGAAGTCCTTGCGGATTACTTCCTGTAGGCTGAATTTATAGACTCCCTGGCTGATACGGTAGCTGCCGAACATCTTCACATCTCCTTTATTATAGAACTCGGTACGGATGTTGCCCGTGCCTTTCCCGCTGATGTAGTCGCCGGCAATGGGGTCCATGATGATTTTCATGGTGGCATCCGGGGTGGCGTCTATCAGGAGGTTCAGGCGGATGTCGGTATCGCTTTCTTTCTCCAAGATTTCCCTCTGCGCCTGCTCGTATTCCGAAATAAGCACAACGGAGTCTTGCAGTACACGGCGCGGCGTCTTGTCTACGAACCGGATGAACTGGTTGCTGACTGCCGAGGCAACGCCCTCCTTCATGTAGGTGAAGTTGGTGTTACGGTTGGTGGTCATTGCCACGTCGATGTTCACCCCGTCTGCCGCGTTGCCGGCAATGGTGGCATTGCCCGTGCCGTATACAGTTCCGTAGAAGGGGAAGTCGGGAGATTCTTTGGTGTTCATCAGCAGCATGTCGTTCACATCGAACTGGAAGCGGTACTCCAGGTTCTTGAAGTGGCGGTAGTGCAGGTAGCCGTTGGCCCGTCCCTGGTGTCCTTGCGTGTCGAAGATGCGGTTGTTACGGAAGGTGAGCCCGCCCGGTTCGATAAGGATGCTGTCTTTCAGGGAGAAGGTAGTGTTGAGCACATCCACTTTCATGGAAGCGTCGCCGAATACGCGCCCCTCCATTGTCAGCGCCTTGAACTTGCCGTAGAAATGCACACGGCCGCTGGCACGCCCGTTGAATTCCGGGGTGATGCTTTGCATATAGTGGTGGATGAATTTCAGGTTGGTACTGTCGGCCTCAATCTGCAAGTCGAGCGAGCTGGTGGGCTTTATCGGATAGATGTAGCCGTACACATGGCTCCTTGCAATGTCTTTCTCGCGGATATGCGCATCCAGGTAGATGCCTTTTACGTCGTGATGCCATTCGCCGTGTATGCGGGCGTCGCCCAACAGCCCTTCGTTCAGGCCGAGGTTGCGGATGAATAGGTCGGTACTCATTACCGGCTTTTTAAGCACGCCGCTGGCATATGCCGGACCGGTGGCTTCACCCTTGAAATTGACCCCCAGGTTGGCAATGTCGAATACATAACCTATGTTTATCTCTTTCAGGTTCAGGTGCACCGTGTCCTGGGGCTGGTCGGACACGGTTCCGTTTATCAGCAGGTGGCGTTCCTCGTGGCTGAAGTAGAAGTTGTCCACGTGTATCTTGCCCGAGTCCACCACGATTTGCGAGGGGTGTATCTTCCAGACGGTATCGTTGAGGATGACGTTCGTTTCTTGTACGTCGACAATCGTTTTCAGGGCGGGGATACTTTTCTTCCTGCCTTTGCGGGCAGCGCTTGCCGTATGCTGCTGCCGGTTGTCCTCCGGTATTTGCGGCAGAGACTCGCGGATAAACCGGGTCATGGTTGCCAGCTTACCGCTGTAAGTTACGGCGCTGCTGTTTCCCCAGTTGAATACGGTTTGTATCCGGTCGTCCTTGGCTTTGGCCTCTAAGGCTACGTTTACCGCACCGGTAGGTTTCCGGTTGGTGAAGCGGACTTTCGCCTGGAACTGCTCGCCGGGGTTCTCGCAGAGAATTACGCCCGATTCGAAGAACTTTTCTCCATAGCTCAGCCGCGGAAAGTAGCCTTCTACGCGCAGCCGTTGCGCCTTGTCGTTGAAGTAGCCCTTCAGCGTGGAGTGGGTGTATATTTTCAGCGGTATCTGGAATATGGTGGATAGCAGCTCCACGTCGTAGATGTGGAAGTCGAAGTGGAAGTTGTTTTCCGTTTTCCGGGGTTTCTTGTCCGGCAGTATCAGGGCGGGGATGTAGCGCCGCATGATGTTGAGTACGCTGGCAGGCAGGGTCTGGTAGGAATAATCGCCTTCGATGCTACCCCGCAGAAAGCCGGAGTTTACGGTGAGCCGTTTCCGGTACTCGCTGTCTTGGGTGGCTGCAATCCGCAGGTTGTCCATAAAGAAATCCTGCTCGGGGGCGGTGTATTGCAGGCTGTCGATGTTGATTTCACCGTTCATGTCGTTTATGGAACTGCCGGTGAAATCGGCTTTTATCTTTACCGATATCTCCGTGTCCTTGTATTTGGGGGTCAGGTGGAGGGCATTCGGGCGGAAATGTTCGATAGCCGCGCGGAAATTGAACGTGGGAGTCTGCCCGGTGGTATTGACGGCGCCGTTCAGTTGTACCGCCCCGTTCGTATCGTCGAAGGCTACGTTTCCGTTGAAGCCGCCCTGCTTGTATTCTCCGTCCAGTGCGATGTTCTCGTAGGTATAGTCGCTGTAATCGATAGATGCGATTAGCCCTTTCATCGTAATGGAAGGGTAGCCCGTCCGGTAGTGGTTGCCCTGGACGTCCATATTGAACGTCACTCTCTTGAATTTATTGTTGTCCAGTAATTTGCCCAGTTCGAAACCGGCCGTTTTCACTGCACCGGAGTAGGAGAAGTGCCCCTTTTCCTTGTCGGAGCTGAGCTTGACGTCCGTCTGTATGCTGCCTATGTCCGTACGCACCTCGCCGTAGGTCACCAAATCGGTGAAGTAGCCCGAGATTTGTCCCCGGAACGACACCGTGCCCAGGTGCTGCACTACCGGCGGAAGCCCCTTATACTCTTTGCTCAGGTTGCGGGCGAAGAATGCGATGCCCTCCGAGTCGGCATATAGATTGGACAGGTTGCCGAAGATATAGGCATCCTGGGGACGCGACAAGTCCTGTAAGGATACGTCGCCTCTCAGCAGGAAGTGGTTACCGGCGGAGATTAGCAGTTTCGTGCAGTCAAGCTGGTCTACCGTTCCGCTGGCTTCCATTTCCAGCCGTACGTTCTCTTTGAAAGATTCGAAGGCGGGCACGAAAGCCGATAAGTCTTGAAGCCCCACTTCCGAAGGCAGCAGGTGGAATGCGAAGCGCACATCGCGGGTAAAGTTGCCGAGGGCTTTCAGGCTGTCGTACTCCAGACGAATCGTATCCATTGCTACGGATGTGTTGGGCAGGTCGATAGCAAAGTTCTCTATCCGCATCTTGCGGTCGTTGGCAACTATCTTGAGGCTCAGCTTTTTCAGTTCGAAACCGGAGTGTTCCTCTTCGACGCTCATTCGCTTAATGGCGGCGTTAATCGAGTCGTTTTGCAACGCCTTCAAAGATATGTTGGCAAGGATGTTAGACAGGCGGATGTGCTGCGGATTGAACTTTCCCGGCGTCTTGTCCGCCGACAGCACATCGTACGACACCCTTCCGCGCCGTATCAGCAGCGAGTTGATGCGGAGGTCTAAGTTGCTCTTTTTCTTGACGGTATCTTGGGAGGCAAAAGCATCGAGTACGAACTGGAAGTTGGTTTTCGCCTTGGGGTCTGGGCGTTCCAGGTTGGCGTTGAAGCTGAATAATTGCACGTTGCCGATAGATATTTTCCCGTTGAACAGGGGGAGTATCTCGAATTTCACCGAGAGGCGTCCTATCTTCAACAGCTCCTTTCCCGAGCGGTCGTCCAGTATCAGGTCGTCGATAATGATGCGGTTCAGCAATCCTATGTTTATCCGCCCGATAGTGAGCTTGCTGCCTAATACGGAACTTAATTCGTCGGCTACGAGTACGGACATCCGGTGCTGGACGTAAGGAACGTTCAGCAATAAAATTACTCCGATATAGAGCCCCAATACTATACCGATTATCCAGCGTACTGTCGTTTTAAGCGTTCTGATAGGCAGTTAATTTTTTGTTCAGCCAACAAAAATATGAAATAATACGTTATGGATACTACTTTTATCACTACTTTTGCAGCGTTTAAACGTAAATAAACACTATGAGTACAATAATCTTAGGAATAGAATCTTCATGCGATGACACTTCCGCGGCAGTCATCAGGGACGGCTATCTGCTGTCGAACGTGGTGGCAAGCCAGGCAGTGCATGAGGCATACGGAGGGGTAGTGCCCGAACTGGCTTCGCGGGCGCATCAGCAGAACATCGTGCCGGTGGTGCATGAAGCCTTGAAGCGTGCCGGAGTAACGAAAGAGGAGCTGAGTGCAGTGGCGTTTACACGCGGTCCGGGACTAATGGGCTCTCTGCTGGTAGGTGTGTCGTTCGCCAAAGGTTTCGCCCGTTCCTTAGGTATCCCAATGATTGATGTTAACCACTTGACAGGACATGTGTTAGCTCATTTCATTAAAGCGGAAGGTGAAGATAACGCCCAGCCCGGTTTTCCTTTCCTTTGCCTGTTGGTTTCCGGTGGAAATTCCCAGATTATCCTGGTAAAAGCATACAATGATATGGAAATACTGGGGCAGACGATAGACGATGCCGCTGGCGAGGCTATCGATAAGTGCTCCAAAGTAATGGGGTTGGGCTATCCCGGCGGGCCTATTATCGACAAACTCGCACGCCAGGGCAATCCGAAAGCCTTTACTTTCAGCAAGCCGCATATTCCGGGGCTGGATTACAGTTTCAGCGGGCTGAAAACATCGTTCTTGTATTCTTTGCGGGACTGGATGAAGGATGACCCCGATTTCATCGAGCATCATAAGGCAGACTTGGCTGCTTCGCTGGAAGCTACCGTTGTCGATATTCTAATGGATAAGCTGCGTAAGGCGGCAAAACAGTATAATATCAGGGAAGTCGCCGTTGCAGGAGGCGTATCCGCCAATAACGGCTTGCGCAACTCTTTCCGGGAGCATGCCGGAAAGTATGGCTGGAACATATTCATTCCTAAATTCAGCTATACTACGGATAATGCTGCGATGATTGCCATTACCGGGTATTTCAAGTACTTGGACAAGGATTTTTGCCCGATAGAGGCACCTGCCTACTCGCGTGTCACCCTATAATATAATAAGGTATAAGGTATGAAGTTGGAAGAGGAGATAGGAGAACTGCTGAAAGCGAAGAAATTGTCCCTTTCCACCGCCGAAAGTTGTACCGGCGGCGGGATAGCCGCCTCGATAACTTCCGTTCCGGGAAGCTCGGAGTATTTCAAGGGCGGTATCGTGGCATATTCCAACGAGGTGAAGGAAGCTTTGCTGCATGTTTCTGCCGAAACGCTGGCAAAACATGGTGCGGTGAGCCGGGAAACCGTGGTGGAAATGGCGAAAGGTGCGATGAAAACGCTGAAAACGGATTGCGCAATAGCTACCTCGGGCATTGCGGGTCCCGGTGGCGGTACGCCGGAAAAGCCGGTAGGTACGGTATGGATAGCCGTTGCTTATAAAAATGAAATTACAGCCATGAAGCAGGAGGGAGACTGCGGAAGGGCGGGAAATGTACGGAAAGCCGTCCGAAACGCCCTGCTGATGCTTTGTGACAGGCTGAAATGAGGAAAAAATATTATCGCACAGCGAATTATTTTAGGAAAAACTTGTTTTGTAACGATAAAAGTGCTTACTTTGCGCTCTGTTTGAAATAAGTATAGATAAAAACTATAAAATAAAGATAGAAATGTCGAAGATTTGTCAAATTACCGGAAAGAAAGCCATGATTGGCAACAATGTTTCACACTCAAAGAGAAGAACCAAAAGAACCTTTGATTTGAACTTGTTTAACAAGAAGTTCTATTATGTAGAACAGGACTGCTGGATCAGTCTGAGCATTTGCGCTAACGGCCTGCGCATCATTAACAAAAAAGGTCTGGATGCTGCTTTGAAGGATGCAGTAGCCAAGGGTTATTGTGATTGGAAAAGCATTAAAGTAATTGGCTAAAAAGTAGAGGAGAATACTGATTATGGCAAAGAAAGCAAAAGGTAACAGAGTACAGGTGATTCTGGAATGCACGGAACACAAGGATAGCGGTATGCCGGGAACTTCTCGTTATATTACGACGAAGAACAGAAAGAATACTACCGAAAGACTGGAGTTGAAGAAATACAACCCGATTCTGAAGAGAGTGACAGTACATAAAGAAATCAAATAATATAGTATAACCCATGGCAAAGAAAACAGTAGCAAGTTTGCACGAAGGTTCTAAGGAAGGTCGTGCTTATACGAAGGTTATCAAGATGGTGAAGTCTCCTAAAACCGGCGCTTACATCTTCGATGAACAAATGGTTCCTAACGAAAAAGTACAGGACTTTTTCAAGAAATAAAGATAAATGCAGTTGCTGTGAAGCGCTGACGACTTATAAAGTTCCTCTCACCGGGATAATCCGGCGAGGGGATTTTTTTTGCTATTAAATAGCTCCGGTTTTTATTATTTGTCGGTTTTATTATATCTTTGTAGCATAATGTATTGTACAAAAAGGTAGACTATGGGATTTTTTAGCTTTTTCTCTAAAGAAAAGAAAGAAACATTAGATAAGGGATTATCTAAGACGAAAGAAAGTGTGTTCGGCAAGATAGCCCGTGCCGTGGCAGGTAAGTCGAAGGTAGACGACGAAGTTCTGGATAATCTGGAAGAAGTGCTGATAACTTCGGATGTAGGCGTGGAGACGACCTTGAAAATTATCGAACGCATCGAGAAGCGCGCTGCTGACGAAAAATATATGAATGCGCAGGAGCTGAACATGATTTTGCGCGATGAAATCGCAGCTTTGCTGACGGAGAACAATTCGGACGATGTAGAGGACTTCGAAACTCCTGTCACGAAGAAACCTTATGTTATCATGGTAGTCGGCGTAAATGGAGTGGGCAAGACCACTACTATAGGCAAGCTGGCTTATCAGTTTAAGAAAGCCGGCAAAACCGTATATCTGGGTGCGGCCGATACCTTCCGTGCGGCAGCCGTAGAGCAGTTGATGATATGGGGCGACCGCGTAGGCGTGCCCGTCATAAAACAGAAAATGGGGGCAGACCCTGCCTCCGTGGCATTCGATACGCTGAATTCGGCGGTTGCCAATGATGCCGATGTGGTGATTATCGATACGGCCGGACGCCTGCATAACAAAGTAGGCTTAATGAACGAGCTGACTAAAATCAAGAATGTGATGAAAAAGGTAGTACCGGATGCACCTGATGAAGTGCTGCTCGTGCTGGACGGCTCTACGGGGCAAAATGCGTTTGAGCAGGCCAAGCAATTCACACTGGCTACGGAAGTTACGGCAATGGCTGTAACCAAGCTGGACGGTACGGCCAAGGGTGGTGTCGTAATAGGTATTTCCGACCAGTTCAGAATTCCTGTAAAATATATCGGCCTGGGAGAAGGCATGGAAGATTTGCAGGTTTTCCGCAAGAAAGAATTTGTTGATTCATTGTTCGGGGAGAATGCATGAAACGGAAAACCATTGATATAATAACATTAGGTTGTTCTAAAAATTTAGTGGATTCGGAGCATTTGATGCGCCAATTGGAGGAAGCCGGTTACTGTGTGACGCATGATGCCGAACGTCCGGAGGGACAGATTGCGGTAATCAATACCTGCGGTTTCATCGGTGATGCAAAGGAAGAATCCATAAATATGATTCTGGAGTTTGCGCAGGCAAAGGAAGAAGGAAGTTTGGAGAAACTCTACGTCATGGGCTGCCTGTCGGAACGTTATCTGAAGGAGCTGGCGATTGAAATCCCTCAGGTTGACAAGTTTTATGGTAAGTTCAACTGGAAAGAGCTGTTGCAGGATTTGGGCAAGGCATACCGTGACGAGCTTCATATAGAACGCACGCTCACTACCCCCGGACATTATGCGTACCTGAAAATATCCGAAGGGTGCGACCGCAAGTGTTCGTATTGCGCAATCCCCATTATTACGGGGCGGCACGTGTCGCGTCCGATAGAAGAAATCCTGGACGAGGTGAAGTATCTCGTAGCCCGCGGGGTAAAAGAGTTCCAGGTAATAGCCCAGGAGCTGACGTACTATGGCGTCGATTTGTACAAAAAGCAGATGTTGCCCGAATTAATCGAGAAAATCTCCGAAATTCCGGGAGTAGAGTGGATACGCCTGCATTATGCTTATCCCGCTCATTTTCCTGTGGATTTATTCCGTGTGATGCGCGAGCGTCCTAATGTGTGCAAGTATATGGATATTGCCTTGCAGCACATCAGCGACAATATGCTGGATAAAATGCGCCGGCATGTAACCAAGGAAGAAACCTACCGTTTGATAGAGAAATTCCGTGAGGAAGTCCCCGGAATTCATCTGCGTACCACGCTTATGGTGGGGCATCCGGGAGAAACGGAGGCCGACTTTGAAGAGCTGAAAGAGTTCGTCCGCAAGGTGCGTTTCGATAGAATGGGGGCATTTGCGTATTCCGAGGAAGAGGGGACATATGCGGCGGCTCATTATGAGGACACCATTCCGCAGGAAACGAAACAGGCGCGCTTGGACGAATTGATGTCTATTCAGCAGGGCATTTCGGCAGAATTGAGTGCGGTGAAAGTGGGCAGGCGGATGAAGGTGATTATAGACCGCCTGGAGGGTGATTACTATGTCGGACGTACGGAATTCGATTCTCCGGAGGTAGACCCTGAAGTACTGATTGAACGCGGGGATAAGGTGCTGAATATCGGTAACTTTTACCAGGTAGAGATAATAAACTCCGATGATTTCGACCTTTTTGGCCGGATTATTTAAATATTTTTCCCGAACTCCTTGTATATATGGGGAAGATTTGCTAATATAGCACCGTAGTTCACAATTTTAAAGCTTGAATTTTGAATAACAAAGAATTTACTTCTGAATTGTCACGGAGGTTGGGGTACACCGTAAAGGATACCTCGGAACTGATTACCTTTTTGTTGTCGGACATGACGCGGCAGTTGGAAGACGGAAATACGATTTCCGTGCAAGGCTTTGGAACATTCGAGGTGAAAAAAAAAGCGGAACGTATCTCTGTAAATCCTACGACCAGACAGCGTATGCTGGTTCCGCCTAAGCTGGTGCTGACTTACAAACCCAGTACGTTGTTAAAAGATAAGTTTAAGTAATCTTTCTTTTAAATCTTCCATAGTATATGAATGAGAAGCTGAACATACAGAACTTGATTGAACTGCTGGCTGAAAAGCACGGCATGAGCAAGAGAAATGCTGATAGTTTCGTGAAGGAATTTTTCCAGTTGATTGAAGAAGCGCTGGAAAAAGACAAATATGTGAAGATAAAAGGATTGGGAGCTTTTAAACTGATTGATGTAGAAAGCCGCGAAAGCGTCAATGTAAATACTGGAGAGAGATTTGAAATACAAGGGCATACGAAAGTTTCGTTTACTCCCGAACCTGCCCTGAAAGATATTATCAATAAACCGTTCTCGCATTTTGAAACGGTTGTGCTCAATGACAACACGGTTTTGGAAGACACCCCCATAGATAGCGGCAATGAGGACGAAGAAGATACGGAGCAAAGGGTAGAAGCAGTTGCCGGTACGTCCGAGGAAGTTATTGCATTCGAAGAAACCGGTATGCTGGGAGAAACGGAGACACCGGAACCGGCCGTGACGTTGACGGAAACGGTGTTACCGGAAAAAGCGGTATCTTCGGAAGAAGCAGTGGCTTCGGAGGAAGCGGCGGCTTCGGATAAAACCGGGTATCCTGAGCAAACCGAGGTATTGACGGAAACGGAACCTCTGGTGGAAACAGAGCCTTTGAAAGCACCGGAGATTTCGAAAGAGACGGAACATTTGAAAGAACCGGAAGCCCCAAGAGAACCGGAAACTCCGAGGGAAATCGAACTTCCGGCAGAAACAGCGGCTACGAAAGAAAAAGAAGCTCCGAAAGAAAAAGAAGCGGAGAATCCGAAAGAGGCGGAACCCCTGGAAAAAGAAATAACGCCTTCGGGAGAAGCAAAACCGGAGAAGGCAGACGTACCGCCGCCCGCCGATTCTTCCACAATGAAATATTTCATAAGTATCGTCGTGTTCGTGGTACTGTTATGCGCGGGAGCCGTGACCTATTTATATTGTCCGGATTTATTCGATAATCTATCTTCCGAGCCCCCTGTAAAGAAAGAAGTGGCCGCTGCCATGCCGGATAAACCGGTAAATAATACGGTTGCAGCCGATACTACCGCTGCCAAAGATACCACAGCTATTGCCAAGGCAGATACGGTGTCGAAGAAAACCGTTGCCGAACCCGTGGCAAAGAAACCGGATGCGCCTGCCGTTGCCAAGCAACCTGCTCCCGTTCCGGCTCATACCGCACCGGCGTCCCGTCCCCGGAAACAGGTTGAAGCCGCATACGTGCCCGATTCTACCAGTTATACGATTACGGGAACGGAGACGAAATACACGATTAAGCCGGGAGAGACACTGACCAGGGTTTCCCTTCGCTTCTATGGCACAAAGGCGCTTTATCCGTATATCGTAAAGCATAACCGGGATATTATCAAGAAACCGAATAACGTACCCGCAGGTACGACGATAAAGATACCGAAATTAGTAAAGAAGCAGTAAAATATTACTGCTTCTTTTTTTGTTAAATACTAAACTCTATGAAAGTAGTTTAATCTAAAGGTTTCGCATAGTTTTTTAATAAAAATTAGTTGCTATGGTTAATTTATTCCCGTACTTTTGGGAGCGAAAACATAATTGCCGGTATCCGACCGGGTTAACATGAAAATTGAACATTAAAAATATATTGATTTATGGCTGAAACAATTGATATCCGCGAACTGAACGAGCGGATTGAAAGACAAAGTGCTTTCGTTACCAATCTTACTACGGGCATGGACCAGGTTATTGTAGGACAAAAGCACCTGGTAGAGTCGTTGTTAATCGGTTTGCTGTCCGACGGACACGTATTGCTGGAAGGTGTGCCCGGTTTGGCAAAGACCCTGGCTATCAAGACGCTGGCTTCATTGATTGATGCGCAATACAGCCGCATTCAGTTTACGCCGGACTTGCTGCCTGCCGACGTTATCGGTACGATGGTTTACAGCCAGAAAGACGAGAGTTTCCAGGTAAAGAAAGGCCCCATATTCGCTAATTTCGTATTGGCGGACGAAATAAACCGTGCTCCGGCGAAAGTTCAGAGCGCCTTGCTGGAAGCCATGCAGGAGCGCCAGGTCACGATAGGCAAGGAGACATTCAAGCTGCCCGAACCTTTCCTGGTACTTGCAACCCAGAACCCTATCGAGCAGGAAGGTACGTATCCGTTGCCGGAAGCGCAGGTAGACCGTTTCATGCTGAAAGTGGTTATCGATTATCCCAAGCTGGAAGAAGAAAAGCTAATTATACGCCAGAATATAAACGGCGAGAAATTGAATGTGAAGCCTATCTTGAAAGCCGATGAGATTATCGAGGCGCGCAAGGTCGTGCGCCAGGTATATCTGGACGAGAAGATTGAGAAATACATTGTCGATATCGTATTCGCCACCCGTTATCCGGAGAAGTACGATTTGAAAGAGCTGAAAGACATGATTGGATTTGGTGGTTCTCCCCGTGCTTCTATCAATCTGGCATTGGCAGCCCGCAGCTACGCCTTTATCAAGCGTCGCGGCTACGTTATTCCTGAGGACGTACGCGCTGTGGCACACGATGTGTTACGCCACCGTATCGGCCTGACCTACGAGGCGGAAGCAAGCAATATGACCTCGGACGAAATCGTCAGCAGGATACTGAATAAGGTCGAAGTGCCTTAACCGTCCGGTTAATATCGTACCGGAAAACGATAGTGGAACGATGTGCCTGCCTTTTACTGAAACGCAGGAAGAGATTTACTAAATCTGTACCGGAGTTTTAGTAAAAGGGCGGGAAAGATTTAGTAAAACGTTTTTGCGGGCGCTGAGTAATTGTTTATTAAACATGCATGTATCACTGAATGGAAACTACTGATTTATTAAAAAAAGTCCGTCAGATTGAAATCAAGACGCGCGGATTATCCAATAATATCTTTGCAGGCCAGTATCATTCGGCTTTCAAGGGTAGGGGTATGGCATTTTCCGAAGTGCGCGAATATCAGTTTGGCGACGATATACGTGATATAGACTGGAATGTGACGGCGCGTTTCCACAAACCCTTTGTGAAAGTGTTCGAGGAAGAACGCGAACTGACCGTGATGTTGCTGGTAGATGTTTCCGGCAGTTTGGAATTCGGTACGGTGAAGCAGATGAAGAAAGATATGGTGACGGAAATTGCCGCTACGCTGGCTTTTTCCGCCATACAGAATAATGATAAAATCGGTGTCATCTTCTTTTCAGACCGGATAGAGAAGTTTATCCCGCCCAAGAAGGGGCGTAAGCATATATTGTACATCATCCGTGAGTTGATTGACTTTCATCCGGAAAGCCGCCGGACTAATATCCGCCTCGGCCTGGAGTATCTTACGAATGTTATGAAGCGCCGTTGTACCGCTTTCGTCCTGTCGGACTTCATCGACCGGGAGAGCTTTAAAAATGCCATGACCATTGCCAACCGCAAGCATGATGTGGTGGCGATACAGGTTTATGACCGCCGTGTGGAGGAATTGCCTGCCGTAGGCCTGATGAAGATAAAGGATGCGGAAACCGGGCATGAGCAGTGGATTGACACTTCTTCCCGCGCCGTGCGCCGCGCTCACCATGACTGGTGGGTGGACAAGCAGGCGGAACTGAACGAAACGTTTACCAAAAGCAATGTCGATAACGTGTCGGTACGTACCGATCAGGATTATGTAAAGGCATTGATGAATTTGTTTGCGAAACGAAATTAATCGGAAAATGAAAAGATATTTATTTCTGATAACGCTGCTGGCAGCACTGGCAGGTAGGGCAACCGCCCAGTCGGTGACGGTGGATGCTACAATCGACTCCTTGCAAATCCTTATCGGAGAGCAGGCAAAAATTAAGCTCCAGGTGTCGCTGGACGCTGATAAGCGTGCCATTTTTCCTGCCTATGCCGACACCCTGGTACGCGGAGTGGAGATTATCGATATTGCCAAGCCGGATACGCAGATGCTGAACGACGGCAGGCGGTCGTTGATAACCCAGGAGTACACCATTACTTCTTTTGACTCGGCGCTTTATTATTTGCCGCCCATGGAGGTGCTTGTCGATAACAAGGCATACCGCTCCAAGGCTTTGGCTTTGAAGGTATATTCTATGCCGGTAGATACGCTGCATCCCGATTTGTTTTTCGGCCCGAAGCCCGTAATGAAGGCTCCCTTTGCATGGGAGGACTGGTATATGTCTATCTCTTGCGCTGTGCTGTTCGTGCCGTTCCTCTTGCTGCTTATCTATCTCGTGAAACGTATCCGCGATAACAAGCCGATTATCCGCAAGGTGAAGGTGGAGCCCAAGCTGCCTCCGCACCAGTTGGCCATGCAGGAGATAGAGCGTATCAAGAGCGAGAAGGTTTGGCAGAAAGGACAGCCGAAGGAATATTATACGGAATTGACGGATACTATTCGTACGTATATAAAAGACCGTTTCGGGTTCAATGCACTGGAAATGACCTCCTCCGAAATTATTGATAATTTGTTGGAAATGAACGATAAGGAGGCGATAGCCGATTTGCGTACCTTGTTCCAGACTGCGGATTTGGTGAAGTTTGCCAAGCATAACCCGCTGATGAACGAGAATGACGCCAATCTGATTAATGCAATCGACTTTATCAATGATACCAAGGAGAAGGAAGACGAGAATGCCAAGCCGCAACCCACCGAGATTACCATTATCGAGAAGCGCTCTTTGCGTACCAAGATACTGCTCGGTGCCGGAATCGCAGCTTTGGCGGCGGCTCTTATCGGCTCGTTGGTGTATATAGGTTTGGAGCTGTACAACTATTTTGCCTGATGACAGGAGGTGCGCTTCAATCATAAATCGTAAATCGTAAAATTGTAGATATCATGGTTTTTGCCAATATTGAATATTTATTTTTGCTGCTGTTGCTTATACCTTATATAGTATGGTATATCATGAAGCGGAAGAACAGCGAAGCTACGCTTCAGATTTCGGACGCCCGTGTGTATGCGCATACCCCAAAGAGCTATAAGAACTATTTGCTGCATGTACCGTTTGCACTGCGGGTTATCGCCCTGGCGCTGGTTATCCTTGTTTTAGCCCGGCCGCAAACTACCAATAGCTGGCAGAATAGTGAGATTGAGGGTATCGATATAATGCTTGCCATAGACGTTTCTACCAGTATGCTTGCCGAAGACCTGAAACCTAACCGGTTGGAAGCGGCTAAGGATGTGGCGGCGGAGTTCATTAACGGACGCCCGAATGATAATATCGGTATCACACTGTTTGCCGGGGAGAGCTTCACGCAATGCCCGCTGACGGTAGACCACGCCGTCCTTCTGAATTTGATAAAGGATGTAAAGTGTGGTCTTATCGAGGACGGTACGGCGGTGGGTATGGGTATTGCCAATGCGGTTACCCGGTTGAAAGACAGTAAGGCAAAATCGAAGGTAATTATCCTCTTGACGGACGGTACGAATAACAGGGGAGATATTTCTCCGCTGACGGCTGCCGAGATAGCGAAAAGTTTCGGTATCCGTGTCTATACTATCGGTGTAGGTACTAACGGTATGGCTCCATATCCGTATCCGGTAGGCGGAACGGTGCAATATGTAAGCATGCCGGTGGAAATCGACGAAAAGACCCTGACACAGATTGCCGGAACGACAGAAGGTAATTATTTCCGTGCTACGAGTACTTCGAAGCTGAAAGAGGTGTATGGCGAGATAGACAAGCTGGAGAAAACGAAACTGAGTGTGAAGGAGTACAGCAAGCGCCAGGAAGAGTACCGTTGGTTTGCCTTGGCGGCTTTCTTGTGTGTGCTGTTAGAGGTGTTGTTGCGTAACTCGGTATTGAAGAAAATACCGTAATACGCCATTGTGCGGGGTGTTTTCCCGGATGTGCCTTGTCGCGCACGGATATAGTAAATAGTAAATCGTAAAATAGTAAATAAAGAGATGTTCCGATTTGAAGAACCTGCATATTTGTACTTGTTGCTGTTGCTGCCTCTATTGGCGGCCTTCTACTTGTATTCCAATTACCGGAGGCGGAGGGATATCCGCAAGTTCGGCGACCCGGTACTAATGGCACAGTTGATGCCGGATGTATCCAGGTATCGCCCGGATGTGAAGTTTTGGATGGTATTTGCCGCTATCGGGCTGTTTGCTGTACTGTTGGCGCGTCCCCAGTTCGGCTCTAAGCTGGAAACGGTGAAGCGCCAGGGGGTGGAAGTGATGATTGCACTGGATATTTCGAACTCCATGCTGGCGCAGGATGTACAGCCTAGCCGTTTGCAGAAGGCGAAAAGGCTGGTGGCGCAGTTAGTGGATAAAATGGAGAATGACAAGGTGGGCATGATTGTGTTTGCGGGCGATGCCTTTACGCAACTTCCTATTACGAGCGATTATATATCGGCAAAGATGTTCCTGGAGTCTATCGACCCTTCCTTGATTTCCAAGCAGGGTACGGCAATCGGGGCGGCCGTCAACCTGGCTTCCCGCAGCTTTACTCCGCAGGAGGGTGTGGGGCGTGCGGTCATTGTCATAACCGACGGTGAGAACCATGAGGGTGGTGCGGTAGAGGCGGCTAAGGCTGCCGCCGAGAAAGGCATCCAGGTGAATGTGCTCGGTGTGGGTATGCCCGAGGGGGCGCCTATTCCGGCGGAAGGAACCAATGATTACCGCCGCGACCGCGACGGCAATGTTATCGTGACCCGTCTGAACGAGCAGATGTGCCAGGAAATCGCCAAGGCAGGCAACGGTATTTATGTGCGTGTGGATAATACGAATGCCGCTCAGAAGGCAATCAGCCAGGAAATCAATAAAATGGCGAAAGCGGATGTGGAGACACAGGTATATACGGAGTTCAACGAGCAGTTCCAGGCCGTAGCATGGATTATTTTGTTGCTGTTGCTGGCCGAGATGCTGGTATTGGAACGCAAGAATCCTTTGTTCCGTAATATTCATTTGTTTTCTAATAAGAAATGATGCGTATGTTACAGAAGAAATATATAGGAATGGTTTTATTGCTGCTAATGGCGGCGGTTACGGTTTCGGCGCAGAAGGCCGAACGCGATTTCATCCGTAAGGGAAACCGTTTTTTCAAGGATAGTGTGTATGTGGATGCGGAGGTGAATTACCGTAAGGCGCTGGAGGTAAATCCCAAGTTTACGATTTCTATGTTTAATCTCGGAAATACGCTGGCGCAGCAAAATAAGTTGCAGGAGGCTATGGAACAGTATGTTGCTGCCACGAAGATAGAGAAGGACAAGGACGGACTGGCACAGATTTATCATAATATGGGGGTTATTTTCCAGTCGCAGAAAGATTATGCGAAGGCGGTGGAGGCATACAAGCAGTCATTGCGCAACAACCCGAAAGATGATGAAACGCGTTATAACCTGGCCTTAGCCCAGAAAATGCTGAAAGACCAGCAACAAAATCAGCAGAACCAGCAGCAGAACCAGGATGACCAACAGCAGCAGGACAAGGAGCAGCAGGATAAGAAAGACCAAAATCAAGACCAGCAACAGAACCAGGAACAGCAACAACCTCCTCAGCAGCAGAAAAAAGACAATGAGATGTCTAAGGAGAATGCGGAGCAGCTTTTGAATTCTGTAATGCAGGATGAGAAGGATGTGCAGGACAAGGTGAAGAAACTGCAGGTTATCCAGGGCGGTCGCCTGGAAAAGGATTGGTAACAAATATAATAGGAAATAATATATGAGAAAAATAATTTTCTTATGGATAGCGCTGATAGCAGTGGGCATGCATGCCTTTGCGGACGACAAGGTGTCGTTTACTGCATCTGCCCCCGATGCCGTGGCGGTAGGTGACCAGTTCAGGCTGTCGTATACGGTGACTACGCAGAAGGTGAGGGATTTCCGGGCTCCTTCCATAAAAGGGTTTGACGTGCTTATGGGGCCCAGCCGTTCGCAGCAGAATAGCGTGCAGATTATTAACGGGCAAACGACTTCTACCAGCAGTATAACATTTACGTATATCCTAATGGCTACTGCCGAAGGTAGTTTTACTATTCCCGGGGCTACTATCACGGCTGAGGGTAATCAAATGGTTTCCAATTCCGTACATGTCAATGTGCTCCCGGCAGACCAGGCAAGCGGAGGGGCTTCCGGCAACAATGGAAGACGGGGCGGCTCGGCAAGTCGTGCTTCGTCGGGGACGTCGGTTTCGAACAGCGACTTGTTTATTACTGCTACGGCCAATAAAACTACTTTGTACGAACAGGAGGCTTTCTTGCTGACTTACAAGATATATACCTTGGTCGATTTGCGTGGCTTCGATAATGTGAAACTTCCGGATTTCAAAGGGTTTCATTCACAGGAAGTCGAGCTGCCTAATGACCGCAAGTGGAGTCTTGAGCATTACAAAGGGAGAAATTACCAGACAACCGTGTACCGCCAGTTCGTGCTGTTTCCGCAACAGTCGGGAAAGCTGACGATTGATGCGGCACGTTTCGATGCGTCTATCGCCAGGGTAACCCAAGTGGCCGACCCTTTTGAGGCGTTTTTCAATGGGGGTAATAATTATGTGGAGGTAAAGAAAACCCTGGTTACTCCTCAGTTAACGGTCAATGTGAAGGCATTGCCGGAGGGTAAACCTGCGGGGTTCTCCGGCGGAGTGGGAGAGTTCAGCATTTCTTCTTCCATAAACAGTACGGATGTCAAGACGAACGATGCCGTCACGTTGAAGCTCGTCATTTCCGGTACGGGTAATCTGAAGCTGATTTCTACTCCGGAAGTCAAATTTCCGGAGGATTTTGAAATCTACGACCCGAAAGTGGATAATAAGTTCCGACTGACGAATGCCGGGCTTTCCGGTAGCCAGGTAATCGAGTATCTCGCTATTCCCCGCAATGCGGGAACATACAAGATTCCTGCGGTGAATTTCAGTTATTTCGATATCAAGTCCCGTACGTATAAGACTTTAACCACGGAGGAATATGTGCTTCGTGTGGAAAAGGGAAGCGGTAATGCCGCACAGACCATTGCCAACTTCACCAACAAGGAAGATTTGAAGGTGCTGAATGAGGATATTCGCTATATCAAGCAGAATGAGGTGATTCTTTCCCGGAAGGGTGATTTCTTCTTCGGTTCTTTGCTCTGTTGGTTGTTCTATATTGTACCGGGTGTTGCATTTGTTTTGTTTTTTATCATCTACCGCAAGCAGATTGCCGCCAATGCCAATGTAGCCAGGATGCGTACGAAGAAGGCGAATAAGGTAGCTGTGAAACGTATGAAGTTGGCGGGTAAGCTTTTGGCGGAGAATAAGAAAGATGCATTCTACGATGAAGTCTTGAAGGCTCTTTGGGGGTATATCAGCGATAAACTGAATATTCCGGTTTCCCGTTTGTCTAAGGATAATGTAGAGGAGGCGCTTCGCAATTACGGTGTGGATGATGTGCTGATAAAGGATTTCCTCGATGCATTGAATAACTGTGAGTTCGCCCGTTTTGCTCCGGGAGATGATAACCAGGCTATGGATAGGGTTTATTCGGATTCTTTGGAGGTAATCAGTAAAATGGAAAACTCTATAAAACATTAATTGGGAGGACATAATGATGAAGAAAATAATATCCTTTACATTGGTACTGTTAATGGCGGTGGCTGTCTGGGGGCAGGGTGCTGGTGCGGATTCCCTGAACCGGACTGCCGGAGACTCTGTTTCCATAGGTTCGCATACGGAGTTTTCTGCGGCGAAATCGTCGGATGACAATGTAACGAAGGCGGAGGGCGACAGTGCATATGTGCGTAATGATTATGCTTCTGCCATTCAAATTTACGAGAGTTTGTTGAAGAAGGGCGAGGCTGCCGAAGTTTATTATAATTTGGGCAATAGTTATTATAAGGCCGGTGATATAGCCAAGGCGATTCTTAATTATGAGCGTGCCTTGTTGTTACAACCGGGTAATGCGGACATTCGTGCCAATTTAGAGATTGCGCGTTCTAAAACGATAGACAAAGTGGTGTCTGTGCCTGATATCTTCTTTGTTGCATGGACTAAGTCGTTGATAAATTGCTTGAGTGTAGATGCCTGGGCTAAATTGGGAGTGGCATTTTTTATTCTTTTGCTCGTATCTTTTTCTTTTTTCTTCTTCTCCAAGCAGATTATGTGGAAGAAAAGCGGGTTTATAGCAGGACTCATATGCCTGGTTCTGGTTGTGGTGAGCAATGTTTTTGCTTCGGAGCAGAAAAGTAAGCTGATGAATCGGAACGAGGCCATTATCTTGTCTCCTAGTGTCACGGTACGGAGTACTCCGAGCGAGAGCGGTACGAGCTTGTTTATCTTGCATGAAGGACATAAAATAGAGATTAAGGATAATTCCATGCGCGAATGGAAAGAAATTCGTTTGGAGGACGGTAAGGTAGGGTGGGTTCCCACTTCTGCAATCGAGGTGATTTAAGAATAGTTTAATACTGAATACGAAGCCCGTATGAGATGTGAGGAGAACCGGTGTCCTCGCATATTCATACGGGCTCTTTGGGTATTTATGAAATGTTAAACATCCGGTAGAAAAATACCGGCAAATAGTTTGTTTTATCTTTTTTTTTCCTTAAGTTTATAGCGTGATAAGAGAATCCAGAGTATTAACCATTAAATTTATGAATATGAGAACAATAACATTTAATGAACTTCGTAAGATTAAAGACTCATTACCAAGTGGTAGTATGCATAGAATAGCCGACGAACTCGGACTTAACGTTGACACAGTAAGAAATTTTTTCGGTGGCCATAACTTTAAGGAAGGCAAAAGCGTAGGGATTCACCTGGAACCCGGTCCGGACGGCGGTTTGGTTATGATTGACGATACTACGGTGCTCGACCGGGCTTTAAAGATTTTAGACGAAATGGCGGGTGAGCCTGCAGAACCCGCTCGAGCTTAAGAAAAGAGAGTAAAAAGAATCCCAATTGCCGAGAAACAATTGGGATTTCTTGTTTGTTTTTATAAACGTATAAATTAGGTACTCGTATGGAAGATAAATTAGTGACATTAGCGATTCTGACGTATGCAAAAGCACAGATACTGAAGAATGTTCTCGAAAATGAAGGAATTGAGACTTACATTCATAATGTAAATCAAATACAGCCGGTTGTATCTTCCGGTGTGCGTGTCCGTATTAAGGAAAGTGATTTACCTCATGCCTTGAAAATTACCGAAAGTTCGGCATGGTTGTCGGAAGAGGTAGTAGGGGGGAAGGCGCCGGAAATAGAGAAGGGGAGTAACAAGGTTATAGTTCCTGTCGATTTTTCGAATTACTCGTTGAAAGCGTGCGAATTCGGCTTCAACTTCGCAAAAAATATAGATGCCGAGGTTGTTTTGCTGCATGTGTATTTTACACCTATTTATGCTACGTCATTGCCTTACGGTGATGTTTTCAACTATCAGTTGAGTGATGAGGAAAATGTAAGGAATATATTGCAGAAGGTGCATTCCGATTTAAATGCTTTATCCGATAAAGTAAAAGCTAAAGTGGTTTCCGGGGAGTTTCCTGATGTAAAATATACTTGTGTATTGAGGGAAGGTATTCCGGAAGAGGAGATATTGCGCTATTCCAAAGAGGTTCGTCCGAGGATTATTGTAATGGGAACACGTGGCAAGAACCAAAAGGACATTGACTTGATTGGTAGTGTGACGGCCGAGGTTATCGAACGTAGCCGCATCCCCGTCTTGGCTATTCCGGAGAATACGCCGTTCAAGCAGTTCAGTGAGGTTAAACGTATTGCATTCATTACGAACTTTGACCAGCGAGATTTAATTGCTTTCGATTCTTTGATAAACAGCTTAAAACCATTTCATTTCTCTGTGTCCTTAATTCATCTTGCCGATGTAAAAGATACTTGGAACGAGATAAAATTAGGTGGTATTAAAGAGTATTTCCAGAAACAGTATCCACAATTAGAGATTCATTACGATGTTGTGGAAAATGATGATTTTCTGAATAGTTTGGATAATTATATTAAAACCAATCACATAGATATTATTACTTTGACATCATATAAACGGAATATATTTTCCCGTTTGTTTAATCCCGGAATCGCCAGAAAGATGATTTTCCATTCCGATACACCGTTATTGGTTATTTATGGACGCCCAAATTGAGTTTCGGTATAAGGTTGTTAGCTCTTTTAGTTGCTTTTGATAATATGCAAATTATGTTTAATATAATAAGCGCATTTAAAGTATATAACTCTACTCTTTCCTTTTAGAGGTAGATGATTTTCTATTCTGATACACTGTTATCGGTTATTTATGGATGCCCTAATTGAGTTTCGGTATAATGTACCTGAACTATTACTAATAAACTTCAAGCTTTGAGGATATATAGGGATATTCAGTAAATGTCCCTAAAAATCAAGATGGCATATGAAGATGATAGAGCATACTCACTTCATATGCCATTTTTATAGTCCTATTCCTGTAATTTCTCACACAATCTTACCCTACAAGACATGACGCTCGGGAAGAAGTCTGAAGACATCTTCTGCCTCTGCCTGTAAAATCATATCATGCCGCTTTCACCGTCCTGTTCCTGATCTTGTCTATCATCAGTACGGCATTTGCCGTATGTATTCCAAAGA
>NZ_KB894151.1 GCF_000374365.1 Bacteroides gallinarum DSM 18171 = JCM 13658
GAGAAATTACAGGAATAGGACTATAAAAATGGCATATGAAGTGAGTATGCTCTATCATCTTCATATGCCATCTTGATTTTTAGGGACATTTACTGAATATCCCTGCTTTGTTTATTGCGGACTCGGTTTTGTTTTTACGCTTACTTCCTTAAGTCGAACAGGTAAGTGATTTTAGCCGTAATAACCCCGTGTGCCGAGCGCGAGAAGTAGTCTTTCTTGGTACTGCTGTAGAAGTCGGACAATGCATAGTAGTATCTGCCTTCCACCAGGAAATTGCCGGCTTTGGTACGGAGTTCCACACCGGCTCCGCCTGTGATACCGTAGTCGAATTTGTTCTCTACGGCTTTGTCGTGCTGCTCTACTGTTATTCCCGTGTAATTGTCCCAGCCGTCGCCTATCGTATAACTGTCGCCGAGGAAGAAACCTATCTGCGGGCCTGCATGGACGAAGAACTGCAAGCCTCTTTCTTTGCCGAATGCCAGATGTGCAAGGAAAGGAATTTCTATGTAGTTCATCTTACGGGTGTATTGCAGTTCGGGATAGTCCTGGTAAAACTCGTCCCAACCGTGCTGGGAGAAGTTCAATTCGATTTGCGCACCGCATATCATGTTGAAGTATTTTTCGGAAATATAACGGGCTGTCAGTCCGCCGTTGATACCCATTAGATTTTTCTGGCGGACTCTGGGAGAGAAACTTACACTATTCAGGTTGATGCCGCCGTTTACGCCTACGGAAAAATTATGGCGTTGCTCGCCTATCTGTGCGCTTGCCGGCAGGACGCACGTGCCTGCTAAAAGTGCTGTTCCTATAATCGTTTTCAGTTTCATTTTCTTTAATTGCATTACGAATTACCATAATCCCGGTGGATGTAAACCGCCGTTTTTAATCGAAATCGAGCTTTATCAGTTCGAAATTCTTGGTGAAACGGACGAAGAATACTTTGCGGTTGATAAACCCGCCCCAATTATTTACGCGCTGGAATTTGAAGCCTGTCTGAATGGGGATGAGCTCCATTTCGTTCAGGTGCTTTTCGAATCCCGAGCCGTACCGGGACAACCCTTTAAGGAAGAAGTAACCCGTATCGAAACCCAACATGCCGAATTTGGGATAACGCTCGTCCATGTCTTTCCCATACCACCTGCGGTAGCTCTTGGTAAAGTTGATTGCCGCCGGCAGCAGGTTGTTGGTATAGAAAGAAGAATAGAAATAGGTATCCAGTTCGAAGAATGCCTCGAGGTGGTCTTTGGTATAGGTCTGCCATTCCGGATACCCGAACAGGTGTACGCGGCTTTCGGGCTTTTCGCGTACCAACAGCGTCAGTTGCGGCAGTATCTTAATCAGGGTGATGTTGCTCCCGGAGGTGGGGATGAAGATGTTTTCGCGGTCGTCGCGCAGCACGGCTTTCAACGATTCCACGGTAGCGTCTTCTTTCAATGATTTCATCGGTATGGAGCGGTTGCGCAACTCGTCTTTCAATCCTTTGATGAACTCCGCTTTGTCCGCAGTGCCCTGGGCTGCCTCGATAAAGATAACGTTGGCGTTGGGGAACTGGCGGACGAAATGGTCGTACACCTCCGAGTAGAGGTAGGATTGCGGCGTATTGATTTGGTACACCGACGGGTTGCGGAATACGGTATTGTCCTTGGAGGTAAACGGTATCACCAGGCGTATGTCATGCTTGTCGGCGAAGTCGGCAAGCGGCTTGATGTGTTGCTGGTGCAGCGGGCCGAAAATGATGTCCATATTCTTCATCTCGCTTTTGCCGAGAATGGAATTCAGCGACGAAGCGGCTGAACCGGTGCTGTAAGTATATAAATCGACGGAGGTTCCTGTGCGTTTCAAGCTGTCTACCGCCATAAGGAAGCCTTCGTAATATTCCACCATTTTGGCGGATTCGCTTTTACTTGCCCCGTCGGGCAGGAATGGCAGTATAACGGCGGCTTTGATAGTGCTGATGCGCTCGTTGCTTTTGCTGTTTTCACTGAACAGTTCGCTGTTGCTCGGTACGGTCTGGGGGCGTGCTTCTTGCTGCACTTGCGGAGACGGGTAGGGGATACAGAGGAATGTGCCTCTCTTTATTTTGTTTTCGCCCTTCAGTTCCGGATTGGCGGCAATGAGCTCGTCCTCCGTAATGCCGTATTTACGGCTGATGCTGAATACCGTTTCTTTCCGTTTCACCTTGTGCATATCGCGGCAGCGCGATTGTACCGGTCCCTGAATGGCCGTATTGCCAGCGGATGTGCCCGTCGGTTCCGTTGTGCCCGTAGTGGCAGTAGTTGCCGTAGTCGTGGGAGACGGTATCAGGATGACTTGCCCGATACGGAAATTGTCGGCGCTCAGTCCGGGATTGGCATCGCATATGTCCTTTGCCGATACGTTGTATTTTACGGTAAGCCGGTATAGGGTTTCGCCGGGTGTTATGGTATGGAAAGTTTCCTTTTGCAAATCTGTGCCGGTACGGGGAATACGTAAAGTGCGCCCTACATATATCTTGTCGTCGCTTCCCGGATTTAGCTTTACGATGTCTGCCTGGCTGATATTGTACATGCTGGCAATGGAATACAAGCTTTGGCCTTTCTCTATCGTATGCAGAAAATAAGACTGGTTTTCTTGTGCGTTTACACCGAAACTACATGCACCGGCAAGCAGCAGGGAGCAAAAAATACGGTTAATCGTTTTCATTCAGTAATCGTTGGTTTATGTTTACAATTTCCCAAAGTAGCCGCAAAGTTAGCAATATTGTCCTATTATAGCCAAAGGATTGCGTTAAGAAATAATATTGTGCATTTCAAAACCGAAAAATACTTCTTTTCGGCTGATATTCGGCCGGAAACCGTTATTTTTGCACAAAGGATAAGACCGTGCAGGGCACGGCGGTTATGAGTTGCGGGCTATAAGTTATCCGCCGGTGCTTTTTGTATGTGGCGGTATGACTCTATGACAGGCAGGCGGCTCATAACCCGGATTCATAACTCACTAATTAAAATATGCAAGAAGAAACGGAATATATCAATGTATACGGGGCGCGTGTACACAATTTGAAGAATATCGATGCTGAAATTCCCCGTAACAGCCTGACGGTCATTACCGGATTGAGCGGAAGCGGCAAGTCGTCCCTCGCATTCGATACGATATTCGCCGAAGGCCAGCGCCGGTATATCGAAACCTTTTCAGCCTATGCCCGCAATTTCCTGGGCAGCCTGGAACGTCCCGATGTGGATAAGATTACGGGGTTGAGCCCGGTGATTTCCATTGAGCAGAAAACGACCAATAAGAACCCGCGTTCCACCGTAGGTACGACTACCGAGATATACGATTATCTCCGTCTGTTGTATGCCCGTGCAGGCGAGGCTTATTCTTACCTCTCCGGTGAGAAAATGGTGAAATACACCGAGGAGCAGATTCTCGACCTTATCATGCGCGATTATAAGGGGAAGCGCATCTATATCCTCGCTCCGTTGGTACGTAGCCGTAAAGGACATTATAAGGAGCTGTTCGAGCAGGTGCGTAAGAAGGGTTATCTCTATGTCCGTGTAGACGGAGAGGTGCGCGAGGCTTTGCCCGGAATGAAGCTGGACCGTTATAAAAACCACGATGTAGAGGTGGTTATCGATAAGTTGGCGGTGACTGACAAGGATGATACCCGCTTGAAGAACAGCGTGGCTACCGCCATGCGTCAGGGCGACGGGCTGCTGATGATTCTCGATGTCCAGAACGGGGGCGTGCGCCATTACAGCAAGCGCCTGATGTGTCCTGTAACCGGATTGTCTTACCGGGAGCCCGCCCCTCATAATTTTTCTTTCAATTCCCCGCAGGGAGCCTGCCCCAAATGCAAGGGGCTGGGCGTGGTAAGCCAAATCGATATAGACAAGGTTATTCCTGACCGCGAGCTTTCCATAAGCGAAGGGGCTATCGCACCTTTGGGAAAAGCCAAAAACAGCATGATATTCTGGCAGATTACCGCATTGCTGGAGAAATACGAGGCTACCTTGAAAACTCCTGTCAAGGAGCTGCCGGACGATGCCATAGATGAAATCCTGTACGGTTCGGACGAGCGTATAAAGATAAAGAGCTCGCTTATCGGTACGTCGTCCGATTACTTCGTGACTTTCGAGGGGGTAGTGAAATACATCAGGATGTTGCAGGAGAAAGATGTATCTGCCACAGCGCAGAAGTGGGCGGAACAGTTTGCCAAGACTGCGGTATGTCCGGAATGTCACGGGGCGAAACTGAATAAGGAGGCTTTGTCTTACCGCATTCACGATAAAAACATCCACGAACTCTCCGTTATGGATATCAGCGAGCTGTATGACTGGTTGATGAACGTAGACCGGTATCTCAGCAACAAGCAGCAGCAGATTGCCGTCGAAATATTGAAAGAAATCCGTACCCGTCTTAAATTCCTGCTGGATGTGGGGTTGGACTATCTGTCGTTAGACCGTAGCTCCGTCAGCCTTTCCGGTGGCGAAAGCCAGCGTATCCGGCTGGCTACGCAGATAGGCTCGCAACTGGTGAATGTGCTGTATATTCTGGACGAGCCGAGTATCGGGTTGCATCAGCGGGACAATCAGCGGCTTATCCGTTCGTTGAAGGAGTTGCGCGATATGGGTAATTCCGTTATCGTGGTGGAGCATGATAAGGATATGATGCTTGCCGCCGATTACGTTATCGACATGGGGCCTAAGGCCGGCAGGTTGGGCGGTGAGGTCGTATTTGCCGGTACTCCGAGGGAGATGTTGCGGACGCATACGCTGACTTCCCAATACTTGAACGGCGAGCGCGTTATCGAAGTGCCCGCCAAACGGCGTAAAGGCAATGGGCATAGCCTATGGCTGCGCGGTGCGAAGGGTAATAATCTGAAAAACGTGGATGTGGAGTTTCCGTTGGGCAAGCTGATTTGCGTTACCGGTGTATCGGGTAGCGGTAAGTCCACGCTGATTAATGAAACACTTCAACCCATTCTTTCACAGAAGTTCTACCGTTCTCTTCAAGACCCTTTGGAATACGGTAGTATCGAAGGATTGGAGTATATAGATAAGGTGGTCAATGTAGACCAGTCTCCGCTGGGACGTACTCCGCGTTCCAATCCGGCTACTTATACGGGGGTGTTCTCCGATATCCGTAATCTGTTCGTAGGATTGCCCGAGGCTAAGATTCGCGGTTACAAGGCGGGACGCTTCTCGTTCAATGTCAGTGGCGGACGTTGCGAAGCCTGCCAGGGTAACGGTTACAAAACTATCGAAATGAACTTCCTGCCCGATGTATATGTACCTTGCGAGGTTTGCCACGGCAAGCGTTACAACCGCGAGACGTTGGAAGTGCGTTTCAAGGGAAAATCCATTGCCGATGTACTGGATATGACAATCAACCGTGCGGTCGAGTTCTTTGAGAACGTTCCCCAGATTTTGAATAAGATTAAGGTCATTCAGGAGGTCGGCTTGGGATATATAAAGTTGGGGCAATCTTCCACCACGCTTTCCGGAGGCGAAAGCCAGCGTGTAAAACTGGCTACCGAGCTTTCCAAGCGGGATACGGGCAAGACGCTCTATATACTCGACGAGCCTACTACCGGCTTGCATTTCGAAGATATCCGCGTATTGATGAACGTATTGAATAAGTTGGTGGATAAAGGCAATACGGTTATCGTCATCGAGCATAATCTTGATGTCATTAAAATGGCGGACTACATTATAGATATGGGTCCCGAAGGAGGCAAGGGCGGGGGAGAGCTGCTCTCAGCCGGTACGCCGGAAGAGGTGGCGAAAAGCAAGAAAGGATATACCCCGAAGTTTTTGCGGGAGGAGCTTCGTCTTTGAATAGCTCGGAACGGAAAAACGGATGCTCTGCGATAAGACTGTTTTTGTCCGTCCGTAATTTATAATCTGTAATTAATGACATGAAAATCAATAAAACGAATGCAGCCCGTCTGCTCGATAAGGCTAAGATTGCCTATGAACTTATCCCGTACGAAGTGGATGAGAAGGATTTGAGTGCTATACACGTTGCCGCCAGCTTGGGGGAGGATGTGGAGCAGGTTTTTAAAACCCTGGTATTGCATGGCGATAAAACCGGTTATTTTGTATGCGTTATTCCCGGTGAGCATGAGGTCGACCTGAAATTGGCCGCCAAAGTATCCGGAAACAAGAAGTGCGACCTTATTCCGGTGAAAGAGTTGCTCCCGCTGACGGGGTATATTCGCGGCGGATGCTCTCCTGTCGGCATGAAGAAGCCTTTTCCTACCTACATTCACGAAACTTGCCTGCAATTTCCTTATATTTATATCAGTGCCGGGCAGCGCGGATTGCAGCTTAAACTCAGTCCGGAAGATTTGATAAAAGAAGTGCGTGCCGAAGTCTGCATCCTTTTTTGAGGCATAAAGGCCGGTTCGGGTGAGAGATATTTTGTTTTCTTACCGGAAATCTCGATGAAAAGTATATATTTGCAGAAAATATAAATAAATCAATACTAATTACTAATCTACAAAAATTTACTTTTATGTTTAGCAAACACCCTAATGGTTTGATTGCCGCCGCTTTGGCTAATATGGGAGAACGTTTCGGCTTCTATATCATGATGGCAATCCTTACGCTGTTTATCTCGGCAAAATTCGGACTGTCTGAAACGACTACCGGGTATATTTACTCCGCATTCTATGCATCTATTTATATTTTGGCACTGGCAGGCGGCATCATTGCCGACAAGACCAAGAACTTTAAAGGTACTATCCTGGCCGGTCTGATAATGATGGCTGTCGGCTATCTGATTATTGCCATTCCTACGCCTACGCCGGTTCCCAGTATGGGGCTTTATTTGGGGTTGACCTGCTTCGGGCTTCTGGTCATTGCTTTCGGTAACGGTTTGTTCAAAGGTAATCTTCAGGCATTGGTAGGTCAGATGTACGACGACCCCAAGTACTCGAGCCTGCGCGATTCCGGCTTCCAGATTTTCTATATGTTTATCAATATCGGAGGTTTCTTTGCTCCGTGGATTGCTATCGGCGTCCGTAACTGGTGGTTGAAGGTCAATAACTTCGACTATGATGCCACCTTGCCCGAGCTTTGCCACCAATTCCTTAAGGAAGGCGATAAAATGGCTCCCCAGGCAATGGAAAACCTTACCTCCCTGGCAGATAAAGTAACGCTCGACGGTAGTCGGGTGGCCGATATGAATGTGTTTGTCAACGATTACCTGGAGGTGTTCAACCGCGGTTTCCAATATGCTTTCATGGCTGCTATTGTCGCCATGCTGATTTCGCTGGTAATCTATCTGGTGAACAAGAACCGTTTCCCCGACCCTGCAAAGAAGGTCGTAATTGCCGAGGAGCGGAATGCTGCTGTAAGCAAGGAAGAAATCAAGATGAGCGCCGCCGAAATCAAGCAACGTATCTATGCTTTGTTCGCTGTGTTCGGCGTTGTAATTTTCTTCTGGCTGTCATTCCACCAGAACGGTTATTCCCTGACTTATTTTGCACGCGATTATGTGGACTTGAGCGTAATCGATATCGACCTCGGCTTTACCCGTATCAAGGGTGCTGAAATATTCCAATGCGTCAATCCGTTCTTCGTAGTATTCCTTACCCCGTTTATCATGTGGCTGTTCGGTTCGTTGAAAAAGACCGGTAAAGAACCTTCTACTCCGATGAAGATTGCTATCGGTATGGGTATTGCAGCATTGGCTTACGTGTTCCTGATGATATTCTCATTTACACTGCCTGCGAAAGACGCGTTGAGTACGATGAGTGCCGCCGAAATCAGTGCCATTCGTGTAACGCCGTGGATTATGATTGGTTTGTACTTCATCCTTACGGTTGCCGAATTGTTTATCTCGCCCCTGGGGCTGTCCTTTGTATCCAAAGTAGCTCCTCCCCATTTGCAGGGTTTGATGCAGGGTTGCTGGCTGGCAGCCACGGCAGTGGGTAACTCGTTGCTTTTCATCGGCGGTATCCTTTATACCACTGTGCCGATATGGGCATGCTGGCTGGTATTTGTAGGTGCAACCGGTGCTTCCATGATTGTAATGCTCTCAATGGTCAAGTGGTTGGAAAAAGTGGCACGGTAACCGGAATATCGGACGTTGAAAACTAAAAATCAAAGGCTGCGCGGTTCAAGCGAACATTGCGCAGCCTTTGATTTTTAGTTTTCAACGTCCTGGTTTTATCTATATTTCTTTTCCCATTATGTAGTCATTCATATAGTATCCGTTTCCTATCGGAAAATCCCCCTCCCTTAGTTTTTTCATTCCCATGTGCTCATAAAAATGCAACGCTTTGTTGTTGCGGTTTACATTCAGCTCCAGCATACACGGTTCCGGATGCACCTCCTTGATGTATTTTACGGCTTCACGAAACAGGAAACTGCCGCAGTGCGCTCCTTGATAATAGGGGAGTACATAGATTTTTTGCAGATGAAATAAGCCTTTGCCTTCCGGTTGTACGGATACATATCCTGCCGCTTCGCATTCTTCGTAGGCTATGAGATATACGTGTCCTTCTTCTTCCATTTGCTTGCGGATATTCTCCAGGGAATACATCCATTCCATCATGTATTCAATCTGTTCTTTTGAAAGTATTTCCTTATAGGTTTCCGGAAATATCTGCCATGCGAGCTTATGAATCAATTCGCAGTCGGCAGTCGTCGCTTTTCTGATAGTAAACATATTCGTAACGTTTATATTAATCTGATGCAAATATAATATACTTTATTACAAATAGGCTTTATTATATGGGTATTTATAACATATTTACCATTTTCCGGTAAAGATTGTAACTAAGGAATGTTTGTTACCGGGAAAGAGTATTTCTTAAAGAATACTAATATAAAGTACTTTGTAATACAAGGTACTAAGATAATACATATATTTGTGCCATACAAAGAAGATGAAAGCAGCATCTTTATCGTGATTAGTAAAAATTTAATAGCATATAGATTATGGACGTTAATAATGTAAAGTCGCAGATGCGCAAAGGCATGCTTGAATATTGTATCATGCTATTGCTCCATAAAGAGCCGGCTTATGCTTCGGATATCATACAAAAGCTGAAAGAAGCACGGCTGATTGTGGTGGAAGGGACGCTCTATCCATTGCTCACCCGCTTGAAGAACGACGAGTTGTTGAGTTACGAATGGATAGAATCCACACAAGGACCTCCTCGTAAATATTATAAGCTCACGGAGAAGGGAGAGGCCTTTTTGGGCGAGCTGGAAATATCCTGGAGGGAATTGAACGATACGGTCAATCACATTGCCAACAATTAGCGGCCGATAGTTGTATATAGTAATGGAATAATAAATAAAAACATATAATAATGAAAAAGACATTAACGGTAAATTTAGGCGGAACAGTTTTCCATATCGATGAAGATGCTTACCGCCTGCTGGATAATTATTTGAGTAACTTGAAAATTCATTTCCGCAAGGAACCCGGTGCGGATGAGATTATAGATGACATTGAACGCCGTATTTCCGAACTCTTTACGGAGAAACTTGCTGCCGGTTTGCAGGTCATTACCATAACCGATGTGGAAGAGGTTATTGCCCGTATGGGAAAACCGGAAGATATGGAGACGGATAACGACAACGGGGCTTCTTCCGCCAATAATACCAATAACGGTTATGGAGCGGGAGCGCGAAGCAACAACCCGGATGCGTCCCATACTACGCGCCGCCGCCTCTACCGCAATCCGGACGACAAGTTGCTGGGTGGCGTTATCAGTGGCATGGCTGCATACTTAGGCTGGGATGTGACTTTGCTGCGCCTGTTGTTGCTGGTAGTATTGATTTGCGGGGTAGGAACGTTGATTCCGGTCTATATCGTTTGCTGGCTGGTAATTCCCGAGGCACATACGGCTGCCGAGAAGCTGAGTATGCGCGGTGAAGCCGTTACGGTGGAGAATATAGGAAAAACCGTAACCGACGGGTTCGAAAAAGTGGCTAACGGTGTAAATGACTATATAAAATCCGATAAACCCCGTACTTTCTTACAGAAATCGGGCGATGCCCTGGTTATGGTTGCCGGTTGGTTTTTCAAAATCTGCCTGGTGATATTCGCTATCATTTGCAGTCCGCTGTTGTTTGTGTTCGGAGTGGTGTTCGTGGCTTTGCTTTTTGCAGCCGTAATGGTGGCTATCGGCGGGGGAGCTGCATTGATTTCACTGTTT
This sequence comes from Bacteroides gallinarum DSM 18171 = JCM 13658, assembly GCF_000374365.1. Taxonomy (GTDB): domain Bacteria; phylum Bacteroidota; class Bacteroidia; order Bacteroidales; family Bacteroidaceae; genus Bacteroides; species Bacteroides gallinarum. The sequence continues at coordinate 10,157 of NZ_KB894151.1, forward strand.
CCCACCTTCGATATGGTGTTGCCTACTTCTCCGTTGTCCGCTATCGTGATGTATATTGCGGGTATTCTGTTGGTGGGTATTCCGTTGATAAGCCTTGTATGGGCGATATTCAGCCAGGTATTCAAGTGGCAGCCTATGGTTTCCGGACTGAAGTGGACTTTGGTTATTCTTTGGATTGTTAGCGCGGCTGTTTTCGGTATCTGCTACACTATGCATGGAGCTACATTTCCGATACCGGGTGTTTTTGCCTGACGGGTGTTTGTTAGCATCATAGCAGGTGTGAAGTTAATAAGATTACCTGCAAAGAGTTAATATCATAAAAAAAGGAAGTTAACATCATCGTACAAATGATGTTAACTTCCTTTTTTTATAATGTCTGTTGCCTGCTTGTCCTATCGTTCGGCCGGTTTCAGCCATTTATCCAGCCATTCGAAGAATGTACGCTGCCACAGGACACCGTTTTGCGGTTTCAGCACCCAGTGGTTTTCATCGGGATAGATAAGCAACTCGGCAGGAACGCCACGCATAACGGCAGCGTCGAAAGCTGCCATAGCCTGGTTAGCGAGGATGCGGAAATCTTTTTCACCGTGAATACAGAGGATAGGAGTATCCCATTTGTCTACGAAGCGGTGGGGCGAATTGGCAAATGTGCGTTGGGCTGTGGCATTGTTCTTTTCCCAGTATGCGCCTCCCATATCCCAGTTGGCAAACCATTTCTCCTCTGTTTCCAGGTATTGCATTTCCATATTGAAGATACCGTCGTGGGCGATAAATGCCTTGAAACGTTTGTCGTGATGTCCGGCAAGCCAGTAAACGGAGAACCCTCCGAAGCTGGCGCCTACGCAACCCAGGCGGTCTTTGTCCACAAACGGTTCTTTTGCCATTTCGTCTATGGCCGTGAAGTAATCCTTCATACACTGGCCGCCGTAATCGCCGCTGATAGCTTCATTCCATTCTACGCCGAAACCCGGAAGGCCGCGGCGGTTGGGAGCTACGATAATATAATCGTTGGCTGCCATAATCTGGAAGTTCCAGCGGTAACTCCAAAACTGGCTGACGGGGCTCTGAGGACCGCCTTCGCAGAAAAGCAGGGTAGGATATTTCTTGTTGGGGTCGAACCGGGGCGGATAGACAACCCATGTCAACATCTGCTTGCCGTCGGTAGTCTTCATCCAACGGGCTTCCACTTTGCCCATTTCCAACTGGTCGTAAATCTGTTTGTTCTCGAAAGTGAGCTGCTTGGCTTCGGCAAAGGCTTCACCGTTGCGTTCCTTGCTTACGGCATAGATTTCGTCGCCCATGCTCATGGAGTGGCGCTTGGCTATGACCTTGTCGCCGCAAAGGGCAAGAGAGGCGTAGTCGTACATGCCGTCGGTAAGCCGGTTCAACCGGTCGTTGGCGGTAAGGTCGATATTGTATATTTGCGTTTCGCCATGCCATACACCGATGAAGTAGATGCTTCGGGAATCTTCGTTCCACAGGAAAGCATCCACATTGGATTCGAAAGCTTTGCTTACAAAACGCTTTTCCCCGGTTTCGAGGTTCATGATGAACAGACGGTTCAAATCCGCTTCGTAACCGTCGCGCTCCATACTTTGCCATGCAATGTATTTACCGTCGGGAGAGTATTGGGGATTGGTATCGTATCCTTTATTTTCTTCGGTAATGTTCTCTGTTTTTTGGGTGGCAAGGTCGTAGATATAAATATCCGAGTTGGTAGAGACGGCATAAGCCAGTCCGGTCTTTTTACGGCAGGTATAGGCTATTTTGTCGGAAGAAGGGCTCCAGGCCAACTGCTCGATACCGCCCCAGGGCTTCATCGGGCTTTCATAGGGTTCGCCGTCCAGGATGTCCCGGACGTTGCTGATACCGTTACCGTCGAATTCGGCTACGAACGGATGCGGAGCGGTCGTTACCCATTCATCCCAATGCTTGTACATCAGGTCGGTAACGATGATACCGGTTGCTTTGGGCAAATCGGGATGTTTGTCGGCAGTGCTCTGTACGGTTTTTACCTGGGCAATGAAAAGCAGCTTCTTGCCGTCGGGGGAGAAGGCAAAACCTTCAATGTCTCCGTCGTACTCGGTGAGCTGTTTGCGTTCCGTACCGTCGGGGTTCATTTCCCATACCTGGCTGCTGCCGCTTTCGTTGCAAAGGAAGGCAATCTTCTTGCCATCCTTAATCCAGGCGGGCTGGCTTTCCTGCCAGTTGTCACGGGTAATTTGCCGGTGGTTGCCGCCGTCGGCATCCATGACGAACAATTCGTTGTTACTCTTGTTTTCCGGTACACTGTAATAGGCTACCGAATAGGCTATCTGCTTCTCGTCGGGCGATACGGCTACGCTACCGATACGCCCCATTGCCCAAAGCGCCTCGGGGGTCATACGCTTACCTTCAATCTTGATGTCCGGTTTCCCGATAAGCGCGTCGTTTTGTCCTGCTTCTTTCGTTCCGCCGCAGGATGCCAACATGATTGCTGCCGACATAAATAATAGGTTTGATTGTTTCATATAGGTTTGAATTTTTATTTTGGTAGCGAAGATAGGGAATTAATTTAAATTTTCTTCAGGCTCCATTTTCCTTTCTTCATATAGAAATAGCAAAGTGTCCAGATACCTAAGGAATAGACGATTTCCGATGTCCAGGCAAATGCCACGTCTAATTTCAGGTAAGCTACGATGTAAGTGATGTAACAGGTATAAATTACCAGCGTTATCATTTCCAGAGCCAGTGCGGTACGCGTGTTTCCTGTTCCTGATACGGACTGGAAATAAACGTTTGCCGGAACGAGGAACAGATACGAGAAGCAGAGTACCCAAAGCGAGGGGATAGCGGCTTCCTGCAACTCCGGCATATCTGTGTACACACTCAATATCAGCTTGGGGAATAGTGCAAAGAGAATGGCAAATGGCAATACGAAGACGTAGGCTATGCGTATGTGCTGCCGTATCGTTCCGGGTACGGAACCGATATTCCCCGCTCCGATAAGGTTACTGACCAGTGAACCGCAGGTAGAGGCGAATGCCATCATAACCATGAACATGATTCCCGATACGTTACGGATGATATTCGTGATAGCCAGCGAGCGCTCTCCCAAGTGCTCTACATAGAGGAAAAGCAGGAACCAGGTGGAAAGCGACAGGAAGTTCTGTACCATTGTCCACAGGGAAACGTTGAGCATCCGTTTGAGTATGTCCCAACGGATACCCGGTATTTTGTCCAGTCCGTACTTATGGATGTCAATGCGGTTACGGGTATAGAGGATAAAGAATATCAGTGATACCAGCTCCGCCATGGACGAACCGATAGCGGCTCCGGCAATACCGAGGGCGGGAAATCCGAATTTTCCGAATATCAGTATGTAGTTGAATACGATGTTGCTCAATACCATGACAATGGAATTGAGTGTCAAGGTTTTGGTTTGCGTTGTTCCCAGGAAGAATGCGCGGAACATTACTGCCGTAAAAGAGAAGAAGAAACCGAAAACACGCCAGTTGAGGTAACTTATCGCCGCATCGAAAATATGTTCGGAAGAAACGAGCCGCTTCAATATAGCCGGGGCGAAGCAATAGCAGACGATAAACATGATTGCCGCCATTCCTAATTGGAAATAGACGCCCTGATAGAATAAGTTTCCTATCTCTTTGTATTGTTGCTCGCCATTACGCCGTGCAATCAGAATTTGTGCCCCGATACTGAAACCGAATGCCACCATGAACATTACTATGTAGAAAATGCCCGCAATGGCGGATGCCCCTAATTCTATTTCGCCTACACGCCCCAGGAAGGCGGTGTCTGTCATGCCAATCATCTGCTCCATGAGCAGGCTGATTAGGATAGGGTAGGCGATGAGCCAAATCTCTTTGTAGGTGTATTTAGTTTGCATATTCAATAGATTAAGTTTTTTGTTATCTTAAGAAAGGAAAAGAAAGCCGGGCAATGCAGTGTATGTATTGTCCGGCTCCCTCTGGTGAACACTTCTCTGAACAGAAATTTACTTCTTGTTCTGTTTTGCTTTCATCATCTGCTCTTGTTGCTTCTGCATAGCTTCAAGGCGGGCGGCGAAGCCGGTCTTTTTCATTTTCTTCGGGTCTTTCTTCTTGGCTTCCAGTTGTGCAAGAAGGGCTTCTTCATCGGTCGTCTTACGTAAGATAAGCGTAGTTACCACGCTGATAAGCGTTGAAATGAAGTAGTAATAATTCAGTCCCGAAGGATAGTCGTTCAAGATGAACAGGAACATGACGGGCATCAGGTAAGACATCCATTTCATGGCTGCCATTTGCGGGTTGGCGCCCGTGTCCTGCTGCTGCATCATAAACCTGGTGTTCAGAATATTCGTTACCGTCATTAACAGGCAGAACAGGCTCAGGTGGCTGCCCAGGAACGGAATATGGAACGGGAAGTTGATGAACGCATCGTATGTGGACAGGTCGTCGGCCCACAGGAAACTCTCCTGGCGAAGCTCGATAGCACTCGGTACGAACATGAACAATGCCATTAGGATAGGGAACTGAATCAGCATCGGCAAACATCCGCCCATTGGGCTGACTCCGTACTGGCTGTAAAGCCCCATTACTTCCTGCTGTTTTTTCATGGCATCTTCCTGCTTGGGGTATTTCTTGCCGATTTCATCTATTTTCGGTTTCAACACGCGCATCTTGGCAGAAGATATGTACGTTTTCCATGTTGCAGGGAACACTACCGCTTTTACAATCAGTGTCATCAGCAGCAAAACGATTCCCATGCTCAGTCCCCAGCTTGACAACCAGTCGAAGATGTTGATAGTAAACAGCTTGTTTATCCAGCGGATTAACGGCCAGCCAAGATATACCAGGCGGTTGAGTTCCCATTTTTCGGTACGTCCCTTGTCGAGCGCGGTAAGCGTCTTATAATGGTTGGGACCGAAATAGAAATACAATTGCGTCGGAGTTTTGCCGGTCGGGTCGAAAACGGTACTCATTTCGGCAGAGTAATCCTTGATATATCCGCTGCCTTGCGCCTCCATTTTCGAGTTCAGCTTGGTCTTTTCGAAATCTGCATCAGCTAGGAATACGGAGGAGAAGAACTGGTTTTTGAAAGCAATCCAGTCCAGGCGTTCCGCAACTTCCTTTTCATCGTTCTTGCCGGCAGACAGATAATCGGTTCCGTCTCCGGTGATTTTATAGGTCAGCTCCGATAAACGATTTTCGTATGTATAGCCTTTCTCTATCTGGCGGGCGCGTTGCGACCACTCGATGTCTACGTAATCGGTATTTGCCAGTTTGTCCGCCATACCTACGGCATCGATTGTAAAGTCTACCAGGTAGGTATCGTTATGCATGGCATACTTAAAGTCGATATAGCTGGCGCTGTCCGCTGCCAACCGCATGGTTACGGTACTGTCCGTACGCTCGGCTACGGTGAAGTAGTAGTTTTCGGTCTGTATCGTCTCCTTTTTGTTATAGAAAAGGAAATTCATGGAGGCATCATCGCCGCTGAATAGGGTGACGGGCGTTTTCTTGTCCTGCCCCATGTACTCTTTCAGTGTGGCCGATGAAATACGTCCGCCTTTGGCAGCTACTGTCAGTTCTGCCAGGTTGTTCTGTATAGTCACCTGGGAGTCGGTTCCCCGGAGCGCATCGAAGAAAAGGGCGGTAGAGTCTGTCGTTTGAGTCTCTTTGTCATTGGCCAGAGCAGCTTCGGCTTTTGCTTTCAGGTCGGCTTCGCGTTGTTGTACTTGGGCTATGGAGTCATAATAACGCTGTTGCGCCGCCAGTTGCTCCTTGCTCGGACGGCTCAGGAAGCTGAACCCCACTAACAAAACAGCCATTAGCACAAGGCCTGTGATGGTATTTTTATCCATTTAGTCAATTATGAATTATCAATTATTAATTAGTAACGGTTACTTTTTTTCATTTTCGATTGCGGCTTTCACGAAAGCTACGAACAACGGATGCGGATGCAATACCGTACTGCTGTATTCCGGGTGGAATTGAGTTCCGACAAACCATTTGAGTTCCGGTATCTCTACGATTTCCACTAAATCGGATTCCGGGTTGATACCTGAACATTTCATGCCAGCCGCCTCGTATTCCGCTTTGTAGGCATTGTTGAATTCGTAACGGTGGCGGTGGCGTTCCTGGATGTGTTCCGTCTCGTAAGCCTCATATGCTTTGCTGCCTTCCTGCAATATGCATTCGTAAGCACCCAGGCGCATGGTTCCGCCCATGTTGGTAATGGATTTCTGCTCCTCCATGATGTCGATAACATTATGGGGTGTTTTTTCATCCATTTCGCGCGAGTTGGCATCTGTATAGCCTAATACGTTGCGTGCGAACTCGATTGCTATACATTGCATACCCAGGCAGATACCGAATGTGGGAATATCGTGCGTGCGCGCATATTTGATAGCAACGAATTTGCCGGCAATACCGCGTTCGCCGAAGCCCGGTCCTATAAGGACTCCCGCCATGCCTTTTAAGGCTTCCGCCACATTTTCGTCCGTCAACTTCTCGCTGTTTACGAAATCTACCGATACCTTACGGTCATTGTAGGTTCCGGCCTGCGAAAGAGCCTCGCGAATGGATTTGTAAGCATCCTGCAAATCGTATTTGCCGACCAGCGCGATGTGTACCGGTTCTGTGGTTTCCGCTTTATGACGGCGTTCAAGGAAAGCGCGCCATGGTCCCAATCCGGGAGTGTCGCCGACAGGAAGCCCCATTTTCCTTAAAATCGTTTCGTCCAGTCCTTGCGCCTGCATTAAGATAGGCACTTCGTATATGGTCGGTGCGTCGATACTCTGCACGACGGCATTTTCGTCTACATTACAGAAAAGGGCTACTTTCTTGCGCAGGTTGGTGCTCAGCTCGTGTTCCGTACGGAGTACGAGTACATCGGGCTGGATTCCCGCACTTTGCAATTCCTTTACGGAATGCTGGGTGGGTTTCGTTTTCAATTCACCGGCAGCAGCAAGATAGGGTACATAGGTCAGGTGTACGCACAACGCGTCTTTACCCAGCTCCCACTTCAACTGGCGGATGCTTTCCAGGTAGGGGAGAGATTCGATGTCGCCCACCGTACCGCCAATTTCGGTAATAACAAAATCGAACTTGTATTTGTTACCCAACAGCTTTACATTACGTTTGATTTCATCCGTGATGTGGGGGATAACCTGAATCGTTTTCCCCAGGTAGTCGCCTCGGCGTTCTTTGTCGATAACGCTTTTATAGATACGTCCGGTGGTAATGTTGTTGGCCTTGGTAGTCTGGATGCCCAGGAAGCGTTCGTAGTGCCCCAAGTCAAGGTCGGCTTCATGACCGTCTACCGTTACGTAGCATTCTCCGTGTTCATAAGGGTTCAGTGTGCCCGGGTCTATATTGATATACGGGTCGAACTTCTGAATCGTTACTTTATAACCTCTTGCTTGTAATAATTTACCGATGGATGATGAAATAATGCCTTTCCCTAATGAGGAGGCAACGCCACCGGTGACGAAAATATACTTTGTTTCTCCCACAGCTATACTGTTTTAAAATGTTTTCTCTAAAAATTAAAGCGCAAAATTATGAAAAAAAAGAGGAAGTACATAACAGTTTAGTGAAAACAATTATAAAAAGTGGCATATGCATGCATAATAAGTTCCTGATAAACTTTCACTTCCCGTCTTTTGTAGTCTGAACATTTTGGTTTAATTTTGCGTTCGAATATAGATTTTAAGGGAATATGAGGAATAGACGTGTTTTGATAGGATTAGTCGCCGTGCTGCTTTCGTTTTCGGCCGTAGCCCAGGATTCCGCAAAGAGTGCGAGGAAGCAGGCTACAACGGAAAAGGCGGATACCTTGTCGGGTATCTGGAGTAGGAATTGGATATTGAAGTTGAAGCCGTGCGATGAAGGATACCGGCTGGACACAGTCTCCGTGTTGTATGAGAAACTTTTCGGGGTGCTGAATTATTTGAATGACCCGGCTACCCCCGAACGGTATATCGCATACAACCCGAACTATTACCGCATGTTTGTTCCTACTACCTATTATTATGCTCCAATGGCACGCTTGTCGCAGGTGAACTGGACTTTTCAGAAGCCCGATACGATACCGGAGATGACAAAAGCGCTCCTGCCGTTCGATACCTTGAGTTTCCTGTCGAAAGAGAACGCCAACAGAGTGGTAGACCGCGTGATGATGAATACATACGTCAATCGCCCGGATTTGGTAGTAATGACCGAGAAAGAAATCAAGAAGAAAAAACTGTTCAAGGACAATATCGAGAAAGAAGTATCCTCCAAGCCTTCCGTTATAAAACTCTTTGCCCAGGAGAAGAAGGTGATGGGCGTGAAAGAAGAGGCGGAGGTGGTGATACAAAAGCCCAACTGGTGGGTAACCGGAGGAAACGGTTCATTGCAAATTACGCAAAACTACATTTCCGACAACTGGTATAAAGGCGGTGAAAGTACGAATGCGCTGCTCGCCAACTTGCAGTTGTTCGCCAATTATAACGATAAGGAGAAGGTGCAGTGGGAGAACTTACTGGATGCTAAATTGGGTTTTAGTTCCGCTCCTTCGGATGAATTCCACAATTATCTGGTCAGTACCGACCAGCTTCGTATTTATAGCAAACTGGGTATTCAAGCGGCATCTAAATGGTACTATACTATTTCGACGGAATTTAAGACACAGTTCTGCCACAGTTATAAGGCAAACAGCGAGGAGTTGGTTTCCGCCTTTTTTGCTCCGGCGGACTGGTCGTCCAGCGTCGGTATGGACTATAAGCTGAAAAAGAAAAAGTTTAACCTATCCGTTTTCATCGCTCCGCTGACCTACATGCTGCGCTATGTGGGCAATAAGGAGGTAAATGAAGTGAACTTCGGCTTGGATGAGGGCAAATGCGTCAAGCATAACTTCGGTTCCCAGGTACAGCCGACGCTTTCATGGACTATCATACCTTCCGTTGTCCTGGACTCGCGCCTGGATTTCCAGACCAGCTATGAGTGGACACGCATCGAATGGGAAAACACGGTGAATTTCGTGTTGAACCGTTATCTTTCTACCAAGCTTTATGTACATGCCCGTTTCGACGACAGTGCCAAGCCGACCGAAGGAGACAGTTATTTCCAGGTAAAAGAATTATTGAGTTTCGGTATCAATTACAAATGGTAACCATATATAACGTTAACGACCGGGAAAGGCGCTCCGTTGGATAACAACGGGGCGTTTTTTTGTTTTTCAGCAGAAAAAATGAAGAAAAATCGCTAAAAACAGGAAAAAGAACGTTTACGTACACAGAAAAAGCTATCTAATCCCTTGCAGTTCGCAAATAATGCGTAAATTTGCCGCGATTTGTAATGCACACTTTGCAAAATGGCGAATACTATAAAACATCAGGGTATTGTGGAAAACATAAACGGTTCTCATCTCCAGGTGAGAATTATTCAAACATCAGCTTGTGCTTCATGCAGTATCAAGGGACATTGCAGCTCTGCCGATACGAAAGAAAAACTCATTGATGTTACAAATAACGGCGCATTTTCCTATCGGCGCGGCGACCATGTGTGGGTTACCGGTGAATTGTCTATGGGGGGAATGGCTGTTCTGTTGGCCTTTATATTGCCTTTCCTTGTGTTAATCTTCTCCCTTTTTATTTTTATGGCTATATGGAATGACGAGCTGGGTTCCGCACTCTGTTCGTTGGCTCTCCTTATACCTTATTATTATATATTATGGCTGAACAAGTCGCGGTTGGGGAAGAAGTTCTCCTTTTCAATCAAGCCGATGAACTAACTAATACATAAAATAAATAATTAATAAACAACTAATTTATGAATGTAATTCTGATTGCAGTAATTTCGTTGGGAGTTATAGCGCTGGTATTGGCGGCGATTCTTTATGTGGCTTCCAAGAAATTTGCCGTGTATGAAGATCCGCGAATTGCACAAGTGGCAGCCGTGCTGCCCCAGGCAAACTGCGGTGGATGTGGTTACCCGGGTTGTAGCGGATTTGCCGATGCATGCGTCAAAGCCGGTTCGCTGGAAGGTAAGCTTTGTCCGGTGGGTGGACAACCCGTTATGACGAAAGTTGCCGAAATCCTGGGATTGGATGCTGCTGCTTCCGAGCCTATGGTTGCAGTGGTTAGATGTAACGGGGCATGTGCCAACCGTCCCCGTGTCAATCAGTACGACGGCGCTAAGAGTTGTGCTATTGCAGCTTCTCTTTACGGTGGCGAGACGGGATGTAGCTACGGCTGTCTGGGCTGTGGCGACTGTGTGGCTGTCTGCCAGTTCGGGGCTATTCATATGAATCCCGAAACCGGGCTTCCCGAGGTAGATGAAGCGAAATGTACGGCTTGCGGTGCATGTGCCAAGGCATGTCCGAGAAACATTATCGAAATCCGTCCGCAAGGCAAGAAATCGCGCCGTGTGTATGTACAGTGTGTAAACAAGGACAAGGGAGCCGTAGCTCGCAAGGCTTGTACCGTAGCCTGTATCGGTTGCGGCAAGTGTGTGAAGGTGTGTCCGTTCGAAGCAATTACATTGGAAAACAATCTGGCTTACATCGACGCGAATAAATGTAAATCCTGCCGCAAGTGCGAAGAGGCTTGCCCGCAAGGTACGATTATCGCACTGAATTTCCCGCCGCGTAAACCGAAGGCGGAGGGAGATGCTCCGGCTGCGGCATCCAAAGTCGTAAAACCGGCAGTAGCTCCTGCCAAGCCGGCGGAAGCTCCGAAGAAAGCGGCGGAAGATGCTCCCAAAACTCCTGAAACACCTGCAACGGAGGCTCCGAAAGCAGAGGCATAATATTATAAAGTAATTAAACGACTAAAAATACAGAATTGTATGTTGAAGACATTTTCAATTGGTGGAGTTCATCCACACGAAAATAAACTTTCAGCACATCAGCCTATCGTGCAGGCGGAGATTCCGGCAAAAGCCGTCATTTTGCTGAGCCAGCATATCGGTGCTCCTGCCAAGCCTATCGTTGCTAAAGGTGATGTAGTGAAAGTAGGTACAAAGATTGCCGAGCCCGGCGGCTTCGTATCGGCAGCTATCCATTCGTCTGTCAGCGGAAAAGTCGCTAAAATCGACACGATTGTCGATGCCAGCGGATACGCTAAACCGGCTATCTTCATCGACGTGGAAGGAGATGAGTGGGAAGAAACGATAGACCGTACCGATACGCTGGTGAAAGAGTGCAACCTCACAGCCGAGGAAATCGTGAAAAAAATTGCCGATGCCGGTATTGTGGGCTTAGGCGGTGCATGCTTCCCCACACAGGTAAAATTGTGCCCGCCGCCTACCTTCAAGGCGGAATGCGTTATCATCAACGCCGTAGAGTGCGAACCGTATCTCACTGCCGACCATCAGCTGATGCTTGAACATGCCGAGGAGATTATGGTAGGCGTTTCTATCCTGATGAAAGCCGTAAAAGTAAATAAGGCATTCATCGGTATCGAGAACAATAAGCCCGATGCTATTCAGTTAATGACGAAAGTAGCTTCCAGCTATGCAGGCATCGAGGTTGTTCCCTTGAAAGTGCAATATCCGCAAGGCGGTGAAAAGCAGTTGATTGATGCGGTTATCAATCGTCAGGTAGCTGCCGGCGCACTGCCTATCTCTACCGGTGCGGTTGTCCAGAACGTAGGTACTGCGTTTGCCGTGTACCAGGCGGTTCAGAAGAATAAACCGTTGTTCGAGCGCGTTATCACCGTAACGGGCAAATCCTTGTCCAAGCCCTCCAACTTCCTGGCACGCATAGGTACGCCGATGAAGCAACTGATTGATGCCTGCGGCGGCCTGCCCGAAGATACGGGTAAGATTATCGGCGGTGGCCCGATGATGGGTAAGGCGCTGGTAAATACGGACGTGCCGACTGCCAAAGGTAGTTCCGGTATCCTGATTATGAACGATAGGGAAGCCAAGCGCGGCGAGGTACAGCCCTGTATCCGTTGCGCCAAGTGCGTGGGAGCTTGTCCGATGGGGCTCGAACCTTACTTGCTTGCCACCGTATCGGCTCACGGAGACTTTGAAAGAGTAGAGAAAGAAGATATCATGTCGTGTATCGAGTGCGGCTCATGCCAGTTCACTTGTCCTTCCAACCGTCCGATGCTGGATTATATCCGCTTAGGTAAGGGTAAAGTAGGAGCGATGATACGTGCACGTCAAGTAAAAAAATGAAAGAATTAATTTAGTATTATCTTATGAATAAATTAATCGTATCCCTTTCGCCCCACGTTCACGGCGGTGACAGCGTAAAGAAGAATATGTACGGCGTGCTGATAGCACTGATTCCTGCATTTCTTGTGTCGCTTTACTTTTTCGGACTGGGTGCACTGATTGTTACGGCCACTTCCGTAGCAGCCTGCTTGTTCTTTGAATGGGCTATCGGCAAATACCTGATGAAGAAAGAAACCACGACTATCTGTGACGGCTCCGCCATTATCACAGGTGTACTGCTGGCATTCAACTTACCTTCCAACCTGCCTATTTGGATTATCATCCTGGGTGCTTTGTTCGCTATCGGTGTGGGCAAGATGTCTTTCGGCGGTTTGGGTTGCAATCCTTTTAACCCGGCATTGGCAGGACGTGTGTTCCTACTGCTGTCTTTCCCTGTACAGATGACTACATGGCCGGCTGTCGGACAGTTGACGGCTTATACCGATGCCACTACGGCCGCTACGCCGCTGGCTATTATGAAAGGTGTTATCAACGGCGCTCCGGGCATGTCTTTAAGCGACCTTCCCGCATCCTTCGACTTGCTGATTGGTAACAACGGCGGTTGCTTGGGCGAGGTCAGTGCATTGGCGTTGCTGATAGGACTGGCTTATATGTTATGGAAGAAAATCATTACATGGCATATTCCCGTATCTATCCTGGTAACGGTATTCGTATTCTCCGGCATCATGTACCTGATAAATCCGGAAATCTATGTGTCTCCGGTGATACAACTGCTGTCCGGCGGTTTGATGCTGGGTGCTGTTTTCATGGCTACGGACTATGTCACTTCTCCGATGAGCCATAAAGGAATGTTGGTTTACGGTGTCTGCATCGGTCTGCTGACTGTAATTATCCGTTTGTTCGGTGCATATCCCGAAGGTATGTCGTTCGCCATTCTGATTATGAATGCGTTCACTCCGCTGATTAACACGTATGTTAAACCTAAACGCTTTGGGGAGGTAGCGAAGAAGAAATGAAAAAGTTAGAATCATCCTTAAAGAATATGTTGCTGGTACTTACGGGTGTCACTGCCATTTCCGTAGCGTTGCTGGCATATGTAAACGAGCTGACGAAAGAGCCTATCGCGCAGGCTAATGCCAAGACGCTGAGCGATGCTGTCAGTGCCGTAGTTCCGGGCTTCGACAATGACCCGATTGCAGAGAAGAAGATGCAGGAGGTCAATGGCGTCGAATATTCCGTATATCCTGCTACCAAGGACGGTAAATTTATAGGTGCGGCCGTTGAAGCTGCTTCCATGGGCTTCGGCGGTGAGCTGAAAGTACTGGTAGGTTTCGATGCCGAGGGCAAGATTATCGATTACTCGTTGCTGGCACATGTGGAAACTCCGGGACTGGGTTCCAAAGCTGCCGATTGGTTTAAGAAAGGAAACAAGGGAGATATTACAGGCATGAATCCCGGTGAGGCTCCCCTGACTGTAAGCAAGGACGGAGGCAAGGTGGATGCTATCACGGCTTCGACCATTACATCGCGTGCTTTCCTGAATGCCGTGAATGCGGCATATGCGGCTTACGCCGGGCAGAATACTGCTGATGCCGCTACGGGCGCTACTCAAAAAGGGGCAGGAGAGGCTGCCGATACGAATGCTGCTACGGGAGCTACAATCAAAGTCGAACTCACTGATTCTGTCAGTGCTAAATAAGAAAGGAGTAGAGATATGAATAATTTTAAAGTATTGATGAACGGGGTTGTTAAAGAGAACCCTACGTTTGTGCTCCTGCTCGGTATGTGTCCTACATTGGGTACTACCTCATCCGCAATCAACGGTATGGGTATGGGATTGGCTACGATGTTCGTGCTTATCTGTTCCAATGTGGTAATCTCTGCCATTAAGAACTTAATCCCCGATATGGTGCGCATTCCTTCTTTTATCGTTGTAATCGCGTCGTTCGTAACATTGTTGCAAATGGTGATGCAGGCTTATGTTCCTGCACTTTATGCGACATTAGGCTTATTTATTCCGCTGATTGTGGTAAACTGTATCGTGCTGGGGCGTGCCGAAGCCTTTGCTGCAAAGAACAATCCGGTGGCATCCTTCTTCGACGGTTTAGGCATGGGTCTGGGCTTTACTATCGCACTGACTTTGCTGGGCGCTGTCCGTGAGTTCCTGGGTACGGGCAAGATTTTCAACCTGACGATTCTTCCCGAAGAATACGGAATGCTCTTGTTTGTCCTCGCTCCGGGCGCATTCATCGCATTGGGATACCTCATCGCAGTGGTTAACGGATTGAAGAAGAATTAATAATGGAAAATTAAAAATGGGAGCCCGTAAACTCCTTGATTTTTAATTCTTAATTTAGATATTATGGAATATATATTGATATTTATCTCGGCAATCTTTGTCAATAACATTGTGTTGTCGCAATTCTTGGGTATTTGCCCGTTCCTGGGCGTATCTAAGAAAGTGGAGACGGCGTTGGGAATGTCGGCAGCGGTGGCATTCGTGCTTACCATTGCCACAATCGTAACGTTCCTTATTCAAAAATATGTGCTCGATGCTTTCGGCTTGGGATATTTGCAGACAATCACCTTTATCCTCGTGATTGCCGCATTGGTACAAATGGTCGAAATTATCCTGAAGAAAGTATCTCCTTCCCTGTATCAGGCATTGGGCGTATTCTTGCCCCTGATTACGACGAACTGCTGTATCCTCGGTGTGGCGATTCTCGTTATTCAGAAAGATTACGATTTGCTGACGGGTGTAGTCTACGCATTCTCTACCGCTCTCGGTTTTGGCCTGGCACTGACGCTCTTTGCAGGTTTACGCGAACAGATGAGCCTGGTAAACGTGCCGAAAGGTATGCAGGGAACCCCGATTGCTTTGATTACCGCCGGTTTGCTGGCTATGGCATTCATGGGCTTCTCCGGTGTAGTCAAGATATAAAATATATAACTGGGAATTAGGGTAAAGCGAAGGAACTGCTCTCTACGAAAGGAGGGGGCAGGTTCTTCGCTTTGTATTTTATATAGAGGAGTTATCGTACACGGTACGGGCGGGATGAAATGCGGCTAATTTTTTTTCTTTCATGTACGTGCATTATGAATTTATTTCCTTAAATTTGTAACCTAATGATAACCTAAAAGCTAAATTATCTATTTTATGAAAGAGAAAATCCTGGTAACAGGCGGAACCGGCTATATCGGTTCCCATACTGTTGTAGAACTGCAAAATGCAGGTTATGAAGTCGTAATTATCGATAATTTGTCGAATTCCAGCGCAGATGTTGTAGACAATATCGAGAAAGTGTCGGGTATACGTCCCGTATTTGAAAAGTTAGACTGTTTGGACTATGCCGGCCTCGACGCTGTGTTTGCCAAATATAAAGGTATTAAAGCGATTATCCATTTTGCAGCAAGCAAAGCGGTGGGCGAGTCCGTTGAAAAGCCGCTGCTTTATTATCGCAACAACTTGGTTTCTCTGATAAACTTGCTCGAGCTGATGCCCAAACATGGAGTGGAAGGTATCGTATTCTCGTCTTCATGTACAGTATACGGCCAGCCGGACGAACTTCCCGTAACGGAACAGGCTCCTATCAAAAAGGCCGAATCGCCTTATGGAAACACCAAGCAGATTAACGAGGAAATCGTTCGCGACACGGTTGCTTCCGGTGCTCCTATCAATGCTGTATTGTTACGCTATTTTAATCCGATTGGTGCGCATCCTACGGCACTGCTCGGCGAATTGCCTAACGGCGTGCCGCAGAACCTCGTACCATACCTCACCCAGACCGCTATCGGTATCCGTGAAAAACTGAGTGTATTCGGCGACGATTACGATACTCCCGACGGCTCTTGTATCCGCGACTTCATCAATGTAGTCGATTTGGCAAAAGCCCATGTGGTAGCTATCCGCCGCATCTTGGAAAAGAAACAGAAGGAAAAAGTGGAAGTATTCAATATCGGTACAGGGCGCGGGCTTTCCGTATTGGAATTGGTTAACGCGTTTGAAAAAGCGACCGGTGTGAAACTGAACTACCAGATAGTAGGTCGCCGTGCGGGAGATATCGAAAAGGTATGGGCTGACCCGAAGCTTGCCAACGAGGAGTTAGGCTGGAAAGCGGAAGCCGGTATTGAAGATACTTTACGTTCTGCATGGAATTGGCAGTTGAAACTTCGTGAGAGAGGTATTCAATAAGAATAAGTGAATTTGTTTTTATTAACAGATAGACGATAAACAAATGCCTTTCCGCATTTGTTTATTACATGCAAATCAGCCTGAAGCTGCTTATGTATATGTGAATATCCGTAATCGGTACATATACCTCCCCGGTATAGACAGGTAAGATTGCATAGTAGTTTTGTCGTGTTTTATTTTGTGTTTGTGTTGTGAATAAGCCTTGTCGCGAGACAGGGCTTATTTTTTGTTTATTGTTCGTTTCGATAAGAAGAATAATATATACATGCAATGAAGATGCGGACTATTGTAGGAAATAGAGCAAACCCGCATCAACTCTAACGATTTGTTTATCAACTGTGATATGTCAAAACAAACGGAATAATGAAAAATATTTATTATGAGTTGGGCTTATATTGCGGTTGTTCTTTATTTTTTCATTACTTTTGTCACGTTTGTTACAAACTCGTTTTGTTTGTTGCGTTATCTTTATAAGAAAAAATTATGGAACAGTTACATGCTCATGAAGTCCTTCATATGATGGAAGGAAACAGTTATACGGAATTGTCGCTGAAAGAGGCGATTATTCGTAAGTTCGGTAAAGAACAACGATTTTATGCTTGTTCGGCAGATAATATGGATATTGATACCCTAATCGAGTTTCTTAAAATGAAAGGTAAATTTATGCCTGCCGGCGACGGATTTACGGTAGATGTTACCAAGGTCTGCAATCATTGACTTTTTTTATCCTGGATATTCTTTCAGTTCCGAGATGAATATATTTGTATTTGGCATAAGAAATATTTGTATCTATATTTCTTATGCCAAATGTTTTTTTGGAGGGGACTTTTAATTCAGCTTATAAATACCGGTTTTTAAGATACCGGTAGTCTTTGAAATTTACGTATTGATAGTTATTACCCATATATTTTGACGATTTATACCCAGTTCGTAAAGCCTATAAGGCCTATATTTGCATTAAAATTGAGTAAAGGAAACAGCATCTCAGAATGTAAATGTATAGAGATTATTCCAACATAAAAACGAACCAATTTAAATCTGCAAATATATGATTTTAATAAACATGCCTTTGTGCTCGAACCTGCAGAATACACTTTTATGTAAAAGCTATTTATCGACTATCCTGCTGCCCGGACGTTCCGATGAATTTGCTTATTTAACAGATGAACATCAGGCGGCTGATATTATGCCCACCAATATATGGCATATACTGCTGATATATCCGGTTGAAAGTTGCTTGATAGCCTTACTCGTTTGCTTATTGATATACTTCTATATCATTTACAACGGACAGTTGCTTGCCCGCGAGAAACTCCAGCTTACCTTCAGCTTAGTCCATAGAACACAGACCTCATTGGCATTGATGCGTAACCAACTGGACGAGATTATCACCGCCAGCCTTCCTGAAAGAACCTCTGAAAAGGTAAAATTAGCGATAGAATACAATAATCATGTAATCGATTCTTTCCAAAATATCGTAACCCTGTATAAAATCAAGGCAAATACCGCCCCTCAATTATCGATAACGGAATTAGAGCTTTATACATACATCATTTCGATTATCCAGCAATGCCGTGTATATGCCAACACGCACCATGTACAACTCAAAATCGATAAATGCCTGGACTATATCAACTGCAGGATAAATGAAACGATTATGACTGCCGCCATTCAACACCTGTTATATAGAATGATTGAATTCACTACACCCAATAATTGCATAAACATTACCATATCGCATTTTACCGGTCATTGGAAGCTCAGTATCAGCAGTTGCATAAAATCGGGAAGCAATGTACAGAAACTGACTACTTTCATTTCCGCATTATTGTCTGTGTACAGCCACGGCAAACTGCGGGTCGTGAAAAAGATAATCCGCCTGCACGGAGGGAAGATTACATGCAGCAACCATAGGGACAGGCTTACCTTCATAATCATGGTTCCTATAAATCACCGTTCGCTGGTTACCAAATTGCCCGAAGCGGAATTTTCTAAAATCCGGAAAGATGAAAACCACTTTTGCGATACTGCGGCGGCCAACGGTTCGGCATGCAGTTCGAGGATAAATGGAAATCCGCATGTACTGCTGTTGATGACCGACAAGAAGTTCAGCACCTACCTGAACAAGACATTTTCCGGCATATTCCAGATAACCGTTCTCGAAAACCCCGAGTCGGTTTTCAATATCTCCATTCATCGTAATCCCGATATAATCATCGTAGACGAGTATGTCGACGGAATGGACGGAGACGAACTCTGCTATAAGATAAAATCGGATAAGACCACGGCTAACATTCCCGTCATTCTTTTAATAAATTCGGACGATAACGAAAGCTACCTGTCGCACATTCACAGCAGGGCAGACAGGTTGGAACTGAGGATGATAAATATTTATAAGCTCAGGGTCGATATAAGCATGCTGATAGACAATCACATAGCCCGCCGCGAACGGGTCAAGCAATTCCTTGTGGATAACTCTTATACGGTTCTGCCCAAAACAGCCCGAAAGGACGACGGCTCCCAGGATTTTATGAATAAAGTCCAGGATTTATTGGAGAAAAACCTTTTCACAGAAAAATACACGGTAGACATGCTCAGCATGGACATGGGAATGTGCCGTACCGCTTTCTTCAATAAGATGAAAGAAATCACCGGCAAGCCTCCTACCGACTATATGTTCTCTTTCAAGATGAACAGAGCTAAAGAACTGCTGCTGACCCAGCAGTACAGCATTACCGAAATTGCCACAATGCTGGGATATTGCGATGCCAAGTACTTCGGAAGGAAATTCAAGGACTTCTATCATGTTTGCCCCACTAAATACCTTGAGGGCATAACAGGGTAGATACATACGGGTAAGGGGCATAACCGGCCGCTTCCGCGATTAGGTGCATTGTTAATTGTTAATCAACGTTATCATATGCGAATCAAACTGTTCTTATTGTAGTATAAAACGTTCAAAATCGTATAATTTATAGAAAAAAAGCTTCCAAGGAGAACAATTAAACGTGATTTGTTTATACATTTGCGAAGTTGTTTATATAACTATTCTGGATGAACAAACAGCCGGATGCAAATGTTGAAAATACAAGGTGAATTCGAGTGATGAAACACGCGGCACGGCTGATGTGAAGGTTACACGCGACGGCTTACAACTTTACTGGATAATAATTAAGAAAACAGAATATAAAAAGATTGCTTATGTCACAGATTGTCGGACATATCTCTCAGGTTATCGGACCTGTTGTAGACGTCTATTTTGAGGGTACAGAGGCAGAACTGATGCTGCCGAGCATTCACGACGCACTGGAAATAAAGAAGAATCACGGTAAAAGACTGATTGTGGAAGTACAGCAGCATATCGGCGAGAACACCGTGCGGACCGTAGCTATGGATAGTACGGACGGACTGCAAAGAGGTATGAAAGTTTACCCGTTGGGCGGACCGATTACCATGCCGATAGGAGAGCAGATTAAAGGCCGTTTAATGAACGTCGTAGGCGACTCTATCGACGGAATGAAAGAGTTAGACCGCACCGGCGCCTATCCCATTCACCGCGAACCGCCTAAATTCGAAGATTTGACTACCGTACAAGAGGTACTCTATACGGGTATCAAGGTTATCGACCTGCTGGAACCATACAGCAAGGGCGGTAAAATCGGTTTGTTCGGCGGCGCCGGTGTAGGTAAGACCGTGCTTATCCAGGAGTTAATCAATAACATCGCCAAGAAGCAAAACGGCTTCTCCGTATTTGCCGGAGTAGGAGAGCGTACCCGTGAAGGCAACGACCTGTTGCGGGAAATGATTGAATCCGGCGTTATCCGTTATGGCGAAGAATTCAAGAAAAGTATGGAAGAAGGCCATTGGGACCTTTCCAAAGTAGATTATAACGAAGTCGCCAAGTCCCAGGTATCCCTGATATTCGGACAGATGAACGAACCGCCGGGTGCGCGCCAGTCCGTAGCCTTATCCGGTTTGACGGTTGCCGAGTCTTTCCGCGATATGGGCTCCGAGTCGGACGGTCCGCGCGATATATTGTTTTTCATCGATAATATATTCCGTTTCACCCAGGCAGGCTCCGAAGTATCCGCATTGTTGGGACGTATGCCTTCGGCGGTAGGCTACCAGCCGACCCTGGCAACCGAAATGGGTGCCATGCAGGAGCGTATCACTTCTACGCGCAACGGCTCTATCACTTCCGTGCAAGCTGTCTATGTACCGGCCGACGACTTGACCGACCCTGCTCCCGCCACGACCTTTACGCACCTGGACGCCACGACGGTATTGAGCCGTAAGATTACCGAGCTCGGTATCTATCCGGCCGTAGACCCGTTGGAATCCACCTCGCGTATCCTCGACCCGCACATCGTAGGGCAAGAACACTACGAGGTGGCGCAGCGCGTAAAGCAAATCCTCCAGCGCAATAAAGAATTACAGGATATTATCTCAATCCTCGGTATGGAAGAACTTTCGGATGCCGACCGCACACTGGTAAACCGTGCACGCCGCGTACAGCGTTTCCTGTCGCAGCCTTTTGCCGTTGCCGAGCAGTTTACCGGAGTTCCCGGTACGATGGTTTCCATAGAAGATACTATCAAAGGCTTTAAGATGATATTGGACGGCGAGGTAGACTACCTGCCCGAACCGGCTTTCCTGAATGTCGGAACTATCGAAGAAGCGATAGAGAAAGGCAAGAAGCTGCTGGAACAGGCAAAGAAGTAATATAGTTTTTATCAATCAATTGGTCGAGGAAATGAAAGGACTGCATTTGGATATTGTATCGCCGGACAAAGAAATCTTCCGTGGCGAGGTAGACAGCGTAACACTGCCGGGTACACTCGGCTCGTTTACCGTTTTGCCGCGGCATGCACCTATCGTGTCGTCGCTGAAAGCAGGCACACTGGCATATGTAACAAAAGACGGCGAAGAACATATACAGGATATTCAGGGCGGTTTTGTGGAGATGAATGAAAACACGGTTTCGGTTTGTATAGACTGACCTTCTTTTGATTTTTAACCTTAAATTGAACCGATGTGAGCATTACAAAACGAAACTATTTGTGGCAGGTAGCCCTTTTGACAGTATTGGTAGGCGGTATAGGCGGCTGGGTATACTATTCCATATTCCCGCACCACTATTTCGGCGGTTATCCGCTGATACCGGTATTCTTCTTCGTTTTCGGCGTGTTTATGATAAACATGGTCGAAAGCTGCCGTTACCGGATGCCGGAACGGATGTTGCAGATATACCTGCTGATGCGCGTCATGCGGATGATTGCCTCTATCATCGTGATGCTGGTATACTGCATCGCGGTACGTGAGGAAGCGAAAGAGTTCCTGCTGACATTTATCGCAAACTATCTGATATATTTGATTTATGACTCCTGGTTCTTCTTCACCTTTGAAGCGAACCGGAAGCAGAAAAAGAAAATGAAACAAAAAAATGAAAAGATTGTGTAACATACTGACCGGGGTATTGCTGGCAGCAGGCTTCCTGATGCCTGCCGCAGTGCATGCCGATAGCATCCCTGTCTCACGGGGCGGGCTTGAAGCAAGCATCGACAGCATAGCCCGACACGGTGAGACGACCTCTGCGGAACAGGAGGAGAATACGGTGGACGTAAAAGAAATCGTATTCGGCCATATCGGTGATTCGTACGAATGGCACATCACCGATTTCGGAGAAACAAAGGTCATCATCCCTTTGCCCGTCATCGTATATAGCCATACGACGGGGTGGCATGTCTTCCTTTCCTCCCGCCTGGAAGAAAACGGCGGCAGCTATGAAGGACTCTCCATAGCCCCGGAAGGCAGCAAGTACGAAGGAAAGCTGGTGGAATACGATGCTGCGGGTAATGAAGTACGTCCGTGGGACATATCCATTACAAAAGTTACGTTGGCACTGCTTATCAACAGCGTGCTGCTGCTCGTCATTGTCCTGAGCGTGGCGCGGTGGTATCGCAAACATCCGCAAGGAAGTGCGGCTCCGGGCGGTTTCATCGGGTTCATGGAAATGTTCATTATGATGGTGAATGACGATATTATAAAGAGCTGTGTAGGGCCGAAGTACCGGAAATTCGCGCCTTACCTGCTGACCGCATTCTTCTTTATCTTCATCAATAACCTCATGGGGTTGATTCCGGTGTTTCCCGGCGGGGCCAATGTTACCGGCAATATCGCCATTACCATGGTGCTTGCCGTCTGTACCTTCCTTGCCGTTAATATATTCGGAACCCGGACATACTGGAAAGACATTTTCTGGCCGGATGTACCCTGGTGGCTGAAAGTACCCGTACCGATGATGCCGTTCATCGAATTCTTCGGCATCTTCACCAAGCCGTTCGCCCTGATGATTCGTCTTTTTGCCAATATGCTGGCCGGACACATGGCTATGTTGGTGCTTACCTGCCTGATATTCATATCGGCAAGCATGGGGCCCGCCCTGAACGGAACATTGACGGTAGCATCGGTACTGTTCAACATCTTTATGAACGCGCTGGAATTGCTGGTCGCCTTTATCCAGGCATACGTGTTTACCATGTTGTCGGCAGTATTCATAGGCCTGGCGCAGGAAGAACACAAAGAAGAGGCGGCAAAATGATAAAGTCGTAAATTGATAAAATCGAGAATATAAACATTAATAGAATAACAATTTAAAAACTGAAAGTTATGTTACTATCTGTATTATTACAAGCTGCAGCAGCAGGTGTCGGAGTTAGTAAATTGGGTGCAGCCATCGGTGCTGGTTTAGCTGTTATCGGCGCAGGCTTAGGTATCGGTAAAATTGGCGGTTCGGCTATGGAAGCCATTGCACGCCAGCCGGAAGCATCGGGAGATATCCGTATGAACATGATTATTGCCGCCGCCTTGATTGAAGGTGTCGCTCTGTTGGCAGTCGTTGTGTGCCTGTTGGTATTCTTCCTCTGATGCACGCTTCTTTTAAGTCATTGATTTTTAAATCTTAATTTAGGAATAAAATTATGTCATTGTTATTACCTGATAGTGGTCTGCTGTTCTGGATGCTCCTTTCGTTCGGCGTGGTCTTCGTGATATTGGCGAAGTACGGCTTTCCCGTCATTACTAAAATGGTGGAAGACCGTAGAGCCTATATAGACCAGTCGCTGGAAGTGGCACGTCAGGCAAACGCCCAGCTCGCCAAGCTGAAAGAGGAGAGCGAGGCGATGATTGCCGCTGCGAACAAGGAGCAGGGACGCATCATGCGGGAAGCCATGCACGAACGCGACAAGATTATCGTCGAGGCGCGTAAACATGCGGAAGCCGTTGCGCAGAAAGAACTGGACGATGTGAAACAGCAGATTCAGCAAGAGAAAGAAGAGGCCATTCGCGATATTCGCCGCCAGGTTGCTGTACTATCGGTAGATATTGCGGAGAAGATAATCCGTCGCAATCTGGACAAAGAGCATGAACAAATGGAAATGATAGACCGCATGCTGGACGAAATGCTGAATAGAAAAAATTAAGACCGAGATAGCCGGAACCTGATTTTTTAATCTTCAATTTTTAATTTGATAGGAATGGATATAGGAATTATTTCGATGCGATATGCAAAAGCGCTCATGGAATATGCCAAAAGCACGGGTACGGAAGACCGGCTGTATGCGGAGATGCGCATGCTGAGCCGGAGTTTCGAGAAACACCCCGACCTGCGTACGGCATTGGAGAACCCGATACTGCCGGTACAGGAGAAATTCTCGCTTATCTGTACCGCAGCCGTAGGCGAGGTTCCTGCGGAATGCGAGCTGACCCGCTTCGTTGCGCTGGTGCTGAAGAACAGGCGTGAGGCATTTTTGCAATACATCTGCCTGGGCTTTCTGGAGTTATACAGAAAGAGCCGGCACATCGGTGTTGCAAAGCTGACGACCGCCGTACCCGTAAGCCATGAAATCGGGGAACGTATCCGGAATAGCGCCTCCCATTTGCTGCATGCCACAATGGAGTTGCAGACGGAGGTAGACCCTTCTATCGAGGGCGGGTTCATATTCGACATCAATGATTTCCGCCTGGATGCCAGCATTGCCACCCAGTTGAAGCGGGTGAAACAACAGTTCATCGACAAAAACAGAAGAATCGTCTGATTTACCGTTTGGTAACCTACAATTTACTATTTACTATATTTATAGTATTACGATAAGTAAGTCGTAGGCAAGCCAAAGCAGTATAATGATTCGTTTTTTCAAATAGTAAAAAAGTAAATCGTTAAATAGTAAATACTAAAATGTTGTCTGAAAATATAAAAGTAAGCGAAGTCTCCGATATTCTGCGCAAACAGTTGGAAGGTATCGATACCCGTGTGCAACTGGACGAAATCGGTACGGTGCTGCAAGTCAGCGATGGCGTGGCACGTATCTACGGCTTGCGCAATGCCGAAGCAAACGAGTTGCTGGAATTTGACAACGGTATCAAAGCCATTGTGATGAACCTTGAAGAAGACAACGTAGGTGCGGTGCTGCTGGGTCCTACGGATAAAATCAAGGAAGGGTTCGTGGTGAAACGTACCAAGCGCATAGCCTCCATTATGGTAGGCGAAGGCATGCTGGGACGTGTTATCGACCCGCTGGGCGCACCGTTGGACGGCAAAGGGCTGATAGGCGGCGAGCTTTGTGAAATGCCGCTGGAACGTAAGGCTCCGGGCGTTATTTTCCGCCAGCCGGTGAACCAGCCGTTGCAAACCGGTTTGAAGGCAGTCGATGCCATGATTCCTATCGGCCGCGGACAGCGCGAGCTGATTATCGGCGACCGCCAGACGGGTAAGACCGCGATTGCGGTCGATACTATCATCAACCAGCGTGCCAATTACGAGGCAGGCGACCCCGTGTACTGCATCTACGTGGCTATCGGCCAAAAAGGCTCCACGGTAGCCTCTATCGTAAACACCCTGCGCGAGTACGGCGCTATGGACTACACTATCGTCGTGGCCGCTACGGCGGGCGACCCCGCCGCATTGCAATACTACGCCCCGTTTGCCGGCGCTGCAATAGGCGAGTACTTCCGCGATACCGGCCGCCATGCACTGGTTGTGTACGACGACTTGTCCAAGCAAGCGGTAGCATACCGTGAAGTCTCCCTGATTTTGCGCCGCCCCTCGGGGCGTGAAGCCTATCCGGGCGACATCTTCTACCTGCACTCCCGTTTGCTGGAACGCGCGGCGAAGATTATCAACCAGGAAGAAGTAGCCCGCGAGATGAACGACCTGCCCGAAAGCCTGAAAGGCAAGGTAAAGGGCGGCGGCTCGCTGACGGCGCTCCCTATCATCGAGACACAGGCAGGCGACGTATCCGCCTATATCCCTACGAATGTGATATCCATTACCGACGGACAGATATTCCTCGATACGAACCTCTTCAACCAGGGTAACCGTCCGGCTATCGACGTAGGTATCTCCGTGAGCCGTGTAGGTGGTAACGCCCAAATCAAGGCGATGAAGAAGGTGGCAGGCACGTTGAAGATAGACCAGGCACAGTACCGCGAGCTGGAAGCATTTACCAAGTTCAGTGGCGATATGGACCCGGTAACCGCGCTGACTATCGACAAAGGACAGAAAAACACCCGCTTGCTCGTACAGCCGCAGTACAGCCCGATGCCCGTAGAAAAGCAGATAGCCATTCTGTACTGCGGTACGCACGGCCTGTTGAAAGACGTGCCTTTGGACAAAGTAAGCGAGTTCGAACGCAGTTTCCTCGAATTCCTCGAAAGAGACTATCAAATGGATGTGCTCGACGTCTTGAAGAAGGGTACTATCGACGATGATGTCTGCAAGAAGATAGAAGAAACGGCGGCAAAGACAGCCAAGCAATTTATGTAGATAGCGGTTAGGCGCCCGACAACGCCTAATCGCTAATCACTAACCCCTAATCACTATATGAAATGGCTTCACTGAAAGAGGTAAAAAACCGGATAAGCTCCGTCAAGAGTACGCGCCAGATAACATCGGCGATGAAAATGGTGGCATCCGCCAAGCTGCACAAGGCGCAGGGGCGGATTGAGAATATGCTGCCTTATCAACGGAAGCTGAATGAAATACTGACGAACTTCCTGAGCACGGATGCCACGGTAGAGTCGCCCTATACCGAAGTACGTCCGGTAACGAGGGTGGCGGTTGTAGCATTCTCGTCCAATTCGTCGTTGTGCGGTGCTTTCAACTCCAACGTGGCGAAGATGCTGGAACGTACCCTGGAAGACTATAAAGCGCTGGGCAAGGAAAACATCCTGATATACCCTGTGGGCAAGAAAGTGGAAGAAGCCGTGAAGAAGCTGGGCTTTACGCCGCAGGGCAGCTACCAGGAAATGGCGGACAAGCCTTCGTACATACAGGCATACGAGCTTGCCGGGCTGTTGATGAAAGAGTTCCTGGAGAAACGCATCGATAAGGTGGAGCTGATATATCATCATTTCAAGTCCACCGGTTCGCAGATTCTGACCAGGGACAACTACCTGCCTATCGACTTGGAGAAAGTAGCGGAAAATGCCGCCGGGAGCACGGAAAAAGCCAGTTTCAACCGGGATTACATCGTAGAACCCTCTGCTGCCCGGGTGATAGCCGAACTGCTGCCCAAGGTGCTGAGCCAGAAGATATATACCACTTTGCTGGATTCGAATACATCGGAACACGCCGCCCGTATGCTTGCCATGCAAGCAGCTACGGACAACGCCAACGAGTTGATTCAAGACCTGACGAAGCAGTACAATAAAAGCCGCCAGCAGGCGATTACGAACGAACTGCTGGACATCATCGGCGGCAGCATGAAGTAAAGCTTTCCGGAGCAGAGGCGGAGAGAGGCGCCGTACACAAGACGCGCTTCCCGTTCCAATCGGGCACGGATTACACGGAAAATCACGGACTAATTCAAAGAAAACCGTGACCGCCCGCGTAATCCGTGCCTTATTTATACTACCTTTACCCACTCAACAAGATAAACAGAAAAGACAATGGAGCAGAACCCAGAACTGGCACTTGCATGGCAATTCATCGAAAATACCGGTACGCATCTCTTTTTGACGGGCAAAGCGGGAACCGGCAAGACGACCTTCCTGCGCAAGCTCAAGCAGGAAAGCCCCAAGCGGATGATAGTCGTAGCACCCACGGGCATCGCGGCTATCAATGCCGGCGGCGTAACCATTCACTCATTCTTCCAGATTCCGTTTGCGCCCTACGTGCCCGAAAGCTCGTTCAGCTCCAAAGGCGAGGCAGCCTACCGCTTCCGTTTCGGCAAAGAGAAAATCAACATCATACGCAGCATGGACTTGCTGGTAATCGATGAAATCAGTATGGTACGCGCCGACCTGCTGGATGCGGTGGATGAAATGCTCCGCCGTTACCGCGACCGCTACAAGCCCTTCGGCGGCGTACAACTGCTGATGATAGGCGACCTGCAACAGTTGGCGCCCGTGGTGAAAGACGAAGAGTGGCAGATATTGGGAAAGTATTACGACACCCCCTATTTTTTCTCCAGCCGGGCATTGAAGCAGACGGAATATTGCACTATCGAACTCAAGACCGTGTACAGGCAGAACGACGGCACTTTCCTGGAACTCCTTAACCGTATCCGCGAGAACCATTGCGACCCGCAGGTACTGGAAGCGCTGAACCGCCGCTACCTGCCCGGCTTCCAACCCCGGAAAGAAGAAGGCTACATTCGCCTGGTTACCCATAACTACCAGGCACAACGCATCAACAACTACGAGCTGGCGCAGCTTCCGGGGCGTTCCTACGCTTTCCGCGCTACAATCGACGGGAAGTTTCCCGAATATTCCTATCCGACCGACGAAGTGCTCGAACTGAAAAAAGGCGCCCAGGTGATGTTCGTAAAGAACGACTCGTCCGGCGAGCACCGCTACTACAACGGCATGATTGGCGAAGTGACCGCCGTTTCCGCCGGCAGTATCGAAGTATGCGCCAAAGGAGGCGCACCCTTCCGCCTGCAAGAGGAGGAGTGGACGAATGCGAAATACGTGCTGGACGAGAAAAGCAAGGAAATCGTAGAAGACATCGAAGGGACTTTCCGGCAGTTCCCCTTGAAACTGGCATGGGGCATTACAATCCATAAAAGCCAGGGGTTTACCTTCGAACGTGCCATTATCGATGCCAGCGCATCCTTTGCCCATGGGCAGACATACGTGGCATTGAGCCGTTGTAAAACCCTGGAAGGCCTGGTGCTCAGCGCCCCGCTCTCCGCCAAGGCCGTTATCAGCGACCGGGCGGTAGACAGCTTTACGGAAGAAGCCCGCAGCAACGAACCCGACGAGCAACGCTTCCATTCGTTGCAACGGACGTATTTCCGCGAACTGCTGTCGGGGCTGTTCGACTTCCGGCCGTTGGAACAGGCATTGCAACGCTACGTGCGGCTAATCGACGAGCACCTGTATAAACTCTACCCCAACCAGTTGGCGGCATACAAGGAAGAAGCGGAGCGTTTCCACGAAAAAGCGGTGAAAGTGGCGCAGAAGTTCGGCATGCAGTACAACCGCTTAATCGACGGGGCGCAGGACTTTGCCACAGACACGACTTTGCAGGAACGGATTGTTGCCGGAGCCGGCTATTTCAAAAAAGAACTGGAGCCGCAGTACCACATACTGATAAGGGCGCAGGCGCTTGTTACGGACAATAAAGAACTGAAAAAGCAGTTGGCTGCGGCAAAGGAAGAATTGAACACCCTCTACCTGCTGAAAGACAACCTGCTGGCTTACGTTGCGGAGAACGGCTTCCATACCTCCGGCTACCTGAAGCAGAAAGCCATACTCTCCATTGCCGGCGGAGGGATTTCCGGAAAGGAAGATTTGAGGCGGAGAGGAATGCTGGAAACGGGCGGAAAAGGCACGCAGGAGCGGAAGAAGAAAGAAACCGCCGCCTCCGCCGTCCAAGTGCCGGCGGACATACTGCATCCCGAGCTTTACGGTAGGCTGGTGGCGTGGAGAAATGCCGAGGCAGCCCGGCTGGGCTTGCCCGTCTACACCGTTATCCAGCAAAAGGCGATTTTGGGCATCAGCAACCTGCTACCGCCGGATAAGGCAGCGCTAATCCGCGTTCCTTACTTCGGAAAGAAGGGAGTGGAAAAATACGGGGATACCATTCTGGAAATGGTCTGTGCATACCGCAAGGAGAAAGGGTTGGCTGCACCGGAACTCACTTTTTAGCGTTACGGCCGAACTTCTGTATTTTTATGAGCGTGATTACTATTCCCACGAGGGGGATAACGGTCGTCGTTACGATAGAAACAAGCTTACCCGTAACGCCGGCAAACGTCAGGATATAGTAAAATACGACCTCCGCCAGCGCAATGATACATAAAGCCCGGCATAGATAGCGGGCAGCGCCTTTGGCATCCACATGCTTCTTTTGGGACATTCAGTAAATAATATAAAATCAGCCAACTAATTCATACACAAAATATTGCGAATTAGCTGGCTTTTTTGTATCTTTAGGTATTCCCCCGCAAATAAGGTTTGAAGGCCAAAACGGGGGAAATTCCCCGACTAAGATATGGCTAAGATACAAAATATTTCCGAAATTCACCCAACTTTGGGCTTCACAGAATTTGATGTTCTGGAAAAATACCGCAAAAGTTTTAATGAGAGTGAGCTTGGCAGGCTTCACTCAGTGTT
>NZ_KB894152.1 GCF_000374365.1 Bacteroides gallinarum DSM 18171 = JCM 13658
ATTTCCCCCGTTTTGGCCTTCAAACCTTATTTGCGGGGGAATACCTAAAGATACAAAAAAGCCAGCTAATTCGCAATATTTTGTGTATGAATTAGTTGGCTGATTTTATATTATTTACTGAATGTCCCTGTTGTTTACCTATTTTCCGAATTATCGGAAGCGAATGTTACTTCACTTCGATACCTTTGTTTTGCAGCGTGACGTTCAAAACCTTTGCATAATCGGCGTACTGCTTTTCATTCAAGGTCTTTTTCATCAGCTTCAGGTTACCGTAAACTGCATTGCGGAGCAGCTTTTCCTGGTTTTTCCTGGAATTGGTGGCACGCGACATCTGTTCGTTGAAGTATTCGCAGATGTTCGTTACTTCTTCATGCTGTTCGGCGGAAAGTTGCAGATACTTGCTCAACTTGGTTACGTTGATGCTGCCTTCCCATTTGGCAGTCGTGGGTTGGTTTCCTGCTGCAAATACGCTGGCAGTCAGACACACTGCTGCCGCTAATGTTAATCCTAAACGTTTCATAATACCTACTGTTTAATTGTTATACCTAAAAACTAATCTTAATAATAAATCTAATACCTACTGAAAACAATCCTAAGCGCTTAGTCTTTTCTTTTACCTGTGCAAATATAAGAATATGTTCTATAACATAAAAATGGTTGGCGAGAAAAATGCAGTTTCTGCCTTCATTTCTTGATTTATATCAATTTCGTACTATAAAAAAGATAGAATTATGCTTTTTCTGTAACATAAATGTAACATGGATGCGGTTATGCTTACCTAATGTAATGGCTATGCTCCGGTTTTGCTGGCAAAAGGATATGCTTCCCTGGGTGTCTTGCGTGTACGGTATCCTGCCGGTTCGTGCGTTCCGGTGCGGAGGCATTGCGTTTACCTGCCTTCTGCCGGTTCAATGGTACTTATCTTGTCGGGCAACTGCATCACCGTTCTTACTTCGGAGCTTACTCCGACGAAGCCGAGCCCGTTCACGACATTGCTCGGGATGATGACGGGTTCCATGAGCGTATCTTCGTAATTGTCCGATTCCAGGCAGTTCAGGGCTTTGAGGTAGCGGTATTCCGCTTCCGAAATGCTGAGCAGGCGGACGGTGATTGTCCTGCTGTAACGGATTATATCGTATATATACAGGGAGCCGTAGGCATTGTACAAATCGGTATATACTTTTAGCGTGCAGCTTGCATCGGTAAACCGGCTGTCTGCGAATACGTTGTACTTGTTTTCGATGTATGTGCCGAATAAATCGTTGTCGTCGTCGCTGCCGTTCGTCGGGTTACCGTCGGTCAGTATGATATCTTCCCGGTTAATCAGCTCCGTATTCCGTATGTGGACGACCGTATCGTTGCCGGCGAAGTCCTGCCCGTAAACGGTCATGTCGTGCCGGATGTCCAGCCGGTAGTAATTCTTCTCTCCGGGGCGGTCTTGCAAGCTGATTTTGAATTGCCTGTAAGTGTTCCAGTCACCGTAGCCTCTGAGGGATACGCATGCGGTATCCACCCGGATAGCGTCTACCGGCCGGGGTACGGTGGCTTCCGCCGATACATGGTATTTTCCTTTTTCGGCTGTGGCTTCCAGCCGGACGGCATCGCCCGGGCGGAGGGAGGTGCGCATGCGGAACTTTTTGCGCTTGCCGATTTCCGGGAGGAAGTTGAGGGGGTTATCGGCATCGTGGTCGAGGCTGCCGATAGGCTTGAGCGGGGGAAGTTCTTCCAGGGTTTCTACGACTTTCCCGTTGACGGACAGGGTAACGGTGGCGTCGCTTACGTGGCCGAGGCTTTCCGTGCCGCTCAGGTTCAGGTACACGAAGTTTTCCGTTTCGCCGGCATCGAGCAGGGCGTTCATTATCAGTTGGGGCTCTTTCATGCCCGGCGGGGTGTAGGGGATTTCGTTCTCGCAGGAGGAGACTCCGCCGGCAATGAGGGCAGAGAGGGCAAGGTATATAATTACTTGTTTCATGGGATGTTTCGTTTAGTTCAGAATTTGTAGGTGTATGTTACCGAGGGGATGCAGGGCAGCAGTGTCATCTTCTTGATGACAATCTTTTCTTTGTCCGTAACTGCGGTGTAAGTGCCGTTGTTGTTATAATAGTGCTCTCTCCCTTCCGACTGCTGCGTGGCGTAGACCAGCGTCGGGTTCATGGCGTTGTAGGCATTGTAGAGGCTGATGTTCCATATGCGCATGCCGTGCCGGGTTTTCTTGTTGAAGTTGATGCTGAGGTTCAGCCGGTGGCTGGCGGGCAGCCGGTAGTTGTTCCGGCGGGAGATGTAGCTGGCTTGTTCGATGCTGCCGTCGGGTTTCAGGATAACCGTCTGCTGCTCGGGCACGGTTACTGCCCCGCCGCTGTTGAATATCCATGAGGCGCCGGCGTCGATGCGTCTGCTGAACTTGTGGTTGATGCAGAGGTTGATACTGTGCCGGCGGTCGTACTTGTACGGAAACCGCTCTCCGTTGTTGATTGTGCCGTTTTTGAATTGGCGGTCGGCTTTGGCTAAGGCGTAGGATAGCCAGCCGGTTGTTCTGCCTGCCGTTTTCTGTACCATGAACTCGATGCCCATAGAGCGTCCTTTACCCATTTCGACCTTATCCTGCCAGTTGGTGGAAGTGCCGAAGAAGCTGACCCCGTCCTGGTATTCCAGTACGTTACGCATCTGTTTGTAATAGCCCTCCAATGAGAATTCCCAGCCGGGGAGCCCGTTGTAGTATCCTCCGGCTGAATATTGCATGGAGTACATGGGATGTATGTCTTTCGTGATAGGGACCCAGAGGTCGGTCGGCATGGCGAGCGGCGTGGACGACAGCAGATGTACGTATTGCGCCATTTGCGAGAGCGATGCTTTGACTGAGAATCCGCGGTTCAGCCGGTAACGTGCAGACAGGCGGGGCTGTGCCGAAAAGTAGCTCTTGCCTTGTGTGCGGAACAGGGAGAAGTGCATGCCTGCGTTTATGCTGAGGCGGCTGCCGATGTCGAAATTGTCTTCTGCATAAAGGGAGGCTTCGTGCCCTTTCAGGTAACTGTTCGAGATGCCGCGGTACAGCGTGTCCTGCTCTACGGCGTCGCCTTCTTTCTCTTGTATTCTCGAGGTCGTCGTTTCGGGACGGAAGGTGTGGTGCAGGTATTCCAGGCCGAATTTGATATGGTGGGCGGGCGAAGGGGTGTAATCGAAATCCGTCCGGTAGCTCCAGTCACGGATGCCCGAACGGTACTCCGAATCGTACCGGCGTACATAGGGCGACGTGCTGCTGTTCTGGAATTCGTAATTGTTGCTTGCCAGTATCATGCGGTAGCTGTTGAAGGCAATGGTCGTGTTGCTGAACAGTTTGTTGTTGAACACGTAGTTCCAGCGGCCGGCTACAATCGTATTTCCCCAGTTCAGGCTGTTTTTGTCTTTGTAGATGCGGTTGTAGCTGCTGTTGTCGTTTTCCGGGTCGGTGTACTGGTAGTCTTCCTTGATGTTGAAGTGGTAGTGGTCTTTGCCGTGGTAGAAGCTGAGGAAGGCGCGGCTGCGGTCGTTGAACTTATGGTTCACTTTGGCGTTGAGGTCGTAGAAGTAGTAGTTGTAACTCTCGCCGTCGCTCTTGAACAGGTTGCGCATAAAGGCTGTATGGGTGCTGCGTGCACTGATTGAGAAGGATGTGCGCTCCTTGACGATAGGGCCCTCCAGGTGGAGCTTGCTGGTGAGTGTGCCTATACTGAGGGTTCCGTGGTAATGTTTCATGTCGCCGTCGTTGGTGCGTACGTCTACAATGGACGAGAGCCGTCCGCCGTAGCGGGAGGGGAAGGAGCTTTTGAACAGGGTTACTTTCTTTACGGCTTCGGGGGTGAAGATAGAGAATATGCCCAGCAGGTGGTCGGCGTTGTAGACGGGTGTTCCGTCCAGTAGTATAAGGTTCTGGTCTGGTCCGCCGCCGCGCACATAGAGTCCGGAAAAGCCTTCCATACCGGCTTGTACACCGGGCATCAACTGGATTGTTTTCAATAAATCGGCCTCTCCCAGTACTGTGGGGGTATGCCGGATTTGTGTCATCGGTATCTCGTGTGCTCCCATGGAGGTACTTTGTATGCCGGCTTCCTGCTTGTCCGAGAGGATTATCACTTCGGCCAGTCGGTTGTTACTGTCGAGGCGGATGTTCAGCAGCGTGTCTTTTGACAGCACGAATTGCTTGTGCTGCGTTTCGTAGCCCAGGTACGAGAAGGTGAGCCGGGTATTTCCTTCAGGCAGCGTAAGTGTGTAAAAACCGAAAGGATTGGTGGCTGTGCCTACGGAACGGCGGCTTTCGAGGATATTGGCGCCAATCAGCGTTTCGGAAGACGCCCCGTCGGTTACATATCCGCTGACGGTGAATTTACGGCTTACGGATTTCTGCGGTATAGGCCGCTTGTGCAGCAGGATGTGTTTTCCGGATATCTCGAACCCTACGGGCTCGTTGTGGAAGGCTTGCTGCAATATCTCTCCGATAGTTTGCCGCTGGGCTTCCAGGGTGATGCGCCGGGACAGTTTCACGTCTTCTCCATATATAAAGGTAAAGCCGGTTGCATTTTCCAGTTGCCGGGCGAAACTTTCCAGCGTAGCGTTATGGATGTCAAGGGTCAGGCGGGCTGCTTTCGTTTGTGCGTGGAGCGGGTGGCTCAGGAGAACCGCACATACCAGGAACATTGTCCCGATATGGCGGTGCGAACAGATAGTGGAATACTTCATTATTGGGTCAGTTAAGTTTAGTGATGACTATGGTGTCGTTGGATTCTTCATAATCGAATTTGCCGGCTTCTTTCAGCAGGTCGAGGATGACTGTCAGGCTTTCGTCGGAGTCGAATGTTGCTGTCATCCGGTAGTTTCTCAGGCTGTCGTCTATTCGGATTGCCCGGTGGAATGTTTGCGAAAGCCGGAGGGCGATTTCCTCCAACGGCTGCTGCCGGAAAATCAGCACTTCTCCCGGCACGGTTGCTGCGGGAGGTGTCTCCGTGGAAATTGCCGGAGCGGGGGATGCCGGTTCGAAAGATAGGGCATGGTAGGTAGCCCAGCTTGCCACGCATAGCAGGATTACCGCAGCGGCGCTTGTCGTACGCAACCAGAACCGCCTCTTTATGCGGCGGGCGAATAGCCGCGTTTCCAGTATCTTCCAACTGTTTTCTGCCGAGAATTTTCCCCGGGGCGAACGGGTGGAGGCTATCAGCCTGTCTAATAGCTTGTCGATAGGGTCGTCGTTTGTTTTCATCTCTTTTTTATTTGACGGTCAGCTTCAGCAGCAGTTGCGATTGCTTTACTTCCTTGTCTGCGGGCGTGCAGGTAATGCGTATTTCCTGGTTATGTTTTATCTGTTTGGGATAGATACGGATGCGGACGGTGGCGTATTTCTTCCTGGCGGGAATAACGAGCCGGGTATCCAGCAGCTTGAATGCGGGTTGCGTACCGGGTTTCGAACGGGCGCTCAGTGATACTTCCCTGTCTTCTTCTCTTTTCTTTATCGCAATGATTTTAAGGCTGATATCCTGCTCCTCCGTTCGGCGGTCTACAGTGTAGCTCTCGGTTATCTTGTCGAAACCGGTATAATTCGTGGGATAACCGGCATGGTCGTCGTTACAGGCACTCAGGCAGAGTATGGCAAATAGTATGCCGGTTCCGATTGTACATAGGCTTTTCATAACGCTTGTGGATTTTGTTTTCATAGGTAAAGACAGGCGTTTCCCGAAAACTCCCTATGTACATCCGTACTTTTTTTGTTTTTCCTGTATTTTTTCTGTGTTTCCCGGTCTGTTCCGCTTTTAGCGGAGCAGCATTTCCCTCAGGCGTGCAAGCGCTTTCTGTAATTGGGCGTCTACAGTCTTGATGCTGATACCCAATTCTTCGGCTACCTGGGCATAGCTTTGTTTTTCCTCGCGCACCCGGATAAATACTTCCCGGCAACGTTCCGGCAGCCGGTCGAGGGCTTTGACGTAGCGGGCAAAGAGTTCTTCGCTGATAAGGGTGTCCTCGGGAGAGCAGGCGTGGCCGGCGGGTTCGGATAACTGCCCGGAATTCCGGTCGGTATGCCTTGCTTCTTTTTCCAGGTAGTTGAGGGAGGCGTTCTTGGTAAGGATAAAGCAGTAATCTTCGATGTTGCTTACTTCCGGCAGTTTTTTGCGTTGTTCCCAAAGGTGCATAAATACATCCAGCACGATTTCCTGTGCCCAGTCTCCGCGCCTGACGTAGTAGTGGGCGATGCGGAAAAGGCGGTCGTAGGTCAGGTCGTAGAAGCCCCGGAAGGCTTGTTCCGAGTTCTCGTCTTTCATTTGGCGCAGGTAGCGCCTCACTTCCTGTTCGGTCATGTCGCTTTATTCTTCTATGAATAGCAGGTCGCTCATAATGCCGTCCGACACGAAGATGCCTTCGCGGGTGAGGTGGAGGCGGTTGCCGCGTATCTCCAGCTTGCCGCTGTCCAGGTGTGCAAGTGCCATGTCCATGCAGTATTGCCGCAGTTCTTTGCCGAATTTCTGTTCCAGCTCGTCCAAGGACAGCCCCCACCGGGTACGGATAGAGGTCATGATGCATTCGTTGTAGCGGGTAGCCCGGTCTAAGTATTCTTTTTCGAACCGGCGGCAACCGGTTTCGATAGAATGCAGGTAGTCTTCCAGCGAGGAGATGTTCCATTCGCGGGTGTCCGTATCGAATGAATGGGCGGAAGGGCCGCAGCCCAGGTAGGGTATTCCCCGCCAGTACGATGTATTGTGGCGGGAGTACATACCCGGCCGGCAGAAGTTGGATATTTCGTAGTGTTCGTATCCGGCATTGCCGAGCGTGTCTATCAGGGTGGAGAAGAAGCGGACGCTGCTTTCTTCGTCCACTTCGTGGATGCGGTGTGCCTGCAACAGTTCATGCAGGCGGGTTCCTTCTTCGTACGTCAGGTGGTAGGCGGAGATGTGCTCTACATCGAGGCCGACGGCTTGCTGCAAATCGTGTTCCCACCGCTCGTCCGTTTCGCCCGGCAGACCGTAAATGAGGTCGATGCTTATGTTGCCGAAACCGGCACGGCGGCAATGACGCACGGCATCGACAGCCTGCGCCGCATTGTGGCGGCGGTTCAACAGTTTCAGGGTAGCGTCGTCGAAGGTCTGTATGCCCATGCTGATGCGGTTGAAGGGGAGCCGTTGCAACATGGCTGTGTATTCTTCCGTCAGGTCGTCGGGGTTGGCTTCGAGGGTGATTTCCCGGCAATGCTCCATTCCGTAGTGTTTCCGAATGGTTTCGAATATCTCCCGGAAATCTTCCTCCGCAAGCTGCGAAGGAGTGCCGCCGCCGAAGTAAACCGTTTCCACGGGTTCGCCCCGCAGGTATTCTTTCCGCATTTGCAGTTCCTTGCAAAGCGCACGGATGTAACGTCCCTTCAGTTCGCTGCGGGTGGTGGAATAGAAATCGCAGTAGATGCAGCGTGTCTTGCAGAAGGGAATATGGATGTAGATACCTGCCATGCTTCTTTGAGATTGGTTGGGGCGCAAATATACGATTTTTTTCTACGCCGGGTTAGGTGATTTCTTTTCTTTACTTGTATTTAATACTAAAATGGATATATAAGCATTTGACTGATTTCTCAAAAATGTCGTACCGGATAGCGCGTGATGCCCAA
Source organism: Bacteroides gallinarum DSM 18171 = JCM 13658 (assembly GCF_000374365.1). Classification (GTDB taxonomy): domain Bacteria; phylum Bacteroidota; class Bacteroidia; order Bacteroidales; family Bacteroidaceae; genus Bacteroides; species Bacteroides gallinarum. The sequence continues at coordinate 7,616 of NZ_KB894152.1, forward strand.
CTTGTGAAAAACATTCTCCTGGCGAACGGGAACTGTACGGTTAGATGATACGAAGTTGTCGGAAGCGGATAAAGAGACGATTAAAGCGGTTACAGGAAAGAAAAACCGTTCCGATTGGTACGTTCCGTTGCTTAGTTTATCGGTAAAGGAATTCTATCATAGAATAAGGAAAGAAAACCTTTGTCGTATTCAAATGGCGGATAAATCCCGGTGAACAGGCTTACAGCAAAAGAGGGTGAGGAGTTGCCCGAAAGTGATTGGTATACAAATAACGACACCTTTATATGGCTTCTTTTGTTTTCCTTGCACTGGAACATACATCGGGACTGGAAACCTGTGACATGGCTTTCTTTATGGACGGTGAGATAGGTTATGTCAGTCTATCGGTGAAATGGTACGTTTTTTTGAATGCATATTGCCCCGATAGGCAAGAATAAGTGTATATGTTACACAACATATGCACTTATTTGTCATATCTGTAGTAAAAGTGTTATTTTTACACTCGCTAATCTTCTTGATATAAAATGATTATGAAAAACATTAAAAGCCCCTTATGGCAATTACAGATAATTCCGGCATTCCTGCCGTTGTCTGTCGTTCCGGTCTTCTCTCGGGAAAAGCCTTTCCACGAGAAAGATTGCGTAGGTTATTTGTTTGCATATTTTACAGATAATCATATTACGGAGGAAGCTATATACCATGCTGTGAGTACGGACAGGTATAATTATCGGACACTGAATGGCGGAGAGCCGTCACTGCCGGCACAATACCCGGTAAAGCAGAAACAGCCGGTTACGGCAAACCTTATAAGAAAAAACATTGAGTTATTACTAATACATATCGTACCATGAAAAAAGAACTGAAATTGGCGCTGCTGTTGCTGGCAGCCGCTTTGCCGTTGAAGGCGCAAGATGTGATAGTGAAAGGACCGGACGGAAACCTGCAAGTAGCGGTTACGTGTACCGAAGCCGGTAAAGCGGTTTACTCCGTTTCTTATAAAGGAAAGCAGATGCTGGAAAACTCTCCGTTGGGCATGAACACCAATGTGGGCGACTTTGCACAAGGGCTGAAACTGACCGGACATGAAGTGAGCAAGATAGACGACCGCTATTCGCTGGAACGTATCAAGACCTCGCAAGTACACTACCGGGCGAACGAGCTGAACTGCTTCTTCGACAACGCCCGGGGGCAGAAGATGCAGGTTACGTTCCGGGTGAGCGACAACGATGTAGCCTTCCGCTACACCCTGCCCCGCCAGGGTGATACGGGTAGCGTGCGCGTAATGAGCGAGTGCACCGGCTTCGCCTTCCCCGACAAGACCACCACCTTCCTCTGCCCGCAGAGCGACGCCATGATAGGCTGGAAACGCTCGAAGCCCAGCTACGAAGAAGAATATAAGCCGGATGCCCCGCTGGGCGAACGTTCGCATTACGGTCACGGCTACACCTTCCCCTGCCTGTTCCGGGTGGGCGAAGACGGTTGGGTGCTGGTGAGCGAAACAGGCGTGGATAGCCGTTATTGCGCATCCCACCTCAGCGATGCGGCCAACGGCGTGTACACCGTAGCCTTCCCCATGCCGGAAGAAAACAACGGCAACGGAACCGTCGAACCCGCTTTCGCCTTGCCCGGCAGCACGCCGTGGCGCACCATTACGGTAGGCGAAACCCTGAAACCGGTGGTAGAGACGACCGTTCCGTGGGATGTGGTTACGCCGCGCTATACCACGAAGCAGGACTACAAACCCGGGCGCAGCACCTGGAGCTGGATTGTATGGCAGGACGACAGCATGAACTATGACGACCAGGTACGCTATATCGACCTGGCAGCCGATATGGGATACGAATACATCCTTATAGATTCCGGCTGGGACCAGCAGATAGGCTACGAGCGGATGGCGCAACTCATCAAATACGCCCGGAGCAAACAGGTGGATGTATTCCTATGGTATAGCTCCAGCGGCTATTGGAACGATATCGTACAAAGCCCCACCAACCGTATGGATAACTCCATTATCCGCAAGCAAGAGATGAACTGGTTGCAGAGCCAGGGTGTGAAGGGTATAAAAGTAGACTTCTTCGGCGGCGACAAGCAGGAAACCATACGCCTGTACGAAGAAATCCTGAGCGATGCCGACGACCACGGCCTTATGGTTATCTTCCACGGCTGCACACTGCCCCGCGGGTGGGAGCGGATGTACCCCAATTACGTGGGTAGCGAGGCGGTGCTGGCATCCGAGAATATGATATTCAGACAGCACTTCTGCGACAACGAGGCGTTCAACGCCACACTGCATCCATTTATCCGCAATACGGTGGGATGTATGGAGTTCGGCGGCGTCTTTCTGAACAAGCGCCTGAACCGCGGCAACGACGGCGGTACTACCCGCCGCACGACGGACATTTTCCAGTTGGCTACCGCCGTGCTTTTCCAGAACCCCATACAGAACTTCGCCCTGACACCCAATAACCTGACGGATGCGCCGGCGCTGTGTATCGACTTTATGAAGCAAGTACCCACTACGTGGGACGAAACCCGCTTCATCGACGGTTATCCCGGCCGCTATGTAGTCTTGGCGCGTCGCCATGGCAATGTATGGTATATAGCCGCCGCCAATGCTACGGCGGAACCTCTGAAACTGAAACTCTCCCTTCCGATGCTGCCCGCAGGCGAGGCCGTCTCCGTTTATCTCGACGACAAGAAGCTGCAACCGCAATGCAAGGAGCAGAAAATCAAGTCGGACGGTACGCTCCAGCTCACCCTCCAGCCGCAGGGCGGAGCCGTGATAGTAAAATAAGGACGGATAGTTTCGGGACGATTGAAAGGTACATATTCTTTATCATAAAAACCGGGCAGGTAGCTCTTGTGTAGCTGCTTGATTGTCAGTATACCTAGATGTAGGGTAATTCAGTCATAGACTGAATAGGGTTCACTATACGACTGAATGCAATTCACTATACGACTGAATGCCTTTCAGTAACGGCCTGATTTGCTTTCTTTTTTAGATGTAAAAAAATACTATCATATGAATACCATGAAAATACCATTGAGATTATGTCTCTTCTGCCTGCTGTTGGCACTTGCCTCTTCCTTACGGGCAGGGACACATCGTACGGCGAACGAGCCCGATTCCGTCTACCTCTTTTCGTATTCCCATGCCGACGGGCAGGGCGGCTTGAAGTTTGCCTGGAGCCGCGACCGCAATACGTGGTTCAGCGTGGCGGACGGCTTTGCCTATGTCAGCTCCGACTTCGGTCCGTGGGGCAGGGGAAAGAAGATGTTCGCCCCGCAGTTGGTGCAAAGCCGTACCGACGGCAGTTGGCATTGTGCCTGGAAAGTCACGGATACGGGCAAGGTAATGGCGCATGCCTCCTCGCCCGACTTGCAGCAGTGGGGGCGCCAGACTTACTTCCCGGCTGAGGAGCTCGCTAAGTTCGCGCCCGGCGACGCATGTCCTTCTTCCGAAGGAAAAGCCGCCGTGAATGGAACGGAGCATACGGGGCGGATACAGAAAGTGCCGTACGCCACCGTACAGCAAATTATCCGTTATGCCGAGCACAAGAAATACCGTGCGGCGCAGAATGCCGAACGCATGGCACAAGACCCCGTGCGCTTTGCCGGGCTGAAACCCCTGACCGCCACTGTCCGGGTGAAACCAGACCAGGCGAAGGAGATAAGCGACCATTTGATAGGCATTTTCTTCGAGGACATCAACTATGCCGCCGACGGCGGGCTTTATGCCGAGCTTGTCCAGAACCGCGACTTCGAATACGCTCCGTCCGACCGTGGCTATACCCCGGAGAGGGCTTCGGAATGGGGACCCCTGACTGCCTGGGGAGGTATCCGTCCCACCCTTTCCGCTGCTTCCGGCGAGGCTCCCGGCGGGTTTCCGATACACTTGCAGATAGATACGGTAGCCCCCATACATCCCAACAATCCCCATTATTTGAAGGTGGAGGCGAATGTGCCCGGTGCGGGTATTTACAATACGGGCTATGACGGCATCGTGGTGAAACGGGGCGAAAAGTACGACTTCTCTCTCTTTGCCCGCATCCCCGCCGAAGGGCATGCTGCAAAGGCAGGGCGCTATACGCAACCCAAAAGTATGAAAGTGTCGGTGCGCATTACGGACGGAAAAGGCAATGTATGCGCCGAATCGGTCGTAAAGGTATCCTCCCGTGAGTGGAAGAAGTACAAAGCGGTGCTGACCGCTACGTCCGATGCTGCCGACGGACGCCTTGAACTCGTCCTGCAATCGGCTCCGGCTGCCTTGCATCTGGATATGGTTTCCCTTTTCCCGCAGAACACTTTTAAGGGGCGCAAGAACGGGTTGCGTGCAGACCTGGCGCAGATGCTCGCCGACTTGCATCCCCGCTTCATCCGCTTCCCCGGCGGCTGTGTGGCGCACGGTGACGGGATAGACAATATCTACGACTGGAAAGGTTCTGTGGGGGCGCTCGAAGCCCGCAAGCCCATGCGCAACCTTTGGGGATATCACCAGACGCGCGGTCTGGGCTATTTCGAATTCTTCCAGTACTGCGAGGACATCGGCGCCGAGCCGCTTCCGGTGCTTGCTGCGGGTGTGCCGTGCCAGAACTCCGGTACGTGCGCCCGCCATTCCGACGGCGAGCTGACGTGCATGGGGCAGCAGAACGGCATCCCGATGCAGGAAATGGAACGTTATATCCAGGATATACTTGACCTGGTAGAGTACGCCAACGGTGATGCACGCCGTACGGAGTGGGGCAGGAAGCGTGCGGAGGCGGGGCATCCGGAGCCTTTCAAACTGAAGTTCATCGGCATCGGCAACGAGGATATGATAACCGATGTCTTTGAGGAACGCTTCACGATGATATACAACGCCCTCAAGGAGAAACATCCCGAAATAACCGTTATCGGAACCGTAGGGCCTTTCTACGAAGGTACGGACTACAACGAAGGGTGGGAGCTCGCCACCCGCCTGGGCGTGCCCATGGTGGACGAACATTACTACGTGGAACCCGGCTGGCTCATCAACAACCAGGATTATTACGACCGCTACGACCGCAGCAAGCCCAAGGTATATCTGGGAGAGTATGCCTCTCACATGGCAGGTCGTCCCAACAACATCGAGACGGCTTTGACGGAAGCGCTGTACCTCACGGCTGTGGAGCGGAATGCCGATATTGTTTCCATGACATCGTATGCGCCGCTGTTGGCAAAGGAGGGACATACGCAGTGGAATCCCGATTTGATTTATTTCGACAACACCGGGGTGAAACCTACGGTGGGGTATTACGTACAGCAGATGTACGGGCAGAACTCCGGTACTGCCTACCTGCCGTCGGAAGTCAGCCTGAGCGACGGCTCGGATGCGGTGCGGAAGCGTGTCGGCGTGTCCGTAGTGCGCGACGATGTTAGCGGCGACTATATCGTGAAGCTGGCAAACCTGCTGCCGGTGGAAGTGGCTGCGAAGGTGCTGCTGGACGGCGTTTCCTTGACTTCCCCGTCGGCGGTAAAGACGTTGCTTACGGGCAGTCCGGAGAGCAGGGATGCCAAGTCCGTATCTTCCGCATTCGAGATTGCAGGCAATGAGTTCGATTATAAGATGCCGGCATATTCGTTTACGGTGATACGTATCCGCCAAGGCGAATGATTTTAGTGCGTTGAAGGCCGCTTCTCCGGGGGCGGCATCTTCTGTGCCCGTTATTTATACCCGGAAATAAGGATGATAAGTACATGAATATATTAATAAGATAATAGTAACGATACGCAATCGTCGGGTTACGATGAGTCCGGTAAGTTAACTGTCGGCGATGTGAAGCTGACGCTGATTCCTTATTATGCCTGGGCACATCGCGGCGAGGGCGACATGGCGGTATGGCTACCGGTAGATGTGAGTGCTTCGTCCGCCCGTACCTTGAAGACGGAGAAGCAGGCGGACAACGGCTTTTTCCGGTAAATTATCCCTTTTCGGTTTGAGTAAAAAGGGGGCGTACGGCGTAGTAATTTTTAAGAGGGGAAAGAGTGTGACGACATATACTTATTATAAAAAGAAAAAACAAGACTATCATATGAGGAAAAAAGGATTGGCAAGCATCTTTGCCCTGCTGCTTGCTGTGACGGTACAGGGGCAGCATGTGATGAGTGTGGACGTATCCAAGCCGGTTGCCAGGATACAGCCTACCATGTACGGCATATTTTTCGAGGATATCAACTTCGGTGCCGACGGCGGCTTGTACGCCGAGTTGGTGAAGAACCGTTCTTTCGAGTTCCCCCAGCCTTTCGTGGGGTGGACTCCTTTCGGCAATGTAACGGTACGCGATGAGGCTCCCTGCTTCGACCGTAACCCGCATTATGTGCGTATCGTAAACGACGGTGGACTGCTGCGTGCCGGATTGGACAATGAGGGATACCGCGGCATCGGGCTGAAACAGGGCGAGGAGTACCGCTTCACCGCCTATGTGCGTATCCCGGACGCCGCACCGGTGAAACTTTCCGTGGAGCTGGTGAATGCCGGCGGCGAGAACCCTTTGAAGAAAGAGATTGAGGTGCGGGGCAGCGGGTGGCAGAAGGTGACGGCGGTATTGCAGTCTCCTTTTACGGACGCGCATGCCCGCCTGCGGGTGTTGCTGGCAACCGTAGGTACGGTGGATATAGACCATATCTCCCTGTTCCCGGTCAAGACATGGAAGAACCGCGAGAACGGGCTGCGTGCCGACCTCGTCCAGGCGCTCTACGACCTCAACCCCGGAGTATTCCGTTTTCCCGGCGGCTGCATCATCGAGGGCAACAGCCTGGCTACCCGCTACCAATGGAAGAATTCCGTAGGCCCGGTGGAGAATCGTCCGCTGAATGAAAACCGCTGGAACTATACCTTCAAGCATAAGGCATTTCCCGATTATTTCCAGTCCCTCGGCCTGGGGTTTTACGAATACTTCCTGCTGAGCGAGGACATAGGGGCAGAGCCTCTACCGGTGTTGAGCTGTGGGCTTTCCTGTCAGTACGAGAGCAATGAAGTTGTTCCTTTGGAACAGCTCGACCCTTACGTGCAGGATGCTCTCGACTTGATTGAATTTGCCAACGGCGCGGTTACCACCGAATGGGGCAGACTGCGTGCCGACATGGGACATCCCGAACCTTTCGGCCTCAAAATGATAGGTATCGGCAACGAGCAGTGGGGAGAGGTTTATCCTGAGCGGCTCGAAGTATTTACCGAGGCTATCCGTGCCCGCTATCCGGATATCAAGGTGGTGGGTTCTTCCGGACCGAGTGCAGGCGGCGATAAGTTCGATTATCTCTGGCCGGAGATGAAGCGCATCGGTGTGGATTTGGTGGACGAGCATTATTATATGGCGCCCGACTGGTTCTTTGCCAACGCTACCCGTTATGACAGCTATGACCGGAAGGGGCCGAAAGTTTTTGCCGGCGAATATGCGTCGCACGACCATGCTACGGGTAAGGCGAACAATTTCTTTGCTGCCCTTTCCGAAGCGGCTTTTATGACGGGGCTGGAACGTAATGCGGATGTCGTTCATCTGGCTACCTATGCCCCGCTGTTTGCCCATGTGGATGCCTGGCAGTGGAATCCGGACTTGATATGGTTCGATAATCTCCGTGTGATGCGTACACCCAGCTATTATGTGCAACAGATGTACGGCATGAATCCGGGAACGGATGTGCTCTCCCTGCAAATGGAGGGTGCACCGGTTACCGGCAAGGACGGGCTGTATGCTACTGCGGCTTTGGACGGTAATACCGGGGAGGTTATCTTGAAGATAGTCAATGCCGCCGGCAAGCGGAACGATGTACGCATAGACTTCGACGGATTGAGGAGAGGAAAGCTCGTTTCGGGCTCCTGCATCTACCTGCAGGCGGACGACCCGAAAACCGTGAATACGCTGGAACAGGAAGTGGTGGTTCCGCGGATGCGTCCGGTACAGGTTGCCGACCGGTTCCTGCACCTGGAGTTGCAGCCTTATTCGTTCGGCGTGTACCGTTTGCAGATAAGGCAGAAATGAATGTAAGGAGGGCTTCTTCCGCGCTTAGGCGTACCGTGATTTTGTCCGTCACACATCGGCTTTTGCGACAATACAAACTTAACCATATACACATATCATGAAAAGACAGATTATTACCGGACTGTTTGCGGCACTGGCTGCGGTGGCCAATGCCCAGTCCTTTACCGAATGGCAAGACCCGGAGGTCAATGCCGTAAACCGTGCCCCGATGCACACCGATTATTTTGCCTACGAGTCGGCGGACGCTGCCCGTGAGGGAGTTAAGGAATGTTCCTCCCGTTTCATGACCTTGAACGGTACGTGGAAATTCTTTTGGGTGAAAGATGCCGATGCCCGTCCCGTGGATTTCTGGAAACCGGAGTTCGACGACAGAGGTTGGGGTGATATTCCCGTTCCCGGCGTATGGGAGCTGAATGGTTTCGGCGACCCTATTTACGTGAATGCCGGCTATGCCTGGCGCAACCAGTTCAAGAACAATCCTCCGCAAGTGCCCGTTGCGGATAACCATGTGGGGGCTTATCGCCGCGAGATAGTAGTACCTGCCGATTGGAAAGGCAAGGACATCATTGCGCATTTCGGTTCGGTAACGTCCAATATGTACTTGTGGGTAAACGGCAGGTATGTAGGGTACAGCGAGGACAGCAAGTTGGAAGCCGAGTTCGACCTCACCCCTTACCTGAAACCGGGGAAGAAGAACCTGATTGCCTTCCAGGTGTTCCGCTGGTGCGACGGCACGTATCTGGAAGACCAGGACTTTTTCCGTTACAGCGGCGTAGGGCGCGACTGTTACCTGTACGTCCGCGATAAGAAGCGCATCGAGGATATCCGCGTCGTTCCCGATTTGGATGCCGGTTACAAGAACGGTTCCCTACGTGTGGAAGTCCGTCTGAAAGGCGGAGGGCATACCGACCTGGAGTTGCTGGATGCCGAAGGCAGGCAGGTGGCGACGGCAACCGTACGTGGCAACGGCACTGCCTCGATGAATCTCGACAATCCGCATAAATGGACGGCCGAGACACCTTATCTCTATACGTTGCATGCCACCTTGCAGGGCAGCAGCGAGGTTATCCCCGTCAAAGTGGGTTTCCGTAAAATCGAGTTGAAAGGCTCGCAGGTGCTGGTGAACGGACAGCCTGTTCTTTTCAAGGGAGCCAACCGCCACGAGATAGACCCGGACTACGGTTATGTGGTTTCCCGCGAGCGTATGATTCAGGATATCCGGATTATGAAGCAGTTCAACGTGAATGCGGTGCGCACCTGTCACTATCCCGATAACAGCTTGTGGTACGACCTGTGCGACCGGTACGGTATTTATGTGGTGGCAGAAGCCAATATAGAGTCTCACGGAATGGGCTATGGGGAGTCCACCCTTGCCAAGCGCGCCGATTACCTGAAAGCTCATATGGAACGCAACCGGCGCAATGTACAGCGCAGCTTCAATCATCCCAGCATCATCTTCTGGTCGTTAGGTAACGAGGCGGGATACGGCTCCAACTTCGAAGCGGCTTACGACTGGGTGAAAGCGGAAGACCCGAGCCGTGCCGTACAGTACGAGCAGGCGGGAAAGAAGGGTAAGACCGATATTTTCTGCCCGATGTATTACGGGTACGAGGATTGCCGGGCATATTGCGAGGATGCCTCCATGACTAAACCTCTCATTCAGTGTGAGTATGCTCATGCCATGGGTAACTCCGAAGGCGGTTTCAAGGAATACTGGGATTTGGTGCGCAAGTATCCCAAGTACCAGGGTGGCTTTATCTGGGATTTCGTAGACCAGTCCGTACGCTGGACGGGCAAGAACGGCAAGATGATTTATGCCTATGGCGGCGACTTCAACCGTTTCGATGCCAGCGACGGTAATTTCTGCGACAACGGCCTTGTCAGTCCCGACCGTGTGCCCAACCCCCATATGTACGAGGTGGGACGCATCTACCAGGATATCCGTACGGCTCCGGCCGATTTGCAGCATGGGGAAATCAGTGTATTCAACGAGTTCTTCTTCCGCGATCTTTCTGCTTACTACTTGGAATGGGAGGTGCTGAAGGACGGCAAGGCGGTACGCAACGGCCGTGTGGACAAGCTGGATGTAGCTCCGCAGCAGACGGCCAAAATCAAGCTGGATTTGGGTGCTGTATGCCAGTGTGCCGAGTGGCTGCTCAACGTGTCTTATAAGCTGAAAAACCGGGAGGGTTTGCTGCCTGCCGGCCATACGGTAGCCAAAGACCAGTTAACGCTGAATGCTTACCAGGCTCCTGCAATGGACTTGAAGAACGGGGTATCGAGTAATATCGAGGTTGTAGTTCCCGCCGTGCAGGAGAACGACCGTACTTATCTCATTGTTTCCGGCGATGCCTTCCGCATGGAATTCAACAAGTACACCGGTTATCTGACGAAATACGAGGTGAACGGACTGGATATGATTAAGGAGGGCGAGGCGCTTACGCCCAACTTCTGGCGTGCTCCTACCGATAATGATTTCGGAGCCAACCTGCAACGTAAATATATCGTATGGAAGAACCCGGAGATAAAACTGACTTCTTTCGGCCAGCGTACCGAGAACGGACAGGTAATTGTGGAGGCTGCCTACACACTGCCGAAGGCGTCGGCTGTATTGAACCTGACGTATGTCATCAACAACAATGGCGCTGTCAAGGTAACTCAAAAGATGATTGCCGATAAGAGCGCCCGGGTTGCCAACCTTTTCCGTTTCGGCATGCAGATGCCTATGCCCCGCAGTTTCGGGACGGTTGAATATTATGGTCGCGGTCCCGTAGAGAACTACATCGACCGTAATCATTGCGCCGACCTCGGCATCTACCGCCAGAGCGTTTCGGAGCAGTTCTATCCTTATATACGCCCGCAGGAGAATGGAACGAAGACCGACATCCGCTGGTGGAAGATGTTGGATGCCGCCGGCAACGGTATCAGGGTAGTTGCTGCCGCACCATTCTCCGCGTCGGCTCTGCATTATACGATTGAGTCGCTGGACGAAGGTTGGAGCAAGCGTAACGGACATTCGCCGGAGGTGGAGGAAGCGGATTTGACAAATTTCTGCATCGACAAGGTGCAGGCAGGCCTGGGTTGTGTGAACAGTTGGGGACGTATCGCCCTTCCCGAATACCAAGTGCCTTACGGCGATTATGAATTTACGTTCATCCTTACGCCGGTATTCCACAATGTAGGCATCGAATAAGGAGGCCGGAACAGGTTCTTACCGCAGGCTTGTTCCGTATCGAATTTATCCCGTGGGACGGACTCGTTTGTCTCACGGGATAATTTTATCCGTTCCGCAGGACGATACGGCTTGTCCTGCGGGACGATTTGTTTTATCTCTGGAGTTCCACATATTCCGACGGCGTAGTCCCGACCTCATTTTTGAGGCATTGCCTGAGATAAGCTGCATTGCGTTTGCATGTATGCCGGTTTTACGTATTTCCGGTCTCTGCAAATTACTTTCTATATATAAGGTATAGGACGAAATATATAAAGATGTAAGACGAATATGTTACACAACATTGTTTAGTAACACGGCTGTTTTATTGCTTTTCTTTCGATTAATTTCTAATTTGCGGCTCACTAAAATAATGGCATACGGAAGCATGCTGAGTATTCACTTTAAATCTTATATATCATGAAAGTATATCAGACGAATGAAATTAAGAACATTGCCCTCCTCGGCAATGACGGCTCGGGTAAAACCACTCTCACGGAAGCGCTGCTCTTTGAGAGTGGTATTATAAAACGTCGCGGCAGAATTACTGCCAAGAATACGGTCAGCGATTACTTTCCGGTGGAGCAGGAATATGGTTATTCCGTGTTTTCCACCGTTTATCATGTGGAATGGAACGGTAAGAAGCTGAATATCATAGACTGTCCGGGTAGCGATGATTTCGTGGGGGCAGCTATTACGGCACTCAATGTAACCGATACGGCCGTGTTGTTGCTGAACGGGCAGTATGGTCCCGAAGTAGGTACTCAGAATCATTTCCGTTATACGGAGAAGTTGGGCAAACCGGTTATTTTCCTTGTGAACCAGCTCGACCATGAGAAGTGCGATTATGATATGGTACTGGAGCAATTACAGTCGATTTACAGCTCGAAAGTAGTGCCTGTTCAATATCCGTTGGCTACCGGACCGAATTTCAATTCGTTGATTGATGTACTTCTGATGAAGAAATATTCGTGGGGACCGGAAGGCGGAGCACCTACTATCGAAGAGGTTCCCGCCGAGGAAATGGAAAAGGCGACCGCTTTGCATAAGGCGTTAGTGGAGGCTGCTGCCGAACACGACGAGACGCTAATGGAGAAATTCTTTGAACAGGATTCCCTGAGCGAAGACGAGATGCGTGAGGGTATCCGTAAGGGGCTGGCTTCCCGCGGTATGTTCCCTGTGTTCTGTGTATGTGCGGGTAAGGATATGGGAGTACGCCGTCTTATGGAGTTCCTAGGCAATGTCGTTCCGTTCGTAGACGAGATGCCGCCGGTACATAATACGCGTGGGGAGGTTGTGAATCCCAATCCGGATGCGCCTACTTCTTTGTATTTCTTCAAGACGGCGGTGGAGCCGCATATCGGCGATGTGCAGTATTTCAAGGTTATGAGCGGTAAAGTGCATGAGGGAGACGATTTTACGAATGCCGACCGGGGCTCTAAGGAACGTATCGCACAGATTTATGCCTGCGCGGGCGCCAACCGTATCAAGGTGGAGGAAATGGTGGCCGGTGACATCGGTTGTACGGTAAAACTGAAAGATGTACATACCGGTAATACGCTGAATGCCAAAGGAGCCGAGAACCGTTTCAACTTTATCAAATATCCGAATTCCAAATATTCCCGCGCTATCAAGCCTGTGAACGAGGCCGATACGGAAAAGATGATGTCTATCCTGAACCGTATGCGCGAGGAAGACCCGACGTGGGTTATCGACCAGTCTAAGGAGTTGCGCCAGACAATCGTGCATGGACAAGGCGAATTTCACCTGCGTACGTTGAAGTGGCGTTTGGAGAATAATGAGAAGTTGCAGATTAAGTTCGAAGAACCGAGAATTCCATACCGCGAAACTATCACGAAGGCTGCCCGTGCCGATTACCGCCATAAGAAACAGTCGGGAGGTGCTGGTCAGTTTGGCGAAGTCCACCTGATTGTAGAGCCTTATTACGAAGGTATGCCGATGCCGGAAACTTATAAGTTCAACGGACAGGAATTCAAGATGAATGTGAAGGGTGTAGAGGAAGTTCCATTGGAATGGGGCGGCAAGCTGGTGTTTGTCAACAGTATCGTGGGAGGTTCTATCGACGCCCGTTTTATGCCGGCTATTCTGAAAGGTATCATGTCGCGCATGGAACAAGGTCCGCTGACCGGTTCGTATGCCCGTGATGTGCGTGTCATCGTGTACGACGGCAAGATGCATCCGGTAGATTCGAATGAAATCTCCTTTATGCTGGCGGGTCGTAATGCGTTCAGCGAAGCGTTTAAGAATGCCGGTCCGAAGATTCTGGAACCTATTTACGATGTGGAAGTGTTTGTTCCTTCCGATAAAATGGGCGATGTAATGGGCGACCTGCAAGGACGCCGTGCCATGATTATGGGTATGAATAGCGAATCCGGCTATGAAAAGCTGATTGCTAAGGTTCCTTTGAAGGAGATGTCCTCTTACTCTACGGCGTTGAGTTCGTTGACGGGCGGTCGTGCTTCGTTCATTATGAAGTTTGCCAGCTACGAGCTTGTTCCGAGCGATGTACAGGATAAACTTATCAAGGAATTCGAAGCCAAGCAGGCAGAAGAATAGAGTTTTTTAATAAATAGTAAAAGCCGTTGTTCGCTCATAGTGAGGAATAACGGCTTTTTTATTAACACTGATTAGGAATACGGATGAATGTGAATGTTAATATTTAATTTTTTATTAAATTTGCAAACCAAAGGTGTCTTGTTTTGTTATAATGCTCGTAATGCAACCTAAAAAATATTCTACGGTTAATTAACGAGAACACCCGGTTAAATCAGGTTAATTTGTTAGGAATGTTAATTAGGGAGTGTTAATTTTGTGACTATGAAAAAGTCGACAATATGGATATTGGGCATCGTTATGGGTCTTTCTTTCATTAGTTTGCTGTATCTGCAAATCAGCTATATTGAAGAAATGGTGAAGATGCGTAACGAGCAATTTGATGAATCGGTGAAGCGCGCTTTAATGGCCGCTTCGAAGGATGTGGAGTCCGCGGAAGTTGACCGTTGGTTGAGGGAGGATATCTCCGAGGCGGAAAAAAGAGCCTGGGAACAGAGTTCGCAAGGTAAAGGGCTGATTCAGACACAACGTTTTACGGTTACATCGCCGGACGGGACGAGATATTCGTCCATTGAGCTGAAGACATTTACCAACGAGGCGTCGGAGTTGCCGAGAGCGATGATTTCGCGGAAACATGGAACGAAAACGATACCTCAGACGTCGCGTTCGCTGGCAGATGCTATAAAGAACCGTTATCTGTATCAGCGGGCTTTGCTGGATGAGGTGGCGTGGCAGATGATTTACCGTGCCAGCGACAAACCGATAGAGGAACGGGTGAATTTTAAGAATTTAGACCAGTATCTGAAATCGGGCTTGATTGACAACGGCATCGAGCTGAATTATCACTTCAAGGTGATAGACCGGGACGGCAGGGAGGTTTACCGTTGTTCGGATTATAGCGATGAAGGCAGTGAGAGTTCTTATTCTCAGCCCTTGTTCCTGAACGACCCGCCTGCGCGTATGAGTATCGTCAAGATACATTTCCCGGGCAAGAGGGATTATATTTTCGATTCGGTCAGTTTCATGATTCCGTCGATGATATTTACCTTCGTCCTGTTGATAACGTTCATCTTCACGATTTATATCGTGTTCCGCCAAAAGAAGCTGACGGAGATGAAGAATGACTTTATCAATAATATGACGCACGAGTTCAAGACGCCGATTTCGACTATTTCGTTGGCGGCGCAGATGTTGAAAGACCCGGCGGTCGGCAAGTCCCCGGCGATGTTCCAGCATATATCGGGCGTTATCAACGATGAAACGAAGCGGCTCAGGTTCCAGGTGGAGAAGGTGCTCCAGATGTCGATGTTCGACCGTCAGAAGGCAACGTTGAAGATGAAGGAACTGGATGCCAATGAACTGATTACCGGTGTAATCAATACGTTCGCCTTGAAGGTGGAACGGTATAACGGAAAAATCGAGTCCGATTTGAAAGCGACCGACCCGGTTATCTTTGCGGATGAAATGCATATAACGAATGTCATTTTCAATCTCATGGATAATGCGGTGAAGTATAAAAGGCCGGATGTGGACTTGCTGTTAACGGTAAAGACCTGGAACGAACCGGGTAAGCTGATGATTTCCGTACAAGACAACGGTATAGGGATTAAGAAAGACAATTTGAAAAAAATATTTGATAAGTTCTACCGCGTGCATACAGGTAATCTGCACGATGTCAAAGGCTTCGGGCTTGGTCTGGCTTATGTGAGAAAGATTATTCAGGACCATAAGGGAACCATCCGGGCGGAAAGCGAGCTGAATGTCGGAACTAAATTTATTATTGCATTACCTTTATTAAAAAAATGATTGATATGGATGAGAAACTGCGTATTTTATTATGCGAAGACGATGAGAATCTTGGCATGCTTTTAAGAGAATATTTACAGGCTAAAGGTTATGCAGCCGAGTTATATCCCGACGGAGAGGCAGGATACAAGGCTTTCCTGAAGAATAAATATGACTTGTGCGTGTTCGATGTAATGATGCCCAAGAAAGACGGGTTTACACTGGCGCAGGAGGTGCGTGCCGCGAATGCGGAAATTCCCGTAATATTCCTGACGGCTAAGACCTTGAAAGAGGATATTCTGGAAGGCTTTAAAATCGGTGCGGACGATTACATCACCAAGCCGTTCAGTATGGAAGAGCTGACTTTCAGAATTGAAGCTATCTTGAGACGCGTCCGCGGCAAGAAAAACAAGGAAAGTAATATCTACAAGATTGGTAAATTTACTTTCGATACCCAGAAGCAGATTTTGTCGACGCCCGAAAAGCAGACCAAGCTGACCACTAAAGAATCGGAATTGCTGGGTTTGCTCTGTGCGCATGCCAATGAAATCCTGCAACGCGACTTTGCTTTGAAAACTATCTGGATTGACGATAACTATTTCAATGCACGCAGCATGGATGTGTATATCACAAAATTGCGTAAGCACCTGAAAGAGGATGAATCTATCGAGATTATCAATATCCACGGAAAAGGATATAAGCTGATTACCCCGGAGGCCGATTCCTGATAAGTTTCGGTTTTCCGGATGCCGGAAAATAAAAAAAGACGATTGCAACGCAACCGTCTTTTTTTATTTCTTTTTCTCGGTATTAATCCGCAATTCTCTTGTTGATAAGAATGTAAGAAATCAATCCTATTACAATTAAAACAGCGCTGGTCCCCAAGATAGCGTTGTTGTTTACATTGCCGGTAAGAGAACATGCAACCAAGATTGCAGCCCCTACCAAGATTAATATCAATCCCAGATTTTTTAATAAGCCTTTCATGTGTGTGTATTTTAATAGATTATTATTTTCGTATTCTTGTCACAAAGAAAAGCATAATTCTTTAACAAGCGAAATTATTTTTGCAAAAAAACCATATTTTAATGAAGAATGAAGAATGAGAAGTGAAAAATGAGGCTTTTTCTTAATCTTTCGTATTAAAAAATATCTTTCTTAGCACTTCCTGGCTCACGCTTAACTCTTCGATAGTAATATCTTGCAATGCTTCCTTTAACGTTTGGTTGGCTATGACACGGGCACGTTCTTCCAACTCTTTGCCGTCTTTGGTAAGGTGGATGAGATTGGTGCGGCGGTCTTTTTTGTCGGAGATGCGCACTACGAGGTGCTGGCGTTCCATATTGTCTATAAGGCGGGTCATACTGGGTTTATCCTTGAAAGTTGCATTGCACAACTCTTGTTGCGTTACCCCGTCCTTTTCCCACAAGAAGATGAGGACGGTCCACTGCTCGGGAGTGATTTCCAAACCGTTCTGCCTGAAATTACGTGATAATTTGCGGTTAATCGCAGCGGATACCTTACCGTTGAGTATGGCGAATATCAGCCGGATATCAAAGTTGAATTGCTCTATCATGAAATTATTGTTTAAACAACTTTGCAAATATAGTGTAAGTTGAAGACAATACAAAATAAGTCCGCTTATTTTTGTAGTTCAAAATAAAATGCCTACCTTTGCACCCGCATTTAATAAAAGAATAATTTATTTATTTAATTAAACGAGTATGAATCAATACGAAACCGTTTTCATTTTGACTCCCGTTTTGTCTGATGTTCAGATGAAGGAAGCGGTAGAAAAATTCAAAGGCATCCTTACCGCTGAAGGTGCTGAGATTGTAAATGAAGAAAACTGGGGATTGAAAAAGCTGGCTTACCCAATCCAGAAGAAATCCACCGGTTTCTATCAACTGATTGAGTTCAATGCAGAACCTACTGTCATTGAGAAACTGGAAATAAATTTCCGTCGTGACGAACGCGTTATCCGTTTCCTGACTTTCAAACAGGACAAGTACGCTGCCGAGTATGCTGCGAAGAGAAGAAGTGTTAAATCAACTAAAAAGGAGGATTAATCATGGCACAACAAGTTCAATCAGAAATCAGATATTTAACTCCGCCCTCAGTAGACGTTAAGAAGAAAAAATACTGCCGTTTCAAAAAGAGCGGTATTAAGTACATCGACTACAAAGACCCTGAATTCTTGAAGAAATTCTTGAATGAGCAAGGTAAGATTCTTCCGCGTCGTATTACAGGTACTTCTTTGAAGTTCCAGCGTCGTGTAGCTCAAGCTGTGAAAAGAGCGCGTCACCTGGCGTTGCTGCCTTATGTAACTGACATGATGAAATAATAGGAGGAGGAAAGTATGGAAATTATATTGAAAGAAGACATAGTAAACTTGGGTTATAAGAACGATATCGTAACCGTAAAGTCCGGTTATGGTCGTAACTACCTCATCCCGACAGGGAAAGCAGTCATCGCTTCTCCTGCTGCAAAGAAAATGCTGGCTGAAGAATTGAAGCAGCGCGCCCACAAACTGGAAAAAATCAAGAAAGACGCTGAAGAACTGGCTGCCAAGCTGGAAGGCGTATCTTTGAAGATTGCTACGAAAGTCAGCACGACCGGTACTATCTTCGGTTCTGTAAGTAACATCCAGATTGCTGAGGAATTGGCTAAATTGGGTCATAACATCGACCGTAAGATTATCGTTGTGAAAGACGCAGTGAAGGAAGTAGGTAACTACAAAGCTATCGTTAAGCTGCACAAGGAAGTTTCTGTTGAAATACCTTTCGAGGTAGTTGCTGAAGAAGCATAATATAGAATTCTATATACGGAAAATCCCGGTTTCTGAAAAGAAGCCGGGATTTTTTTATAAGAGTAGGAGCGGGGTTTGCCTCTCACTGCTATCCTTTTCCGGAAAGGTATAAAAAAAGTCTGTCCGTGCTTCCGCACGTCAGACTTTCAATTCCCTCTAAATTGGTTGCAGGAGAATTATTCTGCTACAACTGCTGCGCTATCTGTTGCAGTAGAATCAACTGCTTCGGCTTCAGCTGCGGCTGCTTCTACAGCGGCAATTGAATCAGCGATACGGATAGAATCGGCTGTTGCCTGTTCAGCGTTAGCGGCTTTGTTACCACAAGATGCGAAAGATACTGCTACGATAGCTACGGCCATCAAAACTAATTTTTTCATTTTCTTTGCTTTTTAAAACGTAATACAATCAATTGCTTTATTAAAACGATGCAAAGGTAGGTACTTTTTAGATATGTTGTTCTTCAAAGCCCAACTTTTTTTATATTTTTTTTGAAGGAAAGCCCGTTTTCCTTGCTTTTAGTATGTTCTGCAACATATTAATCGTCTGCAATACTATTGTATAAATATCGTTTGATACTCCTTTTAGGCGTTTTCTCGAATTCGGTCGGGTAAAGTTGTATCCGGCTTACCTTTTCGTAAGCAGCAATGCTATTATTCAGGTTTTTAAGGTTTTCGTCCATAATAGTCTTCAAGCTTTCCGAATTGTTTAACCCCAGGGAATCCAAAGCCTCATAGTCGGCATAGACTAAAGCCACCAGTTTCTTGTTGCGTTCGATAACAAGGCTTTCCAGGACAAACGGCATATTGTTCAGGCGGGCTTCTATTTCTTCCGGGAAGATATTCTGCCCGCTGGAACTGAGAATCATGGTTTTGCTGCGTCCGCGGATGTAGAGGTTATTATTTTCGTCCAGCGTGCCTAAATCGCCCGTGCGCAGCCAGCCGTCTGCGGTAAAGACCTCCCGGGTAGCTTCCGGATTCTTGTAATAGCCCGCCATTACGTTTTCGCCGCGCACCTGTATCTCGCCGAGTTTATCATCCGCGTTCTCTTTATAGATACGTGCTTCCATGATGTCGAGCACCCGTCCGGAAGAAGTCGGTATGAATTCATTCCACGGAGCATAGCTGATAAGCGGTGCACATTCCGTCATGCCGTAACCGATAGTAAACGGAAATTTGATACGGTGAAAGAACTCCTCCACTTCCGGATTCATGGCAGCACCGCCGATAATGACCTCCTTGAACCTGCCACCCAGCGCATCTATCAGCTTCTTACGGATTTGCCCGTATATCTGCCCGTCCAGTACAGGAATGCTGAGCGCCCATTTCATGCTCCTCTTGTTGATAATAGGTTGAATGACATTCTTGTATATCTTTTCGATAACGAGGGGTACGGTTATTATCAGGTTGGGCTTTACTTCTTCGAACGCCTTCATCAGAATTTTGGGAGAGGGTATTTTGCCCAGCAGAGTAACGTGCGTACCCACCGCCGTTGCCGTCAGGAAGTCGAAGGCGCAACCGTAAGCATGCGCCAACGGCAGGAAAGACAGCACCTTATCGCCCTTCTTCAACAGTCCGGTACGGATACCGAAGGTAACGTTGCCTGCCAGGTTGTTTCCGGTCAGCATGACACCTTTACTGAATCCCGTCGTGCCGGAAGTATAGTTCAACAACATGATTTTATCGTTGGCAAGGTCGGTGTAAGTTACATCTTCCCGGCGGAATCCCTCCGGATAAACCTCGTCCATTTCATCGTCCAGGTGCTTGAGGAAACGTTGGATAGTTTCTCCGTCGCGCTGGTACAGACAGCGGAAATCGCTGAGAGAAAATACACCGCGCAAGCCGGTAAGCCGTTCTTCCTCCAAGAGCTCCCAAATAACATCGCTGGTAAAAAGGAATACGGATTCGGAGTGGTTGACGATGTGGTGCACGTCATTCGGATTAAAATCCTGTAAGATAGGGACAACGATACCACCATAAGTGATGACCGCCATATAAGCAATGCACCAGCGGGCGTTGTTCTTGCCGATAACTGCTATCTTGTCGCCGCGGCGCAGGCTGCAATGCCTGAATAACAGATGTAATTTTGCAATCTCCTGTGCTACCTGCCCATAGGTATAACTTTCGTTTTCTCCGTAATCGGTGTAGCAGGGAAGCTCCCAATTTTCACGGAAACTATGCTCGTATAGCTTGATGAAGTTCTCTTGTATCATTGCACGCTTTTTGATGAATTGTGCAAAAGTAGGAAAAATATAATAATAATGTGTACCTTTGCCGTGCAAATGTGATTTAGGCTCATGATAGATACCAATATATTTCAAGATAAGACAGCGGTTTACTATACGTTGGGATGCAAGCTGAATTTCTCGGAAACCTCGACTATCGGTAAGATTTTGCGGGAGGCAGGCGTGCGTACGGCACGCAAAGGCGAGAAGGCGGATATATGTGTGGTAAACACCTGCTCGGTAACAGAGGTGGCTGACAAGAAATGCCGCCAGGCTATTCACCGGCTGGTGAAGCAGCATCCGGGAGCTTTTGTGGTAGTTACAGGATGCTATGCCCAGTTAAAGCCGGATGCGGTGGCGAATATAGAAGGAGTGGATGTAGTTCTCGGAGCCGAGCAGAAAAAAGACCTGCTGCACTACCTGGGCGATTTGCAGAAGCACGAAAGCGGCGAGGCCTATACCTCCGCGTTGAAGGACATCCGTTCGTTCGCCCCGTCGTGTTCGCGTGGCGACCGTACCCGTTTCTTCCTGAAAGTACAGGACGGATGCGATTATTATTGTTCCTATTGCACCATACCCTTCGCCCGTGGACGTAGCCGTAACGGAAGTATCGCCTCCCTGGTCGGGCAGGCACGCCAGGCGGCAGCCGAAGGCGGAAAGGAGATTGTACTCACGGGAGTCAATATCGGCGATTTCGGTAAGACAACGGGAGAAACCTTTTTCGATTTGGTGAAAGCGCTGGATGAGGTAGAAGGTATCGAACGCTACCGCATATCCTCTATCGAACCCAATCTGCTGACAGACGAGATTATAGAGTTCGTATCGCGTTCGAAACGGTTCATGCCCCATTTCCATATCCCTTTGCAGTCGGGCAGCGATGAAGTGCTGAAACTGATGCGCAGGCGGTACGATACAGCTTTGTTCGCCGCTAAAGTGAAAAAAATAAAGGAAACGATGCCCGATGCCTTTATCGGGGTAGATGTCATCGTCGGTACACGCGGGGAAACGGAAGAATACTTCGGGCAGGCATACCGGTTCATTCGAAGTCTGGACATAACGCAGCTCCATGTGTTCAGCTATTCCGAACGTCCGGGTACACAAGCCTTGAAAATAGAACATGTGGTATCGTCCGAGGAAAAACACCGGCGCAGCCAGCTTTTGCTGGAGCTGTCGGAAGAAAAGACACGTACGTTTTATGCCCGTCATACCGGGCAGGTGATGCCCGTTTTGCTGGAACGTTCCAAGCCGGGAACGCCGATGCACGGCTTCACCCCGAATTATATCCGGGTAGAAGTTCCGCATGACGACGCATTGGACAATCAGGTAGTCCCGATGCGTATGGGCGATTTTAATGAAGAAGGTACAGCCCTTTTGGGAATGATAAGTGATAGCAAGGAATGAAATCGAGATTAATCTACTGGTTGACTTATGCCGGCATGTGGCTGTTGGCGCTGCTGCCTTTCAGAGCGCTCTACGCGTTGTCCGACGGGCTTTGCTTTTTGATGCATCGCATCGTGCATTACCGGCGCAGGGTAGTACGCACCAATTTGCGCAATGCCTTTCCGGAGAAGTCCGAAGCCGAGTTGCGGGAGATAGAACGCCGGTTCTACCATTACATCTGCGATTATATGCTGGAAGAAGTGAAGATGCTGCGTATGTCCTTCAAGGAACTTTGCCGCCGCATGGAGTATGACAATAAAGAGGAGTACCTCGCCATGATTGAAAAACATGGCGGTATCGTGCTGCTCATACCGCATTATGCCAATTTCGAGTGGATAATAGGTATGGGAACCATTATGCGGGAGGGAGATATACCCGTACAGATTTATAAACCGCTGCATAATAAATATATGGATGCAGTGTTCAAACGCATCCGTGCCCGTTTCGGCGGTTACAATGTGCCGAAACATTCTACGGCGCGCGAGATTATAAAGCTGCGGCGCGATAACAAACGCGTGGCGGTAGGAATGATAACCGACCAGTCTCCCAATTTTAACGAGGCACATCATTGGACGACTTTCCTGAACCAGGACACCGGTTTTATGGACGGCGCCGAGCGCATCGCCAAACTAATGGACTTCCCCGTATTCTATTGCGAGCTGAAAAAACAGAGCAGAGGATATTGCAGGGTACGGTTCGACTTGATAACCGAAACACCGAACCAAACGGCCGACGGGGAGATAACGGAACTCTTTGCCCGCCGCCTGGAACAGACAATCCGTCGGGAGCCGCCTTATTGGTTCTGGTCGCATAAGCGCTGGAAGCTGAAACGCGAAGATGTAATACAGCATGGATAAGATTGCTGTCGTCATATTGAACTGGAACGGTTGTGAAATGCTCCGTTCATTTCTTCCTTCCGTGGTACGCTGTTCCGCTGCGGAGGGTACGGAGGTCTATGTGGCAGACAATGGCTCGACAGACGCATCCGTTGAAATGCTCCGCCGGGAGTTTCCTTCCGTACACCTTATTATACTGAACGAAAATCACGGTTTTGCCGAAGGCTATAACCTTGCTTTGCAACAAATATCCGCCGAATATGCGGTATTGTTGAATTCAGACGTGGAAGTTACGGAACATTGGCTCGTACCGCTCGCGGACTATATGGATGCTCATCCCGAGGTTGCGGCGTGCCAGCCCAAAATCCGGAGCTGGAGACATAAAGAACTGTTCGAGTATGCAGGTGCGGCCGGCGGATTCATAGACCGTTACGGCTATCCCTTTTGCCGCGGTCGGATAATGGGAACGGTAGAGAGAGACAACGGACAGTATGATACCGTTGTCCCGGTATTCTGGGCTACGGGAGCCGCATTGTTCATCCGCCGGAAAGACTACCTGGATGCCGGCGGGCTGGACGGACGGTTCTTTGCCCACATGGAAGAAATCGATTTGTGCTGGCGGCTCCGTGCACGCGGCCGGATGCTGGTGTGCGTACCCCGGAGCACGGTTTACCACGTAGGCGGTGCAACCTTGAAAAAAGAGAGCCCCCGCAAGACCTTCCTCAATTTCCGTAACAATCTTGTCATGTTATATAAAAACCTGCCGCCGGAAGAACTGGTCTCAGTGATGCGTGTACGTACCGTACTCGACTATGCGGCAGCCCTGAGTTTCCTGCTGAAAGGCCAGCTACCTAATATGTGGGCGGTGATTCGCGCACGCTGCGCTTTCCGTTCACTCCGTCCTTCATTCGCATCCGCCCGTGAGGAAAACCTGAAAAAAACATGCCTCTCCGTAATTCCCGAACGGACAAAAAACAGTATATTGTCGCAGTTTTATTTACATGGGAAGAAATACTTCTCCCAATTGTAAGAACTGTTACCCGTTTCGGATTGTTTATCTTTTAAAGTTATTGCTTATGGAAAAATTAGTTAGAAAGATTGGACTGGTGGCGCACGATGCCATGAAGAAAGACCTTATAGAATGGGTACTTTGGAATTCGGAGTTGCTTATGGGACACAAATTCTATTGTACGGGTACTACGGGAACCCTTATACTGGAAGCGTTGAAAGAGAAACATCCCGATGTAGAGTGGGATTTCACGATTCTCAAGTCTGGTCCTCTGGGCGGTGACCAGCAAATGGGCTCCCGCATTGTAGACGGAGAAATCGATTACCTTTTCTTCTTCACCGACCCCATGACTTTGCAACCGCACGATACCGACGTAAAAGCATTGACACGCCTTGCCAGTGTGGAGAATATCGTATTCTGCTGCAATCGCAGTACGGCAGACCATATCATTTCGAGTCCGCTTTTCCTCGACCCCACATACGAACGTACCGTTCACGATTATAGCAATTATGCCAAGCGGTTTGAGAATAAGCCGGTTGTTGCCGAAGCTGTGGAATCGGCGAAAAGGCGCAAACAAAGAAAATAGCGGGAAACGCCCCCTGCATAAACAAGAAACGCCCTGCCGAAAGATAATACCGGCAGGGTGTTCTTTGTTTATACACTTTCTTCCCTGTCGCAATGCACCTCTACGCCTGCCGCATCCAAATCCGCATTCATAGGCGGATTACGTTTGGACAGTTTCAAGTCTATGCTTTCAACGGTGGGAAATTCACGGAACAAACGCTTTATTATGCGTCCGCATACATGCTCCAGCAATTTGGAAGGGATAGCCATTTCTGTTTTCACCGCTTCATACACATCGGCATAACTTACTGTATTTATCACATCGTCTGTTTCTGCCGCACGGCCGATGTCTGTTTTCAGCCGTAAGTCGATGATGAAGTCATTGCCCACTATGGTTTCCTGCCCGCCGACACCGTGGCGGGCAAAGAAGTGCATCCGGTCTAAAAATACGTAGCTGTTCATACTTGGTAGATATATTCTTTGGATGCAAACATATAGATAAAATCTTTGTCCTGCAACTGTAAAGGGGTAATTGCCGTATGTTTCTGTAAAAAACACTTTTTACCTGCCAAATCTTTCCGCATTATGGAATATTTCCTATCTTTGCGCCATGACAACAACGTTTAAATCGGATTTGGTGCAGTAAACAATCTGTGTTTTCACAGATTGTCCTTTCGTTTACTCTCGGATAACTCCCTTTCGAGAGCGTTTCCTTATTGTTATAATTCAAGTTTAACCAGCATGCAGCGGTGCACGGCACTGCCGGGCTTCCTATGCATGCACAATACATTACGAAAATGAGTAACGAAAATAAAACGATTTACGATTTCGAACTTAACCAGATTTACGATTTCTTTTCCACCATGCAACGGCAAGGACCCGGAAGCCCCGAGGTTACGCTGAAAGCGCTGGGATTTATAGACAACCTCACCGGCGAGTCCCGTATAGCCGACCTCGGTTGCGGAACGGGCGGACAGACAATGGTACTGGCGGAACATGTGCCGGGGCACATTACCGGGCTCGATATTTTTCCCGGCTTTATCGAAATCCTCAATCGCAAGGCGAGGCAGGCAAGCTTGCAAGACAAGGTGAAAGGGATTGTGGGCTCTATGGATGCCCTTCCTTTCCGGGAGGAAGAGCTGGACTTGATTTGGTCGGAAGGAGCTATCTACAACATCGGCTTTGAGCGCGGGCTGCGCGAGTGGCGTAAATACCTGAAACCGGGAGGATATATCGCCGTATCCGAGAGCTCGTGGTTTACGGATGAACGACCGGCGGAAATCAATGACTTTTGGGTGGATGCATATCCCGAAATGGATACGCTGCCCAATCAAGTAGCCAAAATATATAAGGCGGGCTATCTTCCTGTCGCTACATTTATCTTGCCGGAAAATTGCTGGACAGAACATTACTTTGTACCGAAACATGCGGCGCAGGAGGCTTTTCTTGCCAAATATGCAGGAAATAAGGCTGCTGAGGAATTCAGTGCATACCAGGCCGCCGAGGAAAAGCTGTACGACAAGTATAAGGAATTCTACGGCTATGTGTTTTTCATAGCGAAAAAGACGGAACCTTTTCCGGGAAAAGCAGAGTAACACCGCTTCCCGGAAAAGATAAAATCATCCTGTCGGCATAAATCCATGCTACAAAATAAAATCATCCCGTGGGATAAAACCGCTTTATCCCGCGAGATGATTTTTTTGTTGTATATCCGCTTGTTTACCGGCCGGCCTGGGCGATAAGTTCCCTCACTTTTTCGTTCAGGCTTTCCGCCTTCATCAGTTGTTCCAGCGTCAGATGCATACGCCAGCGCCAGTAATGGCGCGGGTTGGCAGGGATATTGATACGCTCTTCCTGCACATTCGGGTTGCGCCATTTACCGTCCATGGACATCCAGTCCTGCAGGGAGAGGATACATAGAATGGAGTTGCTGTACAGATGTTTACGTACTACTTCCTCGCAAAGCTCGGGCGTGGCAACTGCGGGAGCAACACCGTAATGGCCGAGCATCGTGTTGTAGTAACGTTGCGTTTGCTGGAAGTCCTCCTCCCACCAGCCGCGTAGGGTAGACATATCGTGCGTGGATATGGTGCAGACGGAACGGTACGGATACCAGTCCGGATGCCCGAACTCCTGCGCGGGGTCCTTGGGCATACGCTGTATCTCCAGAGAGAGAATACGCAAATCGTTCATCACCCATGCCACGCAGCCGGGAATCATACCCAAGTCTTCGCCGCACACCAGCATACGGGTGGATTGCGTCAGTTGCGGCAACTTATTCATTGCCTGTTCGCGCCAGAATTCATTGTGGCGGTGATAATAGTACTGGTCGTACAGGCGGTTGAAGGCGGCTTTCTCCCAATCGTTCAGCGAACGGTAGATAAAGTCGTGCTGCACACCGATACGCGGGTGGTACTTGTACGGGTCGTTGCGGTCGGGCACAAACAATACGTCGCTGATAAGCGCATACAAACCGTCGCGCACCCAAATACTGTCTTCATCCGTCTTGCCGGCGAAGTAAGCCTCTACTTTACGCTGGGTATCGAACTCCGGACGCATCCGGTAGATTTCCCAGGTATCTGTCGGCTCGATGAAAGTCTGCTTCACATAGTCGGTATGCGGGCCGAACATCTGTCCGAGGAAATACTCGTGTATGTACGGCCTTAAGAATTCGTCGCGGAAATGAAGCCCGTAGCTCTCTATCTCCTCGCGCGTCATGGGCAGGGCGGGTACGAACTGCCCCAGCAAGCCGTGTACGGCGTGCATCGGAATTTCCCAGATACGGAAGAAGCCGAGGATATGGTCTATGCGGTAGGCATCGAAATATTCCGACATTTTGCGGAAACGCTTCATCCACCATTTATAACCGTCTTTCTCCATGACATCCCAGTTGTAGGTGGGGAAACCCCAGTTCTGCCCGTTTACCGAGAAATCATCGGGTGGAGCGCCCGCCTGTCCGTTCAGGTTGAAATAGTGGGGTTCCGTCCATGCCTCTACACTGTTGCGGCTGATGCCGATAGGTATGTCGCCTTTCAGTACGACGCCGTTGGCGCGTGCATGCTCGGTGGCGGCGAGCAGTTGCAGGTGCAGGTTGAACTGGATGTAATAATAAATAGCGATATGCGGATAGTCCGCAGAACCGGGCTGGCAGAGCTTCTCTATCTCCCGGGCATCGTAACTGTTGTATTTAGGCCACTCGCGGAAGTTGGGCGTCTTGTAGGCGTCGCGCAAGTAGCTGAAAACGGCGTACGGCTGCAACCATTCCTTGTTGGACTCGAAGAACTCGCGGAAAGCCGCCGATGCCAGCACTTTTTCCCCTTCCTGCTTGAAGATGAGGTGGAAGTATTCCCATTTAATCTTGTTGACCGCCTCGTAATCGACGGTAGGCAGGGCATTCAGCTCCTTCTGCCGCTTGTTGAACTCCGCCATGACTTTTTTGTCCTTCAGCGCACCCAGTTGTTTCAAGTCTGTGTACATCGGGTGGAAGGCATAAATGGAGATGCTGTTGTAAGGATAAGAATCCGTCCATGTATGCGTCATGGTGGTATCGTTAATAGGCAGAATCTGTACGGCTTTCTGGCGGGTGCTTACCGCCCAGTCTATCATACGTTTCAAATCGCCGAAGTCACCTACGCCGAAACTTTTCTCGGAACGGAGCGAGAATACGGGTACGGCAACCCCCGCACCTTTCCAGGCGGGAAGGCTGAAATACACATAGCGGTCGCCGATAACCAATGTCTCGTTGGAGCCTATCTGCGGGTCTGCCATGTACCGGTTAGGATTGTTCTCCCAGCAAACGGCGCGGCGCTCCTTCTTATTGTAAAGGATGAATTTGTATTCCAGCGGGAAGTGGATTTTCGAGGCATCCACCTCCACCTGCCATTCCGGGAAATCGGCGTCGCTCATAAGGACGGCCTTGTCCGGGTTCCAGTCTCCGAATGCCGGCTGGTTTCCACAGATTCCCAGGCAGTGGTCGCTGTCGATGCAGGGAGCATATGCCTTTATCAGCAGCCCCCTCTTGTGCCCTTTGGGGGCGGCACTGCGTCCGCGGTGTGCCAGGAGCGATTCCGTGAAAGCGGAAGTATAGAAATATTGCTGTTCCGGCAAGTTCTTCCAGCAATCCTGCAACCGGTAAACCTTTTGGGAACTTCCGGAGAGGTAGAGGGTGCGGGGCAGGTTGTTCCACTCCGTACGTATAGGCCGGCCGTCTTGGAAAATGCAGTAGCCGTACTGGACGAGTCCGCCTTCCGGCGCTGCGATATTTAATTCGGCGCTCCAGTGGATGCCGTCTACGGTTTGTAAAGGAAATGCTTTGCCGGGGTGTCCGTCGCCGAGCTCGGGGATAGAGCCCGAAACCCTGACTTCCTCTCCCCAATTAGTTCTGTACTCGATATTAAATAATAAAGTCATATATATTAGATTTAGAAATAACAATAGCTGCAATGATTATGCAAGTATAGAAAATATTCACCATAATCATGCAGCTATCGCCGGCTATCTCATTTAAAATCCTATGCAAACGTTTGTGCTTCCTGCAAGCCTTATCCGCAGCGGGATGCACCGCAGGTAGTACAGATGAGGCAACCCTCCTGGTAAACCAACGTTTCGTTGCCGCAGTTGGGGCACTTCTTGCCTTTGGCTTCGGTTCCGTCCGTTACGTATTTCTTCAAGGCACGCTCCACGCCGTTTTTCCAGGTGTTGATATTTTCGCTGTCCAGTTGCAGCGAGCTTACCAGCTTCAAGACCTGTTCGATAGGCATGCGGTAACGCAATACGCCGGAAATCAGTTTGGCATAGTTCCAATATTCCTTGTTGAACTTCTCGGACAAGCCCTCGATAGTAACCTTGTAACCGCGCTTGTTCTCGAACTGGAAGTCGTAACGCTTGTTGCCGTTTTCATCGACATTCTTGATAATATGCCCTGTCGAAACATTCTTCGGCAGGATGATACCCTCGTCATCGTCCTGCAGACCGGTGAATATTTCGTAAGGATGCCCGTCCAGCAACCCGACGAAAGCCACCCATTTCTCTTTATTGTTCTGGAAGCGCACCACGTCTGCCTCCAATACCTTCGGGCGGGTTTCGACAACCGTAGGCGGCTTGCACGGCGGAAGTTCTTCCTTCTTGTCGCTCTTGGCGGAGATGAGCACGCCGGAGCGCGAACCGTCGCGGTAAACCGTACAGCCTTTGCAGCCCGATTTCCATGCCTCTACGTACAGCCGGTTCACCAGCTCCTCGTCCACATCGTTCGGCAGGTTGATAGTAACGCTGATAGAGTGGTCTACCCATTGCTGGATACGTCCCTGCATCTTGACTTTCATCAGCCAGTCCACATCGTTGGAAGTGGCTTTGTAATAAGGCGACTTCTCGACCAATGCGTCTATCTCCTCCTGGGTATAACGCTTGGCAGGGTCGTAGCCCGCCGCTTCCATCCACGTAACGAATTTGGGGTGGAACACGATATATTCTTCGAAAGCATCTCCCGTTTCGTCCACGAAATCGATATGCGCGTTGGCATCGTTCGGGTTGACCTTGCGGCGACGTTTGTAAACCGGCAGGAATACGGGTTCGATGCCGGAGGTGGTCTGCGTCATCAGACTGGTCGTGCCCGTCGGTGCAATGGTGAGGCAGGCGATGTTACGGCGCCCGTACTTCTTCATATCCTCGTACAGTTCGGGGTCTGCCTCGCGCAGGCGGTTGATGAACGGATTGTCCTTCTCGCGCTCGCTGTCGTATATTTCGAATGCGCCGCGTTCCTTCGCCATTTCTACGGAGGAGCGGTAGGCGCTCAAGGCAACCGTCTTATGTACTTTCTCTGCGAATTCCGTTGCTTCCTCCGTGCCGTAGCGCAGTCCCAGCGCTGCAATCATATCGCCTTCGGCGGTGATACCCACACCGGTACGGCGTCCCTGTCCGCTCTTCTTATATATTTTCTGCCACAGGACATTTTCCGTATGCTTCACGTCCTCGCTTTCCGGGTCGGCATCTATTTTGTCCATGATACGCTCTATCTTTTCCAGCTCCAGGTCGATGATGTCGTCCATGATGCGTTGTGCCAGTGCAACGTGTTTCTTGAACAGGTCGAAGTCGAAGTAAGCGTCCGGCTTGAAAGGATTGACTACGTAGGAATACAGGTTGATAGCCAGCAGGCGGCAGGAATCGTAGGGACACAACGGTATTTCGCCGCAGGGATTGGTGGATACGGTGCGGTAGCCCAAGTCTGCATAACAGTCAGGTACGGACTCCCTCAATATGGTATCCCAGAAAAGTACGCCGGGCTCGGCCGATTTCCATGCGTTGTGCACGATTTTCTTCCACAAGTCGGTGGCGCTGATTTCCTTCTTGAACAGCGGGTCGGCGGCGTCGATAGGATACTGCTGTACATACGGCTTACCGTCGATAGCCGCCTGCATGAATGCGTCGGTCAGCTTTACGGATACGTTGGCGCCCGTAACCTTGCCCTCTGTCATCTTTGCATCTATAAAGGCCTCCGAGTCCGGATGCTTGATAGAAACGCTCAGCATCAATGCCCCCCGGCGTCCGTCCTGTGCGACTTCGCGGGTGGAGTTGGAGTAACGTTCCATGAAAGGAACCAGCCCGGTCGAAGTAAGGGCGGAGTTCTTTACCGGCGAACCTTTGGGGCGGATGTGCGACAAATCATGCCCTACACCGCCGCGGCGTTTCATCAGTTGTACCTGCTCCTCGTCTATCTTGAAGATAGCACCGTAAGAATCGGCTTCGCCGTCTACACCTATGACAAAGCAGTTGGAGAGGGATGCCACCTGGTAATTGTTACCGATGCCCGTCATCGGGCTTCCCTGCGGAACGATGTACTTGAAGTGGTCTAACAAGCCGAAAAGCTCTTCGGAGCTCAATGCGTTAGGATACTTGGCCTCGATACGGGCTACTTCATTGGCTATTCTCCAATGCATGTCTTCCGGAGACTTTTCGTAAATATTCCCGAAAGAGTCCTTGACTGCATATTTGTTTACCCAAACCCTTGCAGCCAACTCGTCACCCTGGAAGTATCGTAAAGATTCTTCGTAGGCTTCGTCATAAGAATAAATTTTCTTTTCCACGATGCGATATCTCTTAGATTTAATTGTAAATAAGTAAAAGTGTAGAAGTCGTACTTATTCGCTAACAAATGTGATTGCAAATCTATGAATGTTTTTCGTTATGGCAAAATAAAAACCGAAGTTTTTATTAACCGGATATGAGTTTCCCGATTTCTATATTTAATTATTTGATTTACATAAAAATAGCTTTTTCGGGAGAACAAAAAGTTTTCTAAAAAGAAAATCGGGTCAACGTAAAAATCTGAGGAGTATATCTGATAAAATCTTATCTTTGCCTGCAACAACAGCACAGTAATTATGGAAGCTAACGGTTATCGTCTCCTTCTTCCCGAAGGGATATTGGATTATTTCAACATTTCCGATGTAAAGGAAAGCAGTAGTGAAATCGTGATTTACCTGGAAGAGAAAAATGAGCTTCCCGGTGAGTATTCGAATGTCAAAGTGGAAAGCAAAGGCTTCTACGCTCCTGTGGTGGTTCAGGACTTCCCCGTCCGTGGCAAGCATCTTTTCCT
>NZ_KB894153.1 GCF_000374365.1 Bacteroides gallinarum DSM 18171 = JCM 13658
TTTCTTTGGAATACATACGGCAAATGCCGTACTGATGATAGACAAGATCAGGAACAGGACGGTGAAAGCGGCATGATATGATTTTACAGGCAGAGGCAGAAGATGTCTTCAGACTTCTTCCCGAGCGTCATGTCTTGTAGGGTAAGATTGTGTGAGAAATTACAGGAATAGGACTATAAAAATGGCATATGAAGTGAGTATGCTCTATCATCTTCATATGCCATCTTGATTTTTAGGGACATTTACTGAATATCCCTACTCTCTAAAAGAGTTCAATCTACGAGATTCTCAACCTTCAAAATTTATTTTGAAACACTTCTTTTACTTTCAGGCACAGAACTGCTTACACAGACATCATGAGCAGGATTATGGCAAGAGCATAAAATCCATACAGTCCCCGCCTTATTCATGTTATAAGCATTTCTCTTTCCATATTTTTCAATGAAATACAACTGCCTAATAACCAGGATTCTGTTGCGCTTTCTTTTCCTCAGCAGTCAAGGCACGTCCGTCTTTCTGAATCGCATCCAAATAAGTTTGAGGAATAGGACGCAGATAGTGTCTTTCTGCTATATTAGGAGCTGCATCCGGGTTATAGGCTTTCACCCTTTCCAAAAGCGTCTTTGTCCGAGACAAATCCTGCCAGCGATGAAACTCGCCACAAAGTTCACGGGAACGCTCATTCAGTAACAAGCACATCATGCGGTCATAATCGGTAGTGTATCCCAACTTATTGATAACCGCTTCATCTTCTGCCGGTAAATTATGTATATCCGTAATATCAAGATTAGTAGCAGCAGTAGTTTCCGGGATACCGTTAGACTCATAATAGGAATTCTCGGGAAAATAAGAATTTACCCCATCATCACTCCAACCAAGCGCCTCGTCATTATAAGCTGCACCACCATCACAATATGCCGAACGGCTTTCACCATTCTTATATGCAGCCCTTCTACGGATATCATTAATATAAGTAAGCGCATCCCCATACTTTTCTTGGCGAATCAATACCTCAGCAGCAATCAAATAAGTTTCACCCAAACGAGCCAGAATACCGTCACGGAAACCGACACGACTTGTCACAGACTCACGGGAACCGTCTATGTACTTATTCAAAGGAGCATACCGATTAGTATAATCATACAGCGCCTCACTATCCTTATCATTACGGTCTGCCGGATAAGCTACGAAAACCGTAGGAATCGTTTTGCCGGTTTTCCCATATACAACTTCATCATTCAACTGTACACTGCTATAACGAGTATCCCCCGGACGGTTAATAACATACATAATTCCTAAATCGCCATTCTGGTAAACAGTACTCTTTCCCGAATTATTTACAGCATACTTGGTTTTAAAACTTTTCCAGAAACGAGAGTCATTAACCATATCATAAATATTATACATATAATAGGTCGTTCTCAAGCGCTGATACTCACGTTCACCGGCAATATCGCGCTGCATATATGGAAGGTCCCTATATACAGAAATATAATATAAATGACATTGGTTTCCATTAGCCCCCTGGCTGGCTACCTCTGAAGAAAATTGTGCAGACAAAATAATTTCATCCAATGTTTCATTGGCGCCATTCACTTTAGTATAATTCCATAAATCAGAAAAGTTAGGGGCTAATGTCCGATGAGAGATAACCTCCTTCGCAAGCCGTAAAGCCTCTTCCAAATCAGCAGCTTTAGTATCGCTGTTCCAATCATCATTTATTTCGCTGGCACGAAGCAAATAAGCTTTTGCCAAGAAATGAGCAGCCGCATCTTTCGTCATTTTTCCTACAGCAGAGGCAGTTTCCGGCAAATAAGCATAAGCATTCTTCAAATCATCGATTACCTGTTGCAATGTTTCGGCAGCCGTAGCACGAGTAAACTCACGTTCCGGCGTGGTATTAGGCGTCAATTTCAAAGGAACGCCCCCATACTGGGAAACCAGTTTCAGATAATTAAATCCACGCAAGAAATAGGCTTCTCCCATATAAATTTCCTTATTGGGTCCTTGATAACTGTCCAATGAAACCTTACTCAGCAACAGATTGGCATTATTAATACCTATATACATGCCATCCCATACTTCATTCATAAGGGTAGAGTTATTTACCACCGCCGATTGAAAACTTCCATCATAACTATTCCATGAAGCATTAGACCCATCTCCTCCTACACGAAACTCATCCACACCGTAATTAGTCGTTGCACATGCCCACTCTTTTGCAAAATGGAAACGCAAATTATAATAGAGGCTGACTTCCAGCCCGTCTATTCCTTCTTCCGTATCAAAATACTCTGTGTTTTGCTGGGTAGTCAGTTTTTCATCCAAGAAATCACTGCAAGATGCCATAGAACTTACCAAAGCCACCCCCAGCAAACCCGATGTAATACTCTTATATAGTTTCATAATTATGCATTTTTATTTTAAAATCCTACATTCAAACCTATTGTAAATCCACGATTCCAAGTAGAAGTATATGCCTGCGAGGCATCTAATTCCAAGAAATCTATATTAGAAAATATACGTCCCGGGTTCTTTGCCTGTACATATACGCGCAAGTTCGACAAGTTCCATTTCTTTATCAATGTTTTCGGGAAAGTATACCCTAATGAAATATTACGGACTTTCAGGAATGAACCGTTTTTATAACCTAATATCTGATAATAAGGATCGCCTCCGCCTATGTTATAAATAGGTTTCTGGTATTCGGCATTCTTATTATTCTCATTATAATAATTGATTTTACGCTGCATATAGCGTCCTCCTTGCCATTCGCCGCCCGTATCGACCATATAGTCAAAGCGTCCATAAAGCAAGACAGACAAATCGAAATTCTTATAAGAGAAAGTATTGTTCATGCCAAAAGTCCAGCGTGGACGGGTATGCCCTATTATAACACGGTCATCATTGGGGTCTATCTTATTATCTCCATTCTGGTCTATCGGACGTACCATACCGGCTTGGAACGAATGCCCGTTGGCATTAAACTTAGCCATATCGGCAGCATCCTCTTCTTTCCAAAGTCCAGCGGATGCATAATCATAAATCACACCTAATGCCTGACCGATGAACCAATTGTTATTAATGTCATCTTCCTTACCATTAGACAATTCGTCAATCTTATCCTTCTGCCATGCAGCACTGATACTCGTACTCCACTCAAAATCCCGTGTTTTCACATTAACGGTATTCAATGTTATATCCACACCGATATTGGAGGTTTTCCCGACATTGGCATATGTATTCGTATATCCGTTCAAGGAAGGAATAGTCATCTCCATTAACAAATCCGTCGTACGAGAAGTATAAAAATCCACAACACCGGAGATTCTACCGTCCAGTACAGAGAAATCAACACCCACATTGTACTGCAACGTTTTCTCCCAAGACAAATCCTGATTGGCAAGAGTTACATTATCGCTACCGGTCAAGGGTTCCGAAGCAGCATATCCCGGTACGAGAGAACTTCCAAAAGGATAGTAGAAAGGAACGACAGCCCCCTTTGTTTGATAAGGGTCAATAGCGGAATTACCCGTTACACCGAATCCCAAACGCAACTTCAACTGGTTAATCCAACGTACATCTTTCAAGAATTCCTCCTGTTCAAGACGCCATCCCAGTGCCGCACTGGGGAAAAAAGCCCATTTATGCCCGTCTGCAAGCTGCGAAGCACCATCCCAACGACCGGAAACCGTCAACAAATAACGGCTATCATAATCATAATTTACACGGAACATATAAGAAAGCAATTGCTTTTCAATGAGCCCGCTATTCCAGTCATCCAATAAAGATATGTTATCCGTAGTCAATGCATTCCATTTAGCACTTGCCAACGGAATATTTTCTGCGGCCATAGACGATTCCTCATAACGGTATTTCGTTGCACTCTGCAACAAAGTCGCCCCCAATGAATGTTTGCCAAAGCTTTTATCATAATAAATAAGATTATCCAAAGTCCAGGAAAAATCAGATTGATTAGCTAAAGAAGCCCGATTAGTACCCTGGCTGCTTACAGACTCGGCATCCCTAAAAGTCCCATTGCGGTAGTAACGAAAATCCGGACCAAAATTAAAACGATATCTAAGCCCCTTTAAAGGAGAATATATCTCTCCCAAATCTACCTGAGCATAAAAACTACCGATAGCACGGAACATACGCCGTTCATTTTCACTAAGATTCCATTCCTCTGCTATATTCTTCACCATATCATCCCCACCCGGATAATCTATACGGTTCCCTTCGTCATCATAAGGTACGGCATAAGGAAACAAACTGGTAGAAGCAGCATATAAGTTACTCGGCAATCCCTTTAACAAAGAGCCTACAACCGATGCGGTAGACCCATATTGCTGTTCACTGAAAGTTCCATTGATATTCAATCCCAAGTTAAGCCATTTTACAGGTTTCATATCCAAGCTTACCTTAGTAGTATAACGCGTATAAGATTGCCCCTTAATCGTACCTTCATTATTTAAATAACCGATAGAAGCATACCCTTTCATTTTATCCGTACCCCCACTGGCACTTAATGTATGCTCGTGAGTAATACCAGTCTGAGTAACCATATCCGTCCAATCTGTAGTAGGAACAAGAGAACCGTCCCAGCTCCCATTAGCCCAACCTTTTTCTATATTCTTCCAAGCATAAGGGTCGGATGCTCCTAAAAAAATCTCATAGTCATTCTCCTTGGTCGGTTGGTCGCCGCGAGGATATTTGGAAGGATTCAAATAGTAATAAGACCAACGGCGCCACTCGATATACTCCGCCGAATTCATCATCTCGGAATAATCCTGCAAGTTCTCAACCGTAACCGTACCGGAATAGTTCAAAGACATCTTGCCCTCCTTACCCGATTTGGTAGTAACCAGGATAACACCGTTAGCACCGCGGGAACCGTAGATAGCCGTGGCCGAAGCATCCTTCAACACATCGATAGACTCGATATCCTGCGGGTTCAAAGTTTCGATACCGCTATTGGACATCAAGGGAATACCGTCTACCACATACAGCGGGGTATTGCTGGCACTCAACGAGCGCACACCGCGCACATTAATCGTACCAATCTCGCCCGGACGCTCGTTGCTCACGATATCCACACCTGCCGCCTTACCCTGCATCGCTTCGAAGGCATTGGCTACCGGACGCGAGTTCAGTTCCTCGGAACTTACGCGAATCATGGCGCCGGTAACATCCGATTTCTTCTGGACGCCATAACCCACTACCACTACCTCGTCCAACATCTCGGTATCCTCCGTAAGTACCACTTTCAGGCTGGTCTTGTTCTTTGCAGATACTTCCTGGGTCTTGTAACCGATGTAACTGATTTGGATAACACCCGCTTCGGGCACATCGTTCAGCGTAAATTTACCGTCGATGTCGGTAATAATACCGTTCGTCGTCCCCTTGACGAGCACACTGGCGCCGATGATAGACTCACCGTTCGCATCTACTACAACTCCTGTGATTGTCTTGTTTTGTGCGAATGCACATAAGGTCGCCGTAAAGGCTAATAGCACGGACAGCAGCCGGCGTTTGAACATACCAGTGAAGTATGTCCTTTCTTTTTCTTTGCTTCTCATAGAATAATCTTGGTTTTACAATTGGTTTTACTGATAGCGTTTTCGAACACAATGTCTGACAGCGGCAAAATTATTAATATCTAAACATTCGTTAAATATCCGTTTTGATACAATTCATTCCCTTTTTGCTATAAATGACCGGAAAAGTATAAATGACCCCAAAAGTATAAACAACCGGAGAAGTAAGAAAGAAACCATTCCATAAAAAGCCGACATCATCACCCCACCGGCAGCGTAAACCAGAAGCACGCCCCCTTGCCCGGCTCGCTTTCCACACCAATCGTACCGCCCATTTGCTCGATGATACTCTTGCTGATAGACAGCCCGAGCCCCGTGCCGTGCACAAAAGTGTTCAGCTTGACAAAGCGGTCGAATACCTCCGCCTGCTTCTCGCGCATGATGCCGATGCCCGTATCCGCCACATAAAAGCGCAGATGCTTGCCGTCCACCCGGTCGTACCCCAGGCGTATACTGCCGGCGGAAGTAAACTTTATCGCATTATTCATGAAGTTGGCAATAACCTGGTTCAGGCGGTTGCGGTCGCTCACGATGACACACTCCGGCAGACGGCGGTCGAAAACAACCTCCACGCCCGGCTTGGCCTTCATCTGCATGACACGTATCATATCCTCGCACAACAAGTTCACATCCACCTCCCGCATTACGAGGTCGAAAGTACCCGCCTCTATCTTCGACAAGTCCAGTATATCGGAAATCAACTGCAACAGCAGCTCGTTATTCTCCTCCACAATCGCCATGTACTGCTCCCGTTCCTCCGGATTCTCCTCCTGCACCAGCAAGCTGGAAAAGCCCACAATCGCATTGAGCGGAGTACGTATCTCGTGGCTCATATTGGCAAGGAAAGCACTTTTCAGGCGGTCTGCCATTTCCGCCCTGTCCCTGGCATCAATCAGCTTTGCCTCGGTTTCCTTCAATTCCGTAATATCGTAGTTGATACCGATAAGCTCGATGATACCCTCCTCCGGCTTGAACTGGTTCACCACTACATTGGTACGCACCCAATTCCACTTATCCTCCGTACCCGGACGCAGGATACGTATCTCCTCCTTGAAATCCTTCGCGTCGCCGATACACGCCTTATGGAAGAAATCCAGCATCCGCTTCCTGTCCTCCGGATGCATCTTGCTGTACACCCCTACGACCTCCGAGAGTGGAGTATTCTCATCCTCCCCCATATTCTTGTACCACTGCTTAATGGCATACCCTTTCTTATCCAGCAAGTTCAGTTTGGCATACCCTACCTTGGCATAATCGGAAATCAGCAGGAAGAAATTCTCGAAGTCGCATATACGGCTCAACGCATCCATACGCTCGGTATTGTCTATATTGATTAAGGCATATCCGGTAAATCCGCCCCTGCTGTCGTATATCTTGCTGACCTTCATGTATATATTAAGCGTATTGCGCCTCGTAGAAGGATAATACCCCTCCACCTTCTCGAACTTATATTCCAGCCGGAAATCCGCCACATCCCTGGTACGTATCTTCTCTATCAGTTGCGGCGACAAATTCGGATTCTCGAACAGGCTGATACCTATCACATCCGCCTTGTCGCGGATACCGAATATCTCTATATCCTTATTATTGACATCCACCAGAATGCCGTCTTTATCGTAAATCTCCACACCCGCGGGAATATTGGCGAATATGTTCCTGAAAAGCTTCTCGCTACGGTCCAAGGCACGGCGCTCGCATATCGCCTCGTTCTTCGTTTTGCGCAGCTCCATACAAATACTGATGATATTGGCAAGCGAACTCAACCACTGGTAATCCTCATTACTCCACAAAATGGTGCGGTCTACCAAATCCACCCCCAGATACCCCTTCACCGTACCGTCCACCAACAGCGGAACCACCATGAGCGCCCTGATACCCTGCCGTTTGAGCAACAGAAATTCGTCCTCGTCCATTCCGGACGGCCTGTGCAGCGACTCGAACAGGATAGGTTTTCCCGAGAGAATCTGAGACGCCCACCACGAAGCCGCCGTAACCGGAATATCCCGGAGCGTCTCCTCCTCCGGCCTCACCCCCTCGGCAACTACCTCGTACGTACAAGTCTGGGAAGTATAATCCTCATTATACTCGAATATATAAGCACGCCCCGCATGAAAGAAGTCCAGGATATCCCCCAGTATCTCGTAGATACCCGAAGTTACCGACTCCTCCTTGAGGAAATGCGATAAAGAATGCGAAATGGAATTCTGGCGGTACAGCAGGTTATTGATATGGCGCATCCTCTCCTGCTCCTCCTTATCCGCAGGCTCCGTTATGCGCTGCAAAATGCCGAAAGCCTTCAAATGCCCGTCGGGAGCAATCTCCTTAAACCCCATACGGGAATACACCCACACCACTCCCGCCTCCGTATAGACCGGGAAAGTCTGTTCGTAAACATCCACCTCCGTAATAGAGAGGAACTCCCTGCTAATACGCGCCCGGTAATCCTCACGAATCATCCTGCCGAAGTCCGCAAAAGAAAGCACCTCTCCCTTTACACCCAGCAAGCTGCACACATATTCGGAGCAGAGGTACTGCCTGGTAGAGAAGTCCGCCTCCCACCATCCAATCCGCCCCAGGAAAGAAAGGCGGCGGCAACGTTCATTATCATCGTGAAAGAGAACACTCATAGCATGTCTATTTTAAACAACTACACAAATGTAGGGATAAAACCTCAATAACCAAGTATCCGGCATCCTTTTTAATAA
This sequence comes from Bacteroides gallinarum DSM 18171 = JCM 13658, assembly GCF_000374365.1. Classification (GTDB taxonomy): domain Bacteria; phylum Bacteroidota; class Bacteroidia; order Bacteroidales; family Bacteroidaceae; genus Bacteroides; species Bacteroides gallinarum. The sequence goes on from NZ_KB894153.1 coordinate 8,303, forward strand.
ATTAATAAACAAGAACATACAGATTATGCAACAATTCCTTAATAAAAACGAAAATAGAATGTATAGCGCATGTATCCTTGCTGAAACATACATGCCTCATCTTTGCAGCGAATTAAGAAACGTATTAAAGAGATGAGCACGAAATTAGACTTAGGAAAGATTTTCTTCCTCATTTTAGTCCTTACCCTTTCCGCCATGGCAGCCATGGCAGGAACCATTAAAGGCACTATCACCGACAAGCAAACCCGTGAACCGCTTACCGGAGCCACCGTGCAGATAGTAGGCACGACGCAAGGCGCCGTTGCCGACATAGACGGCAACTACTCGCTGAAGGTAGAAAACGGCACTTATACCCTATCGGTCAAGTACGTAGGCTACAAAGACATCCTCATGGACAACGTCCGGACAGGCAAAGCCGACGTAATACTAAATTTCGAACTGGAAAGCGACGCACAAGCGCTGGGTGAAGTCTCCGTAGTAGCCCGAAAAAACCTCGAAGGTGAACGGGCGCTGCAAATGGAACGGCAAAAAGCCACCCTCGCCATTGAGAACCTCGGCTCGAAAGAGATGAACATCAAAGGAATAAGCAATGTAGAAGAAGGAGTAAAGAAGATTACCGGCATCTCCATTGCCGATGCCGGCCAGCTCATCGTACGCGGGCTGGGCGACCGTTACAGCACCACCACCCTGAACGGACTCCCCATAGCCTCCCCCAACCCCGACAACAAGCTGATACCGTTAGACCTTTTCCCGTCGAGCACCGTACAGAACATCACGGTGAGCAAAGTGTACAATGCCGAAGCCTTTGCCGACTACTCGGGCGCACATATCGACATCAGCACCAAAGAGAATATCTCCGAAGACTTCTTCCACATCGGCTTCGACGCCGGCGGCAAGTTCAACACCCTGGGCAAAGAACGCTACCAGATGAACCGCAACGGCTCGCTGCTCAAAACCTCCGGCGTAGACCGCGCCGCCCTGGACATGCCCCTGCTGGAATTCGACGACTACGTAAAAACCCGGAACATCTTCGACACCACGTTCGGCGTGAAGAAGAAAACCGCCCTGCTCGACTTCGGCGGCAACCTGAGTTTCGGCAAGAACATCGGCATCGGCGGCCAGACACTCAGCATACTGGCATCGGCAAGCGCCAGCAACGGCTATCAGAACATGGACGATGCTTTCTACAAAACCCTGGAAGCCACAGGCAATGTACAAGATAACTTCTCGTACGACAGCTACGCCCAAGAGCTGAAACTCGCGGCACTGGGACACATAGGCTACACGCTGCGCCGGCACGACCGCATAGGCTATACCTTCTTCTACGCACGCAATGCCACCGACACCTACCAGCACCGCGAAGGCGTGGATGCCGAAGACCATGAACTGACAGGCAGCAACAACATCACACACATCTACACCCTGCAAAACCACCAGTTGAACGGACTCCACAACTTCGGCAGCCGCGAGCAATGGGCGTTGACCTGGGGCGGCTCGTACAGCAAGACGGGAAGCGAAGAGCCCGACCGCCGCCAAGTGATGTACATCCGGAACAGCGACGGCACGCTGGAACTCTTCAAACTGAACCGCCAGGAAACCATGCGCTACTTCGGCAGCCTGGACGAGAAAGAGTGGAACGGCAACCTCACCCTGCGCTGGAAATGGAGCGAAAACAACTTCCTGAAGCTGGGCTTCAACTACAAGAACAAGAAACGCGACTACCAGGCAACCCGTTTCTACTATAACCTGAACCGGATAAACCCCGTCATTACCGACATTTACGACACCGACGGCTTCCTGAACCAGCACAACATAGCCAACGGAGACATAACGGTACAGCGCGTAATGCAGCCCAAAGACAGCTACCGTGCAGGCAACGAAATCTACTCCGGCTATCTGCTGACCGACTTCTACCCCGTACCGTCCCTGCTGGTGAACCTCGGCGTACGCTACGAAATAAGCCGGCAATGGGTAAACTACGCCACCGACGGCGGCGAGTGGTACGCCCAGCGACGCGACCTGGACAAGAACGACCTCTTTCCCACCCTGAACCTGAAATACACGGTGAACGACGCCAACAGCATCCGCTTCTCCGCCTCGCGCACCGTTACCCGCCCCTCGTTCATCGAAATGGCGCCCTTCCTCTACCAGGAATCCTACGGCTCGGCGCAAATCCGCGGTAACGACAAGCTGCAAAACGGCTACAACTATAACTTCGACCTGCGCTACGAGCGGTTCGGCAAGAACGGCGACATGATTTCGCTGACCGGTTACTTCAAATACCTGGACAGCCCGATAGAACGCATCCAAGCATTGCAGGGCGGCGCCACGCTACACAGCTTCCAGAATGCGGACAACGGCATGGCAGGCGGCGTAGAGGTGGAATTCCGCAAACAACTGGTAAAAGACCTGCGCCTGGGCGCCAACATCAGCTATATGTACACCAACGTAAAACTACCCGAGGGCGGCGCCTACACCAACAAGGAACGTCCCCTACAAGGCGCATCGCCTATCCTCGCCAATGCCGACCTCACCTACTCCCCCCGCTTCGGCGAGGAACGGCAACTGAACCTCGCCCTGCTCTACAACCTGCAAGGCAGCCGCATCCATGCGGTAGGCGTATCCAAGCTGGGCGACATCAAGCAGCAAACCCTGCACACGCTGAACTTCAGCGCCGGTTACGACATCAACAAGCATTTCAGCCTGAAACTGCAAGTAAACGACCTGCTGAACCGCGACATCATCTTCAAGCAAGAAGTGCCCGCCACCGGCCAAGAAGTAGAGGTGGAACGCTATAAAAAAGGTACAGGCTTCGAAATAGGCATCAGCTACAAACTGTAAGAAGGCTGCAAGGCGAACGACAGGAATACACTTATACGAACAGCAAGAAAACAGTCGTACAAACCGTAAGCATACGGCAAGAAAACATAAGAATTACCATAAGAGATATATAGAACCTAAATTATATCAACACTAATTTAATTCAATTCATTATGAAAGCTTTGAAATGGAATTTTTTATCACTGGCCTTTATGGCAGGCATGTCTTTGTTCACCGCTTGCAGCGACGACAACGAGCCCAACGGCGGCAACGACGGCAATGAAGTAGAAACCCTGAAAGGAAGCATCTCCTCGGATGTAACCCTGAAAGCAGGTAATACGTACAAGCTGAGCGGCGAATACATCGTAGAAGAAGGCGCCACGCTGAACATCGAGGAAGGAGTAAAAATAGTAGCCGTCTACGACGATGTGGTAGATTACATCCTGGTAAAGCAAGGCGGTAAAATCAACGCCGTAGGTACGGCAGACTCCCCTATCGTCATGACCAGTGAAAAAGAAGAACCGGGTGCATGGGGCGGCATCCACATCTGCGGCAAGGCGCACACCAATGCCGAAGGCGGCAAAGGAAGCTCCGAGATAGGCGGCGCCACCTACGGCGGCAACGACGATGCCGACAACTCCGGCAAGCTGCAATACGTACGCGTAGAATATACCGGCTATGCTTTCGACGAGGAGCATGAGGCGAACGGCATCAGCTTCTACGGCGTGGGCAGCGGCACTACCGTAGACCACTGCCAGGCATACAAAGGTTCGGACGACGGTTTCGAGTTCTTCGGCGGCTCCGTAAACGTCAGCAACATGGTAGTGGTGAATTGCAGCGACGACTCCTTCGACTGGACTGAAGGCTGGAACGGAACCGGAACCAACCTCGTAGCCTACCAGGAAGCCGAAACCACGCTGGGTTACGACTGCGACTGCCTCATCGAAGCCGACAACAACGAGAATGACAATGCAGCCACCCCCGTATCGCATCCCAAGCTGAAAAACCTTATCCTCGTGGGCAATGGCGGAAGCAAACAGGGTATCCGGCTGCGCCGCGGCACACAAGTCAGCATAGAGAATGCCGAAGTATGCGGTAAAGGCCAGCCGCTTGCCGTAGAAGGCGAATTGACGAATGCCGCATTGAAGGACGGTACTTCCCGGCTCACCGATACGACTATCAGCGCCGCCCTGTACACCGACGGAAACTACACCAACGACGACTTCGTCCAGGCAGAGGGCAACGAAGTGGATGCCGCATTAACGTACGTCTCCTTCGATGCCGTTAAAGCTGCTTGCGACTGGATGAACGGCAACTGGATAAAATAAAACACACGGTTACTAAATTCTCTACTTGAAGTAAAGGGACATCGGAGTTCGCTACGGATTACACGGAAGTTTACCACAAATTGAATTTAAATAATTGATTATCAGGATTCAGATTAAATAATTGATTATCAAGATTGAGCTTAAGTAGCTTATTATCAAAACTGAATCCAGTCAATTGATTATCAATATATAAAATTTGCGGTGAACCGTGCAATCCGTAGTGAACCCCGATGTCCTTCCCTTTCCGATAGTGAGTGGCAGTCGGTTATTCTTCTTTCTCTCTCTTTTTCTTCAACTCCTTTTTTACATCCTGCACCTGGAAGCTGAACAAGTCCAAATGGCGGTAAATGCGCCGCATAAAACCGCCCGCTGCCTTGAAGCAGATACGCGAGATGCGCACTTTGTCTGCCGTACACTCCTCTATCCGCTCCACCGGTTCACTGGTAAGGGCGGGAAAGAAGTTCCCCAATCCCCTGATGTTCACGGTACGCCCGCTTGCCAGGAAATCGGCAATGACATCCGGTAACTGCACTAATACGGACTGCGCGTCGCCTGTCTGTAAGGAGCTGATTTCCGCCAAGCGTGCGGCAATCTCTTCGTTGCTCACCGGTTCGGGTTGCAGCACCTTCGATGCGGCATAGTAGCGCACCACTTCCTTATCTCCACTTTTATCCACCTTCTTGCGGACTACATAATGTATCGACATACTTTATTCTCGGTTATCAAGTTTATAAAACGGAATACGAAAAAACGGGAGGCGTCCGTACCCGGTATGCAGAAACCTATACCTTATATACAAAATACCCGTATCCGGAACACGAGATACCTGCACCCGGCATACAAAATACCTATATACGGAATACGGGACATCCGTACCCGGCGCACAAAACACCCGTACCTTGCGGTAAAAGCCCTGTGACAGAGTACCCCTGCCCTTACGACAGAGCACCCGGAACACCCAGATGTTATACCCCGATACATGGGGATGTTTTTACCCGAAGCATCCGGATGTTTTGGGATAAAACACGGGGATGTTTTTGAGGAAAAGACAGAGATGTTACAGCCTCACGATATAGGAGTCAAAGGTACTGACTCCCGGCGAGAAAAGCAATAAGTATAGCCCTTTTATGCAGTCCGATACAACTTAACGCGATTTAATGCTGTTCAACGGTTCAGCAAAGCAGTTCAATGCAGTCGATACGACTTAATACCAGTTTAATACTACCTAACGATTTAGCAAAGCAGCTTAATGCAGTCGATACGGCTTAATACGGTTTAATGCTGCCTAACGATTTAGCAAAGCAGCTTAATGCAGTTCAGTACGACTTAATACGGTTTAATGCTGCCTAACGATTTAACAAAACAGCTTAATGCAGTTCAGTACGACCCGATACAGTTTAATGTCGCCTCACGGTTTAGCAAAGCAACTTAATGCAGTTCAGTACAACCCAATACAGTTCAATACTTTATTTACCGATGATTGCAACAGCCGGAAATCAAGAAAACGCCCGTTGGAAATCCCTGCCCGACGGCGACTGGAATACCTGCAAGCCGAATTCGGGAATGATAGCCAGTACATGGTCGAACACATCCGCCTGCACGCCCTCATAAGGAACCCAGTCCTTGATAGCGCAGAAGAAGTAAAGTTCCATAGGGATGCCGCGGTCGGTGGGCTGCAACTGGCGCACCATGCAGGTAAGCTCGCGATTTACATCGGGAAGGCTTTTCAGATAGGCGGTAAGGTAAGCCCGGAACACACCCAGGTTGGTCTGGCGGCGGCCGTTGACAAGGACGGAATTATCGATGTGCTGCTCCTTGTTGTATTCTTCTATCACAGCCTCCGTACGCTCTATATACTCTTTCAGCAGGTGAATCTTGCGATATTTATCCAACATCTCGGGGGTGCAGAATCGTACGCTGTTCATATCGATGTTAATGGAACGCTTCACGCGCCGCCCGCCGCTTTCGCGCATGCCTCGCCAGTTCTGGAACGAATCGCTGACAAGCAGGTAGGGGGGAATCGTAGTAATGGTATTGTCCCAGTTACGTACCTTCACCGTGTTTAGCGTAACCTCTATCACCGTGCCGTCGGCGCCGTACTTGGGCATCGTAATCCAGTCGCCCACTTTCAGCATGTCGTTGGCTGAGAGCTGCACGCCGGAGACGAAGCCCATAATAGAGTCCTTGAATACCAGCATCAGGATAGCTGCGGAAGCGCCCAAGCCTGCCAGCAGCGATATGGGCGATTTGTCTATAAGGATGCTCACCACTATGATAGCCCCCACGAACCAGAGTATAACCTGCGCCGTTTGCAGCATGCCTTTAAGCGGACGGTCGCGCAGCCGCTCCTTTTCGCTGTACACGCTGTACACGGCTTTCAGGAACGAGTTAATGAAGCTCAGGAAAGCAATGAGGATATAGATAAGGCAGATGCGCTGGATAAAACCCAATGTGGAGGAGCTTGTTTCGGCAAATGCCACCGGGATAAAGAGGTAGATAATTACGGGAACTACCATGCGGCTGAGGTGAATCAGCACCTTGCGGTCGAAAACGATGTCGTCCCATGTGGCTTTCGTCCGCCTTACCAGGTGCGCCACTACTTTCAGCAGGATGTTGCGGCAAATGGCGTCCGCCAGGAAAGCCGCGGCGAGCACGAGGGCAAAGGCTATGAACTGGTCGAGCATATCGGCCAGTGAAGGGGCTATTCCCCAGGAAATCAGCAAATCATCTATATTCTTCAAGAGGTTCATAGTGAGGTATGAATTTATAAACTATGAGATTATAAAGTATAAAACATAAAGTACGGAATTATAAAGCATAAGGTACTAAATGCCAAAGCATGAAACATGAAAGTATAAAGCACGGAGTTATAAAACATAAGGTACTAAATTACAAAGCATGAAACATAAAGTTATAAAGCATAAAGCACGGAATTATAAAACATAAGGTACTAAATTACAAAGCATGAAACATAAAGTTATAAAGCATAAAGCACGGAATTATGAAACATAAGGCACTAAATTATAAAGCATAAAGCGCAAAATTACAAAACATAAGCCACAAATTTATAAAACACGGAATAAAAGCCCTGAAATCAGCGGGATTCCCTTTCGAGAAACTCCCGTATATCTTCCTTTAACCACTGATAAAGATAAAGGTTCTTGTAACCGTTGTTTTTCTTCAACATCACAGCTACACTGACCTGGCTGTTTTCATACCCCGTCAACTCGTTACGGAACTGCTCGTTGTGCTCCGCCAGGCGTTTAATCTCCTGCTCGCGCTCGCGTCGGAGCACGGTGCAGACGGGTGTCAGCAGCTTCAACACCACACAATCCATGATGTGGTGTCCCTGCATGTAGAGGTAGGCGGTATCCGGGGTCAACCCTAAGCCGCGCAACTCCTCGCCCAGCCTGTCTACGTGCTCTATGTACCGGGGAAAGCGGGTTTGCAGCTCGGACAGCTTGGCAGATACGGTGCGTCGCATCGCGTCCAATGCCCGGTAAGGATGACGCAGGTTTATGTCCTGCAAGCGGACGCAGGCGTTGAAATCGTACATGGGAAACGTATGCGTGTCGCGCTGCCGGTAGAACCATACATTCCACAGGAACAGCGGATAGGCTATCTGCGAATAGCGTTCCAGGTAAGCCGGGAAGTCGATGATATGGCGGTCGTTCAGCGTTGCCTGCACACATACTTCATGGAGGCTTTCGGCAAAGCAATGGAAGTTCTCGATAGCATAGCCGTAGGTCTGGAAAATGTAAGGGTTGCGGTTTATCTTGCGCGATACGTTCGTGGCGCCTTGCAGCAGAAAGTCGTAATCGCTGTCTACGCAGGCTATCAGGCTGCGCCCCAGCTCCGCGGTGTTGAGCGTGTTCATCAGCACCATTTTCTTGCCTTTGGCGAGCGAGGTGGCGGAAGGAAGCATTACCTGGAAATAGCGCTCCTCGTTCTCGAACTCCGACAGCAGGGTACGCCAGAAGGCTATATCGTCATAGCTTTCCACATATGCCACGATGCGCCGGCGCCCTTTCTTCGACGAGAATTTGTGGGCGGCGTCCAGATAGGCGGAAGTGAGGTTATGTCGTAAAGATGTTGCCAAAACGGTGATTGATTATGAAGGATGAATAACGTTGCAATGTCCCGGGGCTCAGTGTATGACTGTCGAAATATCCTCTACCTCCGTCACCGCATCCAGCCAGCCTTCCATAATGACGGCGGGCGAGTGGGTGGTAAGGATAAGCTGCACATTGGGGTTCAGGTTGCGTATCATACCGATGAGTTTCTGCTGCCATTCGATGTGCAGCGAGGCTTCCGGCTCATCCATAAATAGCACGCAGTGGCCGCCGTCGCGCACGAGGACGGTAAGCAGGATAACCAGCATCTGCTTCTCGCCGGAGGACAGTTTGTAGGGCAACAGGCGCTCGCCGTCCTGGAAAAACACGATGTCGTTGCTCTTGCGGTCTATCTTCTTGCGGGTGTAGCCGAACAGCTCGTCTACCATATCCTGGAATTTCCGCTTGGGCACGGACAGCGCCGGCGCCTGGCTCCGCTGCTCCTCGTCGCCGCTGAGCAGCTCTATCATCTTGTTGCCGATATTCACCTGATAGTCCAGGTAGCGGCGTTGCAGCAGGTAGAGCTGCCAGTCCAGCTCGGACTTTACATGAGGGTCGGCCATGCGGGCGGTGAAGTCACCCATGATAAGGGGGCGGTCGTAGCTGCGGATTACGTCGTAGGGGATGAAGGTGGCGGCAGGATTGTCGAAGAATACGTGCACTCCGTTCTTTTCATCGCTCTTTACCTCGCCCGTGGTCTGCTCCAGGTAACCTACCGAGCGGTTCAGGATAGTAGTCTTTCCTACGCCGTTGATACCGGAAAGGATGTTGACATCGGGACGCAGCTCCCAGGCGATGTCGTACCGTCCCCATAGCCCGTGTATCTCGATACGTTTAATGTAATTGGCTTGTACTTCCATGATTTCTGTATATTCGTGTAGCAAATATAAAGAAAGAGATTGAGAATTTAGTTACCTTTGCGCCGTTTTTCACCGTAGGTTATACAGTTTTTACGTTATGAACAAGAATATACAAGGCCATTTGGCAGCCCTTACCGCCAATATCTTATGGGGGCTTATGGCGCCCGTGGGCAAGTCCGCCCTGGCGGAGTTCTCCGCCCTGTCCGTCACTACCTTCCGCATGGTGGGCGCGGCGGCGTGTTTCTGGCTGCTTTCGCTATTCTGCAAACGCGAGCAGGTAGACCACCGCGACATGCTGAAAATCTTCTTCGCCTCTCTCTTTGCGCTGGTGTTCAACCAGGGGGTCTATATCTTCGGATTGTCCATGACTTCGCCTATCGACGCGTCTATTGTTACCACCACCCTGCCTATCGTTACCATGATTGTGGCAGCCCTCTACCTCAAAGAGCCCGTTACCAACAAGAAGGTGCTGGGTATTTTTGTAGGGGCTATGGGGGCTTTGATACTTATTATGAGCAGCGGTCATGCCGGGAGCGGCGGCGGGAGCATTGCGGGGGACTTGCTGTGCCTGACGGCGCAAATCAGTTTCTCCGTTTACCTGACGGTATTCAAGGGGCTGTCGCAGAAGTACTCGCCCGTAACGATGAACAAATGGATGTTCGTCTATGCCTCGATGTGTTACATTCCTTTCTCGTACCACGACATAGCCTCTATCCAATGGGAGGGCATATCCGCCGCGGCGCTGGCGCAGGTGGGTTATGTGGTGGTAGGCGGCAGCTTCCTCGCCTATATATGTATCATGACGGCGCAAAGGTTGCTGCGGCCTACCGTGGTAAGCATGTACAACTATATGCAGCCCATTGTGGCGTCGGCCGTTACGGTCATTATCGGCATGGCGGCATTCAACCTGGAGAAGGGAATAGCCATTGCACTGGTATTCCTGGGCGTGTACATCGTAACGCAAAGCAAGTCGCGCAAGGACTTCGAGCAGGAGGGGAAGGAGGTCTGATTATCCTTTCAGCTCTGCGAAATAGGTGTCCAGCAGGTTTTTGGCGGCTACAAAGGAGGTGAGGTTGCCTTTTAGCACCTGGCTCTCCTTGTCGGCAAGCATCGCTTCGATTTTAGGATTATGGTAGAAGCTGTCGCGTAGCTGTTCGTTAATGGTTTCGTACATCCAGTATTTGCTTTGCTCGTTGCGCCGGTAGTCGAAGTAGCCGTTGTCTTTTACAAAGTCGATGTACCGGTACACCATGTCCCACACTTCTTTCACGCCGAGGTTGTAGAAGCCCGAATAGGTAAGTACCTGCGGCGTCCAGCCGCTCTCCGGAGCGGGGAACAGGTGAAGGGCGTTACGGAACTGGGCGGCAGCCAGCTTGGCGCGCTCCAGATTGTCGCCGTCGGCTTTGTTGATAACGATGCCGTCGGCCATTTCCATGATACCGCGCTTGATGCCTTGCAGCTCATCACCCGTACCGGCAAGCTGGATAAGCAGGAAGAAGTCTACCATGGAGTGTACGGCGGTTTCGCTCTGCCCTACTCCTACGGTTTCTACGAATATCTTATCGAACCCGGCAGCCTCGCAAAGCACAATCGTTTCACGCGTCTTGCGTGCCACGCCGCCCAGCGAACCTGCCGACGGGCTGGGGCGGATAAAGGAGGCGGGGTGTACGGACAGTTTTTCCATGCGGGTCTTGTCGCCCAGGATACTGCCTTTGCTGCGCTCGCTGCTGGGGTCGATAGCCAGTACTGCCAGCTTGCCGCCGTATTTCTCCAGCACGTGCAGCCCGAATACGTCGATAGAGGTGCTCTTGCCGGCGCCCGGCACGCCGCTGATGCCTATGCGGACGGAGTTGCCCGAGTAGGGCAGGCATTTTTCTATGACTTCCTGCGCTATGGCCTGGTGTTCGGGCTTTACGCTTTCTACCAATGTCACGGCACGGCTTAGTATCGTGACATCGCCTTTTACAATGCCCTCTACGTATTCTGCCACGGAAAGCTGGCGCTTCCTGGGCTTACGCTTCATATAAGGATTGACGGACGACGGCTGCTCAATGCCTGCATTGACAACCAGACCTTTGTATTCTCCGCTATTTTCGGGATGTTCCATGACTTTGTTATTTTACGTATTTTGGAGCCCTTTGATATTAATCTCTACTTTCGGGTGCATCGGGTCGTTCGTTATCATCAGCAAACGCAAATGACGGCGTTTCTTGCCGATGCCTTTCTTCGTAACGGTTACACGGAGACGGGTGCTCTCGCCCGGCTGCAACACGCTCTTTTTCAGCCTTACGCCTACGGCGGGGTGGAATACCTGGAGCTTGCTGATTTGCAAGGGGGAGCGTCCGGTATTGGTTACGGTGATGTCCTGGCGTGCTTTCGATTTCTTTGCCAGCGCCGCACTCATATCTATATCGCTGGCGGAGAGGTCGATAACGGGAGCGTTCGCCTTTTCCGTCTCGGTCATGCCCGAGAAGTCCGGCAGGAGAATGGCGGAAACCGGTATCTCGTTCTCGTCGCCCACCTTGTCGCCGGCAAAGCGTGCCAGGTAGACGGATGCCTGCGTAAGCCCGAAGTCTGTGAGCCGCTCGGAGTCCAGCGTTACGGTGATAATGCCTTTCTCGCCTTTTTGCAGCACACCGGGTTTCACCTCGGTTTGCAGGTAAGGCGGCAGGTGCATAAGGACGGGCTCGTAGGGACGGTCTGACAGGTTGACTACGCCGATATGCATTACCGGCTTCTCGCCTGCCTGTACGTCGGGGAAATCGAGGCTGTTCGTATCGATGCGTATCTGCCCGATAAGGTACGGGTGGGTCTTGGTGAAGTCTTTGATTTCGCGCACTACCTCGCCGTTGAATTTCAGGTAGACCAGGTGGGGCTGTGCATTGCTGTATATGGCTACGGACTTATTGAAATGTCCCAATGCTTCCGCATCGAAGGTTACGCTGACCGTTCCTTTCTCTCCGGGAGCGATAGGGGTCTGAGTCCACCGGGCTACGGAGCAGGCGCAATCGGGCTCTACGCCGGTAAGCACCAAAGGCTGGTCGCCGGTGTTCGTTATGGAGTACTGCACCGTTGCCGGGTGCTTCCACTCAATCTGGCCGAAGTCGTACATTTCCGTATTGGAGGTAAAACGCGGTTGCGCTACGGCTGTCGATGCCGTAGCGACAAGCGCATATAGAGTGATAAAACTGCGTTTCATTTATACCGTTTCTAAATTAGCTGCACAAATGTAAAGTTTTTAAGCGAGATACGCAGATTTTCTTCCCGCTTTTTATAACCTATAAACATTCGGCTGCCGGGAAACCCTGTTTGCCTTACTCGATTGTAACGCTCCCTCCCGTAGAGTGGGACGCGTATTCGGGCGCATAGGCACATTGTACGGTAGCCAGTCCGGTTTCGTACGTACCGCCTCTGGCAACCCGGTAGCTATGTTCCAGCACATAGACGCCCTTGCCCAAATGGTCGAAGAAGAAGTTGGCGGCGGCATCTTCCACTTCTACATAATAGCCGAACCCGTTGCTCCAACGATAGCCCGAAAGCTGGCCGGCAGGCTCGAAACAGGCGCCGCGCTGGTCTTTCAACTGGATGAAGTCCATGGCGCGCTCCAGGCGGATAGTGAGCCGGGAAACGACTTTATCGCCCACGGAGAGCCGTGTAGCGGCGGTCAACGGCTGCAAGGACTTTTGTCCGCCGGCAGAAATGCGTTCTACGAACAGTTTCTTTTCGACGTTCAGCTCGCCGCCTTGTTGCTTCACATCGGCTATGGGCGACAGGTATTGGGCGTAGACTGCTCCCCAGGCAATACCCGCATCCCGTTTCTCTACGGTAACGGACTTCGCTTTCAGCTCGGGGCTGCCTTCTACGAATACTTCCTTGAGGTAGCCTAATCCCGGTACAGCTTCTTTGGCAGGCGAGCGTGTTTCCAATACTTTCTTGCCCAAAACGATGCGGACGTCTCCTTCGTTTTCCAGCAGGTTGCTGCCCTGACAAAGCAGTGCATAGACTGCATCGGCGGTAGCTACCGGAGAGTTCCAGGCGGTGGTCTGCTTCTGTTTCAGCAGCCATAGTTTCATTTCTTCCACCAGGGCGTCGTTGCCGCCTGCCCTGCGCAATGCGTCCATTACCGCCACATGGACGGGAACGGGCATCATGCCCCAGGTGTAGGGGTTGGCATGGAAAGCGAAATATGCTCCCATTTCGTCTGTTTGCACAAGGTGTTCTTTTATGGAGGCTATGAACTCGTCTGCCTCTGCCTTGCGTCCTGCTGCTTGCAGGATAACGGCTGTCTGCGCCTTGCACAGCATCGTGCCGCTTTCGAGGTTGCCTCCCAACTTGGTAAGGAAGTAGCTGTGCGCTACGGCATACTCGCCGGAGGGTTTCTCCGAACCGAGAGCTACCAGGTAGAGGTATTCCATAACGGCGTCCGGCAAGACGGTAATCTTGCTTCCGTTCTTCTCCGCCTTGCGGATAGCGCGGTATTCTTCCAGTGCTTCTTTATTCAGGTAGCCGAATGCCTTGCTTCTCATCTCCGCCGCTTCTTCCGGGAGTTCCTTACCCGTAAGCAGGGGAAGGCGGACGAGCAGCCCGGTGATATAGGCTGTTATATGGCGGCTGCCGGACATGCCGCCGAACCAGCTCCAGGAGCCGTCGCTGCCTTGCAGTTCTTTCAGTTTGAGCAAGGCTGACATATTGCGGTATTCCGACTGGTTTATATCGAACAGGGTGGCGATGCGCTGCTGTTGTTCGGCCTCGGTAGTGGCTTCCAGCAGCCAGGGCGACTCGTCCAGCAGAATGTTCTTCACATCTTGGTTTTTCTCCAACTGGCTGAGGAAGGTTTCTTTGCTCCCGCCCAATGAGCGCCAGGCATCGAATATCGCCCGGATACGCGGCTGGCTACCGGCGATATAGCCTGCCAGCGTGTTGGCATAGAAAGCGGTTGCCCAGGAAACGGCGTTGTCCGTAGCGGGCTGGCTCAGCACGGGCAGCGCTTGCACGGCGTACCATGCCGGGTTGCTGGTAAATTCCACTGTCAGGCGGCGGTCGGTTGCCGTACGGCTGTTGTCGTTGAAAAGGCTGTCCAGCGTGAAAGTGCGCGTTTCCTTGCCGCGCACGGGTATAGCAAGGGTTTCCGTGATATATACCTTATCGCTCAATACGGGTAGCAGGTGTTGCTCGCCGTCGCTGAATGTGCCGCCGTCGGCAACGATACGGACGCCCAGCAAATCGTAACGGCCGGTAACCTCGAAGCGGAACTCTACGGCTGCCGTCTTTCCGGCATCTACCGAGAATTTACGACGTTGGGTGGCGATGACTTTCTCCGTAGCCGGCTCGAAGAGGGTGAGCACGGCTGTGCCTTTGACTGCCTTATCTGTAAGGTTGGCGATGCTTGCAGCTATCTGTGTCCGGTCTCCTACCCGCACGAAGCGCGGCATATTCGGGGTGAGCATGAATTCTTTGGCGGTAACGGCGGTGGCGTCGAGCTTGCCTGTCATCATGTCTTTGGTATGGGAGTAGCTGCGGAAATTCCAACGTGTCAGGCTCTGCGGCATAGTGAAGGAGAAGGCTACTTCTCCCTGCTCGTTGGTGCGTAACTGGGGATAGAAGAAGGCGGTTTCCGCGAAGTTGGTGCGCAAGCCGGCAACCGGCTGCAATGTTTGTGCATCGAGGGGAACGGTTTCCGACTCGAAAACGGCATCCGCTACTCCTTCTCCGGACTGTACCGGGACGTAGTTCACCTCGACTACCTGTCCGGTTTCTTCGGCAGCGGCGAGTGCGGCGCTCTTTGTTTGGGCAGTGCCGCGTATCCGCATGCTACCCGTCATCGCCTTATTCCGTGCAGTGCCGTACCCGATAACCCCGACTCCGGATATTTCATCGCGGCTTACTATCTGCAACGCTTCCGTCACTCCGTCATAGGGGGAATAGAAGTAATCGGAACTCCAGGAGGGCACTCTCCATGACTTGAGCGAGAAACGGGGATTGTAGCCTTTGTTGTAGTCGCTGTTGAGGTTCCAGTAGAAATAGGGGATATAGCGGTCGTAATAGACTTCCAACGACTGGTAGCGGTGGTAGATGCGGTCTAACGATGCATCGTACATCATTGCCAGCACCTCGGCTGCGGCCGGGAAGCCTTGCGGCGTCTTGACTATCAGTTTCCACTCTTCTTCCTGCCCCGGACGCAAGCGGTCGCGGAATACTTCCCATTTCATATCCAACGTCCGTTCGGGCAGGCGTTTACGCAGCTCTACCCGACGGTCGTACAACTGTCCGTTCTTGACGAAGGCAAGCTGCACGGCTATTCCGTCGCCGTATTCTTCCCGGTATGGGTATTCCATACGGAGAATCGAATCGTTCAGCGACAGGGTGCGGCTTTCCAACCTTCCTTTCTGCCCGAAGATATCTACCAGGACGTATGTGTCCTTATGGGAAGTCCCGAAGTAGAATACTGCCGGATGAGCGGCGTCGAACTCCATGTTTTCTTCATAGAGGAAGGTATTCATAAATACAGCCGGATGTGTGTCGGCAGATGAAAACAGTACGATATCCACTTTGCTGTCCGCATTGGTATATTCCTTACCGTTACGGTCGCACACCGACAGGACGAGGCGGTATTCTCCCGACGGCAGTTGCTTCCATGCCGCGAAATCCTTTACCTCTCCCGATGTGAACGTGCTTTCGTAAACCGGCTTACCGGACGGCTTGCCCGCCTGGGTATCGGCAATCGGATAGAGGCGGCATATCCCGTTTACCGGCAGTACCTGGTTAGCGGTATTCATTACGGTCAGCGTTCCCGAGAGGGTATCTTCCTTGCATAGCTTCTGGGCAACATCGGACATAAACAGATAGGGTTGCCGGGTGGCGCTCAGGCTGTACTGCGAGGTCTGCGTTTCGCCGGCATCTCCCGTTACCGATACTTCTATCCGGTAGGAGAAACGTGTATCTTGGGCTGTTGTCCATGAGAAACCGTCCTCGCCCGGAGCAGTCGCACCGGTTTCGGGTTTCAGGAAAGCGGGAATGGAGAAATTGCCCCGGGCATCCAGCCGTACCGTGTCCGAGACAAGCGGCACGGACGGCTGTCCCCAGCCTCTCCAGTAATTGTACCGTGTAATGGTATATGCCAACGGCACGTCCTGGATTGCCGCCCCGTTATAGGACTTGACTGTGCCGGTAACATCGACCGTATCTCCCAGGATGAAGGCTTGTTTCACCGGATTGAAAGTAATCTCGAAAGTGGGGCGCTTGTATTCTTCCACCCGCACGGATACGGATGCCGTATTCTCTACTTCAATGGCAAAATTACCGTTCAGGCAGACCGTAGGCAGCACGAAATCCGTTGTAAAAGAGCCGAACTCGTTGGTGCTTACCTCTTTCTGTGCCAGTTCTTTCCGGTTTGTATCCAGCAGGCGCACACGGTAGTCTTTTCCGGCAAGTACATAGGCTGTATCGGCAGCCTGCTCATAAGAGATACCTTTTACGTAGACGGTCTGCCCGGGACGGTACAGAAAGCGGTCTGTAAGCAGGCTGATGTGTTCTTCCGGACGCTGCTCGCCACGTTTGTAATAGTTGTTCCGGTAGATGCTCTGGGGCAGCATGGCGGTATCTTCCCCCTTGCGTGCCACATAGCTGCGGATAGCCCGGTTCCACTCTACGACTGCCTTTCCGCCGGCATCGGTTACGGCAGTTGCCAGTTCTTTCCGGGTGTCTCCGTCGTAGGCGGAATAAAAGCTGACCTTTGCGCCGGCAATCGGCTGCCCGCTACGGCCGTCTACCGTCACTACTTCCATTTTATTGTCCGGCAGGGAGAGTGTCAGCACTTTAAAACGGGTCGAGACGATGAAATGTTCTTCCGCACGCGCCGGTGCATCGGGTACGACTTGCAGTACGTAAACGCCCGGACTGTCAGGCACATACAGTTTCAAATCTGTACGTCGCAAGGTGCTTGCTCCCTCTCCCGCTTTTCCGTTGTCTTGCATCAGGGAGTCCATGTCGAAATGGGTGGCGGACAGCTTCCGGGCATGCCTCCGGTAGAAGGTTTTGTTTATCCCGGTATCCGTACGGGGAGCCTCGGACAGGTCTGTACGGTACAGGTTGAGTGTAAAGCCTTTCAGGTTGCGACAGCTCACATCGAGTTTCAGCGAGTCGCCGGGGTATATGCTGCTCCGGGTATCGATATCCAGATAGGGTTGCAGGATAGCTTCCCGTATATTACGCAGTTCGTCGATGCGTTTATAGGAGGGGTAGCGTTTTATTCCTTCATCGCAGGTTTGCAGGGCATCGTCCGTATGGGTTTCTCCCAAGCTGCGGAGCCAGGCGGCTTTACCGATATATGCCTCGGCACAAACTTCCCGGGTTCCGTATTCTCCAATCAGGTTGTCCAGTACCCGGAGGTATTCCTTGCCGAACTGTTCTTTCCGCTCGCGGTAAGTGGCGTAGGGGGTACGGCTGATGCCGCCCGTCGTTCTCCATTTCCAATAATCGAGCGTAGCCAGCACTACGGCATCTTCCGCCCCGGTACGATGCCGGTAAGCGTCTATCATCCCGGTATATATGCCGGTGATACGGGTACGCTGCAACGAGTCTGCCTGGAAACCGTCCAGCAACCGGTAGGTAGCGACCGCCCGCCCTGCCAGCAAATGGTACATATCGTGCCGGTAGAAACGGCTTCCGTCTTCCAGCACGACAAAAGGTACGTATGCCTCGGAGCGGGTTTCAAGCAGGCGGACGGAGTCCTGCAACGAGGCGCGGTTATGCTTGTCAATTTTAGCCAAGAACAGATTGATACTCCACTCCCGGATATCGGCAGGGGCATCGTCCGTATCCAAAGCCGTACGTCCCGACAGCAGTTGCCGGTTATTCCGCATATAATCGGCGTACTCGCGTGCAAGCAGCGAATGCAGAATAGCCTTGTTCACCGGGTCGGGTTCCGACTGTACCCAGTTTTCCAGGTTCTTAAGGTTCGTGTACAGGCTGTCCGGCGTCAGCATTTCCCGGTAGGCTTCCCGGCTGATATAGGCCTTCAGCATCTGGGGAGCGTTCTTCTCCCGACTGGCTTTCCGGTAAATATCCTCCGTCAGCTTCACTACGGTTTGCGGCAGGCTTTTCTTTTGTGCCTGTTCTACCTGTTTCCACAATTTATCATACGACTGGGCGTGCAAGGCGGACAGGCACATGCCAATCATCAGCAGAAACAACGTACAAATTCTTTGGAATCTTTTCATGGCTATTCTATCGTTTTTTAGTTTTTGTTCTTTACAGAAGGTGTTTACGCCCCTCTTTCCGGGCAGCAGTTATTGAAGGCTAAAAACAAAAATAACAAATAAGTAGCTACGTTGTGCCGACTTTTTAGAAAAAATAAAGAAACAAAGCATATGCTGACAATAGCGCTGCCGTGGGAAAACGGGAAAAATGAGAAAGCGGAAGTGCCCGAACGAAGAAACAGCCCGCTCCATATACGGATAAATATACGATACGAATAAAGATATGATAAGGATAAGGATAAAGATTATGATAAGGATAAATATATGATTATAAGAAAGATAAATATTATGATAAGGCACGATTTATACGGATACGTGCGGCGCTCGTAGCTCTCCGTACGCGGTTTTCCGTATAAACCGTGCCTCAAAAAAAGGGAGGATATGTCAAAACTCACCACAGATTGCACTGATTAGCACAGATTTTCATAGATTGAATTTAAATAATTGATTATCAAGATAGGAAATCCGTGATAATCTGTACAATCTGTGGTAAAAAAAGAGTTTTGGCATAGCCTCCCCTTATTCGCTTACTACACTCATCTCGGGTAGTTATAATACTTCATAGCTTCAACCCAGTTCTCGCCGACTTTGGCAAGTACTTCCTTGAATGAATTTACAATCTTCTTTTTCATAATCCTAAAAATTAAACTGAATACCCTGAAAACATTTTTTTCTTTACTTCTTGATGGTGTATCCCATCATCAACATCTCATTACGACCTACCTCTGCGAGGATGCGTCTGAATGAACTCATAATCTTCTTTTTCATAACCTTAAAAAATTAAACTAACACCTTGAAAACTGAAAACTAAACTTGTCTCTTCTCTAAAAAGGGGGCGAATGCTTAAAGCATTACATAACCCCAGATGTTCTTATCGGCCTCGCCGAAATGTCTGAACAATTTTCTCAATTTTTTCATTTTGTTATCCTCCTAAAATCAATCTTGTTACTCTTAAAATAACTTGTTATCCTATCATTTCTATGTTTTACAACACAAAAATAGAGCCTTTGTTCAAGATAGCAAGTGGTTTTATATAGAAAAACATGTTTTATAACACATTTCTTGACCTAAATCAATTTTTTCTGAAATTACAACAGGAGTAAGGAACGGAATGGCAGTGCAGCGAAGCAATTATGACAGGCAGGAGACAAAATGGCAGTTATAAGCAGGTAATATACCCTGGTAAAGGGCGGCCGGTTACGGTACGGAAACGGAAACGCGGATTACACGCAAACCGCGGACTGGCTTAAAACCAACCGTGGAAATGCGTGTAACCCGCGTAGCCGAATCTAAAAGACGTATATCTTTAAAGATGCATATCTTAAGGATATATACCTTATTATATAGGAAAAGCGGTTATTTACCCGGAGTCTGTTCCAATGTCGCAACTAGGAAGTCGTAGAACTTCGTTACGGACGGAATGTATGCGCGTTCATCCGGCGAGTGCGGCGAACGCAATGTAGGTCCGAAGGAAATCATATCGAGTCCCGGACAGTTAGCGCCGATAATGCCGCATTCCAGCCCTGCATGGATTACCTTCACGGCAGGTTCTACACCGAACTGCTGTTGATAGGACGACTTCATGGCATGCAGAATCGGAGAATCCACATTGGGCTGCCAACCCGAATAGCCGCCGCTCAGCTCTACCTTCATCCCTGCCATAGAGAAACATGCCGTAAGGCTGTCTGCCAGGAAGTCTTTCATCGTATCACAAGAGCTGCGGGCAAGGATGCGGATATCCGCCTTACCGCCCCCAATCGTTACAATGGCCAGGTTGGAAGAGGTTTCCACCGTATCGGGAACCGTGGGTATCATACGCATCACACCGTTCTGGCAGGCCATAAGTACGCTAATCATATTGTCCTGGATTTCCTCGGGAACAATGGCGGCAGGCAGGTCGGCGTTTTCCAGCGTCAGGGTAATGCCTTCTTCAATCGGCGTATATTCTTCGTTAATCTGTGCCTCGTACTCTTTGATATACTCCTCCAGTCCGTCGATGTCTTCGGGATTGAATACGAGGACGGCATGTGCCTCGCGCGGAATGGCGTTGCGCATATTGCCGCCTTCGAAACCCGACAGCCGGCAGTCGAACTCCACCAGCAAATCGTGTACGACACGGGCAAGCAACTTATTGGCATTACCGCGCCCCTGGTTGATTTCCAGCCCGGAGTGTCCGCCGCGCAAGCCTTTCAGAACTATCTTGCGGGCTACCAAATCGGCAGCGGGCGCTTCTTCCTTATATTCCAGCGTAGCTGTGATGTCAATGCCACCCGCACAGCCGATGTACAGCTCTCCTTCATCTTCCGAATCGAGATTCAGCAAAATCTCGCCTTGCAGCGTACCGGGCTTCAAGCCGAAAGCGCCGTACATACCCGTTTCCTCATCCTTAGTAATCAATGCTTCCAGCGGACCGTGTTTCAGGTCTTTCGCCTCGAGCACAGCCATAATGGCAGCTACGCCCAAGCCGTCGTCGGCGCCTAGCGTAGTGCCTTTTGCCTTTACCCAGTCGCCGTCGATATAGGTTTCAATGGGGTCTTTCGTAAAATCGTGAACGGTATCGTTGTTCTTCTGCGGAACCATGTCCATGTGTGCCTGAAGGATGACGCCTTTGCGGTTTTCCATACCCGGAGTGGCTGGTTTGCGGATAATCACATTACCTACTTCATCGACAAACGATTCCAAGCCCAAACCCTTACCGAAATTTACAAGAAACTCAGTTATTTTCTCCATATGTCCGGACGGACGGGGTATCTGAGTGAGCGAATAGAAATGCTTCCACACATTTTGTGGAGCCAACTGTAAGATTGTACTCATAATTATAAAAGTTGTTTTCGCAAATATAAGAGTTATTTTTCAATATCCTCCTAATCGGAATTGCAAAAATCGGCAAAGTCATGCTCGAACTGCACGAAGCCTCCGGGATAGATGTAGCCTATAAGCTGTGAATAACGGACGCCTTTCACTTCCTTGTTCAGCAAGGCGATAAAATTCTCCATAAATTCCTTTTCAGCGACTTCAAGCCCGAACGTTACAAGTGCATGGGACAGGACGTAGGCATAGGATTCATCCGTGAGCAGCTTTTTATGAAAATCGCCGTGGGTATTGTCTATAAACGATTTCAGGTCTACTTCGCCCAACATATACATGGTGCGCATCCGCCCGCGCTCATAGGTTCCGAAGGTGTGTTTCAGCCCTTTCTTTCCCAGCTCGCAATGTTCGAAATACTCGGACAGTCCTTCGTTGAGCCACCCCGGCAGCCTTTTTATGGCCTGGCGGCTTAAATGGTGTGCCAGCTCGTGAATTATCACCTTCGAGCTTTGTTCGCGCCACTTCTCACGCCCCAACACAACCGCTTCTTTCCTGCTGGGAATATATAGTCCGGCGGTCTGCAAAGAGGACAGTCTCACTTTTATACTATCCAGATAGTCCCAGGCGTCCTGTCTTTTCTCGAAAACAGTCAGTTTCAGGTCGGTAGTGTCTTTCAAGCCGAACCGTGCATAGAACTCGAGTTCGAATGCCAGAAAGCGTTCTATCCAGGCCTTGTCCTTTTCCGGAAGCGGGTTTCCGGCATAGCTTATCCGCAAGTTCTGTGCGAAAGTACCGCAGCAGGCAACGAGTATCAAGCAAAGGAGCAATGGGCGTTTCATATCATTTCTTGTTTTTCAGATATTTCTTCTGTTCGCGCTTACTCATATCCAGCATGACAAGCCCGTCGTCTACGAGTGCAGTGTACATCTTCCTTTCCACAGGCTTTACATCGCCCTCCGTAGTGCGGAACACCGGTGTAAAATGCGAATAAGCATACCCGGCAGCCTCCAGCCCGTCGAACTTGTTCTTATCGAGGAAAAAGAAGGAAACGGAAACTCCCGTAGGCCCGGCTATCCCGACAGGCTGCCCCGTACGCACTTTCTCGCCGGGGGTAATGAAGTTCTCGTGCATAGCCAGATAAGCCGCAAAAGTGTAGTCGGCATGGCATATAAGCAGTTGGCGCGACAACACCGTGCAGCAGGCAATACCGCTACGGGTGGCATAAACGGTATCGCCCGGCACCATACGAAACTGCAATGTCCGGAGAGACTCGCGCCTGTCTGTCCGCCAGGCAGTACGCCTGCCGCTTTTCACCGGAAAGGCATAGGGCGTATCTATCTTGAAGTCTTTCGGAAAATTCCCGCGGAAAAACATATAAGTAGTGGGGTTGTCGAAAAAATTATCGTACCGGGCATTCTTCATTCTCTTGAAAATCGTGTTCTTGCCGGGCTTCAGGCTGTAAGAGTCGTCGTTGACACGGTAAAGGTAGTAGTTGCAGTAATCCTCGTTGTAATAATTCAACTCGAGGTTTCTGTCGTCGTCGTACTCCCACTCCGACCTTACGATGTTGACGGGGCGTTCCAGTATTTTCCGTAACGACTGCGCATCGGCGTAGGCGGACAATGCCAACAATGCCACGGCCGCTATCAAAGAGTTCGCTGCTTTTTTCATAAATATCAGATGTTCTGTATGCAAAAATAACCATTTTCCGCAAATAGCCTACAACCGACGTATGAAATTCGTATTTTCCGCATACCGGACAAGCATGCCCGGTTCACTGTCCCGGTGATTATTTAGGACGGTTCGCCAACGAAAGGTGCAACCCGCCGTAGATGCCGAGCACCACGACCAGCAGGGTCTGGATGCCGTGCACTATCAGCGCAAAGACGCCTGCATCCGTAGCGCTCACCCCATACATCATCATCATGGTGATAACGGCAAAATGCCAGGGACCGGCTCCGTTGGGCGTAGGAACGATTACGGCAAACGTTCCGCCCACGAACATCACCATTGCCGCCTGGAAACTGAGATGTTCCGTAAAGGAGAAGCAATAAAAGGTAAGGTAGAAATGATAGAAGTAACACGCCCATATAAGTAAGGTATAGAGAACGAACAGCGGGATATTCCTTACATTACGAAGCGACATCACCCCCTCGCATACATTCAGCACGACTCCTTTCACTTTCTCGAAAAAAGAAAGCATCCGCATCAGGTAATACGCAAGCACCAGCACACCGATTACGCAGAACAGGGAAACGTAGAACCAAGGGGATGCCAGCAGATGCACCAGCGAGGGGATTTTCGTTCCGGTTTCCTGAAAGAAACGGAAAAATACGGGCATCTCCGCAAGAAATGTAATCCCCGTAATCAGGAGGATGCACAAAGTATCTACCAGCCGCTCGGTCACGACAGTACCCAAGGAGTGTGAAAACGAAACATCATCGTACTTGGCAAGGGCTCCGCAACGCGACACCTCGCCCACACGGGGCAATATCAAGTTGGTGGCATAGGAGATGAATATGGCATCCACGCAGTCGCCCCTTTTGGGATAAGCCCCCAACGGTTCCAGCGTCTGCCGCCAGCGCCACCCGCGGAACACATGGCTCATTACGCCGAAGAACAGCGAAAACAGCATCCAGCTCCAATGCGTGCCGTGCCGCAACACCTCCTCCACGCGTCCGAAATCGAAATCACGATACACCCAGTACAGGATAAAAGCACCCAGCAGAATGGGCAACACGATTTTCAATGTCTTTTTTATTATCTTATTCATCGTTTTCCCTTAAAATTCGTCCGGCACGCGTCGTAATTTGTGATTTGTAACTCGTAATTCGCCGAAAAGGATTACCTTTGAACCGCAAAAGTAACGATTTAGTTGATACATGAGATTAGTTAAACCTAAAAAGTTTCTCGGCCAGCACTTCCTGAAAGACCTGAAAGTGGCACAGGACATCGCCGATACCGTAGATGCCTGCCCCGGACTCCCGATACTGGAGGTAGGGCCGGGCATGGGGGTACTGACGCAATTTCTTTTACCTAAGGAACGTCCGGTGAAAGTCGTAGAAGTGGATTACGAATCGGTGGCCTACCTGCGGGAAGCCTATCCGCAACTGGAGGAGCACATCATAGAGGACGATTTCCTGAAAATGAACCTGCACCGCCTGTTCGACGGGCAGCCTTTCGTGCTTACGGGTAACTATCCCTATAATATATCCAGCCAGATATTTTTCAAGATGCTGGACAACAAAGACCTGATTCCGTGCTGTACGGGTATGATACAGAAAGAGGTGGCCGAGCGCATCGCCGCCGGTCCGGGCAGCAAGACATACGGCATCCTGAGCGTACTGATACAGGCATGGTATCGCGTGGAATACCTCTTTACCGTACACGAACACGTATTCAACCCGCCTCCCAAGGTGAAAAGTGCCGTTATCCGCATGACGCGCAACGGGACGCAGCAACTAGGGTGCGACGAGAAGCTGTTCAGGCAAGTTGTGAAAACCACGTTCAACCAGCGCCGGAAAACCCTGCGCAACTCCATAAAACCGATACTCGGCAAAGACTGTCCGCTGACGGAGGACGCCCTTTTCAACAAACGTCCCGAACAGCTTTCCGTGCAGGAGTTCATCGAGCTGACCAACCGGGTGGAAGCGGCGCTAACCGCCGGTTGCAGCAAGTGCCCCTGAAAAGGGAAATGATACAAGCAGACAGTATATAGTTCCGTTTTTCAACAACGAAGGTTATGGAAATAGACGAAGAATACATAGATAAAGTCAAGAGCTTTATAGAGCAGAAAGACGCGGAAAATGTCAAGACGCTCCTCACCGACCTGCATCCGGCAGATATCGCCGAACTGTGCAACGACCTTGCACCCGAAGAGGCACGCTTCGTTTACCGGCTTCTCGACAACGAGACAGCCGCCGACGTACTGGTGGAAATGGACGAAGACGTCCGGAAGGAATTCCTGGAACTCCTGCCCTCGGAAACCATTGCCAAGCGGTTCGTGGACTACATGGATACGGACGATGCCGTAGACCTGATGCGCGACCTCGACGAAGAAAAAAAGGAAGAAGTCCTCTCGCACATCGAAGACATAGAGCAGGCGGGAGACATCGTAGACCTGCTGAAATACGACGAGGACACCGCCGGCGGTTTAATGGGCACGGAAATGGTGACCGTCAATGAGAACTGGAGTATGCCGGAATGTCTGAAAGAGATGCGCCTGCAGGCCGAGCAGTTGGACGAAATCTACTACGTATACGTCATCGACGACGACGAGCGCTTGCAAGGCGTATTCCCGCTGAAGAAGATGATAACCTCCCCTTCCGTGTCCAAGGTGAAACACGTGATGAAGAAAGACCCTATCTCCGTCCACGTAGATACCCCCACGGACGAAGTGGTGCAGATTATCGAGAAATACGACTTGGTGGCGGTTCCCGTTGTAGACAGCATAGGGCGCCTGGTGGGGCAAATCACCGTAGACGACGTCATGGACGAAGTGCGCGAGCAGTCGGAACGCGACTACCAGTTGGCATCCGGTCTGTCGCAAGACGTGGAGACGGACGACAACGTCATGCGGCAAACTTCCGCCCGCCTGCCGTGGCTGCTTATCGGCATGCTGGGCGGTATCGGCAACTCCATGATACTGGGTAATTTCGATGCGACCTTTGCCGCACACCCCGAAATGGCGCTGTACATCCCGCTAATCGGCGGTACGGGCGGAAACGTGGGAACCCAGTCGTCCGCAATCATCGTGCAGGGACTCGCCAACAGTTCCCTGGACGCAAAAGACACGCTCAAGCAGGTTGCCAAGGAATCCGTAGTAGCCGTAATCAACGCCACTATCATATCCCTACTGGTATATATCTATAACTTCGTACGGTTCGGCGGTACGGCAACCGTTACCTATTCGGTATCTATCAGCCTGTTCGCCGTCGTCATGTTCGCCTCCATATTCGGGACGCTGGTTCCGATGACGCTCGAGAAGCTGAAGGTAGACCCCGCTATCGCCACCGGCCCGTTCATATCCATTACCAACGACATTATCGGCATGATGATGTACATGGGCATCACCGTACTGCTCGCCTGAAACGGCAAAACAGAAAAAAAACGACGAAAAAGTATGAAGTAATCATTTTATTTCATTAATTTGTAACCTAATGTAACCCGAACGGGGTATCCCGTTTCTAAAAAGTAAATACAAATGACGGACACTCATGACACTAATCTCCCCGAAAAACCGGTGGAATTAGAAGAAGAAAAGAAAACAACAGAGGTTTCTGAGCCGGCAACAGCAGAGACTCCCGTTGAAGAAACCTCGACAGACAAGCCGGCCGAACCAGTTCAGAAGCTCACCAAGGAAGAAATCCTAAATAAGCTGAAAGAGATTGCCGCCGACGTGGAGAATGCGGCCAAGCAGGAAATAGACAGCTTAAAGCAAGCTTTCTACAAACTGCATAACGCCGAGCAGGAAGCTGCGAAGAAGCAATTCATAGAGAATGGGGGAGCTGTCGAAGAGTTCGTTCCACAAGCCGATGCTATGGAAGAGGAGTTCAAGAATACCATGTCCGTCATTAAAGAAAAGAGGAGCGCGCTCAATGCAGAACAGGAGAAACTGAAGGAACTCAACCTGCAAATCAAGCTTTCCATTATCGAGGAGCTGAAAGAGCTGGTGGAATCTCCGGAAGACGCCAACAAGAACTATACGGAGTTCAAGAAACTGCAACAGCAATGGAACGAGGTGAAAATCGTGCCGCAGGCCAAGATTAACGAACTGTGGAAGAACTACCAACTGTACGTAGAGAAGTTCTACGACCTCCTGAAGCTGAACAACGAATTCCGTGAATACGACTTCAAGAAAAACCTCGAAATAAAGACCCACCTTTGCGAAGCCGCCGAAAAGCTGGCCGACGAACCGGATGTAGTTTCCGCCTTCCACCAGTTACAGAAGCTGCACCAGGAGTTCCGCGATACGGGTCCGGTAGCCAAAGAGCTGCGCGACGAGATATGGGCACGCTTCAAGACAGCCTCTACCGCCGTAAACCGCCGCCACCAGCAACATTTCGAAGCTCTGAAAGAGACCGAACAACACAACCTCGACCAAAAGACCGTGATTTGCGAAATCATCGAGGCTATCGACTACAACGAGCTCACCAATTTCGCCTCCTGGGAAAACAAGACGCAGGAAATCATCGCCCTGCAAAACAAATGGAAAACCATCGGCTTTGCCCCGCAAAAGATGAATGTGAAGATTTTCGAGCGTTTCCGCAAAGCCTGCGACGAATTCTTCCAGAAGAAAGGCGAGTTCTTCAAGTCTCTGAAAGAGGGCATGAACGAGAACCTCGAAAAGAAACGCGCCTTATGCGAGAAAGCGGAAGCCCTGAAAGACAGCACCGACTGGAAAACGACGGCAGAGGAACTTGCCAAGCTCCAGAAGGAATGGAAAACGATAGGTCCCGTTGCCAAGAAATATTCGGATGCCGTATGGAAGCGGTTCATCTCCGCCTGCGATTACTTCTTCGAACAGAAAAACAAAGCGACCTCCTCGCAACGCACCGTGGAGCAGGAGAACCTGGAAAAGAAGAAAGGCATCATCGAAAAACTCACCGCTATCGACGAGACAATGGATGTGGAAGAAGCCACACAGTCGGTTCGCGACCTGATGAAAGAATGGAACGGCATAGGACATGTGCCATTCAAGGAGAAAGACAAGATTTACAAGCAATACCACAGCCAGGTAGACAGGCTGTTCGAGCATTTCAATATCAGCGCCTCCAACAAGAAGCTGAGCAACTTCAAGTCGTCTATCAGCAATATCCAGGAAGGCAGCCCGCAAGCGCTCTACCGTGAACGGGAAAAACTGGTACGTGCCTGCGAAAACATGAAAAACGAATTGCAGACCTACGAAAACAACCTGGGCTTCCTGACGGCTTCTTCCAAGAAAGGCAACAGCCTGCTGACAGAGCTTAACCGCAAAGTGGAAAAACTGAAAGGCGACATCGAACTGATAAAACAGAAAATCAAAGTAATAGATAAC
The DNA here is from genome assembly GCF_000374365.1 of Bacteroides gallinarum DSM 18171 = JCM 13658. Lineage (GTDB taxonomy): Bacteria > Bacteroidota > Bacteroidia > Bacteroidales > Bacteroidaceae > Bacteroides > Bacteroides gallinarum. Next base: position 36,524 of record NZ_KB894153.1, read on the forward strand.
TCTATCGAAGAAGCAGAGTAAATTCGCGGAGCCATACGGGGACATGCCCCGGTTCGCCGCAGATTACACAGGCTGACACAGATTATCAATATAGGTAAATAGCCGAAAATACCGGAAGCTAACCGGTAAACCAGGGTTGACCGGTAAAACCGGGCTAACCGGCAAATTACACTAACCGGCAAATAAAAAAACAATCTGTACCAATCTGCGTAACCTGCGGTGAACCGGGAGTAGTGTCCCTCTTTTTTTACCTAATCTAATCTCATTGCCGAATTATGAAAAGAATGCTGACCTTAAGTCTCGTGCTACTGGCAGCGAGCAGCCGGTTACCGGCACAGGAAATTACGTTTTCAGAGACTAAATTCAATTGGGGAACCGTCCAGGAAAAGGACGGAGACGTTAGCCACGATTTCCGGTTCGTGAATACCGGTGACAAGCCCCTGGTTATTAAAAACATCATTACCGGTTGCGGATGTACCTCGTCCGAATGGTCGGAAAAAGCCTACCTGCCGGGCGAGCAAGGTACGATACGGCTAATCTACCACCCGGAAGGCAGAATGGAAAACAGCATCAACCTCGTAGCCGAGGTATATACCAACAGGGCAGCCAAGGAAGTAGTCAACTTAGAAATGGCAGGAGAAGTGAAACATGAAGCTCCGGTCTACCCTGCCTACTATAATCCTGCCGACGGACAACGGAGCCAAAACCATTCCAGTACTCCACAGGACGAATACGAACAGATTCTCGAACGGGTACGTGCGGAGCTATATGCCAAAGCCAACCCGCAGCACACAGACCGGAATACAGAAAAGCTGCTACGCTCCATGCTCCCGGAAGGCAGGTGGAACGACCTGGACTATGCCTGCTTCTTCCGTACCAACTGGGAACCGGTAGAGCATCTGAAACGCCTGGTTACGATAGCCTCCTCCTATACCTGCAAGCAGTCGCGCTACTACGGCAACGAAATACTGTACAATGCAGTCGAAGCCGCCTTGCGATACTGGCTCGGACAAGACCCTACCTGCTTCAACTGGTGGTACAACCAAATCTCCGTACCCCAGACCCAAGCCTCGCTCCTCGCCCTCATGGATGCGGGACAGAGAAAGCTCCCTGCCGAAATCTGCGCTCCTATCCTGAAAACAATGGGCGAACGGAGCGACCCGCGCAAATGGACCGGCGCCAACAAAATGGACATCGCTATCCACCATTTGATAAGAGGTTGCTTGCTAAAGAACGACAGCATCGTGCGTGTCAATGCCGACGAGATATTCTACCCGGTACAAATCGTCGAGAGCGAAGGCATACAAGAGGACATGTCCTACCACCAGCACGGGCCGCAGCTCTACATAGGCGGATACGGCACAGTTTTCGTCGATAACATAGTGCGCATGGGCAATATCCTCAACGGAACGAAATATGCCATGAACCGGGAAAAGCTCGACCTGTTCTCCGACTTCACCCGCAATACCTACTTCAACGTATTCCGCGGTAGGTATCTGGACTTTAGCGTAACGGGAAGGGGCGTCAGCCGCAAGGGAACACTGGACTACGGAGACTGCGCCGCCCTATTCCGAAATTTGCAGACGCTCGACCCCGGACATGCCGACGAATACGCAGCCATTGCCCGCCGTTTCCTTACCCAAGACGCATCCTACCGGCGTTCCGACAGGAATACCATGTACAAGTGCTCGGACTATATGCTGCACAACCGGCAGCATTACGATTTCTCCGTACGTACCGCCTCCACGCGCACCAACAAGACCGAGAGCGGAAACGGCGAGAACCTATACGGGACTTATATAAGCGACGGCGCCACCGATATCCGCGTCAACGGCAACGAGTACTTCGATATCTTCCCCGTATGGGAATGGGACAGGATACCGGGAACCACCCTGCCCGCAGGCGAAAAACGGAACCCCGTGGACTGGGGAACCGAAGGCAGCAGCACCTTCACCGGTGGAGTATCCGACGGGAAATACGGTGTAATGACCTTCAAAATGGACGACTACGGGGTGAAAGCCCGGAAATCATGGTTCATGTTCGACAACGAGGTGGTCTGCCTGGGCAGCGGCATCTGTGCAGATGTACCGGAGGAAATCTTCACCACCGTCAACCAATGCCATTTGGACGGAAACGTATGGATTAACACCGGAAAAACATTCCGGCAGACCACCCGGGGAGAAACCGCCTTCGAGCAGGCTCCGCAATGGATTTGGCACGACAGCATCGCTTACTTCTTCCCGCAAAAGGGCAATATAGAGCTTAGGATGAAAGAGCAAAAAGGCAGTTGGGCGAAAATCAACTTCAATTATCCCGCCACCGAAATCAGCCTGCCGGTATTCAACCTGGTCATTGCCCACGGAAAATCGCCACAAGACGCCTCGTACGCATACATCGTAGTTCCGGGCATCAGTCACCCGGAAAAGCTGGAAGCCTACTCGCCCAAAGACATAAAAATAGAACGGAACGATGCAGAAATGCAAGCCGTAAGCAAGGAACAGCCGGGAATCCTACAAATCGTATTCTTTGCCCCCGGCACATTCGATAACGGGAAAACCAAGGTGAAAGCCCTGAAACCCTGCGTCGTACAGATAAAGAAAAGCAAAGGAGAAGTAACGGACGTACAGATAGCCGACCCGCAAAACCAGGAAAAGCTACGCCTGGGGACAGATGTGATTATCCTAGGGATATTCAGTAAATGTCCCTAAAAATCAAGATGGCATATGAAGATGATAGAGCATACTCACTTCATATGCCATTTTTATAGTCCTATTCCTGTAATTTCTCACACAATCTTACCCTACAAGACATGACGCTCGGGAAGAAGTCTGAAGACATCTTCTGCCTCTGCCTGTAAAATCATATCATGCCGCTTTCACCGTCCTGTTCCTGATCTTGTCTATCATCAGTACGGCATTTGCCGTATGTATTCCAAAGAAAATCCACAGGATT
>NZ_KB894154.1 GCF_000374365.1 Bacteroides gallinarum DSM 18171 = JCM 13658
GAATGAAGCCTGCCAAGCTCACTCTCATTAAAACTCTTGCGATATTTTTCCAGAATATCAAATTCTGTAAAGCCCAAAGTAGGGTGAATTTCTGAAATATTTTGTATCTTAGCCATATCTTAGTTGAGGTATTTCCCCCGTTTGGGCCGTCAAACCTTGTTTGCCGGGGAATACCTAAAGATACAAAAAAGCCAACTAATTCGCAATACTTTAAGTATGAATTAGTTGGCTAATTTTATTCTATTTACTGAATGTCCCTAAATGGGCACTGTATAGAATTTTATATAGATGTCAACGGGATTCAGTTATAAGTTCTCTTATATCGGCAGTGTCCAAAATATTGTGTAAACTAAAACGGGATTCAGATGTAAGCGTTCTTATATCTGGATTCTGTTTTCAAAGATAAGCATAAACTGGTTCATAATCAATTCCCGGTTAGTAATCGGCATCGTTCATTTCTTCTCAATCTCCATTAGGGACAGATAGACTGTTTTCTTTATCGCATCGTCCGAGGGGAAGGCACTATAAATATTTTGTGTAAATGGAAAATACGGGATTCGGTATGAGCTCTGTATTTTCCATTTACACAAAGGGACTATATCCTATCTTACAGCAAAACCCTCTATAAATCGTGTAATCGTTTATAGAGGACTTATATTTTAATATCTTCTACTGCTTAACAAGGATTCACACTGTAAGGCAATATATAGTTACCTGCACAAAATATTTTATAGTGTCCCTTATCACTTTATCGCATTATCATCTTAATCGCATTATTTATTCTATCACTTTATCAATCACCACCGTATTTCTTCTTCCCCGTGTGCTCTCAGGTATTCGTTGGTTTTGCTGAAATGCTTGTTTCCGAAAAAGCCGTTGTATGCGGAGAGGGGAGAGGGATGCGCCGATGTCAACACCAGGTGTTTGTTGCGGTCTATGAATGCGCCTTTCCGTTGGGCATAAGCACCCCATAGTATGAATACCAGATGTTCACGTTCTTCGGCGAGGATGCGGATAACGGCATCTGTAAAGGTTTCCCACCCGCGGTTCTGGTGCGAGCCGGCTTGGTGGGCGCGTACCGTGAGGGTGGCGTTGAGCAGTAACACGCCCTGCTCCGCCCAGCGGGTCAGGTTGCCGGTAGGCGGCGCATCCGTTCCGATATCGTCTTTGATTTCTTTGAATATATTGACTAAGGAAGGAGGGAAGGGCACGCCGTCGTTTACGGAGAAACAAAGGCCGTGTGCCTGCCCCGGTCCGTGGTAGGGGTCTTGCCCGATAATCACTACCTTGACCTTGTCGAAAGGACATAGGTTGAAAGCATTGAAAATCAGTTTGCCCGGTGGATATATGGCATATTTACCGTATTCTTCACGTACGAAGTTCGTTAGTGTATAAAAGTAGTCTTTGTCGAATTCAGGCTGTAAATGCGCTTTCCAGCTATTTTCTATCTGAACGTTCATAATTGGAAATGTTATTCGTTTAGGACGCTAAGATACAAATATTTCATTATATAGCGTACAAAGAATCCCGCAGAGTTTTCGATATTTTATCGGAAAACCTACGGGATTCGTATTGTTCATGCTATATTCAAATAAGGTGGATATCGTGCGCTTTGCATTCCCGGCGCATGTCTTCAGGCCAGATGCTGGCTTGTATCTCTCCGATGTGCGCTTTGCGTAGGTAGAACATACACAGTCGCGACTGTCCGATACCGCCGCCAATAGAAAGGGGCAGGGCATCTCCCATCAGGCGTTTGTGGAAGTAAAGCTCCAGGCGCTTTTCTTCGCCTTCCTGCTTGAGCTGGCGCTGGAGCGCCTCTTTATCTACACGTATACCCATGGACGACAGCTCTACGCTGCGTTGCAGTACGTCGTCCCATAGCAGTAGGTCGCCGTTCAATCCGGGTAGACCGTTCAATCCGGGGGTGGTGTAGTCGTCGTAGTCCGGGGCGCGTCCGTCGTGCTTCTTGCCGTCGCCCAGCTTGCATCCGATACCGATGATGAATACGGCGCCGAATTTCTTGGCAATAGCATGCTCGCGGCATTTCGGCTCTAAACCGGGATACATCCGGCGGAGTTCTTCCGCATGGATGAAGTGTAGCTTCTGCGGCAGGCAGGGCTTGATTTGCGGATACATCTCGTACACCATATATTCCGTGCGCACCATTGCCGCATAGATACGGGTAACGATTTCTTTCAGGAAATCGACGTTACGGTCTTGGGCGGTGATAACGCGCTCCCAGTCCCATTGGTCTACATACAGGGAGTGCAGATTGCCTAATTCTTCATCGGCACGGATTGCGTTCATATCGGTATAGATGCCATAGCCCGGCTCTATGTGGTATTCGGCAAGTGTCAGGCGTTTCCACTTGGCAAGCGAATGCACCACTTCCGCTTGTGCGTCGCCTAAATCCTTGATAGGAAAAGATACCGCCCGTTCCACGCCGTTGAGGTCGTCGTTGATACCCATGCCTTTCAGCACGAAAAGCGGTGCGGTGACACGGCGCAGGCGGAGCTCGGAAGAAAGGTTCAGTTGGAAGAACTCTTTAATCTGTTTAATACCTAATTCCGTTTGTTTCAAGTCCAATAAAGGTTTATATCCTTCGGGTTTTATCAGGTAGCTCATAGGTTTAATATATGTAACTTCTATTAATTTGTTCGGCAAAGATAGGAATAATATTGATACTTGCTCCTGTTTTGAATGAAAAAAGAACAAAATGTTGTGTATATCGGCTGAGTACTCTCAAAATAATAGCCGGATAGCTTTGTGTGGCATGATAGAAAAAACAGGTGAAGAATTAGGAATATGCAGAGATTTTTTCTACTTTTGCATCCGGATTAAGGCTCCGTAGCTTAGTGAATAGAGCGTCAGATTCCGGTTCTGAAGGTCCTGGGTTTGAGTCCCAGCGGGGTCACTAAAAAGAAATCCCTTTGCAAATGGTTTGCAAAGGGATTTTTTATTGTTATAAGTCTGTCGTTTAGAAATAGAATGTCATGTTGAGGGCGCCGCCGAGACTTTCCGTTCCGATGTGGAAACCTCTGTCGCCGGGGCTGTTCAAATCTGTTCTCTCTTCGACTGCCCCAAGTGATATGTTGTATCCTTCGCTTTTTGTGTAAGACTGGGAACCGAACTCATAATAGGCGGTGATATTGACTTCGGCGCCTAAAGAGATTTTGGGAGCGACAAACCATTCTACGCCGATACTGCCTGTAAGACCGGTGTAGAAGTTGCCGTTACTCTTTACCTCTATTGGGCGGTATCCGTTTTGAAGGAGAGGAAATGCCGTTGAAGGGGTTTGATTGACAGCAGTCATCTCATTACCATATTCATACGTCGTTTTCTGCGATTGAACGGCAAACAGGACACCTGCTCCAAATACACCTTGTACTCTTCGCGACCCTTTACGATATTCTATCCCCAGGTTGAGGCTCATTCCGTTTTGGCTTGTACGGCATGCATCAATCACCTTGTCTTCACTTAAGGGATTGTCCATGAGGGCTTTGTCATCCGTTGTATATTCCCTGTTTTTATCCGAGCCAAACATGAAACCTACGTTTGCACGCAGGCCGATATTATCAGTCAGCATATATTTGGCCAGGATAGATACATCCGGTACTAAGTCGAATTTCTCATTACCTTTGGTAAAGGAAGCGCCACCGCCGAAAACCTCATTGTCATTTCCACCGATGTGTTTCAATAAAGGTATTACATTGACACCGACAGCCCAGTCCCCCTCTTCCGGAAGATACTGTTTGGCGGTCTTTTCCTGTGCATTTGCTCCCATTAATGGTAGCAAAGCAATTATTGCAATTGATATTATTTTCTTCATATGTTTATCGCTGTTTTATTCGAAAGTATACACATATCCCCAATCAGAACTGTCGTATATATTTTGGTTTTCTGCATTATCAAACGGTTTGAATAGCATTCTGACTGATACGATAGGAGCGCTGACTGAAGTGAAGTCATAAGTAGAGGTTATACCTTCCGGTTGTTCGGTCAAGTCATAATTTACTTGATTGTACATTCCTTGTCCTATCATTACAAAACCGCTACGGCTGTTATAATAGTTGAAGCTATTAGCTGTGTATGGCGCTACTTTGGTAGTAATCGAAACATTACTCCATGTTGCTTCCTTCGACGGGATACTGAAGATTGCATATCCGCTATTGTTTGTAGTAGCTCCGTAGAGTCTGATGTCATCATTGCCATCACCGTCTTCATCAGTGTCATATTGAACTTTAATTACGACATCGATACCGGAAGTAAGTTTGAAAATGGGAGTGGGGGCTGTTCCGGTTGAACTATAGTCGTTTTTGTAACCGTTTTGCCCTACCTTGACTTGTAATTCTACAGTTTCCGGATAGCCAACCTCTGAATTGCGTGTTGTAAAGCCGCATAAAACATCTTTTAATACGATGTCATAAGGATAAACCGTTTCTGTAAAATTACCCTTAAAGATAACTTCTTGTGCTTCGAAAACTGGTTTTTCGTCTTCCCATGATACCAGCATGTATCGTGTTCCTACATAAGGCTTGGTTTGAACAGTTACCTCTGTACCCTCTTGGCGGTCTACTGCTGGAACTTCTACTTCATACTGGCCGTTTTCGTCTGTCAATGCTATATAAGTGGTGTACCCTGCTGCTTGCCCGTCGGGGTCTAATGATGAGTTTGCAATTTTTACAAATACGGTATCTTGGGCGTAAGGTTTAATTATTTCTGTGAATTTACCATTCTGATAGGACTGTCCTTCATTGAAAGTAATAATTCCTTTGATTTTTGCTTTACCTTTGATGTCATTGGCTGACAAGGATGTTTGGTCTTCTGAACAGGAAGAAACCGCTACTGCTGTGGTAGCAACGGCAATGAATAATTTGAATTTGTTTAGCATGTTCATAATTTAGAATATTAAATTAATTAATAAAAAATGACGGTGCAAATGTATACATATTTTATATTTCAACCAAATAGAATTTAAATTATTTTAATGTAGGTTTCTTTTGTAAAAAATAGATGTTTAAAGTTATGTATTTTATACAATAAAGCATTGTTACCAGCTTTTATAAAAGTTGACAATATAACAAAATTAAGATAGGATTGGCTTAGTGGAGACGCACTAATTCCCGGTGGAATGTTTCCCAGTTATCGCAGAATGCCTGCATCGAAGGGAATAATAAATCCGCTCCCGCATCCAGCAACACTTGGCCGTCCAGCGGGCCGGTGTTTACGGCTACTGTAAATATACCTGCCGCTACTCCCGCCTGTACGCCGATAGGAGCATTCTCCACGACGATAGCCTCGCTTGCCTTTACGCCGGCTTTCTCCAGCCCCATGAGGTAAGGCTCCGGATTGGGCTTGCCGTATTTTACATCGAAGGCGGTTACCATATGCCCGCGTTGAAACATGCCGGGAAAGTTGTGGGCGAGGCGGTCTAACAAGGAGTATTGCCCGGAACCGGTTACCAATACCGGCGTCAGCCCTCCGGCTTTAATCTTCTGCAACACCTCCAGGGAGCCCGGCATGCGTCCGGGTTCCGGATGCTTGTTGAATTCGGCGCTTTTCTCGGCGTAGATGCTTTCAATCAGCTCGGGCGTGGCATCCCTGCCGTATTGACGTTGGTATACGAGATTGATTGTAGCAGCCCCGGTGCGCCCTTCGTGCATATAAGCCTCCTCGCGGCTCAGGTGCAAGCCGTGGCTTTCCATTACTTTGTGCCAGGCATCGGCATGATAGGGCATGGAGTCGAACAGCACGCCGTCCATATCGAACAGTACTGTTTTCAGTGAGATATGAGTATGCCCGTGCGTCTTTAAATAACGGGCAATCGATTCTTCGAACATAAGATACCTATTGTTTGCGGCTGCAAAGATACAAAAATGAAAGCAAATAACAACGAGCCGATACCCGTAGCTATAAAAGAGAAAGGGAAATAAAATAGCCAATCAATCTAACCATATTTAGTAATAATGAGAGTATCATTTCTAATGGTTCAAAGAAACAAAAAATAAGCGCGGATTGCACAACAACTAACGGAACTAAAAATAAATTCCGTATTGCCGTGCAGCCCGCGCCCTGTTATTTTACCTATGCCGGCTTACAGTCGTGCTCGGATAGCCTTGGACTCTTCTTCGTAGCCGGGTTTGTTCAGCAAGGCGAACATATTCTTCTTGTAAGCCTCCACACCCGGTTGGTTGAACGGGTTGACACCCAGGATATAACCGCTGATGCCGCATGCCTTCTCAAAGAAATACAGCAGTCCGCCGATGCTTTCCTCGTTCAGAGCGGGGATAACGATGCGCATATTGGGTACACCGCCGTCCACATGCGCCAGTTGCGTTCCCAGCTCGGCCATTTTGTTGACCTCGTCCACACGCTTGCCGGCAAGGAAATTCAGTCCGTCCAAGTTCTGGGCATCGCTCGGCACTTCCAGCTTATGGTTGGTCTTTTCTACGGAGATAACGGTTTCGTAGATAGTACGTTCACCCTCCTGAATCCATTGTCCCATGGAGTGGAGGTCGGTAGAGAAATCTACGGCAGCAGGGAAAATACCCTTGTTCTCCTTACCCTCCGACTCGCCGTACAACTGCTTCCACCATTCGCTTACGTAATGCAGTTTGGGGTTGAAGTTCACGAGGATTTCAATCTTCTTACCGCTCTTGTAAAGCTCGTTGCGGGTAGCGGCGTAAATGGCTGCCGGGTTCTCGGCGAACGGCACATCCTTGCCGCATGCCTTTTCCATAGCTGCTGCGCCGGCCACTAACTTCTCGATGTCGAAACCAGCCACAGCGATAGGCAGCAAACCTACCGGAGTAAGTACGGAGAAACGGCCGCCTACATTATCGGGAATGATGAAAGACTTGTAACCCTCGTTGTCCGCCGTAACGCGGGCAGCACCTTTCTTGGCATCCGTAATGGCTACGATAACCTTTTTCGCCATGTCCTTTCCGCGTTGGTCTTCGCATTGCTTTTTCAGCAGGCGGAAAGCCAGCGCCGTTTCCGTAGTAGTTCCCGATTTGGAAATATTGATAACACCGAATTTCTTGTCCTTCAAGTATTCGGTAAGCTCGTACAGATAATCTTCGCCGATGTTATGTCCTGCATACAGGATGACCGGTGCGGACTTCTTGTCCTGCAACCAGGTGAAACTGTTTGACAAAGCCTCGATAACGGCGCGCGCACCGAGGTAGCTTCCGCCGATTCCGGCAACGATTACCACTTCACAGTTGTCACGCAACACCTGTGCGGTAGCCTTCAGGTCGTCCAGGTGCTCCTTCGTAATGGACGAGGGCAGGTGCAACCAACCTAAAAAGTCATTACCCTTGCCAGTGCCGTTTTCCAATGCTTCTTGTGCGGCCTTAACTTGAGCCTCGTAAGCGGAAACGCTTTCTTTGGAGATAAATCCAAAAGTCTTTTCAATGTTCAAACTAATCATAATATTATAGGTTTTAAGTTCTGTATTTCGTCCCTTCCGTTTCTTTTTCCGTATTACCGGAAAGAGTCGGTGAGCAACTTAATTTCAATCATCGGCGAGATGCGCTCGTACAAGATATTGTACACCGCATCCAGTATCGGCATATTCACGTGGTGGTGCTTGTTGATTTCCTTGATACACTTGGTTCCGTAATACCCTTCGGCTATCATCTCCATTTCTATCTGGGCGCTTTTCACAGAATATCCCTTGCCTATCATCGTGCCGAACGTGCGGTTGCGGCTGAAGTTGGAATATCCCGTTACCAGCATGTCTCCCAGGTAAACGGAATCACTGATGCTTCTATCCAGCGGATGTACGGTTTGCAGGAAACGGCTCATCTCCTGTATGGCGTTGGACATAAGCACCGCCTGGAAGTTATCGCCGTATTTCAGGCCGCTGCAAATGCCGGCGGCAATGGCATATACGTTTTTGAGCACGGAACCGTACTCGATGCCCGCCACATCGTTGCTTACGGAAGTCTTGATGAACGAGCTTGCCAGGCGCCGGGCGAACTTATCCGCCTTGTCAATGTCCGGACAGGCTATCGTAAGGTAGGAAAGGCGTTCGAGCGCCACCTCCTCCGCATGGCAGGGACCTGCCAGCACTGCGATATTCTCCGCCGGCACGCCGTATTCTTTCGTGAAGTATTCCGATACGATTACATTATCGTCGGGTACGATGCCCTTAATGGCTGTTATGATGAACTTATCCTTGATTTTGGTCTTCAGCTTCTTCAAGTGTGCTTTCAGGTAAGGAGAAGGAGTAACAAAGATAAGCGTATCCGATTCCTTGACCACATCGTTGATGTTGGAGCTGAAATTGATACGTTTGATATCGAACTTGACGCCCGTCAGGTAGGCAGGGTTGTGCCCCAGACGCTTAAAATCGGCAATGCGGTCATCGCGCCGCATATACCAGTTTATAGTGTCCTCTTGCGCCAATACCATTTTAGCAATGGCAGTGGCCCAACTTCCTCCGCCCATAATGGCTATCTTACCGGGTAGTTTCATATTGAAATCAATAGTGAAAAATTAAAAATCAGAGAGGGAGGACAAGGAAGCCCCGCCCTCCCTCTGATTTATAACTTTACTTATTCAATTTTCTGGTTCTTGACTTTTAATCTTACTCACCCAGTCGGCTACGTCGTTAACAGTCGGGTTCGCCAGTTCCAGTTTGTATTTCTTGTTGATACCGCAAATATCCATGTGCAGCTTTTGCGGATTTACATCTTTCATATCGCTCACCAGGTTGTAGCCGGCTTTCTGGATAACCGCCACCCATTCCTCCGGAACACCCAGCTCCATGAACTTGGCCGGCGCATCCTTCGGCGCTACCTTCTCCGGACGCATCTGCGGGAAGAACAACACCTCCTGGATAAATGCCTGGCCGGTCATCAGCATGGTCAGGCGGTCTATGCCGATGCCGATGCCCGATGTGGGCGGCATGCCGTATTGCAGCGCTTTCAGGAAATCACGGTCGATGAACATCGCCTCGTCGTCACCCTTTTCGCTCAGCTTCAACTGCTCCTTGAAGCGTTCTTCCTGGTCGATAGGGTCGTTCAGCTCGCTGTATGCGTTTGCCAGCTCCTTGCCGTTCACCATGAGCTCGAAGCGTTCGGTCAACCCCGGCTTGCTGCGGTGCATCTTGGTAAGCGGGCTCATCTCCACCGGATAATCGGTGATGAAAGTAGGCTGTACGAAAGTACCTTCGCAGAACTCGCCGAATATTTCGTCTATCAGCTTGCCCTTGCCCATGGTATCGTCTATCTCCATTTTCAGCTCGCGGCATACCTGGCGTATTTCCTCCTCGCTCTTGCCGTTGAGGTCGTAACCTGTTTTCTCCTTGATAGCATCCAGGATAGGCAGGCGGCGGTAAGGAGCCTTGAAGCTGATAGTCTTGCCGTCTATCGTAGTTTCCGTGCAGCCGTTTACCGCGATGCAGATACGCTCGAGGAGCTGCTCGGTGAAACTCATCATCCAGTTGTAATCCTTATATTGCACGTACAGCTCCATACAGGTAAATTCCGGGTTATGGTTCTTGTCCATACCCTCGTTGCGGAAATTCTTCCCTATCTCGTACACACCCTCGAAGCCGCCCACGATAAGCCTTTTCAGGTAGAGCTCGGTGGCGATGCGCAGGTAGAGGTCTATATCCAGTGAGTTGTGGTGAGTGGTAAAAGGACGTGCGCTCGCTCCGCCGGGAATGGATTGCAGAATCGGCGTTTCCACTTCCGTGTAGCCGGCCTCGTCCAGCACGGCGCGCATGGTTCTGATGATTGTGGCACGTTTCAGGAATGTATCTTTCACGCCGTCGTTTACGATAAGGTCTACGTAACGCTGGCGGTAGCGCAGCTCGGGGTCGTCGAAAGAGTCGTATGCCACGCCGTCCTTGTATTTCACGATAGGCAGCGGCCGGAGGCTCTTGGCAAGTACGGTGAGCTTTTGGGCATGGATGCTGATTTCGCCCATTTGGGTGCGGAATACGAAGCCCTCGATGCCGATGAAGTCGCCTAAATCGAGCAAACGTTTGAACACGGTGTTGTACATTTCCTTGTCGTCGCCCGGGCAGATGTCATCGCGGGTGATATACACCTGGATACGGCCTTTGGAGTCCTGCAATTCGATGAAAGACGCTTTTCCCATGACGCGGCGGCTCATGATACGTCCGGCTACGGATACGTGGCGCGGTTCGGCGTCGTCCTTGAATTCATCTTTGATATCGGTAGAGAAAGCGTTGGTTACATACTCTGCTGCGGGATAAGGCTCGATGCCCATCGCGCGAAGTTCATTCATGCTGTTGCGACGAATGATTTCCTGTTCACTTAGTTCTAATACGTTCATTTCGCTATAATTCACTCAATTTGGGTACAAAAATACGAAACATTTTTCAGATACCGAACCTTTTTCCCTTGAAATATGGGAGACGGGGCGATACATCGTGCGGAAGGCAGGGGAAAGGTTAGCGGGCTTCCCTGCCGCCGTCGTCCGCATCCACCCACTCGATGTACGGCGAGAGGAGGGTGCGCTCCGTTACCTGTCCGCGTTGCCCGCGGAAGTATTCGGGGATGAAGCGTATCTGTACCGCGGTGATTTGTGCCGGGCTTACTTCTTCGGGAGTGTCCGCGCCCGTACCCTCTGAACGGCAGGTGTAGTAGAAGCTCCCTACGCCTTTGAGCTTTACGGAACGCCCTGTACTCATCAGCCTGCCTAGCACTTCGCCCAGGTTCATCAACACCGCATAGGTGTCTCCGGGGGTTACCGTAGACATTTCCGACAATAGGCGGGCTACTTCGTCCGTTGTATAGGGACGTCCTTTGGTAACGGCTCTGGGATGCCATTTGCCGTCGCCTTTCTGTTTTATCTTCTTATAGAATGCCATAGGAATTCGTTGTTGTTATGCGGTTGGGGGAGGTGCTAATCATACGGTATGAATACGTCAATCATAAGGTATGATTGTTGCAATCATACCTTATGATTGACGCCTGTGCTACAAAGGTAGCATAAAACATCCGTATTATGCCCCGGGCAGGGGTGTATTTTCTGCCTGGCAGGTGTTTTTATTGCGGGATTGCGCTCCCTTTTGTCCTGATACATCCAAAAAGTGCGCGGGTATCCTTTGCCCGGTCTTTGAAAATGAGTACCTTTGCACCCGCTAAAAACAGTAAGAGGTATAATATGGCAGGACAAAAGACTCCCACGGCGTTGGGTACGGAGAATATCGGAAAGTTGTTGATGCAGTATGCCGTACCGGCGATTATCGCCATGACGGCATCTTCTTTATATAATATGGTGGACAGTATCTTCATCGGCCACGGTGTGGGTACAATGGCTATCTCGGGACTGGCGCTGACCTTTCCGCTGATGAACCTTGCGGCCGCTTTCGGGTCGCTGGTGGGTGTGGGGGCGTCCACGCTGATTTCCGTCAGGCTGGGGCAGAAAGACTATGACACGGCGCAACGGGTGCTGGGCAATGTGTTTGTGCTGAACATCCTGCTGGGCGTGGCTTTTACGGTGGTCGTAATGGCTTTTCTCGACCCTATCCTTTACTTCTTCGGGGGGAGCGACGAGACGGTGGGGTATGCGCGCGATTACATGCAGATTATCCTGCTGGGTAACGCCGTTACGCATCTTTACCTGGGGCTGAATGCGGTGCTGCGTTCTTCGGGGCATCCGCAGAAGGCGATGTATGCCACTATCGCCACGGTGGTTATCAATACGATACTCGACCCGTTGTTTATATACGGCTTCGGCTGGGGCATCCGCGGGGCGGCTATTGCTACGATTATGGCGCAGGTTATTTCGTTGGCATGGCAGCTCCGGATATTCAGCAATAAGGAGGAGCTGCTGCATTTTCACCGCGGTATTTTCCGCCTGAAACGTAAGATTGTGTTCGACTCGCTGGCTATCGGTCTGTCTCCGTTCCTGATGAATATGGCGGCTTGCTTCATCGTAATCCTTATCAACCAGGGGTTGAAGAAGTACGGCGGCGATTTGGCTATCGGCGCTTTCGGCATCGTTAACCGGCTGGTCTTTATCGTAGTGATGATTGTTATGGGGTTGAACCAGGGTATGCAGCCTATTGCGGGCTATAACTTCGGGGCAAGGCAGTACGACCGCGTTACCAGGACACTGAAACTGACGATAATGTATGCCACCGGGGTAACGACTTTCGGCTTTATCGTGGGGATGCTGTTCTCGGATTTGGTGGTGAGCATCTTTACCTCGGATGCCGAGCTGATTGACCTTGCGGCAAAGGGTTTGCGCATCGTAGTCATGTTTTTCCCTATCATCGGCTTCCAAATGGTTACGGCCAACTTCTTCCAGAGTATAGGAATGGCGAGTAAGGCGATATTTCTATCCCTTACCCGCCAAATGGTGGTGTTGCTCCCCTGCCTGCTGATTTTGCCCCGTTTTTTCGGTGCGGCGGGTGTTTGGTACAGCATGCCTATTTCCGATTTGCTTGCCAGCCTGATAGCGGCGGCGATGCTGACGTGGCAGTTCCGCAAGTTTAAGGCGCAGGCGCAAATGCAAGCACAGGCGTAAACACTGGTGCAGGCATAAACGCAAGCATAGGGGGCTCGACCGGTGTTTACTGTCCGGACTGTCAGTTGGGCAGCGGAACCATAGGTCTGCGTCCGTGATTCAGCTTCAATCCTAATTGGTAGGCTTCGGGACCGTGCAGGTTCTTTATGTCCATTTCGCCGAGGTTCACCAGGATGCCGCGTGCCATGAGGCCGGCATCTTCATTAGCCTTGCGCGGCAGTGTTTCGGCTTTGTCTTTCAGGTCTGCCAGGTGAACGCGGATAGCCGGGTGCATGGCTTTATCCAGGGACAGGCATTCCAGCAGGGAGTAGCCTATTTTCCGGTCTGCTTCCTTTGCCGGGTAGTTCAGGCGTTCGATGCCCTTGGCGATTTCTCCTAAATAGGCGGCGGCATAAGCGGCTTCGCAGGCTATGTAGGGGTCTGCATCGTTCAGCAGGGCGAGCAGGGCGGCGGGGCAGGTATCCAACTCGCCTTTTGCTCCGAGCTGTGCCAGGCCTACGGATGCCCAGTAGCGCATTTCGGGGTAGGGGCTGGACAGTGCTTTCTCGAATACCGGTGCGTCGCTTGCCTGTGCCGTGCCTGCAAGTTCTACAAGGTCGTACAACTCGTCTAACGGATATTTCTCCTTACGTACTTTATCATATAGTACCACGTGCTCGCGTGAGGTGGGTATGAAGAATCCCAGGTCTTCGGTAGAGCGGATGTGGTCGGAGAGCGCTTGGCGCATCTTTGCCAGCACTTCCGCGTATTCGGGCGAACCGGAGAGGTCGTGCAGCTCGCCCGGGTCTTTGTCGAGGTCGAACAGCATCTCGGCGGGGTGTGCGTTGAATGTTTGCGCCCAGTCGGGGTTGGTGTTGTGGCCTCCCAGCACTAATTTGTCCCATGCTTTGTTGGACGGCATGCCCCATTGGTAATAGTTGCGCAGGGCGAACTGGCGGTAGGGTATGTAGCTGCGGATGTATTTGAAGTGTCCGTCGGTGGCGGCGCGTACCGGCATGAAGTGGTGCAGTTGGTTGGCTGCCAGGGCGAACTGGATTTCGCGTTTCTCATCGGAGGCGTATTTCCCGAATAATGCCTTTCCTTGCATGTGCTTGGGCGGCTTGATACCTGCAAGGCTGAGTACGGTAGGGCCTAAATCGGTGAAGTTAACCAGGGAGTAGTCTTTGCCGGTGGCTTTTTCGCCTGCCAGGTGTTGCCACTTGGGTGGGAAATAGGCTATCAGGGGCACTTCCAGCCCGCTTTCATACAGATAGCCTTTGCCGCGCGGCACACAGCCGCCGTGGTCGCTGAAGAAGAAGATTATCGTATTGTCGTCCAGCCCTTTCTCTTTCAGGTCTTTCAGGAAGAAGCCCAGCCAGGTGTCTACGTCCTGCACGGCTTCCAGGTGGCCGGCGTAGTCGGAGCGTACTTCCGGAAGGTCGGGCACGTAGGAGGGCAGGGTGAGCAGTTCCGGATAGATGCCTTCGGTGGTGTAGTCCCGCCGTCCGTCGGTGTGGAAGGTGCGTACGCGCCCCATGTGCGAGGTTACTGTGTTGTAGACGGCGAAGAACGGCTGGTCTTTACCGCGTTTGGGGCTGTTGTAGGAGGCTTTGACGGTGCATTCGTCCCAGCAGCTTTTATTGTCCGTGGTGGAGTTGTAGTGTGTCTTGCTGTTGTTGGTGCAGTAGTATCCGGCATCGCGCAGCCATTGCGGGAAGAATATGTTTGCCGGGGTGTCGTAGGGAACCGGGTGGACGTCCATGCCGTAGGTCGAGGAGTAGCAGCCGGTAATGAGCGACGAGCGTGCGGCGGAGCTTTGCGGGGCTACCGACCATGCGTTCATGAACTGTATGCCGCGGGCGGCCAGGCTGTCTGCATTGGGCGTGTGTACGTCTTTGTTGCCGTAACAGCCGAACTCGTAGGCGCTGGTATCCTCGAATGTGAGCCAGAGGATGTTGGGTCTTTCGTTCTTCTTGCCTTCTGCCGCATCTGCTTGGGCGGTATGCAACCCGCAGAAGGCGGAACACATCAGTAGGGGTAAGTTCTTCATAATATATCAGTTTTTTTGTTAGCAGTCGCTAAGGTAAGGCATTCGGAGGTAACAGCTGTTTTTTTGTGTATAAAATGTTGTCAATATTGTTTCCGCAGGCTGTTTTCGACAAAATTGACGGATTTTGAACAATATTGCGACCGGCTTTGAACAGATGTTACGGGGTATTGCATAAAAGAGGGGCTGTATGTTACGTGAAAGCCTTATTTTTGAGAAATAAATCTTAATGTCGAAATAGTATGAGGAATATGTTCTTTGCAGCACTGCTGTGTGTGCTGTCTTTATCCGGACAAGTACGTGCCGGGAATACGGTTTTTTCAGATGATGATTTGCGCGATGAGGCGGAAAAGTTATTGACGGAATGGGTGGATACGTTACTCGTTTACCAGTGTGCGGACTTGCATCCGGCATTGGACGGCGGTATCTTGTGCCCCGCATGTGCCCGCATCCACGGGCGGATAGGCGATGCCGTGCTGCCTTTGATGTACTTGGCGGACAAGACCGGTAACGGCAAGTATCTGCTGGCTGCCAAGCGTCTGATGTCGTGGATGGAGAATGTGCATCGTCCGGACGGTTCCTGGATGAACGACGTGCATGTCTCGGACTGGAGCGGTACGACCGTATTCGCTGCTATCGCCTTGTATGAGGCGCTGCATTACCACGGGCATCTGCTGGACGATTCGACCCGGAATCATTGGAAGCAGCAGTTGCTGGAGGCCGGGGAGTTTATGATGAAGAACCCGCAGATGTACAGCCGTCGTATGCAGGGGCAGATGAAGCGTCTGAATAATGTAAACTATTCTGCCTCCGTTACATATGCCTTGCAAGCGCTCGGCGAGATGTTCGGCAGGGAGGATTTCAAGAAGGAAGCCCGTACGGTGGCTTCGGACTTGAAGAACTTTTTCACGGAGAACGACTGTTTCCTGTTCGGCGAGGGCCCCAGGGTGTGGGCTCCTACGAAGAACGGTTGCCTTTCTGTGGATTTGGGGTATAACATAGAGGAGTCTCTGCCCAATCTGGCTTACTATGCGCTTATGGTGGACGACCGGGAGCTGCTGGCTATCGTGGAGCGTTCCATGGATACGCATCTGGAATTTATGTTGCCCGACGGGGCTTGGGATAATAGCTGGGGCACACGCAGTTTTAAGTGGACGTATTGGGGTGGTCGCACCAGCGACGGTTTTATGGGTGGTTATTATGCCCTGGCCGGCCGCAATCCGGAGTACTTGGAGGCTATCCGCCGGAATGTACGGTTATTGAAGAAATCGACGGAGGACGGATTGTTGCATGCCGGTCGCGATTACCGGGCTTCGGGCATTCCGGCTTGTATTCATCATACTTTCGGGCATGCCAAAGCGCTCACGGCGTTTCTGGAACTGCCGCCCGTCGAAGTGCAACCGCAGGACATGGCTTTGCCGCGCGATGCGGAGTACGGGGTGAAGTTTTTCCGTGACATCCGTACCTGGCTGGTGGCGGAGGGTCCGTGGAGGGCTACGTTTACGGGATATGATGCCGAGTACAAGGTAAAGGGTACTCATCCCATGGGAGGCGCCGTTTCACTGCTGTGGCATGCAAAGGCGGGCCCTGTATTCGCTGCGACGACAAACAGGTATGCCTTGATAGAGGCGCCCAATATGCAGAGCAACAGCCGGAAGTATATAATGAGCGGAACTCCCCGGGTGGAAATGGTACAATACGGAATGAATTACAGCAACCTGGACGACCTGGATACGGATATAGCTTATAGCAAGGAAAAGGATGCGCACCGTTTCCGCGTTCGTACGCACCTGGTGGATGCAGACCAGCAGACGCCTGTACAGGGTGCGATACCGGTGGATATGGACTATGTGTATTCCGGGCAGGGATTGACCGTAGAGGTAAAGCATTGCCCTCATTCCGCCTGTCTGGTGCTGCCGGTCATTGCCGCTCCCTCGGAAACGGCGGAGATTACTCCGAAGCATATGCGTATCCGGAAAGAGAACGGTACATTGGAGGTGGTTTGTGTGAACGGCACGCTGAAAGTAGCTCCCACCGATAAAGACGGACGGATATTCAACCCCGTACCGGGTTTCTCTTTTATCCCTCTGCAAGTGTTTCCTGATAGCCCTGAGAAAAAAATAATAGTTAAAATCATGCATAATTAATATATTTTTGTTTCTTTGTTCTGTATTAATAATATAATATATGAGGATATTTCGGCTTTTGTTAACGCTATGTGGAATGTTATTTGCCGGTGTCGGGCTTGCCGGCGAGATAAGCGGAATGCGTTTCATGCATATAGGTTTGGAAGATGGATTGTCGCATAGTACGATATTTGGAATCAATCAGGATAAAGAAGGAAATTTGTGGTTTGCCACTTACGACGGGCTCAATAAATACGACGGTTATAACTTTACGGTCTACCGGCATCAATATAAAAATCCTAGGAGCATAGCCAGCGATATTACCCGCTGCGTGGTTATCGACGAGGATAACCGCGTATGGATAGGCACGCGGGACGGGTTGTCGCTTTATAATCACCGTAAGAGTGAGTTTTCTAATTTCTATTATAAGAAGAGGGAGCAGAATGTCGCTGTTATGAATATCGTGCCTTTGCAGCGCGACTGGCTTATGCTCGGAACGGCGGAGGGTATCTTGCTTTTCGATGTGAAGGGGGAGCGTTTCCTGAACGATACGTTATCCACGGCATTGCATATGCTGAGGCCTTCGACGCTGGTCAGGCAGGGAGATTGTGTTTACATCGGCACGGAGGGAGGGGTATATACGTATTCGTTGCGTGAAGGGGCGTTGAAGAAGCTGGTGGAACTGCCGGCTAAAGTACGGATACAGGGTATTCTGTGCCAGATGTTCAACAGGGTATGGATAGCTACCGAAGGCGGCGGTCTGTATATGTACGACATGAAGGCGAAAAAGCTGAGAAACTACCGTTACGAGGATAAGGCTTCCGGTCTGAACTCGAATTATGTGCGTTCGCTGGCGCTGGACCAGGAAAATCGTTTGTGGGTAGGGACTTACAGCGGGTTGAATATATATAGGGAAGGAGAGGACTGTTTTTTCTCTATGGAGAGTTCTATGGCACAGGCGGGAACGTTGTCGCAGAATTCGGTACGGTGCATATTCAGGGATTCGCAAGGCGGTATGTGGCTGGGTACGTATTGGGGAGGGGTGAACTATTATCATCCTTTGTGCAACCGTTTCCTGCAGATTAAGCATATTCCTTTCTCCAACTCGCTCAGCGACAACGTAGTCAGTTGTATCGTGGAGGATAAGAAGAATAATCTGTGGATAGGTACGAGCGACGGCGGTTTGAACTTTTATGACAGTACGACGAAAACGTATAAGAATTACCTGTTCAATTCGGATGCGTCGGAAGGTGTGCCCTTCAAGGACATAAAGACCGTGTATGTGGATGAAGCGGCCGATAAGGTGTATGTGGGCGCTCATGCCGGCGGAATGATGGTGTTGCATCGCAAAACGGGACGGAGGGAGTTCTATAACCGGCGGAATAGCGATTTGCCGAGCAACAATATCTACTCTATCATATCGGATGAGGGGGAGGGGCTTTGGGTGGCTTCATTGGAGCATCTGCTCTACTTTGACCTTGTCCGGAAGCATTTCGTCGTTATAGACAAGGATGCCAAGGGGCGTCCGATACACAAATCCAACCGTTTGCTGTTCCGGGACTCCAAGAGGCGTATCTGGGCTGGCGGGGAAATGGGGCTTTCCGTGTATAACCAGATTGATACCGCCTTGTTGACTAATACGGATTTCCGCATCACGCCAGTGCTGGAGCAGTCTTCCGTGAACTGTATCTATGAAACCTCATCCGGTTATATATGGGTAGGTACGCGCGACGGGCTTTTCGCCCTGCGGGAAGGCGATAAGGAGCCGTTGCAATATACAACGGATGACGGTTTGCTGAGTAATGTCATTTATGGAATTCTGGAGGACAGTTACGGACGCTTGTGGGTAAGTACCAACCAGGGGTTGAGCTGTTTCAACCCGGACAGCCGCAAGTTCCGCAATTTTACAATCGTGGACGGCCTGCAGAGCAATCAGTTCAATGCGGGTTCTTACTGCCGCATCGGTAACGGGCATATGCTGTTCGGGGGAATCAACGGGATTACTTCTTTCCGTCCGGAAACCCTGATAGATAATCCTTATACTCCTAAACCCGTTATCAATAAGCTGTTTGTGTTCAATAAGGAAGTGTTGCCGAATGATGAAACCGGAATTCTGAAAGAGAATATAGAGAATGTGGAGCATATAACGTTGAAATCCTCCCAGAATTCTTTTTCTATATCGTTTGTCGTTTCCAACTATATAGCAGGCAAGCATAATACTTTCGCTTATAAGCTGGAGGGGTATAATAAAGAGTGGTACAGGCAGGGAGACATCAGCCCGGTGTCGTATTCCAACCTGCCGGCGGGAGATTATACTTTCCTCTTGAAGGCTGCAAATAATGACGGGAAGTGGAGCAAGGAGGTGGCGGCTCTCCATATCCGGGTACTTCCGGTGTGGTATTGCACATGGTGGGCTTTGTCGCTGTTCGCCTTGTCTTTCATCCTGTTCATTTTTGCGGTGTTCCGCTTCTTCTGGCTGCGTAAGAGTATGCAGACCGAAATTCGCATGGAGAGGCTGGACAAAGAGAAGCGGGAGGAAATCAGCCAGATGAAGATTCGCTTTTATGTCAATATCTCGCATGAGTTGCGTACTCCGCTGACGCTGATTATCGCTCCTTTGCAGGAATTGCTCGGCAGTGTTACCGGGCATTGGGAACGTGAGAAGCTGATGTACATCCAGCGGAATGCCAGGAGGCTGCTGCATCTGGTAAATCAGTTAATGGATTACCGCCGTGCCGAACTGGGTATCTTCGAATTGAAACCTTCGTACGCCAATGCGTACAAGAGGGTGTTGAGCAATTTCCTGAATTATGAGAGCCTGGCGAAGCGGAAAGATATCGACTATAATTTCTATTCGGAGTTGCAGGACGAGGATGTGCTGTTCGACGGTACTTACCTGGATTTGATTGTCAACAACTTATTGTCCAATGCATTCAAATATACGGAGGAGGGTGAGAGTATTTCGGTCAAGCTTTACAAGGAGAACAAAAATGTCGTTTTGCAGGTCATCGATACGGGGGTAGGCATTCCCGAGGACAAGCAGCAGAAGATATTCGAGCGTTTCTATCAAATGGAGAACGGACACGAGGGGAGCGGTATCGGGCTGTCTTTGGTACAACGCCTGGTAGAGTTGCATCATGGGCAGATTACGCTGGCAAGCGAGGTCGGGCGAGGGTCTACTTTCTCTATTTATATTCCTCAGGACAAATCGGCGTATAGCGCCGAGGAACTGGTGGGAAGCAGGGGGGAAACGGAGGAGCAGCGTGTTTACTCCACCAATGCCCATGATGTGTATGTCGATGATGCGGAAATCGTAGAGGTGGAAGCCGGGGAAAAGGAGGGGAGCAGCAGGCATGGAACGATTCTTGTCGTAGAGGATAATGACGAGCTGCGCCAGTACTTGTCGAACGGCTTATCGTCCCAGTTCAACCTTATAGAGGCGGAAAATGGGCAGAAGGCGCTGGAACTGCTGAAAGACAGGGATGTAGACCTGATACTTTCCGATGTAATGATGCCTGTAATGGACGGGGTCAAACTTTGCAAGCTGGTGAAGCAGAACCTGAGAACCTGCCATATTCCTGTGTATTTGCTGTCTGCTAAAGTGGATATCAAATATCAGTTGAAGGGATTGCAGGTAGGAGCGGACGATTATATTCCCAAACCGTTCTCAATAGAGGTGTTGATAGCCAAAATCCAGAACATGCTGCGTACCCGTTATCGTATTTTCGAACATTATTCTAATACGGCGGAGATAGAGCCGGAAAAGATTACGAATAATGCAATGGATGAGGAGGTACTGAAAAAAGCCATTGCCATAGTGGAGAAGAATATAAGCAATGTGGAGTTTTCTACCGAGCAGTTTGCCAGCGAGATGAATATGAGCCGTTCCAATCTTCACTTGAAGCTGAAAGCCATAACGGGTAAGTCCGCTATTGACTTTATCCATAAAATACGTTTCAACCGTGCCTGCCAGTTATTGAAAGAAGGAAAATATACGGTTTCCGAAATCAGTTTCATGGTAGGATATAATACTCCTTCTTATTTTGCCGCTCGCTTTAAAAAGTATATAGGATGTCTTCCTACCGAGTACGGCAAGAAGTAATTGATTGTTTTATTTGCAATGTACCGTTATTATGAAAATATATACTTTGCGATTTCTCTTTTTAATGCTCACCGGCTTCCTGCTCGTATCGTGCGGGCAGGTAAGTACGCCGGGGTTTCGTATAACCAGAGAAGACAGCCTGCAATACGAAGGCAAAGTTGTCGAGCTTTTCAAGATAACCAATAGAAACGGAATGAACATTGGGGTAACGAACTACGGGGCTTCCCTGACATTTGTTTCCGCACCCGATAAAAACGGGGTTTTCGAACCGGTGGTGCTGGGACTCGACAGTCTGCAATATTACCTGGGCAGGCAACCCAAGCTCGGTGCTACGGTGGGACGGTATGCAAATAGGATTGGGAATGCGGAGTTTTGTCTGGATGATAAAGTCTATCGCTTGGAAAAGAACAGTAAAGGACATTCCATTCATGGCGGTGTAAGAGGCTTTAACCTCCGGGTTTTCGATACTGATACATCGTATGTGGTAAAAGATACGGCGGTAATCGTCTTTAAGTACCTGAGCCCGGATTTGGAAGGCGGCTTTCCTGGAAACCTCAGCCTTTCGCTGGCTTATAAGCTGACTAATGACAACGAAGTCGTTTTAGATTATGAAGCATCGACCGATAAGCCTACCGTAGTCAATCTGACGAACCATAGCTATTTCAATCTGACAGGGTGCAAAACATCCGTACTCGGACATCGCTATATGATTGCCGGCGACTCGATTACACTAGTGGATGCCGGAGGGATTCCGACCGGAGAACTCAGGGCGGTGGCAGGAACGGAATACGATTTCAGGACTTTGCAGCCTATAGGACAACGCATCGAGAAGATGAATAAAGGATATGACATCAATTACAAACTCAATAAGCAACCGGGCGTTTTAACGCTTGCCGCAAAAGTGGTGGAACCGGTTTCGGAGCGGGTATTGAAGGCATATACCACCGAACCGGGCATGCAATTCTATACCCCTGCCGCCGATTTGAGCTATCTGAAAGGGTATGCGCACCAGTCTTACGGGAAATATTACGGCTTCTGCCTTGAAATGCAGCATTTTCCGGACTCCCCCCACAATCCTCGGTTCCCGACGACTGTATTGCGGCCGGGAGAGGTTTACCGGCAAATTACCGTATATAAGTTCGAAACATTATCTGAAACTGAATAATTTTACTTTAAAACATTGATTATGAAAACGAGAAACTGGAAAAAGTACATGTGTTTAGCGAGTATTTCACTTTTTATGCTTCCCGATTTGTATGCAGTGCAAACCGGCGGTGAAAAGCTGCCGGGCGAGCCCGTCAAGAAAACGAGAAGCGCCACTTTCATTAGTGGAGAAAGCGCATGGGAACCTGCAGGTACAGGTGTAACCCGGCAGATTATGGGATATGACGGACAAGTGATGCTGGTAAAGGTGAAATTCGAGAAAGGCGCTGTGGGCACTCCCCATACTCATTATCACACACAGACCACCTATGTGGCAAGCGGTAAATTCGAATTTACGGTAGGAGCTGAGAAGAAAATTGTCAAGGCCGGCGACGGTATTTATATCGAACCGGACATTTTGCACGGCTGTGTTTGTTTGGAACCAGGTGTGCTTATAGACTGTTTTGCTCCGATGAGAGCGGATTTTCTGAAATAAGTTTCATTATAAGTTAATCGTTAGCTTTGGATATTAACAGAGATTAACGGTTTGGATTGCTCTTATTGAATGAGGGCAATCCTATTTGTACATATGTGTAGGGCGGTATCTTGTACAAAAATATCCTTTACTATACAAAAATAGCATTCGGAAAGTGTAAAAGTGTGATGAACAAAAACAATACTTTTACACTTTTTTTAGCATTTGCTGTAAGTTTGTTGCCGAAAATTATTTCTAAAGTAGAACCTTAGATTTATTTATTATGTACAAGTTAAAAGAATTCTTCTTAATGTTTATCCTCGCCTTTGTGAGTATGTCTGCATACGCGCAAAGCTTGACTGTAACCGGTAAGGTCATTGATAGCGAAGGATATGAAGTAATCGGTGGCAGTGTGACTATTAAAGGTGCTGCTGGTGTAGGAACAGTTACAGACCTAAACGGTAGCTATTCCTTGAAAGTGAACGATGCATCCAAGGATGTACTTGTTTTTTCGTATGTGGGCATGACCTCCCAGGAGGTAAAAGTCAATGGCCGCAGTGTAATCAATGTAACGTTGAAAGCCGATGCCGTGATGCTGGACGAAGTGGTTGCAATTGGTTATGCCACGGTCAAGCGTAAGGACCTCACCGGTTCCGTAGCTTCCGTCGGCAGCCAGGAACTTGCCAAAGTGCCGGTGAGCGATGTCACGCAGGCATTGTCCGGACGTATGGCGGGTGTAATGGTGCAGCAGAGCGAAGGCGCTCCGGGCTCCTCCGTTTCTATCCGTGTACGCGGCGGTATTTCCATTACCCAAAGCAATGAACCTCTCTACGTCATCGACGGTTTCCCCAGCGAAGATGGCATGTCGACCCTCGACCCGGCCGAAATCGAGACTATCGACGTATTGAAAGACGCTTCCGCTACAGCCATTTACGGTGCACGCGGTGCAAACGGTGTTGTGGTGATAACCACTAAGAACGGAAGCAAGGCCGGCGGAAAGGCCACCGTGACGTTCGACAGCTACGTCGGTATCAAGAAGATTGCGAACAAGCTGGACGTGCTTTCTCCCTATGAGTTCGTGAAACTGGACTACGAGCGTACCTTGTGGAGAATGAGCACAGGTGATGCCGGAGCCGACGGAATGAGCACCTGGGAGAGCAGATACGGCAAGTACAGCGATATCGAGTCCAACTACCTCGGCCGTAAAGGTATCGACTGGCAGGATGAGACGCTGGGACGTACGGCACTGACCCAGAATTACCGTGTGGCCGTTTCCGGAAAGACGGAGAAGATGAATTACAGCCTGGCCTACTCCTATTTCAATGAAGAGGGCGCTATGGTGTACAGCGGCAACAAGAAGCACAATATCTCCTTCAACATGAACCATGAGGTGAATAAATGGCTGACTGTCAATTCCCGTATCAGCTACGACCAAATGCGTGTGGAAGGTATGGGTACTTCGGACGGCGGCGACCGTTTCAACAAGATGCAGCACATCCTGCAATACCGTCCTACAATCGGTGTCCAGGGTAACGATATCGACTTGCTGGGTTCCGAAGACCCGTTGTTTGCAGACGATTCGGGCAACGTGATGCAGAACCCGTTGATTTCCGCCGCAGAGGAAACGAACGACCGTGAGTGGCGTATTTTCCAGGCGAATGCCGGCGCCACGGTGAAACTGTTGAAAGGCCTTTCCTTCCGCAGCACGGTAGGTATGCGTTATCAGACCCGCCGCAACGACGTTTTCTACGGTGACGAGTCTATAACGGCCAAACGTACGAGTATTAACGGTTCTATTACAAATATCGAGAGCAACAGTTTTCAGACATCCAATGTGCTGACTTATGCCTGGAACAATGATATTCATGACGTAACGGCAATGGTGGGACATGAGTATGTAACCAAGTGGACCCGCAACTTCTCTGCCGGCGCTACCCAGTTCCCGAATGACGAAATAGGTCTGGGCGACCTTTCCTTAGGAACTCCCAGTACTCCTACCTCCAGTGAGAACTACGATGACAAACTGCTGTCTTTCTTTGCACGTGTCAATTACAGCTTTAAGGATAAGTACTTGTTTACCGCCTCCCTTCGTGCGGACGGTTCCTCCAAGTTCGGTAAAAACAACAAATGGGGTTATTTCCCCGCCTTCTCCGCTGCTTGGCGTTTAAGCGAAGAAGGGTTCATCAAAGACCTGGATATATTCTCCGACCTGAAACTCCGCATAGGTTACGGTCTTGCCGGTAACAATCGTATAGACAGCTACCAAAGTTTGGCAGTCATGGGTTCGGTTACGGCCGCCAATGCCAACGGTGCACAGGCAGGTTATGCTTCCAGCCAGGTTCCCAACCCCGATTTGAAGTGGGAGGCCAACAAGACGTTCAACCTGGGATTGGATTTCGGTTTCCTGAACCAGCGCATTACCTTCTCTCCCGAATTCTACATCAACCGCAGTAGCAATCTGTTGCTGGATGCCAAGCTGCCTTATTCTTCCGGTTACCAGAGCATGGTAATCAATGCGGGCGAAACCGAGAACATCGGTGTGGACTTGACAATCAATACCGTCAACATCACCAATAGGGACTTCACATGGGGAACCTCGATAACTTTCTCGCACAACAAGAATACCGTTAACAAGCTCACGGGCGAAGACGTCCAACTGTACCTGGCTAATTTCGGATATGACGGTGCAGGTGCTTCCCACCAAATCGGTGTCGGACAACCTTTAGGACAGTTCTACGGCTATGTTACGGACGGTCTGTACCAGGTGAGCGACTTCAATTACGACGCATCCACAGGCAAGTACACATTGAAAGACGGTATTCCTTATCATGGCGACAAGTCGAGCATCCAGCCGGGATACTGGAAGTTCAAGAACGTGGACGGTAGCGAGGACAACCTGATTACGGAGGACGACAAGACTGTAATCGGCAACGCCTTCCCCTCCTTCTATGGCGGTATCAACAACACCTTCACGTGGAAGAACTTCGACCTGAGCATCTTCCTGACATACAGCTACGGTGCAGAGGTTCTCAACGCTACCAAGCTCACCAACACCAAGACGGCTTTGACGAACAAGAACGTGCTTGCCATAGCTAACGAGGCCAATCGCTGGGTGACGATAAACAGCAACGGAGAGCAGATTACCAGCCCGGAAGAGCTGGCGGCAGTGAACCAGGGAAAGACTATCGCACAGTTCGGCGACAACGGTTCGAACAATACATACATCCATTCCTGGGCCATAGAGGATGCTTCATACCTGAAACTGAGTAACATCACGCTGGGTTATACC
The DNA here is from genome assembly GCF_000374365.1 of Bacteroides gallinarum DSM 18171 = JCM 13658. Taxonomy (GTDB): domain Bacteria; phylum Bacteroidota; class Bacteroidia; order Bacteroidales; family Bacteroidaceae; genus Bacteroides; species Bacteroides gallinarum. The sequence goes on from NZ_KB894154.1 coordinate 25,675, forward strand.
TTCCCGAAGCAGGTTATCAGCAAGATAGGCCTGACCAAGTTGCGTTTGTATGCCACGGGCAACAACCTGCTGACGTGGACGCCCTATACGGGCTTCGACCCTGAGGTTTCCACCATGAGCAGTGCGCTGACACCGGGTGTTGACTTCGGAGCTTATCCGAGAAGCCGTTCTTTCGTATTTGGTATTAACGTGGCATTTTAATCAGACATCTTAAAAACAGAATACAATGAAAAATAAATTGATATACGCGCTCGGTGCGCTGATGGCCGTGGGATTCTCTTCCTGCGAACTGACGGAGAAACCTACTTCATACTATGAAATGGATACCTATTTCACTACTGAGGAGAAGGCGAGAATGGCCGTAGTGGGGATATACGACTGTATAGAAACGAATGATTATTATGGTCAATATATAATGCCATTTTTCGGTTCGGACGATATGTTCATGGTAAGGGGTGTCGGTTCGGACGGAACCCGCCGCGACATTTCCCATTATAAATATTCTTCTTCCAATACTTGGATTGCCGCTATTTGGCAATATGCTTATCAGGGAATTGATAGGGCTAATTTAGCGATTGCTAACATTGAGGCAATGGCGGGATATGAAGAAAGTGAAAGTTTGAAAGAGTTGGTGGCACAAGCTAAATTTCTCCGTGCTTTTTTAGCCTTTGATTTGGTTAGATTTTTTGGAGACGTTCCGTTCACTACGGAATATACCAGCGGCTATGATATGACCTCAAAGCCCCGTACAGACCGTTCACTGATTTACGACCAGATTGTTGAGGATTTGGATTTTGCCAAGGAACACCTGAATCCGGGCGGTAAGGTATCCTCTTCGGAAATCCCCTGTCGCGGTGCGGCACGTGCACTTTTGATGCGCGTCTACCTCCAACGGGCAGGTTACAGCCTGGACCGCGAAACGCGTACACTGACGCGTCCGTCGGATGCCGACCGGAAAACCTATTTCGAGGCAGTGATAAAGGAATGGGAGACATTTAAGACCGAAGGTTATCATAACTTCTATAATGGCGGTTATGAACAACTGTTCAAGAATTACTCCCAGTTGGTACTGAACAACCAGGAAAGCTTGTGGGAGATAGCCTTTGAGCCCAACCAGGGAGAGAAGGACAATGCCGGCATGTGGGCTACCTATAACGGACCATTGGTGGATGCTCCGGGCAGTTATTCAGGAACCAGTAGCTATATGGGACGTGCCAATGCGTTCTTTACCGTACTGCCTTATTGGAAATCGTTCTACGAATCCGAAGCAGACGGCAGCCAGAAGGATACACGCCGTGATGTGAACTTTGTGGACTATGTCTATAAGTGGAACAAAAAGACCGAGTTACAGGAGAAGTCGTACACCAGTAATGAAATCGTAAAGAGTATGTACCGTTATCCGGGTAAATGGCGCAGGGAATGGATGGCTCTCGGTTTTGTCGACCCCAACCATACGGGTGTCAATTATTGCCCATTGCGTTATGCGGATGCAGTACTAATGGCTGCTGAGGCTTATAATGAAACCGGCAATACTCCGGAAGCCTGGAATCTACTGAATAGCGTACGTTCGCGTGCAGGGGCTACACCTATTACCAGTGCCAATTACACAAGCCTGATGAAAGCTCCCAAGGTATACGATTTGCCTTTTATCTCGGACGGCGACGAGGCTGGAAAATTCCGTACTGCCCTTTACTGGGAACGTGCTTTCGAGCTTTGCTACGAAGGCCAGCGCAAGTACGATTTGCTCCGCTGGGGTATCCTGGGCGATGCTTTGAGAGCTGCCCAAACCTATATCGAAAGCTGGCAGCCGGGAACGGACGAACATATCGACCAGGGCACATTGGATACCTGGAATCCGGTAACGTGGGCATCGAGCAATTACGTGGCAGGCCATACATTTGTAGACGGCAAACATGAGTTGTTCCCTATTCCTTTGACGGAAATACAATCCAACGCAGCTTTGGGTAACCAGAATAATCCGGGTTTTGAATAAACAGTTGAAATAGGTATGGTATATAATTAATGGTTTTTATCCATTAATCTCTTGAAAGATGTTTCATGAGATAACAAAATATGGTACATTGTTCAACAGTATACGGTTTTGTTTCTCATGCAAACATCTTTCGGTATTATATACTCCTTGGTTCCGTACTTGTACATATTAATCTATTTTATATATTGTCGATATGAAAAAAGGCTTATTTTTTTATTGTGTACTTATTACATTGTTCGGTTGTGCTTCCCGTCAATCCGACAAGGAAGACTATACATGGTTGAAACACGCAATAGACGTATCTGCAGAACAACTGAAATTGACTGTAAATGACATAGGCGATTCCGTCTGCCTGCCCCGTTCCATTTGGACAAGCTACGGTACGGATTTCCTATGTGTACAGTTGGAGAAAAATCCGCTGACTTTCGAGGACTCCCTGCGGGTGAAACCCGTCAAGGGCGATGTCGGTTCCCGCCGCTACTGCTTCTCTATTTATGATTGGACAAGCGGCTTTTTCCCGGGCAACCTGTGGTATGCCTACCGGCTGACGGGCGACGAGGAATTGAAAAAGGATGCTGTCAAGTTCACGAATTACCTGTATCCCCTGCGCGAGTATAAAGGCACGCACGATATAGGCTTTATGATGAATTGCAGTTATGGCAACGCTTATCGTTTGTGCCCCGCCGATAGCGTGCGCCGGGCATTGATACAGACTGCCGATAATCTGTGCGGGCGTTTTAATCCGGAAATAGGCTGTATCCGCTCATGGGATTTCGGGAAATGGAATTTCCCTGTTATAATCGACAATATGATGAATTTAGACCTGCTGTTCTATGTCAGTCATCTCACCGGTGACAATAAATACAAGGAACTTGCCCTGACGCATGCCCGGACAACGATGAAGAACCATTTCAGGAAAGACTATTCATCCTACCATGTAGTCAGCTATAATGACGACGGAACGGTAGAGAAGAAGTGTACGCACCAGGGGCAGAAAGACGAGTCCTCATGGGCACGCGGGCAGGCATGGGGAGTGTACGGCTATACCTCCTGCTACCGCGAGTCGAAAGACGTGCAGTTCCTGCAACAGGCTGAGAATATAGCAGCATTAATCATGCAGCGTGTAAAAACGGAAGATGCGATACCCTTATGGGACTACGATGCGCCCGATATACCCCAGACGCCTCGCGATGCCTCCGCCGCCTCTATAACCGCTTCCGCCTTGATAGAGCTGAGTACGCTTGCCGAAAACGGCGGGGTTTATTTCGATTATGCCGAGAAGCTGCTCAAAAGCCTGTCATCGGACACTTACCTGGCAAAGGTAGGCGGCAACCAGGGTTTTATACTGATGCATTCCACTGGCTCATTGCCCAACGGTTCCGAGATAGATACGCCGATTAATTATGCCGACTACTATTACCTGGAGGCATTGCTTCGCTATATGCAAGTAAAAGGAATCGACTATAAGAATCTTTAATCTTATTATTATATCATGAAAACAGTAAAATACATTTTAAGCGTTCTCTTGCTGGCAGTTGCAGTTGTAGCAGATGCTCAGCAGCTCAGGAAAGAAGCTTTCGACCTGCTCAACCTGGACTATCCGGGCTTGGAAAAAGTCAAGGCGGCATGCTCCCGGCAACAGTGGGACGAAGCTGCACAGGCGTTGCTGGCTTATTACCGTAACCGTACGGATATCACGCATCCGGATATCGACTTGAATAACCTCACTATATCGAAAACGGAGCAGAAATGGGCGGACGATGCTTTGGAGCATACATTCTTCGTACATAAGGGTTACCAGCCTTCGTACAACTACGGCAAGGATATCAACTGGGAATATTGGCCGGTGAAAGATAATGAACTGCGCTGGCAGCTCCACCGCCACAAATGGTTCACCCCTATGGGGAAAGCATACCGCATATCCGGTGACGAAAAATACGCAAAAGAGTGGGCATACCAGTATATAGACTGGATTAAGAAGAACCCGCTGACGGAAATGGAAAAGGAAGAGTTCGAGCTCGTCAGTGCCGGCGAGGTCAAAACCGATGCCGACAATGTACATTTTGCATGGCGCCAGTTGGAGGTAAGCAACCGCTTGCAAGACCAGACCTGCCAGTTTCTACTATTCTGCTCCGCATCGGCGTTTACTCCTGAATTCCTGACCGAGTTCCTGGTTAACTACCACCGGCATGGCGCCTACCTCTTGAAGAACTATTCGGCCGAAGGCAACCACCTGCTATTCGAGGCGCAACGCATGGTATATGCCGGCGTTTTCTTCCCGGAGTTCAAGGATGCCGCTGCATGGAGAGAAAGCGGAATCGATATCCTGAACCGTGAAATCAAGAAACAGGTGTACGACGACGGCGGGCAGTACGAGTTAGACCCGCACTACCACCTGGCTGCAATCAATATATTCTGCAAAGCGCTGCGTATGGCCGATTGCAACGGATTCCGCAACGAGTTCCCGACCGAATACCTGGATACCATAAAACGAATGATTGAGTTCTACACCAACATCTGTTTCCCCGATTACACTAACCCGTGTTTCAGCGATGCCAAATTGGGCGACTATCAGGCAGAACTTGCCAATTACCGCGACTGGCTTACGCTTTTCCCGGATAACGACTGGATACGCTATTACGCAACCGAGGGGCGCGAAGGCTCTACCTTGCCTTATCTGTCGCACGGCGCCTTGACTTCCGGTTTCTTCACCTTTAGGAACGGCTGGAAAAAAGATGCCACCGTAATGGTGGTAAAAGCCGGTCCCAAGGGCGAATGGCACTGCCAGCCGGATAACGGCACTTTCGAATTCTGGTTCAACGGCAGAAATCTGTTCCCGGATTCCGGTACATACGTTTATGCGGGAGATGCCGAAGTGATGAAGCTGCGCAACTGGTTCAGACAGACTGCCGTGCATAATACGCTGACCCTGGACAACAAGAACCTGGAAACGACGGAATCCGTAACCAAGCTATGGCAACCGGAGGGCGAGGAGCAGGTTCTGGTTACTGAAAATCCGAGCTACAAAGGCTTGAAGCACCGCCGTACGGTATTCTTTGTAGACCGCACTTATTTTGTAATCGTAGATGAAGCCGTCGGTGATGCCCGGGGAACCGTCAACCTGCACTATCATTTCTGCGAAGGTACGGTGAATACCGATGCGGAAAAGAATATGGTAACCACGGCCTATGACGGCCCGAGCAACGTGAAACTGCAATGCTTTCCCGAAAAGAAAGCATCTCTGAAAGAAACGGAAGGCTGGCGCTCCACGGCTTACCGCCAACGCGTGCCCCGTACCTCGGTATCTTTCGATGTAAACAAAGACAATGCGGAAGCCGTGCGTTACATAACGGTTATCTATCCGGTGAAAGATACCGCCGCCTGCCCGGTACTCGATGCGAAATTCCTGAATAAGAGTTTCGATGAAAAAGGCGTGGAAGTGGAAGTCACCGTCAACGGTACGGCACGCCGGCTGGCATCTCAGTTAAGATAAACTACGGAATGAATCGGCTGTCCCAGTTCCGGTAAACGTACTGCACGCTTCCCGATAAGAGTGCGGTGGCGGTACAAAAACGGGGCGAACTGTAAAAAACAGGGGAAAGGACGGCCGATTTTCTGCCCGAACTTGATATTTAACGGAAGAATACCTATATTTGCTACCTGTCATCCGGAACGGAGCGGGGAATATCTTCTCCTTGCACATAGGCGGCAGGAGGATTGTTCGCTACGTTCCGGGGGCGGGTATGAAATAATTTAGAGAACATTTCTATGGACAATAAATTTGTAGTAAATATAGGTCGCCAGTTGGGTAGCGGCGGACGGGAGATAGGAGAGAAGCTGGCGCTCCGGCTGGGTATCGACTTCTATGACAAGGAGCTGATTAACCTTGCATCCGAAGAAAGCGGACTGTGCCGGGAGTTTTTTGAGAAAGCCGACGAAAAGGCGTCGCAAGGAATTATAGGCGGCCTGTTCGGTATGCGTTTCCCGTTCATCAGCGACGGAGCCATGCCCACCGCCAACTGCCTGAGCAACGATGCGTTGTTCAAGGTGCAAAGCGATGTGATACGGAAACTGGCCTCCGAGAAATCCTGCCTGTTCGTCGGACGTTGTGCCGACTATATCCTGCGGGATAATCCGCGTTGCGTCAATATCTTTATCTCGGCATCGCGCGAAGACCGTATAGCCCGCTTATGCCGCCTGCACTCCATTTCGGAGAATGCCGCTGAAGAAAAGATGAACAAAGCGGATAAGAGGCGTTCGGAATATTATAACTATTATAGCTATAAGACCTGGGGAGCGGCAGCTACCTATCATCTTTGCGTAGACTCGTCCGTATTGGGAATCGACGAAACCGTAGGCTACGTAGAGGAGTTTGTAAGGAAGAAGCTGAAGATATAGAAACGGGACTGTCGTTTACAAATAAAGCTAAAGCCGGTTGACTTGAAATAGTCAGCCGGCTTTTGTTTTAACCGGGATACAAAAGATTCCGTCCTGTAAGTCTGCTGTTTTTCCTACGCGGGAACGGGCGTTTCCCCCGGTAGAAACTTCCGTTTCCTCTTGCGGAAACAGGAATTTCCCTTAGGGGAAACGGGAGTTCCCACGTAAGGAAACGCTCGTTCCCTCTAAGAGGAAACGGCAACGGGCAGTGTGGAGTTTCCCTGTATATACCGGTCTATATATAAAAATGAGCCTGTCAAAGCAAGCGGACATACGGCTTTGACAGGCTTATAAGTTTTTCCGGAAGGAAAATAAAAGGATACCGATAAGAATATGGTAAAGTTACTGCTACATCATAGCCAGCAATATCATCTGTCCTGCCAGGATACGCAGGAACATCGTCAGCGGATAAACCGTGGAATAACCTACCGACGGTGCGTCATTGCCCGATGCCTGGTTGGAATATGCCAGTGCGGGAGGGTCGGTGTTACTGCCGGCAATCAACCCCATTAACGTAAAGTAATTGATTTTACAATAAAGCCGGGCGATAATGCCGATTATCAGCAGTGGAATGGTGGTAATCAGGAAACCGTAACCTACATACGACAATCCGCTACCTTCCACCACCGTCTGTACGAAATGCTCTCCGGCCTCTATACCTACACTGGCAAGGAAAAGGACGATACCGATTTCGCGCAACATCAGGTTGGCGCTCATGGTGGTATATGTTACGAGGCGGAGCTTATGCCCGAAGCGCCCGATAAGGATAGCCACCACTAACGGACCGCCCGCCAAGCCCAGTTTCACCGGAGTAGGCATACCGGGGAATGCAATCGGGAGGCTGCCCAGCAAAATACCTAAGAAGATACCTACGAATATGGTAACGATGTTCGGCGTATCCAGACGTTTCAGTTGGTTACCCAATACGCCGGCTACACGCTCTACCGCATCCTGCTGGCCTACCACCATTACACGGTCGCCCACCTGGAGCACCAGGTTGGGGTCGGCAAACAAGTCCATACCCGAACGGTTGATACGCGTTACATTTACGCCGTACATGCTGCGGAAATGCATGCTTCCCAACTTCTTACCGTTGATTTCCGATTTGGTTACCAGGATACGGCGCGACACCATAGGCGTGTCCTGTTTCTCCCAGTCCACCTTGATTTCCTTACCTATAAAGGCGGTTACCGCTTCGGCATCCTCCTCGGAACATACGATGAACAACTGGTCGCCGATGCGGAATTGCGTATCTTGGTTTGGGATGCTCACATGACCCTCGTGACGGATGCGCGAGCACACGAAAGGACGTCCCAGGAAATCCTTTACCTGAATCAGTTTTTTGCCGTCGATAGCTTCGTTACGCACTTCCAGGTGCAGCATATGCGGCATGTGCTTCATGTCCGATTCCTGCGTGTTGAGTTCCTCCTCCTCTTTTTTCAGGTTGACGCGGCAGATGTAGCGCACGGCGATGATAGAGCCGATAATGCCGACCACGCCGAGCGGGTAGGCGCAGGCATATCCCAGCGCAATGGGGTCGCCCGTATAATCCAGTTGGTTCAGTGCTTCCTGGGCAGCACCCAGACCGGGCGTGTTGGTTACGGCGCCGTATAGGATACCCACTATCATCGGAAGGTCTATACTCCCGTCGATGAAATAAATGCTTAACGCCACGACGATATTCAGTGCCACAATGCCCACGGCAAGCATATTCAGCGTCATACCCCCTTTCTTGAAAGAGGAGAAGAACGACGGGCCTACCTGCAAGCCGATACAGAATACGAATAAAATCAAACCGAATTCGCGGATAAAGTGCAGGATGTGTGTTTCGCCTGTAAATCCGAAATGTCCCATCAGAATACCGGTAAAGAGCACGAACGTAACCCCCAGCGATACCCCGAAAACTTTAATCTTGCCCAGCAGTACCCCCACGGAGATAACGAATGCATACAAGCATACGATATGCGCCACGGATGCCGGGTCCCAAAGAAGACTTTCTAACCAGTTCATAGTACCTTTGATATGTTGCTTTTTAAAATTTTGCGCAAAATTACTTAATAAAGAGAATGTAACAAAGGGTTTGCCTTTCTTTTTATACTGCCGGCTTTTTTTGTAATACCAACTTTGCAAAAACGAGGTGTGTGCAGGGGATATGCCCGGAATAAGGGCGGACATAATGCTGTTCGCAGGTGCAATTTTCCCTAAAAAACCTTTTTGTTTTAAGTATTTCAGTATATTTGCAAGTCCCTTGATGACAAAATGAATACTATTCATCTATTTTAATTATAAATAAACTATGGCAGACAGTAAAGAAAAACTCTTCTCGGACTTTTCTCCAGTTTCTACGGAACAGTGGATGGAGAAAGTAACCGCAGACTTAAAAGGCGCGGACTTTGAGAAGAAGCTCGTTTGGAGGACGAACGAAGGATTCAAGGTGAAACCTTTCTATCGCATGGAAGACCTCGAAGGTTTAAAGACCACGAATGCGCTCCCCGGTGAGTTCCCATACCTCAGGGGAACGAAGAAAAACAACAACGAATGGTTCGTCCGCCAGGAAATAAAGGTGGAATGCCCTGCGGAAGCCAATGCCAAAGCATTGGACATCCTGAATAAGGGCGTCGATTCGCTCTCTTTCCGCATAAAGGCCAAAGAGTTGAGTGCAGAGTATATCGAAACTTTGCTGAAAGACATCTGTGCGGAATGCGTGGAACTGAACTTCTCCACCTGTCAGGGGCATGTGGTAGAGCTTGCCGGGCTTCTCGTGGCTTATTTCAGGAAGAAAGGCTATGACCTTACGAAGTTGCAGGGCTCTATCAACTACGACTATTTCAATAAGATGCTGGCTAAAGGGAAGGAAAAAGGCGATATGGCAGCTACTGCCAAAGCCCTGATTGAGGCAGTGTCCGCCCTTCCGGAATACCGCGTACTGAATGTAAATGCGCTGACGCTGAACAATGCGGGTGCATATATCTACCAGGAGTTGGGATATGCGCTGGCTTGGGGCAACGAATACATGAGCTGCCTGACGGATGCCGGACTGCCGGCGGCACAGGTAGCTAGGAGAATCAAGTTCAACTTCGGCATCAGCTCCAATTACTTCCTCGAAATTGCGAAATTCCGTGCAGCCCGTATGTTATGGGCCAATATCGTGGCATCCTATGATGCGGAGGACAAGTGCGCTGCCAAGATGCGGGTACATGCGGAAACTTCCACCTTCAACCTCACCCTGTTCGATGCACACGTAAACCTGCTGCGTACACAGACCGAGGCGATGAGTGCAGCCCTTGCAGGCGTCGATTCGATGACGGTCGTTCCGTTCGACAAGACTTATGCCGTACCCGATGAATTCTCCGAACGCCTGGCGCGCAACCAGCAATTGCTGCTGAAAGAAGAATCCCACTTCGATAAGGTAATAGACCCGGCCGCCGGTTCTTATTACATCGAGAACCTCACTGTGGCTATTGCCAAGCAGGCATGGGATTTGTTCCTCGCGGTGGAGGAAGACGGCGGTTTCTATGCGTCGGTAAAATCGGGAAAGGTACAGGCAGCCGTGAACGAAAGCAATACAGCCCGCCATGCGGCCGTTGCCAAGCGTAAGGAGATATTGCTGGGAACCAACCAGTTCCCCAACTTCAACGAAAAGGCAGGCGACAAGAAGCCGTTGGAGGCCACATGTTGCTGCGGCGGACACAATACATGCGAAAAGGATGTTCCTTCGTTGAACTTCGACCGTGCGGCGAGCGAGTTCGAGGCATTGCGCCTGGAAACGGAAGCATCCGGCAAGCGCCCGAAAGCGTTTATGCTGACTATCGGTAACCTGGCTATGCGCCAGGCACGTGCGCAATACTCTTGTAACTTCCTGGCTTGCGCCGGATATGAAGTGGTTGACAACCTCGGTTTCCCGACCGTAGAAGAAGGTGTGGAGGCTGCAATGGCGGCTAATGCCGATATCGTGGTTCTCTGTTCCAGCGATGACGAATATGCGGAATATGCCGTTCCTGCGTTCAAGGCACTGAATGGCCGCGCCATGTTCATCGTGGCCGGTGCTCCCGCTTGCATGGACGAGCTGAAGGCGGCAGGTATCGAGAACTTCATCCATGTTCGTGTCAACGTTCTGGAAACACTGAGAGAATTCAATAAGAGATTACTTAAATAGAACACAGAGGCACTGAGACACAGAGTCTATGACAAAAGGTGAGTATAATTCGTTAAGCGGTGAAGTAATAGGAGCTGCGATGGAAGTTCATAAAGAACTGGGGCCGGGACTGTTGGAAGCCGTTTATGAAGCTTGCCTGATTTCTGAATTGAGAAATAAAGGATTCTGTGTAAAAAGTCAAGTAGCATTGCCTCTATATTATAAGGGACAAAAGTTAGAAAAAGAGTTCAGACTTGATTTGCTGGTAGAAGACGAGGTAATTGTTGAACTGAAAGCGGTGGACGAGCTGAAAGCTATTCACGAAGTGCAATTGGTTACTTATTTGAAATTGGCCGACAAGAAATTAGGACTACTTATCAACTTTAACGTTCCTGTCTTGATAAAAGGAGTGAGAAGACGGATAAATGGAATATTATAAACTCCGTGTCTCCGTGCCTCTGTGTTTAAAATAAAAGAAATGTGATGAGAAAAGATTTTAAAAACTTAGATATATATGCCGCTTTCCAGCCCGCTAACGGTGCTGAGTGGCAAAAGGCTAACGGCATCAAGGCCGACTGGAAGACTCCGGAACACATCGAAGTGAAGCCTGTTTACACCAAGGAAGACCTCGAAGGCATGGAACATCTCGACTATGCCGCAGGTATTCCGCCCTATCTGCGCGGTCCGTATTCGGTAATGTACACCCTGCGTCCCTGGACTATCCGCCAGTACGCCGGTTTCTCCACTGCCGAGGAATCCAATGCCTTCTACCGTCGTAACCTGGCATCCGGACAGAAAGGTTTGTCCGTAGCGTTCGACCTGGCTACCCACCGCGGCTACGACCCCGACCACGAACGTGTGGTAGGCGACGTAGGTAAGGCGGGTGTGTCTATCTGCTCGCTCGAAAACATGAAAGTGCTTTTCGACGGTATCCCTTTGAACAAGATGTCCGTGTCCATGACGATGAACGGTGCGGTGCTTCCGGTCATGGCATTCTACATCAATGCCGGCCTGGAGCAAGGCGCCAAGCTGGAAGAAATGGCAGGTACTATCCAGAACGATATCCTGAAAGAATTCATGGTACGTAACACCTATATCTACCCGCCTGCATTCTCCATGAAGATTATCTCCGACATCTTCGAATACACCTCCCAGAAGATGCCCAAGTTCAACTCTATCTCTATCTCCGGCTACCATATGCAGGAGGCAGGCGCTACGGCGGACATCGAGTTGGCCTATACGCTGGCCGACGGTCTGGAATACCTTCGTGCGGGTGTTGCCGCAGGCATCGACATCGACGCGTTTGCACCGCGCCTGTCGTTCTTCTGGGCTATCGGAACCAACCACTTCATGGAAATAGCCAAGATGCGTGCCGCACGTATGCTGTGGGCCAAGATTGTGAAACAGTTCAATCCGAAGAACCCCAAATCGCTTGCCTTGCGTACGCACTCCCAGACATCCGGCTGGTCGCTGACCGAGCAAGACCCGTTCAACAACGTGGGACGTACTTGTATCGAGGCTATGGCCGCCGCTTTGGGACATACCCAGTCTTTGCACACCAACGCGCTGGACGAGGCCATTGCGCTGCCCACCGATTTCTCTGCACGTATCGCACGTAATACCCAAATTTACATCCAGGAAGAAACTTACATCTGCAAGAATGTAGACCCGTGGGGAGGTTCTTACTATGTAGAATCCCTTACCAACGAACTCGCTCACAAGGCATGGGAGCTTATTCAGGAAGTGGAAAAACTGGGTGGTATGGCAAAGGCTATCGAAACCGGTATCCCCAAGATGCGTATCGAGGAGGCTGCTGCACGTACGCAGGCACGTATCGACAGCGGTTCGCAAACCATTGTAGGCGTAAACAAATATCGTCTGGAGAAAGAAGCTCCTATCGATATTCTTGAGATTGACAATACGGCCGTTCGCCAGGAGCAGATTCAGAACCTGAAAATATTGAAGGAAGGTCGCGATGAGGCTGCCGTTCAGAAGGCGCTCGAAGCCATTACCAAATGCGTGGAAACGAAGGAAGGCAACCTGCTGGAACTGGCAGTGGAGGCAGCCCGTGTCCGTGCTACGCTGGGTGAGATTTCGTATGCCTGCGAGAAGGTCGTAGGACGTTATAAAGCAGTAATCAGAACTATTTCAGGCGTGTATTCATCAGAAAGTAAAAATGACAGCGACTTCCACAGAGCCTGTGAACTGGCCGAGAAGTTTGCGAAGAAAGAGGGACGTCAGCCCCGTATCATGGTAGCTAAAATGGGGCAGGACGGTCACGACCGCGGTGCTAAAGTCGTAGCTACCGGATATGCGGATTGCGGTTTCGACGTGGATATGGGACCCTTGTTCCAGACTCCTGCCGAGGCAGCTCGCGAAGCGGTAGAGAACGACGTTCACGTAGTGGGTGTTTCTTCTTTGGCTGCCGGACACAAGACATTGGTTCCGCAGATTATCGAAGAACTCAAGAAGTTAGGCCGCGAGGATATCGTAGTCATTGCAGGCGGTGTAATCCCCGCACAAGACTATGATTTCCTTTACAAGGCCGGTGTAGCCGCTATCTTCGGTCCCGGTACTCCGGTAGCGAAGGCTGCTTGCCAGATTCTCGAAATCTTGCTGGATGAAGAATAATAATCCGCAGGGATAAATGTTAAAAAAGGACGGAATGTGTTTGCATATCCGTCCTTTTTTCTTAATCTGTGTTATAAAACATACTTTTTTTCTTGGATAATTTGCAAATATCTAAATAGTCCGTATCTTTGCAATGTGTTTTTCATAGTATTAGATTTAAGGTTAACAAAGGTTGGAGTACAGCGGTACTCCTTTTTTTAGGGACATTCAGTAAATAATATAAAATCAGCCAACTAATTCATACACAAAATATTGCGAATTAGCTGGCTTTTTTGTATCTTTAGGTATTCCCCCGCAAATAAGGTTTGAAGGCCAAAACGGGGGAAATTCCCCGACTAAGATATGGCTAAGATACAAAATATTTCCGAAATTCACCCAACTTTGGGCTTCACAGAATTTGATGTTCTGGAAAAATACCGCAAAAGTTTTAATGAGAGTGAGCTTGGCAGGCTTCACTCAGTGTTCCCGTTTGAACGCAT
>NZ_KB894155.1 GCF_000374365.1 Bacteroides gallinarum DSM 18171 = JCM 13658
GCGTTCAAACGGGAACACTGAGTGAAGCCTGCCAAGCTCACTCTCATTAAAACTTTTGCGGTATTTTTCCAGAACATCAAATTCTGTGAAGCCCAAAGTTGGGTGAATTTCGGAAATATTTTGTATCTTAGCCATATCTTAGTCGGGGAATTTCCCCCGTTTTGGCCTTCAAACCTTATTTGCGGGGGAATACCTAAAGATACAAAAAAGCCAGCTAATTCGCAATATTTTGTGTATGAATTAGTTGGCTGATTTTATATTATTTACTGAATGTCCCTAAAAACACATCATCCCTCCGTATGGAGCAGATGATGTGTCGGGGACTGATAGGCTATCTGTTTGAGCTCAAACAGATAGCCTATTTTTATTCTCCAATGCCTTGGCCTCTTCCCACAATTTGTCCATTTCTTCCAGTGTCATATCGTGCAGGTTCTTGCCTTCCTTGATACTATGCGCTTCCACATAGTTAAAGCGGCGGATGAACTTCTGGTTGGTATGTTCCAGTGCATTATCGGGATTTATCTTGTATAGGCGGGCGGCATTGATAAGGCTGAACATCACATCGCCGAACTCCTCTTCCGCTTTCTGCTTGTCCATGTGGGCGACTTCGGCCTGGAACTCCTGTATTTCCTCCTTCACCTTATCCCATACCTGCTCGCGTTCTTCCCAGTCGAAACCTACGTTGCGGGCCTTGTCCTGAATGCGGTATGCCTTGATAAGCGAGGGCAGGGCAGAGGGTACACCGCTTAGTACGGTCTTATTACCTCCCTTTTCCCTGAGTTTCAACTGTTCCCAATTCTCGGATACTTGTCCGGCAGTCTCCGCCTTCACATCTCCGAACACATGCGGATGACGGAAGATAAGTTTCTCGCAAAGGCGGTCGCAGACATCTTTTATGTCGAAATCTCCGGTTTCCGAACCTATTTTTGCATAGAAGGCCACATGGAGCAATACGTCTCCCAACTCCTTGCAGATATCTTGCTTGTCGTCGCGCATCAGGGCGTCGCAAAGCTCGTAAGTCTCTTCAATGGTATTGGGACGCAGGCTTTCATTCGTTTGCTTCTTGTCCCAGGGACATTTTACCCGCAGTTCGTCGAGTATGTCGAGGAAGCGTCCGAAAGCTTCCATTTGTTCTTTTCTTGTATGTTGCATAAGTCGCTTTTTTTGAATTAAAGACCGGTACAAAGATACGAATATTGCACTATGAAAGTGCAGCATTTGTCTTATTTCTGCACTTTCACGGCACAGCCGGCCTTATTCTTCCACTCCTCATACGAAATCAGCAGTCCTACCACCTCCGAGTAGTTTTTCCGTCCGCTTTCTATCTTGTTCCCTTTCAGGTATAAGTCGTATATCCAGTCCTGGATATCGCCGATTACCGGATTGTATTTCGACATCCAGTATTCGCTGTTCTTCTTTGCCAGTTCGATAATTTCCGGGCGTATGCGGCTGAAAAGCCGTGCATATTCTTCCTCGCCCGTTAACCGGCGGGCATTGCCCAGCACATGAGCCAATACGGAAAGATAACCGCTGAAACGGATACCCCGCACCTGCGAACGGGTACATACCTGGTAGGCGTAGAAGTTGGCTTCCGCTTCGCTGGCAATACCCAGTAAGTGGGCAAGTTCGTGGGCGTAAGTAGCCGGATATTGTACGGGAAGCAAATCTCCGTTCAGGGTAAACTCACAGAAGAAAGGCGCCATGCTACCGGTAACCCCCACCATGGAAATCAACGGGGTGAACAGCATCGTTTTTACGCGGGGCGACTGGTGGAAGGGACGGTGAACTCCTAACGAATCGCTGATTTGATTGTATGCCCGTACGCTCTCCCGGCAGACCGATGCCTCGTCGATAGACGTAATTTCAGTGTAAGAGCTGTTCAGATTTTCAATGTAATTGTCTACAAATTTCTGAAAGTTCTCAGGAGTGTAGGCGGTGTAGGGAATGTGTGTCCGCTCGTAAAAGTCCTTTTGCGAGTAATTCAGCCCCCATGCCAGGTAGAACCATACGTACACCCACAAAAGGTACTTTGCATCTTTCAGCAGAATGTGCTTCCATTTCTGTTTGCGGATGCAACGCGCATAGGCAGGATAGAGGAGTATGCCGGCGATGCTCAGCGCGATAAACAAGTCGCCTATGGCAAAAGGGATTGTTTTTGAGAAGGACGACAGGAAGCTGCCGATGAAAGGATAGAGATAACGGGCATAGTATTCGCCCGCCGAAGGGATATTCAGCGCAAGGACAACGTACAGCAGTAACGCAGCGAGTACGAGGCGGCCAACGGTAAGGCGGATGCCGAACAGTGTAAAAGCAGGTTTCATAACGGAGCAAAGGTAATCAGATTTCAGTAACATTATTCACCCCACCGGCAGGTATCATATAAAAAAAGCATAACTCTTGCCCGAAGACACTCTCTACCAAGGGATAAAGGTGGGTGAAGTAACCAGTAATCTTTATCCCGTGCCTAAAGATGCATATCTTTAAGCACGGGATGTATATCTCCAGGTTGAAGATATATATCTTTAGACACGGGATGAACATAGAGGTACGTTTTACATGGCTTTTTCCCCTATGTCTGCCCCTTGAACTCTTACCTCTTTGTACTTTTGTTCCATACTTATACTTTAATTCTCGGCTTGCGGAAACTTTTCTCCGTATATCTGTCCGTATAAAGCTATTAATTTATTAATTTTGCGCCCATTATAACAAAATATAGATTTTAGAAACATGGAATTAGCAAGTAAGTACAATCCCGCTGACGTAGAGGGAAAGTGGTATCAGTATTGGTTGGACCACAAATTATTCAGTTCTAAACCCGACGGTCGTGAGCCTTACACCATCGTCATTCCGCCCCCCAACGTCACCGGTGTGCTCCATATGGGACACATGCTTAATAATACCATTCAAGATATCCTTGTACGCCGCGCCCGCATGGAAGGCAAGAATGCTTGCTGGGTTCCGGGTACAGACCATGCCTCCATTGCCACCGAAGCCAAGGTTGTGAACAAACTTGCTGCACAGGGCATCAAAAAAACAGACCTTACCCGCGATGAATTTTTGAAACATGCCTGGGAATGGACGGACGAGCACGGCGGCATCATCCTGAAACAGCTCCGCAAGCTGGGTGCTTCCTGCGACTGGGAGCGTACTGCCTTTACCATGGACGAGAAACGCAGCGAAAGCGTGCTCAAAGTATTCGTAGACCTTTACAACAAAGGGCTGATTTATCGCGGCGTACGCATGGTGAACTGGGACCCGAAAGCCCTTACCGCCCTTAGCGACGAGGAGGTTGTTTATAAGGAAGAACACAGCAAGCTGTACTATCTGAAATATTACGTTGCCGACGATGACATGTCCGGTGAGACGGGCGCCGAAGGCGAGGTCGTTCACCGTGATGCTTCCGGCAAGCGTTATGCCGTGGTAGCTACTACGCGCCCCGAAACAATCATGGGCGATACGGCGATGTGTATCAATCCTGCCGACCCGAAGAACCAGTGGCTGAAAGGCAAGAAAGTGATTGTTCCGTTGGTGAACCGCGTTATTCCCGTTATCCAGGACGATTATGTGGATGTAGAGTTCGGTACGGGTTGCTTGAAGGTCACCCCTGCGCACGATGTAAACGACTATATGCTGGGCGAGAAATACAACTTGCCTTCTATCGATATTTTCAACGACAACGGTACATTGAGCGAAGCTGCCGGCCTTTATGTAGGCATGGACCGTTTCGATGTACGCGAGCAGATAGAGAAGGACTTGCAGAGTGCCGGGCTGTTGGAAAAGGTGGAAGCTTATACCAATAAGGTGGGTTTTTCCGAACGTACCAACGTAGCAATCGAGCCGAAGCTCTCCATGCAGTGGTTCCTTAAAATGCAGCACTTTGCCGATATGGCTCTGCCTCCGGTAATGAACGATGAATTGAAATTCTATCCTGCCAAATATAAGAATACGTACAAGAATTGGCTGGAGAACATCAAGGACTGGTGTATCAGCCGCCAGTTGTGGTGGGGACACCGCATTCCCGCTTATTTCCTGCCGGAAGGCGGATATGTGGTAGCTGCCACTCCCGAAGAGGCTTTGAGGCTGGCTCGGGAAAAGACCGGAAATTCTGCTCTTAAACCGGAAGATTTGCGCCAGGACAAGGATTGCCTCGACACTTGGTTCTCTTCCTGGTTGTGGCCTATCTCTTTGTTCGACGGTATATTGAACCCGGGTAATGAGGAAATCGACTATTATTATCCTACCAGCGACCTGGTAACGGCTCCGGATATTATCTTCTTCTGGGTAGCCCGCATGATTATGGCAGGCTACGAGTACGAGGGCAAGATGCCGTTCAGGAATGTTTACTTCACGGGTATCGTCCGTGACAAGTTAGGACGCAAGATGTCCAAGTCACTCGGTAACTCGCCCGACCCGTTGGAACTGATAGAGCGCTATGGCGCCGACGGCGTGCGCATGGGCATGATGCTTTCGGCTCCTGCCGGCAACGATATCCTTTTCGATGATGCGCTTTGCGAGCAAGGACGAAACTTTAATAACAAGATATGGAATGCTTTCCGCCTGGTTAAGGGCTGGGAGGTAAGTTCCGAAGTGCCTGTGCCGGAAGCAGCCGAACTGGCAATGCGCTGGTTCGATTCCAAGCAGAATGCCGTGGCTGTCGAAGTGGCGGATTTGTTCGGCAAGTATCGTTTGAGCGAGGCGTTAATGGCTGTGTACAAACTTTTCTGGGACGAATTCTCTTCCTGGTATCTGGAGATGATTAAGCCTGTTTACGGCCAGCCTATCAGCAAAAAGGTATATGACACGACTATCGGCTTCTTCGATAATCTGTTGCACTTGTTGCATCCGTTCATGCCGTTTATCACCGAGGAATTATGGCAGCACATCGTTGACCGCAAGGAGGGAGAGAGCCTTATGGTGAGTCCTATTTCCATGTCGACAGAAGTGGATGAAGCTTTTGTACAGCAGTTCGAGGTGGTAAAAGAGGTTATCAGTAATGTACGTTCTATCCGTTTGCAGAAGAATATCGCCCAGAAAGAAGCATTGGAGTTGCAGGTTGTCGGCGAAAATCCGGTGGCTGCTTTCGATGCTGTCGTTATGAAGATGTGTAACCTTTCTGCCGTGACCGTAGTTGAGGCTAAGGCTGACGGTGCTGCCGCCTTCATGGTAGGTACGACGGAATATGCCGTGCCTCTGGGTAATATGATTGATGTGGAAGCAGAAATTGCCCGTATGGAAGCTGAACTGAAGCATAAGGAAGGTTTCTTGCAGGGTGTTTTGAAGAAGCTGGGTAACGAGAAGTTCGTAAGCAATGCTCCGGCTGCCGTTATCGAAATGGAACGCAAGAAGCAGGCGGATGCGGAGAGTATCATCAATTCGTTGAAGGAGAGTATTGCCGCTTTGAAGAAGGGGTAAGGCGGTATAATAAAGGTTATTAATAAAGAGCTTCGGGATTTTTTCCGAGGCTTTTTTATTAGGTAGATGAATACGGTGCAGCCAATAATAGTAGAGCGATAGGCAGGTAGTCCTTTAATTGTACCCGTAATATTTTTAATGCTTGTTGAATGCGGTAATCTACCGTTTTGGGAGAGATGTCCAATACAGAAGCAATTTCTTTGTAGCTCATTCCCTTGAACCGATGCATACAGAATGCTTCCTGGTAACTGGGAGGAAGTTCTTTAATGGCTTGCTCAATGTGTTTGGCAAGCTCCTTTATCTGATAGAGGTCGATATCATGTAACATATCTTGCATCTGTTCATAAAAAACGGTATTTACCCGTTGGCGGATATCTTGCTGGCGTAATTTACTGATAGCTTTGTGGTAGACCATTTTGAATAAGTACTTGTTAAGAGAAACTTCAATGATGGTATGTGCATTAGGATGTTTCCATATCCATAGTAATACGTCTTGTACGATTTCTTCGGCATCTTCCAATTCTACGAAATTTGTGCAATAGGCACATAAGGCCGGATAATACTTTCTGAATAATGTATCGAATGCTTTCTTATCTCTTTGTCCTATGGCAGATAGTAAAAGGCTGTCCTCATGCATTGTTGTTTTTCATAATATAGTTTGTAAGACAAAGATATGATTTTTTAGATAAAATCGAAAAAAAAACTTTTTTGTTTAGGAACTCTCTTTTTCCGTGCGTCTTTTAAATAAAAGGTTATATATAGAATGGAACATCGGAATGTGAATGACATGGAAGAGCTCTTGTTTCGTTATTATCAGGGTAGAGTGACGAATGAGGAGTATCTGTTGATAAAAACTTGGTTGGAATCTTCGGAAGAAAACAGGGAACTAATGCAGCAGTTGTATTCGATTTATCTTGCAACAGATATGCGTAAGGTTATGGATAGAGTAGATACGGAGAAAGCCTTGAAAAAAGTAAGTAGCCGGATGCCGGTGCGGAAACGGGAAATCGGGTGGAGGTGGATACAGCGTGTCGCTGCAATATTGTTTATCCCGCTTCTGGTGTCGCTGGGGGTATTATTGCAAGATGATAAATCCGAATATCGCTCACCGATTACGCAGATTGTAAATGTGAGGACAAATCCGGGTATGATAACTTCTGTTGTTTTGCCAGACAGTTCTGTCGTTTATCTGAATTCGGAAAGCTCTTTAAGCTATCCTCTTGTATTCGAAGGTAAGATACGAGAAGTGCATTTGACCGGTGAAGCTTATTTTGAGGTTGCTAAGGACCCTTCGAGGCGCTTTGTCGTTTCTACTACGCATCAAACTCAGATAGAGGTATTGGGAACTCATTTCAATGTGGAGGCTTATGAAAAGGATGAGGAAGTTATTGCCACTCTGTTAGAAGGTAAAGTCGATTTTTTATTCCGAGAGAATGCAAATACTCGTAAAATAGAGTTGGAGCCTGGTGAAAAATTGGTTTATAATTCGAAAGTTCACAAAGCAAACTTGCAAAAAACTTCGTGCCAGTCGGAGGTAGCCTGGAAAGATGGAAAGATTATTTTGTCCGGTACTCCTTTGAGAGAGGCTTTCCGTATGTTGGAGAAGCGTTACCATGTTGAGTTTGTCATAACGAATAACCGGGGTATCGATGATACTTATACCGGAGTGTTTACTAATGAACGCTTGGAAAGGATATTAGACCATTTTAAGATTTCTTCGAAAATACGTTGGCGTTATATGGAAGAACAGGATGTGGCAGATAGGAGGAGTAAAATAGAAATTTATTGACTGTAATGTATTAACTTAAAAAGATTATGTAAAATGAAGAATAGACCGCCATAAATAAAAAAACATACGGAATGATATTGGCGTATCGTTCCGTATGAAATACAGTTCGACAGCTTGTTTGGCGACAAGCATAGACAAACTCTTTTTTTAACTTTAAATCCATACAAATTTATGCATAAATATTTTAGTTTCCAATTTTTTGGAAGAATTAAGTCTTTGGGGTTGACCTTAAATAAAATTCCATTAGCTATGAGACTGTTTGTAATATTTTTAATTTACTCTGTTACTTTGGTTCATGCTTCGAATTCTTATGCTCAAAACACAACCATTAAGCTTGAAGTACAGAATAAAACAGTGAGTGAAGTATTGTCTGAGATAGAGAAACAATCAGAATTTACTTTCTTTTTCAATAATAAGCATGTCGACCAGAAACGCCGGGTTTCTGTTACCATAAATAATGGCAATATCTTCAAAATCCTTGACGAGATATTCAAAGGTACTCAAGTGAAATATTCTGTACTTGGTAAAAAAATCATTCTCTCTACTGAAATACAAACATTGCAGCAGGAGCAAAAAAAGCGTGTGACAGGTAAAATCTGTGACGTCAATGGCGAACCGTTGATTGGTGCCTCTATTCAAGTAAAAGGTACTGCAATCGGCTCTATAACGGATATTGATGGCAACTATTCGCTGGAAGTTCCTAATGATGCGGTTTTGGTAATTTCTTACATTGGATATACTTCGCAGGAGATACCGGTGGGTGTTAAAAATGTAGTGAATATCGCCTTGAAAGAAGATACGGAAGTGCTGGATGAAGTAGTAGTGGTGGGGTATGGTGTACAAAAAAAATCGGATGTAACCGGTGCTATGATTAGGGTGAATGCCGATGATTTGACTTCTCGCCCTGTGGCGAATGCTTTCGAGGCTATGCAGGGAAAAGCTGCTGGAGTTGATATTACGAGCAATGAACGTCCCGGTGAAATTGGTACTATCAATATACGCGGAGTACGCTCGCTGAGTGCCAGCAATACCCCGTTGTATGTTGTAGATGGTATTCCCTTGATGTCCAATAGCGGGATAGAGACATTGAATCCGCAGGATATAGAGTCTATAGATGTACTAAAGGATGCATCGGCTACCGCTATTTATGGCTCTCGCGGTGCTAATGGTGTGATTTTGGTTACTACTAAGCAGGGAAAGGAGGGTAAGATGTCGTTAAATTATTCGGGTACGGTAACTTTTGAAACTTTGCAGGATTATTCTGAAATGATGAACTCGGCCGAATATATTGAATGGCGCCGGTGGGCATATTATTATTATGATCCGACTACTTATCCGCGTGCAGACCAACCGACAAAAGAGAATGACTATAATATTTTTATGGGTTCTGCCGACCCTTATGCGTGGAGAAATATCGAGAAGGGGTGGGCTGACGGTGTTTGGGATGGCTCTAAAGTACCTACTACGGATTGGGGTAGCATGGTGAAACAGACAGGAATAACCCATGAACATACTTTAAGTGCAAGTGGAGGTACGGAGAAAATACGCGGTTATGCTTCTTTTGGCTATTTGAATAATGAGGGTACTATCAAAGGGGAATCTTATACACGTTATACGGCTAAGGTCAGTACTGATATGGCTCCTGTTAAATGGTTTAAGTTGGGGATGAATGTTAATGCTACTTTTAGCGAACAGCAATACGGGTCTTCCGCCAAGTCGGTAGGGCAGTTGGCTACGAATATCCCGGAAAATCTGTATGCGGCTTCTACCAGTATCTTTCCTTATGCAGTACCTTACGACGACGAAGGAGAGCGTATCGTTTATCCGGGTGGAGATGATGGCGTAAAAACTGTGGTCGATGATTGGAAATACAGTGAATATGAGCGGAGGATGCTTCGTGTGATAGGCAGTATGTACGCTCAATTGGATTTGGGTGAAATCTATAAACCTCTTAAGGGGCTTAGATACCGTATGAATTTTGGTCCTGATTTTCGTTATTGGCGTAATGGTACTTTTGAAGATGCACAGTCGGTCAGTCGGAATGGTTCTCCCAATTATGCTTCTTTGGAAAATCAACATGATTTTTCGTGGACATTGGACAATTTGATTTATTATGATAAGACGATAGGTAAGCATTCCTTGGGTGTGACCTTGTTGCAAAGCGCTACGAAGTATCATTATGAGGACGCATCGATGGCAGCAGTAGGCATTCCGCTGTCCAGCGCCAAATGGAATGCGCTGAATCAGCAAAATATATCTAACTTGGATAGCTGGAGCAGTAATTTGATAGAGAAACAACTCTTGTCGTATATGTTCCGGTTGAATTATGATTATTCTAATAAGTATTTGTTAACTGTTTCCGGGCGTTGGGATGGTGCTTCTCAACTTGCAGATGGTAATAAATGGGCTTTTTTCCCAAGTGTTGCATTGGGTTGGCGTCTTGAACAGGAGGCATTTTTAAAGGATATCCATTGGATTAATCAATTAAAATTACGTGTAGGAGTAGGTGTAACGGGAAATTCTGCCATTGACCCTTATCAAACCAAAGGAGGAATCGTTTCCTTGTTTTATCCCTCGGGCAGTAATTTGGTATCAGGACATGTTCCAACAGAGATGATGGTGGAAGACGGTGATGTAGCCATGGCAAATCCGAGCCTGACCTGGGAAAAGACCAGGCAGTGGAATGTGGGGCTCGATTATTCTATTTTGAACGGACGTATTTCTGGTGTATTGGATTTTTATACCTCGCATACTTCGGATTTGTTAATGGAGATGACAATACCTGCTTTGAATGGATATCAGAGTACGTACTCTAATGTCGGGGAAACTTCGAATATAGGTGTTGATATTACTTTGAATACGGTGAATGTAAAAACACGTGACTTTGAGTGGAATACGACTATCAATGCTGCTTGGCAAAAAGATAAGATAGAAACCCTGGCAAATGGTAAAGAAGACGATATTAATAATAACTGGTTTATTGGACATGCTTTAGGAGTGATTTACGGATATCAGTCTGCTGGATTGTGGAAAGAAGAGGATGCGGCAGAAATGGCTAAATTCAATGCGAATGGGCATAAGTTTGCTGCCGGCATGGTACGCCCTGTGGACCAGAATCATGATTATTTGATAGACCCGAACGATGATAGGGTGGTAATAGGCCATACGCGTCCTCACTGGACTTTGGGGATGACTAATACTTTCTCTTACAAGAATCTGGATTTGTCTTTTATGCTTTACGGACGTTTTGATTATATGGTTGATACAGGGGGAGAATACCAGGGAGGACGCTATACTCAGCGTAAGATTAATTATTATAATGAGAATAACAAGAACGCTGAATATCAGAAGCCTATATATAGCGGTTCCGCAGGTGACCCTTATTATAATATTATTGGTTATAAGAATGGTTCTTTCTTGAAAATACGTAATATTTCATTAGGATACACTTTCCCGCAGATACTTGTTAAGAAATGGGGATTATCTAATCTGAGGGTCTATGTCCAGGCTAAAAATCCCGGAAGAATATTTTCAAATATTGATTTCCTCGAGCTGGATGCGTCACAGGCAGGAACTACTACCTGGAATCGTGGATATACAATAGGATTAAATGTCGGTTTTTAATAGAAATAAAATTAGATGATTATGAATTTATATAAGAATATTATATGCAGTGTATTGGCAGCGACACTGACCGGAGGGGCTTTGAGCTCTTGTAGTGATTTTTTGGATGAAGAGCTCACAACCCAGTTGAGTACAGATTACTTTAATACAGACGAAGGAATTACTGAACTGGCACAGGGAATGTATTATAATTTACGTTTTCATTTTTCGAAAGAGTGGGCATATGCTACGACTAATTTCGGAACGGACGAATTTCGTATAGGCGGAAATACTTCTAATGCGGCTTGGAATAGCTATGACGGTAGTTTTAAATCGCAAATTACTGCAATGGACTCAAATACTGCTTTAATGGAGACATTGTGGGACAATATGTATATAGGAATTAATACTGCGAATCTTCTGTTGGAAAAGGTTTCTTCTGATAAATATACGGGTAGCAATAAAGAGAAGTATATGGGAGAGGCTCATTTCCTTAGGGGATTTAATTATTTGAAATTGGTGTCGCAGTATGGGGGAGTACCCTTAAAACTGTCTACTAATGTGATACCTGAAAGGGAATTTACCCGTGCAACAGCAGAAGCTACTGTGCAGCAGGTAATTGATGATTTGAAGAAGGCGTATGAGTTTTTACCTCAGACGGCTGCTATGGTGGGAGATATGACAAAGGATGCAGCAGCACACTTTCTGGCAAAGGCATATCTGTTTCGTGCCAGCGAAATAAATGATAGTTGGAACAGTGAAACGAAATCGGCCGACTGTACGGAGGCTTTACGACTTGCAAAAGAAGTAATCGCTCATCGGAATTTAGCTCCGGATTTTTCTGATTTATGGAATTATACTACTCCGGACGGTGATAATGAAAAGTTGAGCGAAATTATCTTAGCGGCTCAATTTTCTTCGGATAAATCTTCCAGGGGGCGTTATGGTAATACTTGCCATTTGTACTTCTTGGCTAAATATTCGGAATTGTCTCAAATGATGCGCGATATTGCGGGGGGAAGGGAATATCAGCGTTTGCGTACTACATATTATATGTATAATGTTTATGATATGGTGAATGATTCGCGATTTTGGAAAAGCTTTAAAACGAAGTATGCGGTAAATAATCCTGCAAAAGGCTCTATCTATCAGAAAGGTGATTTGGGTATTATGTATGTGATTAACCGTCCAGGCGACGTTCGGTTTGAAAGTATGCAGATGAAAGATGAGGTTATTTATGAAAAGACCGGTAAGACAATCCCTACTGTTTTTGTTGCTTATCCTAAAGGAAAGAATGGCAAAGATGATACGGCACTTTACGATGATAAGTCGCATTTTCCGTCTCTCAGTAAGTATTTTGACGGTTCGCGCGAGGGGGTTACTGATAATGTCGGTGCTCGTGACGGAATATTGGCGCGTTTGGGGGAGACGTATCTTATTGCAGCTGAGGCATTAATCCGCTTGCACGAATATGATGATGCATTGTACTATATAAATGAACTTCGTAAACGGGCAGCCTATAAAGCCGGAGAGGACAGGGCAGCGTACTGTGACGGTGGTGCGGCTTATCATTCGGGCGCCTTGGGGTATGCGAGTATGGGTGATGTTAATTGTTATATTCCGGAAAATTCGTATTATGAATCTAATAATATTGCACCTACGACGGCAGCAACAAATTTAGAGGTGACGGATATACATAATTTGCCGGATGAAGATGAGGCTATTATCGCCAAACTGAATTATACGAATGATTATGACCGTATGATGTGTTTCCTATTGAATGAACGTTCACGTGAACTGTGCGGAGAATTCTTGCGTTGGGTGGACTTGGCTCGTACAAAAACATTGGTGGCACGTGCCCGTGCATTCAATCCGGATGCAGCTCCTAATGTAGATGAACATCACTGCCTGCGTCCTATTCCGCAAACTTATTTGGATGCAATACAAAAGAATGGCCATGCGCTGACGGCAGAGGAGAAAAAAGCGGAACAGAACCCCGGATATTAGTGTAATTTTTTCTCATAGAACAGAAAGAAGCCTTTTATCCCATTGCTGGGAAAGGCTTCTTTCATTGGAATTACAAATAAAGAGATAGAATTGTTAGTTATGAAAATTATAAATTGTTTTTTTTCGATTACAGCGGTATTGTCTGGAAACATATTTGCTCAGGAGGCAAAGAGTCTGCCCAATGTAATATATATAATGGCTGATGATTTAGGAATTGGCGATTTGGGATGTTATGGTCAACGCCAAATAAAAACTCCTAATATCGACGGTATTGCTCAACATGGTATGAAATTTATGCAGCATTATGCCGGCTCTACTGTCAGTGCACCTTCCCGTTGTGCATTGCTGACAGGAAAGCATATGGGACATGCTGCTATTAGGGGAAATAAGAAAGTGCCGGGTGATGACGGATTGGCTTATGAAACTCCTTTGCCCCATGAAGAAATAACAGTTGCCGATATATTTAAAAAGCGGGGTTACATGACGGCTTGTATCGGTAAGTGGGGATTGGGTGGTCCCGGTACGGAAGGGATACCGGGCAAACATGGTTTCGATTATTTCTACGGATATTTGGGACAGGGCTTTGCTCATAGTTATTATCCGGATTTTTTGCATGAGAATGATAAAAAGATAGAATTGAACGGTAATGCATACTCTCACGATTTGATGTTAAGTAAATCTTTGGGTTTTATTGAACAGAATAAGCAGACGGCCTTTTTTCTCTATTATTCACCGACTATTCCTCATGCAGACCTTGATATAATGGAAGAGCAAAAACAGGAATATAAGGGATTGTTTTGTGAGACTCCTTTTACCGGTCGGGGATATAAGCAACAATTGACTCCTCGTACCACTTATGCAGCTATGGTGACCTATTTGGACAAAAGTGTCGGAATGATTATAGATAAACTTAAAGAGTTGGATTTATATGATAATACGATTGTGGTTTTTACATCGGATAACGGAGTGCATGCAGAGGGTGGACATGACCCTTACTTTTTTGATAGCAATGGTCCCTTCAGAGGATATAAAAGAGATTTGTATGAGGGTGGAGTACGTACTCCATTCGTAATCCAATGGCCGGAGGTTATTCCGCAAGGAGCTGTGACCGACCATATTTCTGCTTTCTGGGATTTTCTGCCTACTGTGAGTGATTTATTGCAAGTTGAGGTTCCTGCTGTTTGCGACGGGATATCTTACTTGCCTACCCTTACCGGGAAAGGCAGACAAGAAAAGCACTCTTGTATTTATTATGAGTTTTTTGAAGCGGGTGGTAAGCAGTCTATAATGACGCCTGACGGTTGGAAATTAGTGAAATTACAAGTGGCTATTCCGGAAAAGACTTACGAAGAATTATATAATTTACGTGTAGACCCGGCAGAGACGACTAACGTTATTAAGCAGTATCCTCAGGTTGCTACTCGTTTAAGGAATATGATGACTGAGCAAAGAACAGAAAGTGCTGATTTTCATTTTTGACTCATAGTATAAAAAGAAATGGCCTCTTATAAATTTATAGGAGGCCGGATTCTTTTTGTGTTTATTTTATTTCTCCAGCAAATCTTTCAAGAAGGCATCCAGTTCTTCGTCCAATCCTTTCAGGAGTTCTTCGTTTACCAGCAGGGTGTCGTCGTCCAATAGTAAAAGTTCGGCTATAGTTTCTTTGTCGTCATCCACCAATACGAAAGAGAAGGGTTTCATGATAGGGAGCTTGTCAAAAGCACCTTGATTCTTCATATTGTAAAGCAAGTTGCTCAGGATACGTTCCACGCTTTCGTAGAAGTCATCGCTTTCATAGGTCGTCCATTCTTCAATAGTCGCGTTGGCAAGTTCTTTGTCGTCATCATCGAATATGAAGAATTCACCGGAACTCTGGTTTGCTTGCAAATGAATATCCGTAACGATAGTTTGTGCACCACCGCAAGCGTACTTGCCGATTGCTTGTCTGATAGTTTCTTCGAGAAGAGATAATGCCGGTTGACTGAGTTTCATAATTGCCTTTCTTTACTTAAATGGATGTTCAAAGGTAGAGAAAATAATTAATAATCGATAATTAATAATCAAAAAAAAGCGAATACCGTTTATTTACTCCTCATTAAACCGCTGCATCTGCATGTTGAGGCGTGATAATCCTTCTTTACGTTCTTCTAATTCGGCAGCGTATATTGTTGTAAGAACATAGTAAGGAAGGTCTTCTCTGTTCAGGTGGGTCAAGTCTTTTTTGTCCACACCGTCTACTATGCGGGCTTCGGCTTGTGCTTTCAATGCCCAGTCGGCAGCAGTGACAATGCTGTCCTGCATTTCGTAGCCGACTGCCAGGTTATAAGCTGCTTTCATCTTTTGTTTCCCTTTTTTGGTGGCGTAGGTCTGTTTCCATAAGTCGATAGCTGTACTCCAGTCTTTTTCTCTGGCATATACAGCGGCATCACGCATATTTACCGAACCGCCGCAGAAAAGGTAACGGTCGGCGGTTTTCCAGTATGGCAATAATTTCTTTACGGGTATGGTTCCGGCAAATTCCGAGGCTTGTTTTATCAGTTCTTCTTCATTGATAAGGTGGGTCTGTACAAAAGGACCGTTGCCCGTTTCTTCCCAGAAAATACTGTCTTTATTGCTAATGGTTACCATAGGTGTGCTGCGGTTGGGCAGATAAACCCTGACGGTGGGGTATACTTTGGCATCGACCGTTCCGTAGTAAATACCCCAGCTACGCATATATTTAACTTTGCGGACAGCACGTATCTGTACGTTTTCCAGGGCAATGAGGAAGTCCACATCCAGATTGCGTGTCAGTGAGTTTACTTCTTCTTGCGACAGCATGCTTTCACGCGGGGTTATGTCATGGGCACGCAGGGCGGAGTCGCAGATTACCACTTCGTTGAAGTAGTTTTCGTGGGCAAGGGCTTCTGCAAGGGATTCGGTTGCAATGACGGCATTACCGTTATAGTAATCAACTTTCCGGGCTATTTCAAAGTTATCCTTTTTCTCTTTGGAAAGAATCGGCTTGTTTTCCGGAACTTCGGGCATGTTATTGACAACGGCCACCCGTTTCAGGCTGGGCGGGAAGCTGACTTCTGCCGGTAATATATAGTCGATAGAGAGTTGTTCGACACTTTGGCAACTTGTCAGGAACGACAAGCAGGACAGTAACAGGTAATAAGAGTATTTGGTCATGGCCTTTATTCTTTGTTCTGAAAACAAAAGTAATCTTTTACTTGAATAAATGAAAGCCCCGAACAGTTTTTAACCGTTCGGGGCTTTATCGGTTTAATTATTAATTTCTTAATAATTTATTATCATGCATTCTTGCCGTGGCAGTTTTTATATTTTTTGCCACTTCCGCAAGGGCAAGGGTCGTTGCGTCCTACCGTCTTTTCGACACGAATCGGTTCACGCTTCTGCTGCTCACGGGTGTCCTGGTGAGCGGCGGCTTGTTGATGAGGGTCGTTCAAATCTTGCTTTTGTTCGCGGTATTTGCTTAAATCCTGCCGTTGCTCAGGAGCAGCCTGGCGCACTTCCTGCGGTTCCTGTACCGGGATTTGCCCGCGCATCAGGATAGAAACTGTCTGGTTGTTTATTTTGTCTACCATGGTGTCGAACAGATTTACAGATTCCAGCTTGTATATCAGCAACGGGTCTTTTTGTTCGTAGCTGGCATTCTGTACGGAGTGTTTCAGCTCGTCCAGCTCGCGCAGGTTCTCTTTCCATGCTTCGTCGATAACATGCAGCAGGATAGACTTCTCGAATGACTTTACCACTTCTTTGCATTCGCTTTCGTAAGCGGCTTTCAGGTTACAGGAGATGTTGTACATACGTTTACCGTCCGTGATAGGTATCAGGATGTTTTCGTACATATGCCCCTGGTTCTCATAAACTTGCTTGATAACCGGGTAGGCAATCTGTGCCATGCGTTCGGTCTTGCGCTTGAAAAGTTCCATAGCGGCATCAAAGGCCTTGTCGGCCAACTTTTCTTTCTTCTCGTTACGGAATTCTTCTTCTGTGAACGGTGTTTCCATGGCAAGTGTCTGGAGCAGGTCCATTTTGCAATCTTCATAAGTGGGAGTTTCGATAGCGTTGGCGCAGCGGTCCCAAATCATGTTTACGATATCCATGCCGATACGTTCGCCCATTAAGGCGTGGCGGCGTTTGGTGTAAACTACGGTACGTTGTTTGTTCATAACGTCATCGTATTCCAACAGGCGTTTACGGATGCCGAAGTTGTTTTCTTCCACTTTCTTTTGTGCACGTTCAATGGACTTGGAAATCATGCCGTGCTCAATCATTTCTCCTTCCTTGAAACCGAGTTTGTCCATTACACTGGCAATGCGGTCGGAGGAGAACAGACGCATCAGGTCGTCTTCCAGGGAAACGAAGAATACGGATGAACCGGGGTCGCCCTGACGTCCGGCACGACCGCGCAACTGACGGTCTACACGGCGTGACTCGTGACGCTCCGTTCCGATAATGGCAAGACCGCCTGCCGCCTTTACTTCCGGACTCAGCTTGATGTCGGTACCACGGCCTGCCATGTTGGTGGCAATGGTTACGGCACAACTTAAACCGGCTTTGGCTACGATGTCGGCTTCTTTCTGGTGCAGTTTCGCATTCAATACGTTGTGCTCAATCTTGCGCATGGTCAGCATTTTGCTCAACATCTCGGAGATTTCAACGGAAGTGGTACCTACCAGAACGGGACGTCCGGCTTCTACCATTTTTTCTATCTCTTCGATAACGGCTTTATACTTTTCGCGTTTTGTTTTGTAAACGCGGTCGTTCATATCGTTACGGGCAATGGGACGGTTGGTCGGGATAACGACTACATCCAGTTTGTAGATGTCCCAGAATTCGCCTGCTTCCGTTTCGGCAGTACCGGTCATACCGGACAGTTTGTGATACATACGGAAGTAGTTCTGTAGAGTTATCGTGGCGAAGGTCTGGGTGGCGGCTTCCACTTTTACACCTTCTTTGGCTTCGATAGCCTGATGCAAGCCGTCGGAGTAGCGGCGGCCTTCCATGATACGTCCGGTTTGTTCGTCTACAATCTTCACCTGGCCGTCGATTACTACATATTCATCGTCTTTCTCGAAC
This sequence comes from Bacteroides gallinarum DSM 18171 = JCM 13658, assembly GCF_000374365.1. GTDB lineage: Bacteria > Bacteroidota > Bacteroidia > Bacteroidales > Bacteroidaceae > Bacteroides > Bacteroides gallinarum. The sequence goes on from NZ_KB894155.1 coordinate 17,900, forward strand.
ATGGTGTAGGCTTTCAGCAACTGGTTGATAGTATGTACACGTTCGCTCTTAATGGCAAAGTTCGTCATCAGGGCATCTTTCTTTTCGAGACGTTGTTCATCCGTCAGGTCTTTTTCATTCTCCAGCTCGGAGAGTTGGGCGGTGATGTCGGGCAGTACGAAGAATGTGGGGTCTTCGGAATTGCCGCTAATCAAATCTACGCCTTTGTCGGTCAGGTCTACACTGTTCAGCTTCTCGTCGATAACGAAATACAGCGGGTCGGTAACCTCGTGCATACGCTTGTTGTTCTGTTCCATGTAGATTTCCTCGGTCTTGAGCATACCGGCTTTAATGCCTTGCTCACTGAGGAACTTAATCAATGCCTTGTTTTTCGGTAGGCATTTGTGGCTGCGGTATAGGGCAAGGAAACCTTCTTCCTGTTCTTTCTTGTCGTTCGAGGCTATCAGGCGCTTGGCATCGGCAAGGTATTGCGTAGCCAGTTTCTTCTGTGCTTCTACCAGACGTTCCACTTGCGGGCGGAGTTGTTCGAAAAGCTGGTCGTCGCCTTTGGGAACCGGGCCGGAGATAATCAACGGAGTACGGGCATCGTCGATTAATACCGAGTCGACCTCATCGACAATGGCATAGTTGTGCTGGCGCTGTACAAGGTCTTTCGGGCTGATAGCCATATTGTCGCGCAGGTAGTCGAAGCCGAATTCATTGTTCGTACCGAAGGTGATGTCTGCAAGGTAGGCTTGGCGGCGGGCATCGGAGTTGGGCTGGTGTTTGTCTATGCAATCCACACTCAAACCGTGGAACATATAAAGCGGTCCCATCCATTCGGAGTCGCGTTTTGCCAGGTAGTCATTCACAGTTACCACGTGTACGCCGTTTCCGGTCAGTGCATTGAGGAATACCGGCAAGGTGGCCACCAAGGTCTTTCCTTCACCGGTTGCCATTTCTGCAATCTTACCTTTGTGCAGTACTACACCGCCGAACAACTGTACATCGTAGTGTACCATGTTCCATACCGTATCATTACCGCCGGCTACCCAGTGATTCTGATAAATGGCCTTGTCGCCTTCGATGCGCACGAAATCTTTGGTAGCGGCCAGGTGACGGTCGAATTCCGTAGCTGTGACTACGATTTCTTCGTTTTCGGAGAAGCGTTTGGCTGTTTCCTTTACGATAGAGAATGCAACCGGCAACACTTCGTCCAATGCTTTTTCGTAAATATCCAGTATTTCTTTTTCTATTTTGTCTATTTGTGCAAAAACTTCTTCCCGTTCTTCCAGTTCGATGCTTTCAACGCTTGCTTTCAGTTCTTCCACTTTGGCACGTTGTTCTGCGGCGGAGTTGCGGATATATGTCTTCAGTTCCTCGGTCTTAGCACGCAGTGCGTCATTGTCGAGTGCGGCTATTTCCGGGTAAGCGGCTTTGACTTTGTCTACCCACGGCTTTATTTCTTTCATGTCGCGGGTGGCTTTGTTGCCGAAAATCGAGCTTAAAATTTCATTAAATCCCATTATGTATATGTTTTTGTTATTATTTACTATATGTTTATATGGCGTGCAAAGTTACTGATTTTGTAATAGATAATGTAAGGTTGCACTGATTATTTTAAAAGGGCTTGGATAATTGGGGGAGTTCACTGCAAAGGATGCAGAGTCTCACAGAGTTTTTTCATTGGTGAAAATGGTCTCTTCCGAAAGGCGGATACTCGCGGAGTTCAATAAAAAACTCAGTGGTATTCTGTGACCCCTGTGGTGAACCTTTATCAATAATCGAGCGGTGTGGCTGTACAGGCATTGGGAGCACGGATGCGCATCGCACTCGATAGGGTAGGGGCGACGCGGTCTACACAGACAGGGATGCGGATAATTTCCGGTTTTATACCTTTGCCGAGCAGAATGAGGGGGGAGGGGGTAACGGCGGCGCGTACCACACGATTGTCATTGCTGTTCTCGTGCATGACAGTCCACCCAGGCAGTACTTCGATAATCAGGTCACCGGAACGGCGGCGGTGGAAGCCGTTGCGTATACGGTCTATTTGCGGCGACCAGGAGCCCAAAAGTAGGTGGTAAGCAGAATATACTTTGTTTACTCCACTGAACTGTACCAGAAATTCTGCTGATTTTTCCTGTACTTGGGCAAGACTCAACTGCTTGTCTTCTATCAGTTTATGATTGAGATATATTTGTTGGTTATAAAATCCTTCTACGTATTGCCCGGTTCCGTAAGTTGCCATCAGATACATATTCAGCAAGGTAGCGCAGCGGTTCAGATAAAATTCTCCTCCGGGGATGCGGTAGATGCCTATATCGGCTCCGTCCGGGTCGGTATATCCGGTAGAGGCGATGCACAGCAGTACATGTTGCAGGCCTACTTTGCGCTCCAGCATATCCAGCAGGTTGGCGATGCTTCGGTCTAAACGGGCGTAGGTGTCTTGCATTTCCATGGCGCACTCTTGCGTACTGCGATGATTATAGTTACCGGCATAGTAGGTAATGGCTAATAGGTCGGTCGTTTCGTCCTTGCCGATATTGCTTTTGTCCAGTAAATCTTCCGTTACGAGATTCACTTCGTCATTAATGAGCGGACTGGTTATCAGCCGGCGGAATTTATTATCCTTTTCCGTTTCAAATTTATATTTGAAGGGGATAGTCCGCCATTCTGGGAGGAATGTATAGCTCGTGATAGGGTGGAGAGGGTTCCACTCTATTTCCTTGATGCGGAAGTCGGGCGATTGGCGGTCGTTGTATTGGCTAAGCCACCAGGGATATTCGCCGTAGTAGGTTGTACCGCACCATTTACCGGTTTTATGGTTCAGCCAGAAAGCGCCGTTGCCGCTATGTCCTGCCGAAAGGATGGCAGCGTCGCGGAAAGGAGCGATAGAATATACCAGTGCGGCGTTTTTGGTAGCTATCTTAAGTTCATCGGCAAATGTGGAGGTCAACAGTTGCGTGGGGGCGGTATTTTGGTCGGTGTAGTTACCCATGAAAGCAGAGTCATCCACACAGTTTCTCGGGCGCAGGGTTGCCGGGTCGAACCAACGTTCGGCTATGATACCGTTCATGGACGGTGTAGTACCCGTGTAGAGGGCGGCAATGGCCGAGGCACGGTCGGCAACATTAAAGGGGTACTCTGCCTGGCGAAAGACTTTACCTTCCCGCAACAGTCGTTTAAAGCCCTTTTCTCCATATAATGACGAGAATGCTTCCATATAGTCCGTACGCAGTTGGTCTATCGTCAGCATTACCACCAGTTTCGGAGAGGGCGGCAGCGGCTGGGCTTGCAAGCTGCCGAATGTCAGTGCGAGTATGGAAGTAATCAGTCCTTTCTTCATATCTTATTGTATGTGAGAATTAGGTTGCTTGCAGAACGTATCAGCAAACAAAGTGCCAAAGGTAATACTGCTAATGGAAATCTTTGCGGTATTACGAGCCAAAGCAATATAAAAAGTGTTAAAACTATAAAGTTTGCCAGCATATAGCGGCTTCTTTTTCTTTTCCGTACTTTATTTAACATGCATGGCAGGCAAAAAAGATGAAACGGGTGGAAAACGAACAGCAGATAATTAGGACTGACAGCCGGATGCTGGGAAAACAAGGCGAGGAATGCCAGAATGTATCCTGCTACTCCGGCTGCGAAAAATAGTACGAGGTCGATTCCCCAAAATGTCTTTCTTCGGCGTATACCGTAAATGGTAATGGCGGCTATCAGTATAAATAATAGTAAAGCAGCTTGCATCGGTGTGAATCCTTCGGATACCCGGTCTGTTTCACCGCTTCCGGTTATTACTATTTTTTCTTCATTCAGTACCAGGGGGCGTGTTTGCCCTTCTTTATCTATGATTCGGGCTTTGTTGAAATACTCTTGCACATAGAAAGGGACGAACATCATCAGTCTGCGGTTGATGATTTTGTCGGCCTGGCTACCCATGCATAAATCCATGCCGAAACGCGACCAGGGATGTCCTTCACTGTATTTGTGAAGTAAATCGCGGAAAGAAGTGCCGGTATTGGTGTCGGTCATGTTATCGGCGTATTCTAAAGTACCCTCGATGGATTTCTCTATTAAGTCGCGTGGACGGGTGGCGCAGTTGTCGTAAAAGAAATTGTAGCGATATACCCGGTTTTCGGGGCGATAGTTTTCTTGGAGCAAGGCTATCAGTTTCTCTTTTTCCTGTGGGGTGAGGTTCAGCTCTTGTTGCCAGACATCGCGTTCCAGATAGTAATATTCTGCAGCAAAACGTTCGTAATTGTTGGCGCCCAACTGGTAATCCGTTTCACCCAAAGCGAAACGAAGAATGAAGTTCGGTGCGTTGAAGTTGAAGATGCCGTAATTGAATACGGCGTCGATGCCGCGCGTATAGTTCTCATATCGTATGGCGGTATGTCCGAAAAGGGAGTATATTTCTTCACCCGAAGCGCATGTCAGCAGGCTGATGCGTATGGAATCCGGAGTCTCTCTTTTTTGTTCTTGTGCCTGCACGGTAGCGAAAGGCAGGCAGAGGAGAAGAAAAATAAATAAGCAGGAAGCCGGTGAAGATAATTTCATTTGTCTTTTTTTTATTATCACTGATTTGAAACGGAGTCGTATCTTGTAATTCGTTACAAAGATACGCTTTAAATCTTAAAACGGCAATTATTGCAGGTACTCCTTTTGTCTTTTTTACATCTGCATTCCGTTCCTTTTCGCACTATATCCAAACTGTTTTTTGATGTACATCATAATGGGTTTTCACTGTGGTGGGAAACTTCTTTCAAGTTCTATGAAAATCGCCGTACATGCAGGGGGAGATACCCTTTTATAATAATGCCGGCGATTTTTCGAGAGAAAAAGAAAAGATAATGTGTGCATACGGGCGAGCCTGAGATTTATGCGTGGTTATATATAAGGGAAAACCTGTAAACTTAGTGTAATACACATGTAAAACAATTGAAAAAAGTACTATCTTTGCCCCGCTTTAAATATATGCGGAATGAATCTTATTATCGATATAGGCAATACCGTTGCAAAGATAGCGGTGTTTAAAGATAAGGATATTGTAGAAGTGTTCTATGATTCCAATCAAACGCTTGAGTCTCTGCCGGATATCTATGCAAAATATACGGTCGGAAAGGCAATCGTAGCTACTGTTATCGACTTGAATGAAAAGGTGTTGGCACAATTGGCACGCCTGCCTGTTCCGGTGCTCTGGCTGAACGAAAAAACACCGCTTCCGGTAGAAAATCTTTATGAAACTCCCCGGACGTTGGGATATGACCGTATGGCGGCTGTGGTGGGGGCTTATGAACAATTTCCCGGAAAGAATATGCTGGTGATAGATGCTGGTACTTGTATCACTTACGAATTCGTCGATGCTGCCGGTCGTTATCATGGCGGAAACATTTCGCCGGGGGTGCAAATGCGCTTCAAGGCACTCCATGAGTTTACGGGAAGGCTTCCATTGATATCCCGCGAGGGACGTCGCCTGCCATTGGGTAAGGATACCGAGACTGCTATACGTGAAGGAGTGCTGAAAGGACTGGAATATGAAATCACAGGTTACATAATGGCTATGAAGCATAAATATCCTGAACTTTTGGTTTTTTTAACGGGCGGCGATGATTTTTCTTTTGATACAAACTTAAAAAGTGGCATCTTTGCAGACAGATTTTTAGTGTTGAAAGGATTAAATAGAATTTTAAACTATAATAATGATAGGATATAGACAAACACTCTTGGTGTTCTTGCTACTGATATTGTCCGGGGCGGCAATCGCTCAAAATAATACGAACTCTCCCTATACACGATACGGATACGGACAATTAGCAGACCAAGGTTCGGGTAACAGCAAGGCCATGGGTGGTATTGCATACGGATTACGGGATAAATACCAGGTTAATTTCGCAAATCCGGCATCCTATACGGCGATAGATTCGCTTACATTTATTTTTGATGGCGGCGTTTCCCTGCAAAACACGAACTTCAGTAACGGCACGGTGAAACAGAATGCCAAGAATTCCAGTTTCGACTACATTACGATGCAATTTCGCCTGGGTAAATGGGCGGCCATGAGTTTGGGATTGCTGCCTTATTCAAATGTAGGATATAGCATGGCGGAGTATCGGGAAGATACGGAGTATCCGACCCAGTCTAGTGCATTGCAATACTATGGGGACGGAGGCTTACACCAGTTATATTTGGGAGCAGGATTTAAAATATTTAAAAATCTTTCCGTTGGTGCGAACATTTCGTATCTTTGGGGAGATATAACGCATACGAGAGCTTTGACATTCCCGAGTAATTCGTCTACTTTGCCATTGACTACGACAACCGGTACGTCGATACAGAGCTATAAGCTGGATTTTGGAGTACAGTATACGCAACTGTTCGGTAAAAAGCATGAATTTACACTGGGGGCGGTGTTCTCACCGGGACACAATTTAGGTAACGATTCGTATGTGCAGGACCAGTTAGGAGACAGTAATACGGGAGCTACCGTAAATAGCAGGGATACGGTCGCTACTTTCGGCAGCCCGATGAGTTTCGGCGTAGGTCTGAGTTATGTGTACGACAATCGTCTTACGGTAGGTGCTGACTTTACTTTCCAGAAATGGAGCTCGGTTACTTATATGAACGCGAAGGATGCTTTTTGTAACCGTACGAAGATAGCCGTAGGCGCTGAATATCTTCCGAACCCATTGGGAAGGAGCTATTTTGCACATGTAAAATATCGTTTGGGAGCTTATTATTCCCAGCCCTATTACAAAATAAATGGCATGCGTGCTGCCAATGAATATGGAGTGACTGCGGGTTTTGGACTTCCTATTCCACGTACGCGCTCCGTGTTGAGCCTTTCGGCACAGTATGTAAGAACCGAAGGTAAAACCGCTGCATTCCTGAATGAAAACACATTGCGTATTTGTGTAGGGGTAACCTTTAATGAACGCTGGTTCTTTAAACGGAAAGTCGATTAACGGTGAATGGTGAGAATAGACAATATAACAACTAAAAATTTAAATACAATGAAAATTAAAACGCTTGTCGCTGTTTTGCTCCTTTCGGGTGGAGTAACCAGCACTTTCGCACAAAGTGATTGTAATGCCAATAGTAGTATTTCACATGAGGCAGTAAGAGCGAAGAATTATAAGGATGCCTATGCTCCTTGTATGGAGGTTCTGAAAGACTGTCCGACACTGAGATATTACACTTACACCGATGCACAAAAAATCCTTGTAGGTCTGATGAGCCAGATAAAGGACCGTAACTCTGCAGAGTATAAGAAACTGTTTGATGAACTGATGGCGGTACACGACCAGAAGATGAAGTACATCCCTGAGTTCGCTACAAAAATGAAGGGTGTGCCGAGTGTCGCTTCTGCATTGGGTACGAAGGCAGTGGATTATTTGCAATATTCACCGGCTCCGGACTTGAATCAGGCTTATGCATGGCTGAAAGAGTCTGCCGAAACCGCTAAAGGCGAATCTGACGGTGCCGTGCTGCATTATTTCATTGATGTGTCCATGCAGAAAGTAAAAGCCGACTCTAATCATACAGACCAGTTCTTCCAGGATTATATCAATGCTTCGCAGTATGCCGATGACGCTATTGCCGCTGAAGATAATCCTAAGAAAAAGACTGTCCTGCAAACAATCAAGGATAATTTGGTAGCTATGTTCGTAAACAGCGGCGTGGCCGATTGCGAATCCTTGCAGAATATTTACGGTCCGAAAGTTGAGGAAAACAAATCCGATTCTGCTTTCCTGAAAAAGACTATCACTGTCCTGAAAATGATGAAGTGCAATGAAAACGAGGCATACTTCAAAGCTTCCGACTATTTGTACCGTATTAATCCGACTGCCGACGCTGCAGTAGGTGTGGCATATATGTATTATAAGAAAGGTGATTATGATACTGCTGTGAAGTATTTCGACGAAGCATTGGGTATGGAAACAGACAATGCGAAAAAGTCCGAAATGGCCTATGCTACTGCTGCCGCTTTGTGGCAGGCAAAGAAATTGTCTCAGGCAAGAACTTATGCCCAGAAAGCTATCAGCTATAACGAAAGCTACGGTGAACCCTATATTCTGTTGGCGCAAATGTATGGGTCGAACCCCAATTGGAGCGACGAACCAGCTTTGAACAGATGTACTTACTACGTAGTTATCGACAAATTGCAACGCGCTAAAGCGGTAGACCCGAGCGTTACGGATAAAGTAAACGAATTGATTTCAACGTATGCACGCCATACTCCGCAGGCTAAAGACCTCTTTATGTTGGGTTATAAGGCCGGTGACCGTATTACGATTGGCGGTTGGATTGGTGAGTCTACAACCATTAGATAAGAATATGTCGCTACAACCGAACGTTGTCAGACATAAGAATATGAGCATAACCATTGCCCTTGGGGTAATGGTTATGCTTCTTTTATTTTCTTCCTGTTCCGGACGGAAAAAAGAAATGGGAGCTGCCATTACCGAACGCGATTCGTTGCCGGTTATGGATACCAAAGGGGTGACGACGCTGATTTCCGATTCGGGTATTACCCGTTATCGTATCAATACGGCGGAGTGGCTGATTTACGACCGGAAATCGCCTTCTTATTGGGCATTCGAGAAAGGTATTTACCTGGAAAAGTTCGATTCCGTATTTCATACGGAGGCCAGTATCAAGTCCGATACCGCTTATTATTATGATAAGAGCAAATTGTGGAAACTGATAGGAAATGTGCATATACAGAACTTGAAAGGCGAGAAATTCGATACGGAGTTGTTGTATTGGGACCAGAACAAACAGCGCGTATATTCCGACAGAAGAGTGCGTATAGAGCAGCCCGACCAGATAATCTACGCTATCGGTTTTGAATCGAATGAACAATTGACGAAATACCGTTTCTTCAAGACGGAGGGTATCTTCTATGTGGACGAGGATAGCACCGCGCCTTCTGATACATTGAGAACAGACAGCATCGAATGATATAATGGATACTATTATTTACTTGTTGATAACCATGGCTTTCTCCGCTTTCTTTTCCGGCATGGAGATTGCTTTTGTTTCCGTAGACAAACTCCGTTTTGAAATGGAGCGGAAACCGGGCGTTACGTCGGGCATACTTTCTTGCTTCTTCCGTAACCCGAACAATTTTATTTCCACGATGCTGGTGGGAAATAACATAGCACTGGTTATCTACGGTATCCTTATGGCTCAGATTATCGAAGTACACCTGCTGGCAGGCGCTATCGACAATCATTTTGTTATGGTGCTGGTACAGACCGTCATATCCACGCTCATTATTCTTGTAACGGGAGAATTCCTCCCCAAAACTTTGTTCAAGATTGACCCGAACCTGATGCTGCGGGTATTTGCAGTTCCCTTGTTTATTTGTTATGTCGTTTTGTTCCCTGTGTCCAAGTTCGCTTCCGGGTTGTCTTATCTTTTCTTACGCCTGTTCGGTATGAAGATAAATAAGGAAGCGTCCGAAAAAGCGTTCGGTAAAGTCGATTTGGACTATTTTGTGCAGTCGGGCATAGAGAATGCTGCCAATGAGGAGGAACTGGATGCAGAAGTGAAAATATTTCAGAACGCACTCGATTTTTCGAATATAAAGATACGCGACTGCATTGTGCCCCGTACGGAAGTGGTGGCGGTGGATACGACAACCTCGCTTGAGGATTTGAAAAGCCTGTTTGTAGAGTCGGGTATCTCCAAGATTATTGTGTACGACGGGAATATAGACAACGTAATCGGCTACATCCATTCATCCGAGATGTTCAGGAACCCTGCGGATTGGAGAAATAATGTCAAGGAAGTTCCTATTGTACCCGAAACAATGGCAGCGCATAGGCTGATGAAACTCTTTATGCAGCAGAAAAAGACGATTGCCGTCGTTGTAGATGAGTTCGGCGGTACATCCGGCATCGTTTCTTTGGAAGACTTGGTAGAAGAAATATTCGGAGATATCGAGGACGAGCACGATAATACCTCTTATGTGTGTAAGCAAATAGGCGAACACGAGTATGTGTTGTCCGCACGTCTTGAGATAGAGAAAGTAAACGAAACTTTCAATCTCGAACTTCCGGAATCGGATGAATACCTTACGATAGGCGGATTGATTCTGAGCCGTTACCAGAGCTTTCCGAAGCTGCACGAGGTGATAACTGTCGACGGATATCAATTCAAGATAATAAAGGTGACTGCCACTAAAATAGAGCTGGTACGATTGAAAGTCATGGAATAATTTCGTTTCAGCGTAAATTTTTAAAGAATAAATAGATGCGTATTAGCATTTTTTGTATCTTCGTGCGCTAAAATGAACATTGAAAAGAAAATAATAATAAACAAGTAATTCATATTAACTAAAATGGCAACATTACAAAACATTCGGTCTAAAGGGCCCTTATTGGTGATTGTTATTGGTTTGGCGCTGTTTGCCTTCATCGCGGGAGACGCGTGGAAAGTACTTCAGCCGCACCAGTCGCAAGATGTAGGTGAAGTGAACGGGGAAACGATTTCCGCTCAGGATTTTCAGGCATTGGTAGAGGAATATACGGAAGTCGTAAAATTCTCCAGTGGCATGAACGCATTGAGCGATGAACAAACCAACCAAATCAAAGACGAAGTATGGAGAGCATACGTAAACAATAAATTGATTGAGAACGAAGCGAAGAAGCTGGGTTTGACCGTTTCCAAAGCGGAACTTCAGGCTATTATCGATGCCGGTACGCACCCGATGTTGCAGCAGACGCCGTTCCGCAACCCGCAGACCGGTGCTTTTGATAAAGATATGTTGAAGAAGTTCCTGGTAGACTACTCTAAGATGAACAAGGCACAGTTGCCGGCTCAATATGCGGAATATTACGATTCTATGTACAAGTTCTGGGCTTTCGTCGAGAAATCGCTCGTGCAGGCACGCTTGCAAGAAAAATACCAGGCCTTGATTACGAAATCCCTGTTCTCTAATCCGGTAGAGGCAGAGGACGCTTTCAATGCGCGTGTAGACCAGTCCGACCTGTTGCTGGCTGCCGTTCCTTATTCTTCTATTGTAGACTCTACAATCGTCATTAAGGAATCCGACCTGAAAGAGGCTTACGACAAGAAGAAAGAACAGTTCAGACAATATGTAGAAACTCGTAACATCAAATATATCGATGTACAGGTTACTGCAAGCCCGGAAGACAAGGCCGATATCCAGAAAGAAGTGGAAGAATATACTGCACAGTTGTCCGAAAATCCTTCCGATTATGCAAACTTCATCCGTTCGACCGGTTCTACCCAGCAGTATGTAGACCTGTATTATACGGAAAAGGCACTGCCTTCTGATGTCGTTGCCCGTTTGGATTCTGTGAAGGTAGGCGGTGTGTACGGTCCTTACTATAATGCATCGGACAATACAATCAACTCTTTCAAGAAGCTGGCTACTGCTGCTATGGCCGACTCTATCCAGTATCGTCAGATTCAGGTTGTTGCAGAAGATGCTGCCAAGACCAAAACGCTGGCCGATAGTATTTATACGGCTATCAAGGGTGGTGCTGATTTTGCAGAGATTGCTAAGAAATATGGCCAGACGGGTGAGCAGACGTGGATTTCTTCTGCTAACTATGAAGGCGCCCAGGTAGACGGCGACAATTTGAAGTATATTACCGCCATTACTACTTTAGGTCAGAATGAGTTGACTAACCTTGCTTTGGGACAAGCGAACGTTATCCTGCAAGTAACGGGTAAGAAAGCGGTAAAGGATAAATATAAAGTGGCCGTAATCAAACGCCCGGTTGAATTCAGCAAAGAAACTTATAGCAAGGCATACAATGATTTCAGCCAGTTCATCGCCACCAACAATACGTTGGACAAGCTGGTTGCCAATGCAGAAGATGCCGGTTACAGACTGTTGGATAGAACCGACCTGTATAGCTCGGAACATGGTATCGGCGGTGTGAAAGGAACAAAAGAGGCTTTGAGATGGGCATTCGCAGCAAAAGCGGGTGAAGTTTCGGGGTTGTATGAGTGCGGTGAAAGCGACCATATGATGGTAGTAGCCGTTACAAGCATCGTACCGGAGGGTTACCGTCCGTTGGCTATGGTAAAAGAACAGTTGAGAAGCGAAATTCTCCGTGACAAGAAAGCCGAAAAGATTATGGCCGACATGAAAGCAGCCGGTGCGACTTCTTTCGACCAGTATAAGAATATGGCAAATGCCGTCAGCGATTCTGTTAAACACGTTACTTTCGCAGCTCCGGCTTATGTGCCGGTATTGCGTAGCAGCGAACCGCTGGTGGGTGCTTATGCCTCGATTGCCGAGTTGAATAAATTGAGCGCTCCTATCAAGGGTAAGGGCGGAGTATTCGTTCTTCAACCCTATGCTAAGGAAAAACTGAACGAAACTTATAATCAGGAAACGGAAGAAGCTACATTGGAAAGTATGCATGCACGTATGGCAAATCAGTTTATCAACGATTTGTACTTGAATGCAGACGTGAAAGATAATCGTTACCTGTACTTCTAAGAAAATGGAATGAATCTATAATACTTGGAAAGCCGTCCGATAAATGTCGGGCGGCTTTTTTATTTTGTGCAACTTTATTCCTACCTTTGCAAAGGATAATTCATCGGTTCAGCGCAGGGAACACAAAATTTCGCAGAGAAGAAAACGCTATGAGAGACTTTCTGCTCTTTGCGGCGAACCGGCTTCACGTTTTATCGTAAATGTACAATTAGAATGAAACAACCTCTTTTAGGTCTTACGCTAACCGAGTTGCAAGCAGTAGTGAAAAATCTGGGAATGCCCGGATTCGCAGCTAAACAGATTGCTTCGTGGCTATATGATAAGAAAGTAACTTCCATTGATGAAATGACGAACTTGTCGTTGAAACACCGGGAGCTGCTGAAAGATATATATGAGGTGGGAGGCGAAGCTCCGGTAGATGCCATGCGGTCGATAGACGGTACGGTGAAATACCTCTATCGTGCGGGAGAAGGACACTATGTGGAAGCTGTCTATATTCCGGATGAGGATAGGGCGACGCTATGCGTATCTTCCCAGGTGGGTTGTAAGATGAATTGCAAGTTTTGCATGACAGGCAAACAAGGGGTCACTGCCAATCTGACTGCCAACCAGATAATCAACCAGATAAATTCCCTGCCCGAACGGGATAAGCTTACCAATGTGGTAATGATGGGTATGGGAGAACCTCTGGACAACCTCGATGAAGTGCTGAAAGCATTGGAAGTGATGACGGCTTCTTACGGTTACGGCTGGAGCCCGAAGCGGATTACGCTTTCTTCCGTAGGATTGCGTAAAGGGTTACAACGCTTTATCGAAGAGTCGGACTGCCATTTGGCAATCAGCCTGCATTCGCCCGTGTCCTTACAACGGCGCGAGCTGATGCCTGCCGAGAAGGCCTTTTCCATTACCGAGATTGTAGAACTGTTAAGAAACTATGATTTTAGCAAACAGCGCAGACTATCTTTCGAATATATTGTTTTTAAAGGAGTGAACGATTCACTGCTATATGCCAAGGAGCTGCTGAAGCTGTTGCGCGGTTTGGAATGCCGTATCAATCTGATTCGTTTTCACGCTATTCCGGGAGTCCGGTTGGAAGGCGCCGATATGGAAACGATGACAGCATTTCGCGACTATCTGACGTCGCACGGATTATTCACTACTATCCGAGCTTCCCGTGGCGAGGATATATTTGCTGCTTGCGGTATGCTTTCGACCGCCAAACAAGAAGAGAATAAAGAAGAATTAATATAAATTATTAACTTTGGCGTCAAGCTTATAGGGCTTTTTCGTAGTTTTGTAGAAATTAAAAAAGATAGATATATGAAGAAACACCTGTTTTATTTGAGTATGGCCCTGATACTCGCACTCTTTTCTGCGTGCGGTAACGGCAAGAAGGGTGTGTTTACTCCGACATCCAGTGGTCGGGCGTATGAAATTTTGGTCGTGGTGGAGCCGGGATTGTGGGAACGTCCTGCCGGTCGTGCCCTCTATGATGTACTCGATTCGGATGTGCCGGGATTGCCCCAATCGGAGCGCTCGTTCCGCATTATGTACACTTCTCCTTCAAATTATGATGCCACATTGAAGTTAATCCGCAATATTATCATCGTTGAAGTGAACAAGGACTTGTACACACAGCCCAAGTTCAAGTATGCCAAAGATGTATATGCCTATCCGCAGAGCATCCTTACCATACAAGCGCCGGACGAGGCTACTTTCCAACAGTTTGTTACGGAAAACAAGCAAGTCATCATCGACTTCTTTACCCACGCCGAGATGAATCGCCAGATTGCCGTGCTGGAAACTGCTCATAGCGACTATATATCGACGAAAGTGAAAAGCATGTTTGATTGCGACGTATGGGTACCGAGCGAGCTGACTTCTACCAAGCAGGGAGAGAACTTCTTCTGGGCAGGTACGAATGCTGCTACCGGCGACCAGAATTTCATTATCTACTCTTACCCTTATACAGACAAGGACACATTTACTAAAGAGTACTTTGTACAGAAGCGCGATTCGGTGATGAAAGTCAATATTCCCGGTGCGAAGGAAGGTATGTACATGGAAACCGATTCACTGATGACGGATGTACGTCCTATCAGCGTACAAGGCGAATATGCTTTGGAAGCCCGTGGCTTATGGCGCGTGAAAGGCGACTTCATGGGTGGCCCGTATGTGTCCCATGCCCGTCTGGATAAAGCCAATCAGCGTATTATCGTATCTGAAATATTTATATATTCGCCCGATAAGATGAAACGTAATCTGGTGCGCCAAATGGAGGCATCGCTCTATACGTTGAAATTGCCGGGAAGCAAGCAACCGAATGGAAGTGAAATACCTTTAGGGGTAACAAAAGAAGATTCTACTAAAACAGAAAAATAAGAATGGAAGATAACAAGATAAGAGTCGGCATAACTCAGGGAGATATAAACGGAGTAGGGTATGAAGTAATTTTGAAAACCTTTTCAGACCCTACGATGCTGGAGTTATGTACTCCGATTGTTTACGGTTCGCCTAAAGTGGCTGCCTATCATCGCAAATCGCTGGACTTGCCGACGAATTTCAGCATTGTCAATTCGGCATCCGAAGCAGCGCCTAACCGCTTGAGCATCGTGAATTGTACGGACGATGAAGTGAAGGTTGAGTTCTCTAAACCTGACCTTGAAGCGGGTAAAGCCGCCCTCGGCGCTTTGGAAAAGGCGATTGAGGAATACAAGGCCGGTCTGATTGACGTCATTGTCACTGCACCTATTAACAAACACACTATCCAGTCGGAGGAATTCTCTTTTCCCGGGCATACGGAGTATATCGAGGAGAAGCTGGGCAATGGCGGAAAGGCCTTGATGATTCTGATGAAAGACGATTTCCGTGTAGCATTGGTGACGGGGCATATCCCTGTACGGGAGATTGCGTCTACTCTTACTAAAGAACTGATACAGGAAAAATTGGTTATCTTTAGCCGTTCGTTGAAGCAGGATTTCGGTATCGGAGCGCCGCGTATTGCCGTGCTTTCGTTGAATCCGCATGCCGGCGATGAAGGCTTGTTGGGTACGGAGGAACAGGAAATAATCATCCCTGCCATTAAAGAACTGACGGAAAAAGGTATGTTATGTTACGGTCCTTATCCGGCCGACGGCTTTATGGGTTCCGGTAACCTCACCCATTTTGACGGCGTACTAGCAATGTATCACGACCAGGGACTCGCCCCGTTCAAGGCGTTGGCAATGGACGAAGGCGTGAACTATACTGCCGGGCTTCCGGTAGTGCGTACTTCCCCTGCCCATGGCACGGCTTATGACATTGCCGGAAAAGGGCTTGCATCCGAAGACTCCTTCCGCCAGGCCGTTTATGTGGCAATCGATGTGTACCGTAACCGTTTGCGCGAGAAAGAGGCACATGCCAATCCCCTGCGGAAACAGTATTATGAAAGACGTGACGACAGCGACAAACTGAAACTCGACAGTGTAGAAGAAGATTTGTAGTATGACGAAAGCGGAAATACAACAAGTAAAATTACGTTTTGGTATTATCGGTAATAATGAGGCGCTGATGCGTGCCATTGATATTGCCATTCAGGTAGCTCCTACCGATTTGTCGGTGCTGATTACCGGGGAGAGTGGTGTGGGTAAGGAAAGCTTCCCGCAGATTATCCACCAGTACAGCCGGAGGAAGCACGGGCAATATATTGCCGTAAATTGCGGTGCTATCCCCGAGGGAACAATCGATTCGGAACTTTTCGGGCATGAGAAAGGCGCTTTTACCGGTGCTATCGGCGAACGGAAAGGTTACTTTGGCGAGGCGGACGGCGGAACGATTTTCTTGGATGAGGTAGGCGAGCTTCCTATGCCTACGCAGGCGCGTCTGCTTCGTGTACTCGAAACGGGAGAATTTATCAAAGTCGGTTCGTCCAAAGTAGAAAAGACGAATGTCCGTATCGTAGCTGCTACCAACGTAAATCTGGCACAGGCGATTGCCGACGGACGTTTCCGCGAAGACCTCTACTACCGTCTCAATACGGTTCCTATCCAGGTTCCTGCTTTGCGCGAGCGCGGAGAGGACGTCGTATTGTTGTTCCGCAAGTTTGCGTCGGACTTTGCCGAAAAGTACCGTATGCCCGCCATTCAACTGACCGAAGACGCCAAGCAAATGCTGCTGGCCTATTCGTGGCCTGGTAACGTGCGCCAGTTGAAGAATATAACGGAACAGGTTTCCATTATTGAAACCAACCGCGAAATCAATGCTGCCATATTGAAGAACTATCTGCCCGAACAGAATAACGCACAACGTTTGCCCGCCCTGTTCGGCGTAAAGAGTGAAAGCAAGAGCTTTGAGAGCGAGCGCGAAATCCTGTACCAGGTACTTTTTGATATGCGCCAGGATGTTACAGAGCTGAAAAAGCTGGTGCACGAGATTATGGCCGAACGGGCGGCTGTGGGAAATCAGGCCGTTACATCTGCCGCCTACTACACACCTGCTTCCGGAGTAGTCGCCTCCGTGCCCGCTTCGAGAGTGCCTACCATAATACGCCCTTCCGTAAAGCCGTCCCCCGAAATGGACGATGATATTCAAGATACGGAAGAATATGTGGAAGAATCCCTTTCACTGGACGAAGTGGAGAAAGAGATGATACGCAAAGCACTTGAAAAACACCACGGAAAACGCAAGAGTGCAGCTAAGGATTTGAACATTTCGGAGCGCACGCTATACAGAAAGATAAAAGAATATGAATTGGATTAAAAAGACAACATTGTTCGTGGCAGTAGTAGGGCTGGTGTGCGTGGTATATTCCTGCCGGGTTTCCATAGGACTCGCTCCGATTAGCTCTATCGATTACAGCAAAGTCAAGACAATCACGATTGCCGAATTTCCTAACCGTGCCGAATATGTGTACGCCCCTATGACTACGGAGTTCAACCAGAAACTTAAGGATATGTTTATCCAGCAGACACGTCTGCAACTGGTGAATGCCAACGGCGATTTGGAAATAGACGGCGAGATAACCGGCTATAACCAGTATAACGAGGCTGTTGCCGCCGACGGTTATTCTTCTAAAGTAAAGCTGACCATGACCGTCAATGTGCGTTATGTAAACAATACCAACCACGAGGAAGACTTTGAACAGCAGTTCTCCGCCTTCCAGACTTACGATTCGTCTTTGCTGCTGACCGACGTGCAGGACGACTTGATAAGCAAGATGATAAAAGATATCACAGAACAAATATTCAACTCAACCGTAGCTAACTGGTAATCGAAGAATGACTTCCGTTCATCTGCAACAATGGATACAGCATCCTGAAATGTTGAATAAGGACACCTTGTACGAGCTCCGTACATTGGTGGCGCGTTATCCTTATTTCCAGTCGCTCCGGTTGTTATACCTCAAGAACCTCTATCTGCTGCACGACATTACATTCGGTGCGGAACTGCGTAAAGCCGTGCTGTATGTGGCAGACAGACGCGTCCTGTTCTATCTGATAGAAGGCGACCGCTATACGCTGAAATCCCGGAAATCGTCTTTGCTTTCCTCCAAAGTGCTGGAAGAAGAACCCAGTGTAGACCGTACGCTTTCGTTGATAGACGCTTTCCTTGCGACCGTTCCCGAGGAACATTCGCAAGCCACCGAGCTGGATTATACAATGGACTATACTACCTATCTGTTGCAAGATAACGGGCAGTCCGGTTCGGAAACTGCCGGCGGGCAGGAAGTCCCTAAACTGCGCGGACACGAACTGATAGACGGATTTATCCGTAGGAGCGAGGCGGCGGAGTTGTCCGTGCCTGAAAGACCGGTATCTCTTGAAGAAGAACCGGAGCTTCCGGTAGAAAAAGCGGAGCCTTCCGAGGAAGCAAAAATACCCCTTGGAGAAAAAGAACATACCCCGGCACTCCTTCCGGAAGATGAGGCATCCCTTTCCGGAGAGGACGAAACGGAGGAAGAAGTACCCGTGGAAGACGGCATAGACGACAGCTGTTTTACAGAAACTTTAGCTAAAATCTACATTAAACAGCATAGATATGATAAAGCACTTGAAATTATTAAAAAATTAAGCTTGAATTATCCAAAAAAAAATGCTTACTTTGCAGACCAAATAAGATTCTTAGAGAAATTGATTATTAACGCTAAATCGAAATAACAAAATGTACTTATTATTAGTTATCTTAATGGTGATTGCATCCGTGCTGATGTGTTTCATTGTGTTGATTCAGAATTCCAAGGGCGGCGGTCTGGCTTCGGGCTTCTCATCATCCAATCAAATCATGGGTGTACGCAAGACTACCGACTTTCTGGAAAAGGCAACATGGGGACTCGCCGTATTTTTGGTGGTGATGAGTGTTGCTTCCGCCTACGTAATTCCTTCCGTTTCCAATAAGGGCGGCGATGTAATTCTGGAGCAGGCACAACAAGAAGAAAAGACAAATCCGTATAATATGCCCGTAGGTACGACTGCTCCGCAGGCCGAGCAACCCGCTACGACAGCTCCTGCAACGACTGCTCCGGCTACTGATGCCGCAGAACCTGCCGACAACAACTGATATTGAGGAAAGAAGCAAGTGACTTGCGAGTTTAAGAAATAAAGCGAAACCATGAATTCTATGATTAGAATGAGTGGTTTCGCTTGTTTTTTTATATGATTTATCAGTGCCGGTAACGAAGAGGACAATCTATTGCTACTGAAATATAACTTGGATTAAATAAAAAATAAAATGACAGAACAAATTAAACAGAAACTGAACGACTCCAAGACATTACGTTGGAGCGTTCTTGCCCTGGTCGCTTTCACAATGTTATGCGGCTATTTCCTCACGGATGTGATGTCTCCGCTGAAACCGATGCTCGAGAAAGAACTGCTTTGGGATAGTTTGGATTACGGGTTCTTTACGAGCGCCTACGGTTGGTTCAATGTATTCCTGCTGATGCTGATTTTCGGCGGTATCATCCTGGATAAAATGGGAGTACGTTTCACCGGAATGGGAGCTTGTCTGTTAATGGTGTTCGGTTGTGGATTGAAATACTACGCAATCTCTGCCACTTTCCCGGAAGATTTGCTGATTTTAGGGTTTAAGATGCAGGTAGCTCTGGCGGCACTGGGATATGCAATCTTCGGTGTCGGTGTGGAAATAGCCGGTATTACCGTTTCCAAGATTATCGTAAAGTGGTTCAAAGGAAAAGAAATGGCTTTGGCTATGGGGCTTGAAATGGCTACGGCACGTATCGGAACCACGCTGGCTATGGTGTTGACAGTGCCGGTGGCAGATTTATTCGGCTATACGGACGAAGCGGGTGCATTCCATACCAATATCCCCGCACCGATTCTTTTCTGCCTGATAATGTTGTGCGTAGGTACGGTTGCATTCTTCATTTATACCTTCTATGATAAAAAGCTGGATGCCTCGCTCGATGCCCAGGGAGTTGAGCCGGAAGAACCGTTCCGCATGAAAGACGTCGTCTTTATCATTACCAATAAGGGATTCTGGCTGATTGCCCTCTTATGTGTGCTGTTCTATTCCGCCGTATTCCCGTTCATCAAGTACGCAGCCGACTTAATGGTGCAGAAATACGATGTTGCTCCGACGCTGGCAGGAACAATACCCGGACTATTGCCGATTGGGGCAATCATATTGACCCCGCTTTTCGGCTCGTTGTACGACCGTATCGGTAAGGGAGCTACCCTTATGGTGCTCGGCGCTGTAATGCTGATATTCGTACATACCATGTTTGCACTTCCTATTCTGAACGTATGGTGGTTTGCCACTATCATTATGATTATACTGGGGTTTGCCTTCTCGCTGGTTCCTTCGGCCATGTGGCCTTCGGTTCCTAAAATTATCCCGGAAAAGCAGTTAGGTACGGCGTATGCGTTGATATTCTGGGTGCAGAACTGGGGCTTAATGGGCGTTCCCCTGTTGATTGGCTGGATTCTGAACTCCTATTGCAAAGGTCCGGTAGTGGACGGTGTGCAGACTTACGACTATACATTGCCTATGGCTGTCTTTGCAGTGTTCGGCGTACTCGCCTTGGTTGTGTCGCTGTTGCTGAAGGCAGAGGATAAAAAGAAAGGTTACGGTCTGGAAAAGGCCAATATACAAAAATAAGTTCGTCCCGGTATAAAACGGTTGAAACATGGAAACACCCAAAGGAAAAGTAAACCTGCTGGATGCTGTTCCCGTTCAATGCGGACACATTACTACCGAATGGGAAGGGGAGTACGCAGTACTTTCCTTCCCCCGGTTTAAATACGACTGGATGCGCCGTTTGTTACTGCCGAAAGGCATGTCCTCCGATATCCATGTGAAGCTGGAAGAACACGGTACTGTCGTGTGGCGTTTGATAGACGGGCAGCGGACTGTACAGGAGATAATCGACCTGCTTGCCGGGCACTTCCGGGACGAAGATAATTATCCTTCCCGTGTCGCAACCTACATCACGCAGTTGCAGAAAGACGGGTTTATTCAGTTGAAAGTTAAAAGTTGAGAGTTGAAAAAAAGTTGAGAGTTGAAAGTTTCCATGCCACCATTATAGCGCAACCGAACTTTCAACTCTCAACTTTTAACTTTCAGGGACATTCAGTAAATAGAATAAAATTAGCCAACTAATTCATACTTAAAGTATTGCGAATTAGTTGGCTTTTTTGTATCTTTAGGTATTCCCCCGCAAACAAGGTTTGACGGCCCAAACGGGGGAAATACCTCAACTAAGATATGGCTAAGATACAAAATATTTCAGAAATTCACCCTACTTTGGGCTTTACAGAATTTGATATTCTGGAAAAATATCGCAAGAGTTTTAATGAGAGTGAGCTTGGCAGGCTTCA
>NZ_KB894156.1 GCF_000374365.1 Bacteroides gallinarum DSM 18171 = JCM 13658
ATCCTGTGGATTTTCTTTGGAATACATACGGCAAATGCCGTACTGATGATAGACAAGATCAGGAACAGGACGGTGAAAGCGGCATGATATGATTTTACAGGCAGAGGCAGAAGATGTCTTCAGACTTCTTCCCGAGCGTCATGTCTTGTAGGGTAAGATTGTGTGAGAAATTACAGGAATAGGACTATAAAAATGGCATATGAAGTGAGTATGCTCTATCATCTTCATATGCCATCTTGATTTTTAGGGACATTTACTGAATATCCCAACCCTAAACCTCTATCATTCTGAAAAGCAAATATTTGTGTAGCTGTAAGCTTTGCTGATTCACCGCTCAATAAAAATGTTGTAATTATGGCATTGTCAATTACATAAAACCATCTGAAAAGAGCTTCTTCGTTTACTTGTGTAGCCATTTTTTCTTCAAAGAATCTTGTAGCCTCACGAATACGTTGCTCTGACTTTCTTCCGGTTTCTACCCTATAGTCATTTCCACATTTAATAATTAATCGGTTAAAAAAAGAAGAATCTTCAGGAACAGTCTCAAACTTTTGGTTCCCATACCGTGGTTGCAGGTAACGCTCATATATTTGCTCAGTAGCATATTGCATATTATTATACTCGAATCTTACGATGTCACGTTTACGTAACTCTTTAACCAAACAGCTCATAAAAATAACTGTTGTTGTCAGTCTTTGCTGCCCATCAATCAACTCATACCTATTCCCTTGAGTTTTCTCAAAAAGATAATGTCCCAGAAAGTAGTTAGAACCATCTGGTTGGTCAATTATGTCATTTAAATACATATCCACCTGACCAATACGTCCTTCTTTTCCAACTCTCCAAGAATAAGCCCTTTGATAGCTTGGTATAATAAAGCTTATCATATCTTCGCCAAACAAGCGTCCAATAGTTGTTTGATTGTCCATAATTCTATTATATTTTTATTTATTTTAGTTTTGAGTTAATAGCCGTTATTTTCTGATTCTGCAACAAACATCTGATCACTTTCATAGTTATCATAAGGTTTTATCCTCCTGTCACTCAAAAAGATATGATTAAGCGTATATTCTAGTGATTTCAAAGTCTGTTCACGTATTGCAGGCTTTAATTGACATTCCCATACAGTAATACAGTGCCATCCCATAGAAGCCAGTTCTTTTTGTTCTTTAATGTCACGACCTTTATTTTTCTGGATTTTGTCCTTCCAAAACTCTGAATTTGTTTTCGGTAATACAAAATATTTGCATCCGTCATGGCCATGCCAAAAACAACCGTTTACAAATATTACAGTTCTGTATTTCCGCAATACAAGATCAGGATGCCCAGGTAGACGAGGATGATTCAGACGGTAGCGGAAGCCACGGCTGAACAAGAACTTACGGACTAGTAATTCTGGTTTAGTATTCTTGCCACGTATTGCAGACATATTTTTATGACGCTGTTCTTTAGTTAATCTATCTGACATCATTAATTTGTTTTTTAAATATCCTCCATTAAAATCTCACTAACTTTATTGTATTATTATTTGATAATAATACAATAAAAAATATTATTAGTTGCACTATATTATTTCTGCATAGACTTTTATTCTGGAAACCCTTTACTACGCAATCGCTTTAAATTGGAATAAAAGCCATATTTCATCCGGTCATCAAGCTGCCTTTTTCCTTTGACAACATCATCCATAACCTTCCATTGCCAATCCTTTAATACCCGTTTACGTCTATCCCAATCTACCATCTTTTGAACTAATTCAATAGTTATGAGCTCAAGTATTTGACTTTCTTCAGTTGTTGGCGTTTTCTGTGGAGCTTCAACATTTGCCAGTTCGTCTGCTTCTAATAATAATTCAATATTTTTTTCACATACTATATCATAAATAGCCATTGCTCTTTGCCGATCATTATCACTAAACTTACGATTAAATTTAAGTTTATGTGCAATATCCATCGCTGTAGATTGATAGTTAATGGATAAACTATCTGTATCCCGCCCCCATTCTGAAATTTTAGACCATAACTGATGAGGTATGGATGTAATTATCTCCATATCATGTTCTACAGTATTATCTTGTTTGTCTCCGAAAAAAATTTCTTTACGAATTATCGGTTGAGAATCATCAACTAAATCTTTTTCTATGTCTAATATATTATAGGCCCAAGTATGCTGCTTAATCTTTTCCCAACATTCTTCTTTCTTAGACCATTCTATATAATGAGAAACAGGCGATTCCTTTAATATGAAATTATTTACTTGTTTCATTAAATCATATAAAAAAGAAGATAGTTGCTCTGAAATTGACTGCTCTTTCCAAATCTTATAAAGATTTAAACGATTATTTGTCAGAATAGTAAGCAATGATATTGTATATGGTACTACAACCTGTTTTAA
Source organism: Bacteroides gallinarum DSM 18171 = JCM 13658 (assembly GCF_000374365.1). GTDB lineage: Bacteria > Bacteroidota > Bacteroidia > Bacteroidales > Bacteroidaceae > Bacteroides > Bacteroides gallinarum. The sequence goes on from NZ_KB894156.1 coordinate 2,395, forward strand.
CTCGCCTATATTTGTTTCAGATTTCTTTGTACCATAAAGTTTATCCATAGCTCTAAACAATATAGCTTTAGCAATAGTATCCTCGTAGTATATATTATTAATTTTACTAAGTGCACTTGGTAAATTATTATTTATAAACTTTGCGAAGTTTTTCTCATTACCTTTTACAACAATATGTGGTCCAATAACAAGCTTTTTACCTTCATACACTTCAGCATAGGCATTAATATATTTAGCTAATTCAACTTTCGTAAACATTTGATTTTTAGGATATTTAAGGTCAAAAGCTTTTTGACGTACTTTTGTAAATCCTTCTTTCATACGAAGATTCTTATACTGACCTCTTGCACGCTCAAAAAACCAATATGTTTGATTGACCGAGTTCTCGGTTCTCGGAGTCAAAACACAACGGGACAGTTTCTCAAGTGCAACTAAATACGGATTATTCGCAGTAAAGTCAGCATCATTTACCTTATTCTGAGTATTGGCATACCGGGATATGCGAGATACTATATTACTATACTCTTCAATCCGTTTAATAACAGAAACTTTTGCCTGAACAAAAATTTTAGATATATCTGCTTTATCTTTCTTGAATGTATGATAAATAGACGCTGTTGTCTGTCCACCATTAACAATCTGAAGATTAGAGATTTTTGTTATATATCTATTATCTTCATCCAATTCAATATGGTCAGCAGTAGCAGCCAGACCATTGTTGAATGCCAGAAACATATGTGGCTCTTTTTTTATAGTATCTCTTATACCTTTATTTATTTTTCCTGAAAATTGTAAGAATGAACGCACATTCTGTTCTAGTAATCTAGCACCATAGCGCTCATATAAATTAGCTAAACAGATACCAGGAATAATGGCGATAAAAGACTGATAATCTTCATTATCAGATGATGCCGGCAAACAAGGAACAAGAAAACCTTCTTCCTTAAAATCAATTTCAATTGGAACATGAGATTCTTCAGAAATCTGGAAAATGTATTTAATATCAACAACTCTATAAAAGATTTTATATCCACATATTTCCGCATTATCCGGTATATCTCCTTTATATTCACCATTAGTTAATATACTTACATTTACACGAATTAAGTTGTCTTTTAATTCTCCATAATTAGCCAGAGTATGTGCAAACTCAAATATTTCAGAAGATTCAGCTACTTCATTAACATAATCATCATAAACAGCTTTTCTAAAAAAATTTGTAATACGAGTTGCGGCTCTTGTAACTTCACTTTTCTGAACTGTATATACTTGCTCTTCGACTTCATAGAGAGATATGAACAAATCAATGGTTTCATAATTGTCAGATATTGCAAAACCATTGATTTTGTGTTGCTTCGAGGTTCCCAAAGCTTTCTCATCAAAGGCTACAGCTGCATTCTCTGTCTCCCCAGCTTCTGATAATAGGTCTAAGACATAACGTGTAAATGCCTGTTCCTGAGTTTCTCCATCTTCATTTGCAAGCTGTCTGGAAACAATCTCCTGCATAAATGATGAATAAAATTTATCTAACAAATTCATAGTTGCTTTATTATTTGTAATAATTTATTTTCAGATATTAAAAAAGACCCACACACATCAAGCATTATTGTATATGTTACATCATGTACTCCTTTTCTTAAATCATCTTGAACAATTCTTGGGAAATCTGATGTCACACTATACAAATCCCTTTTCTTTATATTATAGTGTCTTAATTCGTATTTAGTTCTGTCTTCCGGCATATACCCGGCCAACATTAATCTTGCCCGAAAATAGTTAAGAATCATTTGATCATATTTTAGCAAGTTCTCAATTGCATCAATTAATTGAGGTAATGTTAAGCCATTAGCATTATTTCTCTCAATAGAATAATGGCACAATATCAGATGTTTAAAAATATTACTATCCAACTGAGTTTCCCCATTTATCGTCACCTTATTTTTCCTGCCTATGGATGACTTTACTTCTACTGCCCACTCATTTCCCTGAAAATCTTTATTTGATTTCTCAACTCCCATCCATGTATGCAATACATCTAACTGTCTTGTGGGTAATACCTGTAACATATATTGCAAGAATGTCAATTCTCCAAAAAGTCCTAATTGTTCACTCTCTGACAATTCTTTCTTTCTTGAACATTCAAAAAGATTTCGCCATTTTTCTAATTGACAAAGAATTGACCTAACTAAGATTTTTTCGTCAGATATATTACCAATAGATGAGATCAGATCTTCGCACAAGGTAGCAAAAACAAACAAATTACCTGAATCTATTAACTGTATGCATAACATCTGATTCTGTGGTAATGAGGCATCATTTATTATTGAAATATCCAACTCCTTTAGTCCTGAAAATGAAGATATATCTAATTTTATATTACGATTAAATGACACACTTATACCATGAAGATTTTCAGGATACTTATATATTGCATATATATTTGCACTTAAATTACTGTTATACAATTGCTTGACCAAACCATAAGTCTTATTTGACTTCAGGCTATTCCATATTACTTGTATTGGTATATTAGTCGCCATATGTGTTGTCGTTTTCATTATCAAAATTATCTTCAATGTCAGCATACTCTGCCACCATATTTACCTTGTATGAAACTGCACAATTTGTATTGGTGTGAGGGAATGAAATGGCAAATCCGACAAAAGGATCATCTTCTGCTGTAAAGATAGTTGTACCTGGCACAATATTACCATTTTCATCCTTAACATTTGCATATTCAGGATTAAGTGGGTAAATAATTAGTAACGGTTGATTTATCGGTCTAAACTTCGACCTAACAACTATTGGCTGTGGATATGTGTGTTTCCATTCAATCCCTTTCTTTTTATTAAGTTCGATTGTTTCTTTTAAAGCTTCATTTAATAAATCATTATCAAGATCTATTAATTCATCGCTAGGATTTCCGACAATATGATTCTTTCTTATAAAGTATGTTTTATAATTGCTGGAATCTACAGCGCGGCTACGATTAAAACATGATACAGAATAAGAGCCACAAAAAGTATGCTTCTTTATAGTTTCTCTAGCATTCGACCGTGTTGTCTTATTCATTAATACAACACTCCACTTTGTGAGTTCTCCTTTAGATACTAATTCTTGAATATATTCACAAATTAACTCCATGTTGACTTTTCTGAGTCCCTCAGCTACACTGAAATTACTGAAATACTCACAGACATCAACCGGAGAAACATTAGTCCACAGATAATTCTCGTTTTTTGTTAAAGGCTTACCTAACTTACTGAGAAAATTATCTGTTTCAACAAGATTCTTATTCTTTAAATCCTCATTCAGTGGTAACTGATATGTTTCAATAAGTCTTTCAGCCCATGATACCTGAATTTCATGTGAATTACGCATTTTATTTAGAGCAGTAATTTGAAGACAACCTGGATGGGTACGAACTCTTAAACCATAAGTTTCTGGAGTACTTCTTGATTCCGCTAAATAATCAAATTCATCAAGTAGCTCAGATGAAGCTACAGCAATATGCCTATACCATTCATTAAGTTCGCTACTAGTAAACAAACGGCACAAATCAACATAGCCAGGACGATAACCAAACCATCTTCCCATCTGCATAAGAGTATCATACATCTTCGAAGCTCTTAGAAAATAACTTACCGATAAACCTTCTAACGTTAAGCCTCGAGATAACTTATCTCCACCAATTGCAATAACTGAAATACCGGTTTTAGAATTTAATTGGTAGTCAACAACATCACCAGAGGAACCATTAATAGATTTTACTTCAATTTTTTGAACTGCTTGGTATAATAATGGCTTTATTTCATCCCATTTATGAACTGTTAAGTCCTGATCAATCTTTGAAAGAGAAGGAGACCCCTTAATTTTTTCTGTTATCTGTTTATACGATGGACACCCGTTTACATTTCCTTCTAATAAAGCCCGAAACTCGGCTAAAACAGCGGGATCATTAGCTTCTATTTCTTGTTTATAGTACCTGAACTGTTCGTTCACAATATCCCGAATTTCATTTTGCCAAACCTGATATCTTGACACATGTATTAGCATGGAATTATGCTTGTTCTCCTGTCCTCTGGCTCTTCTAATTGCGCATGTTAAAATAAAACATTTAATAGCAAGCTTCAAAGACCCAGGAATATCACTTTTTGTTGGTTTTTTATCATCCTTTTTATGTCCATCAGGTATAAAAGCCTTATAATCATCAATAGGAATGACAATAGGCAATACATCATCCTCTTCTTCAGAAGTTTCAGAAGATGTGCCAAAAACCTTATTTGGCCCAATATAATTATCTGGAGCTGGCAAATTTATTATAAAGTCCCTTGGAAATAAGTCTGTTTCGTCCTGTGCTATAAATATATTCGCAAATGGAGTTGCTGTATATCCTACATATGCAGAGCGATTGAACAGTTGTATAATCTTACGAATATTATCATTTATGGCAGTTGGATCTGTATCCTTATCTTTTTTTGTATTAATGGACGCATTATCAGCTTCATCATCAATTAACAAAAGAGATTTATTTGATATTTGTTTCTTACCAGAAGTTTGTGCACAAAGCCATTTATAAAGACGTTTAAGTACAGATGCATTTTTTTTCACAACCAAGATAATAGGCTGTGGTGCATTAAAATTAAATCCAGCCGTATTTGCAGCCCTACTATTAAAGTCTCCTTTATCAATACTTGTCGTATATGAATTTGCAATTGCTGAATCAAATCCAGGAATAAGACCAACACCTATTTTAGTTGTTGAGTTTATTGAGTATGCTCGCTCGTATTGTGTATCAAAACCTAAAAATCCTTCATCAATTCGACTTTGTGTCTGACTTCTTAGATTATTATGAATACCTGCTAATACGATGATAAAATTAAAACCTGCATCAGCAGCTTTACAAATCAAACCTGTATAATTTGCTGTCTTCCCTGACTGCACTTGCCCTACAACAAGCCCTTTTTTATCTATTGAGATATTAACTTGTTGAGGATTAAACAAGTTATCTAATATTCTATCAGTGATTTCATCTAATTGATTTATAACTGCCGGAGCATACCCTTTCTGCTCTGAAAGATATAACTTGTATCTTGTCCAAAAGTTCCAATTAGATATTTTATTTGCTTTAAATTCTTTAAGCCAAGGTAAACGTCTGTCGTTTCCTTCCAATATTTGAAAATCTTGAATTCTTACACCATAATGGGCAAGTAGTTTCTTTTTTAATATGTGTTTATCCAACATTTTAAAATCTGGCATAAAAGATACTTGCTCTATAGCGGTATTAATCTGTTCATCAGTTACAACAGGTATTGCACCAATGAATAAACGGCAAATATTTAAGGCTTTATTATATAATTCTTCCATATCACAATTGTTCAATAAGTTCTTCAAATGAATTTAATGGCTCAATAGTCATTATATATGCTTTAGCTTGTTCTGAAGTCATATTGGAAGCCATTAGATTCTGATACATTCTTGTAATCATATCTTTTACTACAGAAGTATCTGAACCTTCAAATGGTTCTTTATGAGATTCTTCACCTTTTGCTTCGTTGATATAAATTGTCTTAACAGGTATAGTTTCCTCTATAAGACGTAATAAATAATTAAAGGCTTTATCGGAATCTGTGTGAGCCATATCTTTTAATTGCTGAATCATAGCATTATCTCGATTTATAACAAAAGACCATTTATTGTCTTTCCTTTTCTCATTCCACAGCGGCTGAAAACTTTGACCTGCACGTTGTTTCAGTATCTTTCCTCTATGACGATAAACCTCACATCCTATTTTCCTCACATCCTTTGCATATGCTTCAAGTTGATTCTGGCATTGTATAGGAGGATACGCCTTTGATTTTTTAATATCAATCTGCCATTCACTATCTAATGTATTAGGAATATCTACCTGAATGCGGACTAATTTATAATGCTCTTCTTTTCTGAATAGTCCAAGCCAATCCCCAGCTAACAATAAACGTTTCCCTCTATATACATAAAATCCTTGTTGAGCTGGCCAGCCGTTAATGCCTTCTGCCACATTATAAGCCTTCTCTGAAGAAAAGGCACTTTTATGTGGCAATACATATCCCTTCAATTTAATACCTCCAACGATTCCTTCTGTAGGTCTTGACTGAGTTTTAGATTCACTTATACAAAAGGGATTCCAAGGATTTATTTCATGACCACACCAAAATATCTTTAAAGATTTTTCTTCAAGAAATCTGTGAAAGGTCATTGCAATATGTTGACGGACACGGTCTAAAGAATTGGAAAACTTTTCCTTTGCATTTATATCATTTTCGGAAGTTCCTTTTCTAACGACTTTATCTAAATCTGACCATATTACAAGAGTTCCATGTTCAATATCATCTACAGATTCGTCCAAATATTCAGGAATCCATTGTAAAAGAGTCCATTCATTGGTTTGTGCTACATAATCCAAGTCCCAAGTCCAGTATGCACTATGGTATCCGGATTTTTTACTAAGGACAGTTAATTTTCTACATTGTGAAAATGATGCTGTTTTCAGACCTAATCCAAATCTACCAAGATCTGTTTTAGAGCGTTCTTCTAATGGGCTATGGCTTCCAGGACGCATTGCATCAATTATTTCTTGACTATTCATGCCGCATCCATCATCTTTAATTGTTATGAAAGACTTATCTCCATGCCAATGTCTTGTGACCCACACATTTTTCGCATTTGCAGATATTGAATTATCTATAATATCTGCTACTGCAGTTTCGATATTGTACCCTATTGCTCTAAATGTTTCAATCATTGAAGCGGCACATGGTATTGCATTCGCAGTTCTAAGACTATCGTAATCTATCCTCATTTTTCAATAACTTTTTTATTTTCAGGCCAATTTTTTCTGCTAATATAACAGGTACAGCATTTCCTATTTGCTTAAAAGCTGCACTTCGGCTTCCCTCAAAGAAGAAATCATCAGGAAACGATTGTATTCTAGCTGCTTCTCTTATTGTTATTGAACGAACATTCTCTAAAGTAGGAGTTTCGTTGGGATATATATAGTAATGTCCATCCATCGCAATGTGAGCCACAACGGTATGACAAACTCCATTGGGATCAACGACACAAAAACGATTACAAAAAGATTCTTTATTTTTATGTTTTTGTAAGGCTGGATCGAGTTTTGCATAATTAAGCCTTTTACCTGTTTTCCACATCAATACAGCTTGTCTATATATTTCCCTATCATTATCATTTGTTGGTCTTGCAATATGTTGAGTCGTAAAATTAAGAACACCTCTTATTGCTGTTTTCCTAAGATACTCCATTTCCTCCAAGGGTTTTGTATATTCAACAATACCACATAATTCACCTTCTCCAGCTTTTCTTTCAGGAAGATCACAAAACAAATCTTTCATTATAGAATATGGCATATCTTCTTTTTCAAGGGTTGGATAGTTATAAGTTGTAGGAATATCACTTCCTGAACGAATTATTTTCCAACCAACAATGATAATCCTATGTCTTTTTTGTAAGACACCATGCTCAGACGCAATTTGTTCAACCGGTTCCATTTTATATCCTAGGTCATTGACCAGTCTCTGTAAGTCTCTGAACGGTTCACCTTTTTTGGCTGTTTTAATTCCAAGAACATTTTCAAAAACAAACATTTCCGGACTGTATCGCTTCAGAAATTCCACATAAAATTTATATAAATCATTTCGTGGATCATCTTCAATTTTTTTTCCTAGTCTAGCTCGTCCGGCAATCGAATATGCTTGACAAGGGGGACCTCCAATTATAATATCGACCTTTTGACCTTTGCACAGTCTATCAACTTTTTTAAAAATCCCATCAATAGTTTCTTTACCTATTGCTTCTTGAATAACTGTGTCAATAACTTCTTTTGGCACTTGATTCCACAACCAAGCGCCATCAGTTTTTTCTTTCTTTGTCCTTAAATATTGTTCATATATTGATAGTTTATTATTTGCTTTTAAGTAATGGTACGCAGCACGTGTTTTTAAGGTATCACATGCATAATGATCCATTTCTATATGAGCTATCGGTTCAAAGCCAGCTCTAATAAAACCTTCAGACAAGCCACCAGCTCCAGCAAATAAATCTATAAACTTATAATTCTTATTTTGATTCATTTATTTCTTTATTTTACATACTAAAAAATTATGGCATAAACGCCAACTTATACATTGTATAGTTCATTAATATTGCGTAGTAGCAAACATTTTTGCAAGCATAGTTTCAAGTTCATGAATCAACGAGTGATCTGTATCCATACACACCTTCTCGCCAACTGTCTAATCTTGATAAATATACTATATCTCTAGCCTAACTACCATCACAGCAAAACATATCCATTTTGAACTCTTTGGTCATTTTTTTTGCAGACTTTCAGGATATGTATTTGTCTTGCCATAACAAGTTATAATGAATGTATTTGCCATAACATATCAATATTTTGATGTGGTTGTTAGTTTTGTACCAACAAGCAGGTCTCTAATATCAACCTCTAAAAGTTGTGCAATTTGTTCCAATGTCAGTAAATCTGGTTGAGTAGTATTCTGACACCACTTACTTACTGTGCACGTAGACTTTCCTAACTGATCTGCCAACCATTTACCTGTTTTTTTTTGTTCTACCAGAACTACTTTAATTCTATTAAGGTTGCTCATATATCTTTTATTTATTAAACTAACACGCAAACTTATATAATTCTGCCAATAATAAAAAATTTAATACTATAAATCTTCTAACTTCTGCTTGAATTTAATATTACCAAAGTTCTTTATTTATTCAATGTGAAAACTACCGGCAGACTTGCTTCGTATCTGTGATACCAGGCAAGTTTCAGCCGACAGGTTCATACAACCATGCAGATAAATCAGGGCTGTTGCCAAAGACAGAGCTTTTAAGGTTACGCTGCTCTTCACTTCAAAGGCTCTGACATTGGTAACTGATTTTCGATAACATGTCTGAAAACGCAAACAAGCAGGTCGTTCCGATGATGCAGGCTAAAGCTTGCATTCTGGAACGGCCTATATCCTTGAATACCCGTCTAAAATACAGGCATGTTGTTCCGACAGTTCGTATTTCATGCGAAGCCGGAACAACATGCCTTATGCTACGGAAACTAACCGGCTGACTTGCTTCGTATCCCGATACCAGGCAAGTTTCACCCGACAGGTTCATGCAATCATGCAGATAAATCAGGACAATTGCCAAAGACAGAGCCTTTAAGGTTACGCTGCTCTTCACTTCAAAGGCTCTGACATTGGCAACTGGTTACCGGTGGTTTGTCTGAAAACGGATACTATGCTCCTTAGAAATCTTTGAATACTGAATATCAGGAAATCATTGGAGCATCATAGCCGGAACCGTTTCTTATGTGCAAAGGTACTTCGGACTGGAGAAACGCCAAGTGACGCTTGCGCTTCCAGTCGGAGGACTTGACGGCAGCCTTCCGCAAATTTTCTCATACCTCAAAAATTTGGGTATTCCGTCTGCATTCTCTGACTTCACACTTGTCTTTTTCTCCCTTTGGTCCGCAGTCACGGATGCACATAAAACGGTTTTTCCCAACCATGAAGCTCAATGAGCTTTACCAAAGGGAAAAGAACTGGAACTTCAAAATCAAGTGTTATGCAAGCAAGAAGAATGGGTATCAAACAATCTTTTAATTTTTTACTGATATGTGCAGATTGATGACAACACAACTGGCGGAAGCTCTGGAGGGTTATCCGCTCTTTTCCCAGGACGGCAAGGGAAAAGAGGCTGTTTGTCGTGCGATTTTTGCCCTTGGTTCTGTAAGGTGGTTTATCCTTGAAGGAAACAGGGAGGATGACGATGTGATTCTATTCGGTATCGTAGTCGGACTCATGGAGGATGAATACGGGTATATTTCCCTCAATGAGCTTTCAGATGTGGAGCTTGACCTGAGTGCTCAGGGGCTTGGCAAGCTTCAGGTAAGACAGCAGCAGAACTTTAAGCCGGTTCCGCTGAAACAGATTCAGGACAGCAGACTTCAGGACTTTCTTGCAAGGTTTGAATAGGCTGTATGAAAACAGAAGTGGCCGGTCCTATCCGTCACGGACAAGACCGGCTGCTTATTATAGCAGGTAAATGAAAACAAAACTATAATTGTATGGTAAATGGAAAATTGTCGTAATATTTTTAATATCTCTGTCCGGCATGGGTGGAGCGTTTCTATGGAAAACATAGATGGAATCCGGTATCTCAATTTCAGGAGGAAGACTTCGAGCGGTGTACCGTTCTGCTTTACCATTGAAGCCGGTGACGGTACAGCCGGCTGCATAGCAAAAGGAATATTCTCTTTCGTCAGTGCCGTTGTTCCTGAACAATGTGCAAGGGAATGGATGATTCAGTCGGGAGCAATGGAGCCATCGGAGTTCCTTCAGGCCGTGTCCGACATGGAGGATGTCAGGCTAAGGGCAAGGCTGCTGGCTCTTGAACTTGCAGCTATGAATGCCAAATGTAATCTTTTGGATACCATTCCATGGGACAGACTGAACTAACGGTGTTTCTTACGCTTGCGGCCACGTTTTGGCAGACCGGTTTCCTTGTAGGCTATCAGGTCAGTTCCTCTGAACACCCTTTTTGACTTGTCAGGTATCTTCAGGAAAGCCAGCGGCTTTTCCAGGTAACGGATATAGGCATAGATGGTGCAGCGGTGAACACCCAGGTAGCGTGCTGCCTCCTTCACTGAATATGTCTTTTCGGGAACGACTTTCATTATATCTCATGCTGGTTATTCTTTCGTTTATGCTATGATGTAAAGGTAAACACTTGATTATTAGCTGTCAATACGTCAAATATGGGATTATTTCGGAGATTGTGGGAATACGATGGATTATGTGTTACCATCATATTCAATACGGCTGGACTAAGGCGGTTGATGGTAAATCTGTTTTTACGGAAATAAGGAAGGCATATATTTGATGGTTGACAGCGTTGACAGCAAATCCAATGAAAATCCGGCATAAGGTCAGTCTGGGAAACTGCTGTAATACAACATATTATATTCTTTCTGATTTTTCTTATAAAGAATAGAGTATTATAATGTGTCAACGTTTGGCTATGGATTTTTAGCGGACTGAAAATTGTGGCTACACTTGTCAACGTTTGTCAACGTATGATTTCTATGTGAAGTATCTGATACACTGACAGATACTCTCTGTCAACACTGTCACCATTGAAACGGGTGCATTTTATTATCTGAAAACATCTGATGCGAAAGGGATACATGGTTATCCCAATGTACCATTACAGCCACAGGTTTGTTCAGCATGCCTCTGCAGATATTTTTTTGCAAAGGTATCTCCGGCATTGCAAACGTCAAACACAGGGCTGAAAATCTTCCTCAAACGGGGTTGAGCGTATTTTCAGCTTTCCTTGAAGTTTGCCTTATTGAATGCCTGCGCTTCTGAGAACTGCAAAAAATATCCTTCGGGCAAGCTGAAAAACTTGCTGACAGAAGGGAAAAAAATCAGAGCGTATGGTACAGATGGACGAAAGCATCAGAAAGCAGTTGGAAAAACCACAGACATGGTTCTGCAAGTATTTTCCCAAACGTATTCAGAATGTGGGCGAGAAGGAAATCGCCGACAGACAGTTGGTTTATGACTTCAAGGACGGAAGGTCTCATGAAGCGGTGGCACAGATGACGGCAGCAAGAATGATTGAGGAACACGGCAGCGGATGCTCAAAGTTGGTATTCATTCCGGTTCCGGCATCATCAGTAAGAAAGAATGAAATCCGGTATATGGACTTCTGCAAAAGGGTATGTGAACTCACCGGAGCGATAAACGGATATGACCATGTAAGGGTATGCGGAGAAAGACTTGCTATTCATGAAAACCGTAAGGCTGAAAAGGAAATCAGAAAGGTGAGCATCATCGAGTTTGATGAAGAGTGGTTCAAGGACAAGGCAGTCATAGTCTTCGATGATGTGATAACACGTGGAATCAGCTTCGGAATGTATGCGAATCAGCTGGAGAGTTTCGGAGCGAATGTCATTGAAGGCATCTTCCTTGCAAGGACTCATTATAAAGTATAGAACTATGAACGGAATATTATCAGACAAATCAAAGTCACTGGCTTTCACGGGACACAGAACTGTTCCCGTAGAAAGACAGAATGAAATAAGGGCACGGCTTGTTGAAGCCGTGTCGCTTGCATGCAGGTCAGGTATAACCTGCTTCTACTCAGGTATGGCCATGGGATTTGATATGATGGCCGCTGAGACTGTATTGTCACTGAAGGGAAGGTATCCGGATATACGGCTCATTGCCGTTGTTCCTTTCAGAAGACAGAGCTACCGGTGGCCGTCAATTGAGAAGGAACGCCATCAGAGAATAATTTCCCAGGCTGACCAAGTTATCATATTGAGTGAACACTATTTCAAAGGATGTCTTCTAAGACGCAATGACTTCATGCTGGAGCATTCATGTGGCGTGATAGCCTTTTATGACGGCAAACCTTATGGTGGGACATTCTATACCTGCAGAGAGGCAGTGAAGAAAGGCATGGACATAGTAAATCTGTACTGAAAACCAGTCCGGATTATAGTGAAAATATTGTACAAAACAGATGTGCAATTTTCTTGCATATCTCATTTATTATGCTTATATTTAGATAGTTAAACAAGTTATAAGAGGTAGTTTTATGAACAATATCTACAACCGATACATTTGGCTGTTGCATACAGTCTATCAGGAAAGAAAGGTCACTTTTGAAAGGCTTTGTGAGATATGGAAGCACCATTTCCTGTACAATGGAAAGCCGTTGAGTCTGCGCACATTCCATCATCACAGAAAGATGATTGAGGAGAACTTCGACATAGTCATTGCGTGCAACAGAAAGGACTATACATACTATATTCAGAATCTGGATGAAATACTCGGTGACAGTTACCGCAACTGGCTGTTCAACAGCCGTATCATTGATGTGGCTCTGAAAAGCAGTCCGTGTCTGTTCCATCGTGTCGTACTGCCTGACATGTCAAGTGGTATTGAATACCTGCCGGATATATCGGAGTGTATAAGCGATGGGCATGAGCTGTACATATTCTACACGAATGACAAGGGCAATGAAGTGGAAGGCCGTTTCCGACCGGAAGGTTTGAAGCTGTTCCATAACCGCTGGTATCTGCTCGGATACAGGAACGGATCAGAGTTCTGTGCTGTTCCTCTTAATGCACTGACAAGAATCTATCTCAGCGGAAACAGGTTTCAGACTGACTGCAGATTTTCGCTGGCGACTCGTCTTTCAGACTCCATTGGTGTTGTAGCTCCGACCGGACAACAGCCGGAAGAGGTTACTCTAAGGGCTTACGGTCCATTTGCAGATTATCTGAGAAAACATCCTTTCCACCATTCACAGGTAGAAAGGAATGATATGGGGAGTTTCACTTCATTTGATTACACACTTCTTGTGACTGACGAACTGGTAGATGAAATCCTGGCTCTCGGTGATAAGGTGGAGATTGCTTATCCGGAAAAATTGAGAATGAAACTGCTTCAGAAGATTGGGCGTATCAGAAACAGGTATGCAACATAGAAATCTGCAATTGTAGAATATTATTTTTGAGTAGTAAACATTCGCTCAATCATTGCTTCAAGTTCAGGACCCAATGGACGTTCTGTGTCTATACACTCCTTCTCACCGGCAACCAGGTCTCCATATATATTCCTGTAGCGTTCAGCTTCACTGCCATCACAGCAAAGCATAGCTGTCTCAAACTCCTTAATCATTTTCTTACGCTGGCTCTCTGGATATTCCTTAGTCTTACCATAATAGGTAATAGTAAATGTTTTTGCCATAATCATAGGATTTATTTGTTTTACCCTTGTTTGTTTATAATCATTATCACTATACTAATATACAAAAATATTCTGATAATCAGAAATTTAACAACAAAAATCGCAAGAAATTAATTATAAATTTCAGCTTTACAAGTAAGCATTGTATATTAATTAAACGTTGTACTTTTGTATAAATTTTCAACATCAAAGTGTGGAATAAGACCGACGTAAGCTTAATCGTTAAGATTGTATTGGATGTTCAGCCCCCACACTTTTACATCAGAATCCGGATAGTTCATTGGGCAGTTAGACCCCGCATTTGCAATGATGGCTCAAGATGTATAGATGTTGCGTTGTTAATTATAAAAACATTAGCTTATGATCTACGTTGGAATTGATGTAAGCAAGTTGACATTTGTTGTTGCTTATTCGTCTGCAAAGACTAGTAAAACCAAAACCTTTAAGAATACAGCTAAAGGTATTCGTGAGTTTATAAAAACAATTTCAGTTGATGAACATCATTGTGTTATGGAAGCAACAGGCAATTACAGTACATTGCTTGTATATATGCTTTCCGAGTTTGGTTTTACAGTAAGCCTGGAGAACCCTTTGAAGATAAAAAATTTCTCCAGAGTAATGCTTTCAGTCATAAAGTCTGACGAGATTGATGCACGTCTTATAGCACTATACGGTGAGAAGATGCAACCATCTCCATACAGAATGCGCAGCGATTCAATTTTAATTCTCAAACAAAAACGTACTGTCCTACGCCAGCTAAAGAAGCAGCTAGTAGCAACAAGCAACCTGAAAGGTTCTATGGAGGTTCTTCCAATTTATGATTCTAAATGCAAGAAAACAATAGAGAAAACCATTGCTTTTCTGGAAAAACAGATCAAATATATGGAAGAAGAACTTGCTTCATTGGCTAATGATGAATTCAAGAGACAAATGGATTTACTCACATCCATAAAAGGTATCGGTGTAACACTAGCTGCGGCTTTAATTGTGGCAACTGGTGGCTTTACATACTTTGATAATGCAAAACAACTTACGCGTTATCTTGGCTTATCACCAACATATCAACAGTCAGGTACATCTGTCAACTTTAAAGGCCACATAAACAGAAATGGCGATCCAATTCTTCGAAGTCAACTGTATGTGGCAGCATTCTCATCACTTAGGTGCAATACAGAATGTAAAGCATGTTTTGACCGTCTACGGTTTAAAGGTAAACCTGGTAAAGTAGCTGTTGTTGCTGTCGCCAATAAATTGGTAAGACAGGCCTTTGCAGTTGTTACACAAGATAAGCCATACGTGGATGGATTTATATCAGTAAAACCATAATCTCTCCTGCGGAGGGAGCGCCATGCGGCAAGGGACTGAGCAGTCAGGCCCGACGAGCTTCCATTATATATATGCATAAACATACTTATAATTGTTAAATATATTCAAGTTTTTATTATAGTTCATCCAATTCTGGGGTACCACCTTTCAGGCGAGCGCTGGAGGGCGCTCGCCAAAAAATTGTGCCACAAAATTAACGATTTTTATTGGTAAATTGTCATTGGAAGCAGGTTCTCATAATCCGTTCTTCCCTTTTTCATTTCTCTCATCAGTCGGCAGAAGTAATCCCGGAACGAGATTCCAAGCTGCTTGCATGTCTCGATGAACGTATTGAACACTGCCGAGTTGCTTATTCCTTTAACGCTTCCGAAGAACATGCTTCCGTTTCGCTGCAGGACAATGGGCCTTATCGCCCGTTCCGCTATCGTGTTGTCTATACTGTATTCACCGTCATTCCTGTAAGCGAAAATCTGTTTCCAGAAGGTTCTCAGATAATTGAGGGCTCTCAGCATAAGATCACTGTTCACTTCATTCCCGTCCGCCAGAAGTTCATAGAGCCTGGTTCTTATCGATTCCACGATTTCTGTTGTCGTATCATCGTTCCTTCGCTCGTATATCTCCTGAGGGGATAGCTTCAGTCGTCTGTATTCCTCTTCCAGTCTGTAGAGTCTGCCTATCATGTACAGGAAGAAGTATGCCGACTTACAGCCCTGTTCGTAAGCATACTTGAACTTGGCTCTGGCATGTGCGAGACAGCACAGATGCTCTATATCTATCAGCTCGTTGTCAAGATAAGTATAGACATTGTATCCGTCGCTCTGCAACGATTTAAGTCTGGCACCATCTATAAAATCTACCAGAACGTTCCTGTTTCTGCCTCCATGCTTAGGGTTTCCGTTCCCGTCTTCAGTGTCCTCGTAGAAGAATATCACGATGCGTGCCTTCCTGTTGACCAGACACCACATGTACGTCTTACGTTTCACGTCAACGGTACGGTAACGCAGCCAGGTCTCGTCCACATTTACGTTTGCGCCTTCGCACAGTGCGACCTTCTTCAGTGCGGGTATCAGCCTGTTGAGCTGTATCGCCCCCTTGTCCGCCCAGTTCAGGAGGTTCTGCGGAGAAGTCAGCCAGTCCATATCGGCCAAACGGTTCCTGGCTTCGCGGTTTGCCGGGGTAGCCATCTGGAAGCGGTTGAACAACAGGTAAGACAGCAGGCTGGCGGTTATGTGTGTACCGGGAACCACCTCATCATAAAGTTCTGCTCCGGCTTCTCCCGGGATAGGAAGATACACCGACCTGATATGGCCGTCGGCGTATTTTACCTTCAGTACCTCGAAGTGATGCTCCTCTATACGGCTTATTACATCTCTCACTACCTTAAATTTTGAAGAGATGACAACAGCGCCCGGGGGCAGCCTGCTATAGTCAGACTTATGGATTATCGGAGTGCCTACAACGGATTTGTTGTAAACCATCCCCTTTCTCCCGGGACGTTCCCTTGACTCCTTTGGAGCTTTTTCCTCCCGAGGCTGCTCCGCCGGCTCTTCGGCAGGGGCAAGGGATTGGGACGTGCCGTCGAAGTCGTCCTTATCGTCATGTCTTCCTCTTACAGGCTTCTTCTTTTCGATGCCTTTCTGGCTCTTGGACGGACCGAATGCCATGCTGTTCATCAGGTTCAGACGCTGTTGGAGGGTAGCATTCATCTTTTTCAATTCGATGTTTTCCTTTTGATGCATTTTACTTTCAAGCAAGGCCTTATCGGCTCTGTCATTTGCCTTCTCCAGCAGTCCTGTCAGATTGTCTATCTTTTTGCCTGACTTCTTAAGTTCATCCATAATCTCATCCAGCCTGACATTCATCCTTTCCAGTTCTTGGGTTCTTACCTGAAGTTCCTTATAGAGGAAACAGGCGTAACGCTCTATCTGCTCGCTACTCATCCCTTTAATCGGGGAGTATTCCTCCCTGGGGCGATTCTGCATCTCCTCCAGATGCTGACTGCGCAGCGTGCTTTCTATAAGTTCATTCAGGTCCATATCTCTTGCTTTTTACAAGTATAAAATTACTCATTTTCAATGAGATACACAAGTTTTTCAAGAGATATTTTATTGGTTTTCAGCACTTTTTTCAGTCAATTCTTATAGTCGTCACAACGGGCGATTCAAGTATATGGACCAGATCGGACCATTCAATCCTATACACCGCATTGCCTTCATTGTATTCTATTTTCATGAACCTGTAACCTTTAATAAAGCTCTTTTCATGAAGAAAGTAGGCGTTGCGCTCATAGTGTACCATCCGTACCCTGCGGCGGTCTTTCGACATGAACATGTACACATCACCATTGAGCGGGTCGCGATGGTATCTGCCTCTGATTATTTCCGCTATACGCTGAGCCTTGCAGCGCATGTCGTGGAGCTCGGGCAAATAGTAGAAGTTGTGCAGGCCATTGATGCTTAGCATAAGCCCTCCAGTTTCTCTACCAGTGTCTTCAGCCCCTGATAGTCTAAGCCCTTCTTCTGTATGCAAAGCCCTTCATGCGTCTTTATGGTCACCTGGATAGTCCCTTTACAGGGAGTGGCAGCCGGATTGCTGACCGGCTTTTCGGTATTGACCGGTTCATCGGACACCGGTTGTACGGGCGCCCCTTCTATCACTACGGGAACCACTCTCTTCTGGGTCTTCCGGAACCAATCGTTGAAGGCTTTGTAAGGGACATTGTTTATCACACAGAATTTGTTGATGGATACTCCTTTGGGTTCACCTTGGGTCTTGTACATGAACCACAGCTTTTCAAAATCACTTTCGCTACACATAATCTTGGTCTTAAAGTTATGTTGCGAAGATAGTTCTATGGGAGGATTTTGTCAAGACGCCAGTTTTGGATACTTACGCTTTACAATATTACTGTTTATCCGAAATTCCTGCTATAGTTGAGATTTAACTTGCTTTCCAAAACTTACATCTTCCCATTCACCGCCATGAGAATCTTATAAAATTTATATGCCAACAAAAGAGAGAAAATCTATCTTTTATTGGCATAATATTATATATTGCATTTGTTCTCCAAGTCCAAACAGAACAAATCAAGACTCCGGCTTTTTTGACGGCATGTCTTAAGTCCTTTTCTCATATCTTTTGATATATTATCATAGTCCAGATTCTTTTTGTCAGTGTTGATGTATCTGGTTCTTTTTTTACCGTCAATCCTGCTGATCAGATAATGTAGACGTTCCTTTGGATTTGCGTATTGTGCTGTTTCCTTGCAGGAATTGTCAAATAGAGGTATAAGCCATGCATCTGTCTCTTCAATGGCTATTGCATATGCAACCTTGTCTCGATAAGCCTCCGGAACAATATTCGAGATTTTATATTCTACTGCTTTATACAGATAATCACAATATTCTTTCCAATCTGTATCTTTTGTACGTAATGGTTCATTTATATCATACCCAGCTTCACCTCGTTCTGCAGTATCTATCTGAACAACAAGCAAAGCATCATCTGCCAATACATCAAAAAAAGACTGGAGCAAGCTAATGTCCTCACATGATTTCAAAACCAGATTCCAGTTACTGAAATTCATTTCATTCAAATCAGTCTCGTCAAACTGTTCACTGGGACGCAATTGAACGACATCACTACCATCAATACCCTTCAAAGCTTTCAGAACTGCCTTTATTACAGCTATGTCAGCTTTTCCTTCTGCTATAATACCCAATCTCATATCATCAGAAATTATAAGGTACACCGCCAATAAGTCCTTTCATCCACATTTCTGAAAGCATCATGCGCTGTTCACCTGTCTGTTCTTTTGTCTGGATACGTTTAGCCTGCGTTTTTCCCTCATCGTTACGGGTCACAACGTATAATCGCTGACTGCCGTCATTAAGATTCAAGCCATCCAATATGGCCGGATTATGCGTTGTTATAAGTACCTGCTTACCATTCTTGACAGCCAATTCACAGATTTTCTTCATGAGAAACCTGCACAAACGGGGATTCAACCCATTTTCAATGTTGTCAATGGCAAAGAAGTCCGGGGTCTTCCTGCTGATAAAGAGTGTAAGATAAAACAATAATTCCAACGCACCTTCATTGGCATTCTCCGCAGAAAACAGATTGTTCTTTTTCTGCATAAACTTATCCCTGAAATAGAGATTGGATTTACTTCTTCCCAATTTATATCCCTGCATCTTGTATATTTCTTCATTGTCAAAGAATATATCTTCAATCCAGGATATATAGTCTTTAGCAGATTCTTTTATCTGCATGATTTCTTCTTTGGGTATGTTGTTAAGAAGCACATCAAGGCCTTCTCCATTCAAACCAAGAGGATATTGCAAGCTGTCTGAAGTCAATCCACGAAGTGCGTTGATAGACAGTGAATAAATAAGATACTTGGACAAATATTCCTTTAACTTATCTGTTTTTTCTACAGCTTCCTTAATATTTCCACGCCTGGCTCCAGTTGACCAAGGAGCATTCCAAGTAGAATAAATATCCTCTGGAGTTAAATTGGTAACTGCATATTTTATACGTTCTCCTTCAGTTCCAGATATATTTACATTAATGGTGTTGTTGGATGGCTGGCCATAAAATGAACTTATCATTAAGTCCGGTTTTGCTATTCTGATACCTTTCTGTATCATGGAATTTACCTCTATTTGGGCAGAACGCTCAGCTGCAACCATTGCTATAGCTTCAAGAATATTTGATTTACCGGAACCGTTAGCACCAATAAAAACGTTGACATTACCTAAAGATAATGTCATATCTGTTATTGACTTGAAATTTTTTACAGTTATAGTTTCTATCATATTATCCGTTTTACAAAAAACACCTAATTCCATATCAGGTCGTACATATAAATACAAAGATACGGAAATTTCACTATAATAATGAATTAAAAAGCATATTTTTAGACACATAACATAACTTGTTAATCAGTATATTAATATAATAGCTCTCTTGATACAACATAATAATCAGCCAAAATGTAATTCCTCCTGTTTGACTGGATGTTGTTGCTCAACAGGTATTTCCTCCTGGTTTTCTGCTACTACCTCTGTTTCAAGATCCAGTCCGAAAGTCTCTTTCAGCTGCAGGTAATCAAAGCATAAAGCCTTCGGTCGGTTTACTTTTACCTTCTTAACTTGCTCTCCATTCACAATGTCAATGGTATAGTCAGGAAGTCCGCTGGGCAGAAGTATGGTGAATCTGTCCTGTTTCAGTCCCAAATATGAAGCATGGGATTTCAGGTACGACATGATGGTGGACCAGTTCGAGCGGTTGGAAGTTGAACCTGCATTCCGGCTGTTGAACAGTGATGCTACGGCTGCCGTGTTCAGATAGAGAATGGGACGTGCTTCATTAAATTCTATATCTTCTTTTACAGATAATGGACGGAAAGATTTCATATACCTTATACGGTAATGTGCCTTCTCAATACATTTCCCTGAAGTCTGGAATCCCTGAAGCATACTCCAAAAGTCCGCTATCTCTGAACTTTCCTGAGCCAGGTCATTCTGGTTGCGTATTCCTTTGACTGCTGTTTCAAAAAGCTCCGCATAACTGAAAGGCACGTCAATGACTGTCTCCAGTGTCCTGAAGGTGGCTAATGGAATAACCCAGTTGCCGAAGATACGGTCATGGATGGTTTCATTTTCCAGTTTCGCAGCCAGCTCACGCTTGGTAATGGAGTATATTTCCGGAAAGTTCTTTTCAAAAAGTTCCCGGTGTCCCAGTATCTCCAGGGTGAGGTGGGTTAGTCCCATGTTGCAGACTGATACAAGGTCTTCGTAAGCCCTTTTCTCATTCTGGTTGAATGATGTCTTTGAAAAGGCAAGGAAGATGACACGGGTATAGAGTGCCATATCCTGTGTCGGCTTGTCCTGGCCGCAAAGGGCTACACCTGTTGTGACAATGGTCTGTGCTGCCATCCCGTCTGTATTCGTATTCTTTTTGGTCTGGCCGCCACCGCCCCAGAGTCCTTTCAAGTAAGCTATTTTTCGTATGTCGAGGTCGTTCTTGTATTCATCAAGCACGGCAAGTGTATTGACGGCCTGTGATACACGGTCGTTCATGGCCGGTACGGAAGTTACTCCGAGATTGGGCGGATCTACTCCGTGCAGGAAAAAGGACTGGAGGGAAGTAGCCAGGGTTGTCTTACCGGTTCCTTTCTCACCGAAAAGGTTCAGGATGGGAAAGTGGCGGGTACGTCTGAATATGATGTCACGGAAGAGGGTGGCAAGAAGGTAACAGAAGGCTACGCTTGCATTCTCACCGAATACTTCCATCAGTCTTTTTACGTAATCATACAGTTTTATCCCGTTACGGTTCTCATGTACCATGAGTCTTTCAAACTGGAATATCTCCGGATTGTTTAGATAGATTTTTGAAGTGGCCGGTATATAGAAGGCCTTGCCGTTGATTCCACGGACTATACCCAATTCGTCAACAGCATTGAATGTGCCTGCAAAAAATATTCCGTTTCCAAAAGCAAAGAATCCTTCAGCCGCATTCCAGCCGAGTTTTCTGATACGTTCTGCCGTATCGGTCTTTGAATACAGGTATTCCTTTACACGGTTGAGTTTGTCTATCTTGGCCAGCCATACATAATTGCCCAGTGAGCCGACCTTCTGCTGAAAGTTGCTCAGTGAGCAGAGTTCTGACTCCTTCAGTTCTATGACCCTGTATACATTGTACATATTCCTCATACGGAAGATTCTGGTTCCGTTTATCTCATCCTCGATATGGAACAGTGGCTCCATGATGAAGTTGGAGATTCTTGACGGTTCATCATCATCTTCACCGATGGAGTAGTAACAGTTTTCCCTGACGAACAGTCCGAACTGGCGAAGCAGTTCCGCTTCACGCTGCATCTCGTTCATGGCTGCAGGTTTGTCGTTCCTTCTCCTGGCTTCACCACGTGCCTGGGTAACGGCATCACGCCATAGCTTTACCTTGCCGTGCAGTCTGGAGAGCTGTTCTATGCACTGGTCATACACAAGCTGGTCTTTTATATAGCGCAACAGGTCTGCTATTTCCGCAACACACTTCCTTTCTTCTACCATGGAACCGGCTACCAGGAAACGTTTCTGTGCCAGCCAGATAATGAAATGCTTTTCGGGAAGTGAAGTATAATCCTCCCTGCTGCGGATATGGCTGTCGGCATCATTCTTTGCATATTGTACTTCTCCTTCTGTCTCGGATGGTATTTCTGCAAAAGGAAGTTCCCTGACTGTTACATGGAATCCTTTTCTTATGGCTGCAACTCCGTTGGTCATCACCGCCTCAAATCCCGGTCCGTATGGTTTGCCTTCCGCAATATCCGAATCAGGAATGAAACAGAGTGAAGATACATATTTTTTCAGTTGCTCGAACTGGCTGTCACTCCAGGCTGTTCCAAGTGACGCTACTGTATTGTCGTATCCAATTGACTGCATTCTCAGGACATCAGGAGCACCTTCCACAATGATATAATAGTCGGCATCACGCAGTCTGGCGGCACGGTCAATGCCGAATACTGTTTCTCCCTTGGAGTAAATCATGCTTGTTGCCGAGTTGATATACTTGGGAGCTTTCCTGTTGTCTCCGATGTATCTGGCTGTATAGGCAATGATGCGTCCCCATCTGTTTCTCACGGGAATCATGATACGCTGTCGGAACATGGCGTATGTGTTTCCGTCCTCGCCACGCTTGAACATACCGAGTTCGTACAGCAGTTCTTCGTTCAAAGCCTTGTTTCTGCAGAAATCCATAAAGGCCTGACCGTCCTTCGGTGCATAGCCTATTCCGGCAAAGGCACAGAACTCCTCATGCCACCGGCCGTATGCGTAGGCTCTGGCATCAAGGCTCTCTTCCTTGTCTGTTGCTCTTAAATTTTGCAGGAAGAAAGACTGTACTGTATCGAGAACTGTCAGAAGTGATTCCCGGTGCCTGGCTTCAGCCATCTGTTCCTCACTGCGCTCTTCACTGATGTATTCTACCGGAATATTATGGTTTCTGGCAATAAATTCCACGGCGGCACTGAAGGAAAGGTTTTCCTTTTCCATTATAAACGTAATTGAATCACCGCCACGGTTACAACTGAAACAATGGAAGAGATTCTTGCTTGGGGTAACGGCAAAGGAACCGGTCTTTTCAGAATGAAAAGGACAAAGCCCCATCAGGGTTGAGCCTTTTTTGGACAGTCTGACATAAGGACTGAGTACGTATTCTATGGCAAGTTCCCTTACTTTCCGTATGGTTATTTCGCTTATCATAACGTACTGAGCAGGTTCCAACAATCGATTATTGACTGGCCGGAGTATTTCGGACGGCTGATATTATTAGGATTGAGCGGTTGGATATACCCGTTCTCTCTGTATTTTTTGAGTGTCTTGTTGCTGATACCGAGTTCAGCACAGGTGCGCTTGACTGAATAG
The DNA here is from genome assembly GCF_000374365.1 of Bacteroides gallinarum DSM 18171 = JCM 13658. GTDB lineage: Bacteria > Bacteroidota > Bacteroidia > Bacteroidales > Bacteroidaceae > Bacteroides > Bacteroides gallinarum. Next base: position 25,985 of record NZ_KB894156.1, read on the forward strand.
ACACCGTTTGGATCGCACGCTGGTCTGATTTCTTTCATTATTATAAAATCATTATGAATGTGCGATACAAATATCTGTCCGGCTTTATTGTTAAGCTGGTGAACAAAGGTTACTGATGCACATTCCTGTACCTACTATAATTGCTTTCTTTATATTTCATAGAGTATCACGGCTAAACTAAACAAATAAAGTTTATCAATATTAGAATGTTAGCCATAATATGTTTATCATTTATCTTTTTTGACCGGTTTTTCTGCCTGTTTTGGCTGACTCTCATCAAAATAATCCTGGGTGGTACGCTGGAGAAGCCTGAGGTCTGCCGTGCGGTATTCCACCTTACCCGGTCTTTTATAGGAAACCACCTTTCCCTGACGTTTCCATCGTTCCACATTCCTGCGGCCAAAAAGCTCGTAAGCCTTCCTCTGGCTGATGAATTCAGGATCATCCTTGTCGGCTTTCAATTGCCTGACAATTCTTGAGGAGAGGTCATTCAGGAATGTTTCGTATGGTATAAGATGGTCCAGAAACTGTAATATCTTCATATAAACCTGATTTGGTTTCTATATTGTTCGTTTGACCGTGATGGTTTGGTTTTCCCTGTCAGTCCTGGTCTTGAACTGACGGTTGTAGATGGCACCAAGCTCTGAGGCCTGTGTACGGACGCTTTTCAAACGTGAAATGGGGAATGAAACGGATTCACCTACTTCAAGGGCAACAAGTGCCGGACGGATTTTTTCTAAGTTTTCAGACATAATTGTTGGATGTTTAATATTTAATGTTTAACTTTGTATTCACCAAATGAATAGGTTACACCACAAAGTAACATAAAATGGTTTATATAACCAAATATTTGTTTGATGATTTATTGTTTAAGATGTATTTATTGAAGGAATCGCATGGATAATGACATAAAACACGTGCATGTAGGTCAGGCTATCGACAAAAGACGCAACGAGCTAGGATTAAGCAAATCTGAGCTTGGGCGCAAAATAGGTGTACCGCAGCAGCACATAAACCGCATACTGGAAAGGGAGACAATGGAAACGAGCAGGCTTATTAAAGTCAGCGAAGCATTGGACTTCAATTTCTTTTCCCTTTTCTGTCCGAGACAGCATCATATATCGGCACACCTTGCAGCCGTTTCATTGGATGGAAATGCAAATAATCTGATAGGTGATGCAGAACTGGCCGTACAGTTATCCAGCGAAAAGAAAGAAGCAGAAAACCTGAGGGAAACAATCAAGCTTCTGAAGGAGCAGATAGAGAGTCTGAACTCACAGATTTTACGTCTTGATTCAAACCTGAAGGATAAGGATATAATTATTGAACTATTAAAAGAAAGGAGAAAGGAATAAGACATTAATTATTTCATCTGTAGTACCCATACAGATAACTCAATGATTAAAACCATTTTGCAGCTTACCTTTTTCAAGTAATCCATAAAAAGGAAGAGTCCTGAAACTTACAAACTACTTACAAAACAAAGGGAAGCTACTGATATTCAGATATGAATTAAAGAGGCGCAAGCTGCGATAGAGGAATAAGACTACTTTTTATGTACTATTGCCAGGAATGATAATCACAAACTTACAAATCACTTGCTAAAGTTGCATAAGATTTTGATTTTCAATTCTATCTGAAAGTGGCGCAGGCGGCTATCGAAGACTGAAAATTCCGGTTGTAGTTAATGAAAAAGGGGATTTGCATTATTGCAAATCCCCTTTTCCTATGTCGTAGAGTTTACTATTCTTATTTCATCCGTTTCTCTACCGCCTCCCAGTCGATGATGCTCCAAAGGGCATTGATGTGGTCGGCGCGTTTGTTCTGGTAATCCAGGTAGTAAGCATGTTCCCAAACATCGAAGCCCAGTAACGGGGTCATGCCCGAACGTACCGGATTGCTTCCGTTCGCCTCTTTGGTGATATGCAGTTTCCCGTTCTTATCTACCGATAACCATGCCCAGCCGGAACCGAAGAGCCCTACTGCCGCTGCATTGAACTCTTTCTTGAAATTCTCGAAGCTGCCGAAGTCTCGTTCGATAGCTTCCGCCAGCTTACCGGCAGGCTCCTTTTGCGAGGGGTTCGGAGAGAATTGCAGGAAATATAGGGTGTGGTTCAGCACTTGTCCGGCATTATTAAATATAGCGCCGTCGGGCGCGGTGGCTACGATAGCAGTTAAAGCCTTGTTCTCGTACTCCGTTCCCGGGACGAGATTGTTAAGGTTGTTCACATACGTTTGCAGGTGCTTACCGTAATGGTAATCTATTGTTTGCTGACTGATTACAGGTTCCAACGCATTGTTGGCGTAAGGAAGTTTTGGCATTTCATGTGTCATAATCATTATCGTTAAAGACATTAATAACGTATTCATAAGTCCAAACATTTGGTTTTGAAACTTTACTATACTAACACGATAACATAGGGAATTGTTCGTTGGTGTCCGGAGCTTTTTCTATCTTTGCATGATGATTGAGGAGGTTCACCGCAGATTACACGGATTTGCACAGATTTTATTTTACCAATTCCAACCTCTCCAATCCGGAATATCAGATATGTAATGCCGATAAGCAATATATGTAAATCTGTGTAAATCCGTGTAATCCGTGGTGAAACTCTCCGGATTGTTACTTAGCAATATGAATATGGATAATCATAAATCAATATGTCCGATTATATAAAAGAACTGAACGAAGGACAGCGTGCTGCGGTGCTCTACAATGACGGCCCGTCGTTGGTGATAGCCGGTGCGGGCTCGGGAAAAACCCGCGTGCTGACTTACAAGATAGCTTATCTGCTGGAAAACGGTTACCAGCCGTGGAATATCCTCGCACTGACCTTTACCAACAAAGCCGCCCGCGAGATGAAGGAGCGCATTGCCCGCCAGGTAGGTATGGAGCATGCCCGCCGCCTCTGGATGGGAACATTCCACTCCATATTTCTGCGTATCCTCCATGCAGAAGCCGCACAGATAGGATTTACTCCGAAATTCACCATTTACGATACGGCGGACGGCAAAAGCCTGTTGCGTTCTATCATCAAGGAAATGGGGCTGGATGAAAAAATATATAAACCGGGCACGGTGCAGGCGCGTATCTCCAGTGCCAAGAACCACCTGGTGTCTCCCGCAGGCTATGCCAATAACAAGGAAGCCTACGAGAGCGATTGCGCCGCCAAGATGCCCGCCGTACGCGATATCTACCGCCGTTACTGGGAGCGTTGCCGGCAGGCGGATGCAATGGATTTCGACGATTTGCTGTTCCATACCTTCCTGCTTTTCCGCGATTATCCGGAGGTACTTGCCCGTTACCGGTCGCAGTTCCGCTACATCCTGGTAGACGAGTACCAGGACACCAACTTTGCCCAGCACAGCATTGTGCTCCAGTTGGCTAAAGAGCACCAGCATATATGCGTGGTAGGTGATGATGCGCAGAGCATCTACTCCTTCCGGGGAGCGGACATCGACAACATTCTGTATTTTACCAAAGTATATCCGGGTACGCAGGTCTTTAAACTGGAGCAGAACTACCGCTCCACGCAGACGATTGTTTCTGCCGCCAACAGCCTGATAGAGAAGAACCAATGGCAAATCCGCAAGGAAGTCTTTTCCGAGAAAGAACGGGGAGAGCCGGTCGGAGTGTACCAGGCATACAGCGATGTGGAAGAAGGAGATATCGTAATCAATAAGATAGCCGAGCTTCGCCGGCAGGAGGATTATGCTTATTCCGACTTTGCCATATTGTACCGCACCAACGCGCAGAGTCGTGTATTCGAGGAAGCTATGCGCAAGCGTAGTATGCCGTATCGTATTTACGGCGGGTTGTCCTTTTACCAACGCAAGGAGATAAAAGATGTGATAGCCTATTTCCGCCTGGCGGTCAATCCGAACGATGAAGAAGCCTTCAAGCGCATCATCAACTATCCGGCACGCGGGATAGGCGATACCACCGTAAGCAAGATTACCGCAGCCGCCACCGATAATAACGTAAGCTTGTGGACTGTGCTCTGCGAGCCGCTGGCATATGGAGTGAATATAAACAAGGGAACGGTAAGCAAGCTGCAAGGATTTCGCGACCTGATAGCCGGTTTTATAGAAAGCGTTTCCGAAAAAGATGCCTACGAGCTCGGTACGGAGATAATCCGGCAGTCCGGTATTATCAACGACGTTTGCCAGGACAACTCTCCGGAAAACCTCAGCCGTAAGGAGAATATCGAGGAACTTGCAAACGGTATGAGCGATTTCTGCGCCCAGCGGCAGGAAGAGGGCAATACCAACGTTACGCTGGCCGATTTCCTGTCGGAAGTATCCTTGCTTACCGACCAGGATTCGGACAAGGACGGAGACGATGAAAAGATAACCCTGATGACCGTACATTCTGCCAAAGGGCTGGAATTCAAGAATGTCTTTGTGGTGGGCATGGAAGAAAACTTATTCCCCAGCGCCATGGCGGGAGATTCTCCCAGGGCGTTGGAGGAGGAGCGCCGCCTGTTCTACGTAGCCATTACCCGTGCCGAGGAGCATTGCTTCCTTTCCTACGCCAAGAGCCGTTACCGTTATGGGAAAATGGAGTTCGGCAGTCCCAGCCGTTTTTTGAAGGACATCGATGTACGGTTCCTCAAACTGCCTCAAGATACCGGATTGAGCCGTAGCATCGATGAGAGCGCCGCATCTTTCCGCCGCGGAAACCGGGAGAACTTCTCATCGCCTGTGTACGGAAAGCGGGGAGAAATTTCCCGTCCTCGACAGGAAATTATCGCCCCCACCATTCCCCGCAATTTAAAGCGGGTGACGCCTTCTGCGGGAACGTCGCCGGTAGCTTCCACCTCTTCCGGGAATGCTGGAGGCAACAGTGTGCAGCCGGGACAGCTCATCGAGCACGAACGTTTCGGCTTGGGCGAGGTGATGAAAGTGGAGGGCGAAGGCGATAATGCCAAAGCCACTATCCGCTTCAAGAATGCGGGAGACAAACAGCTCCTTTTACGCTTTGCGCGTTTCAAGGTGATAGGGTAGGCGGGAAGGGAGAAACCGTACCGTGCGGTTGAAATATGATTACAAGAAAGGTTTCTTGCCCCAAATTACTAAAACTTGCCCCGCTTTTTAGTAAAACGCGTCCGACGTTTTACTAAATTTTCGGCAAACTTTTAGTAAAAGATTTGCCGGCTTTTGCCGATAGTCCTGAAACCCTTTGCTGGAGGCGGATGCGGAAGGACGGACATTGATAAAGAAAAGTTTATACAACGAAAAAATGACAGACAAAGATTTCGACCAGTTTCCTTCTCCCTGTTATATCATGGAAGAAGAATTGTTGAGGAAGAACCTCGCGCTGATAAAGAGTGTTGCCCACCGTGCAGGGGTGGAAATTATCCTTGCTTTCAAGTCTTTCGCCATGTGGCGCTCGTTTCCCATATTCCGGGAGTACATAGAGCATTCCACGGCAAGCTCCGTATACGAGGCACGCCTGGCGTTGGAGGAGTTCGGCAGCAAGGCGCATACCTATTCTCCGGCATATACGGAGGCCGATTTTCCTGAAATCATGCGGTGCAGCAGCCACATCACATTTAACTCGTTGGCGCAGTTCCGGCGTTTCTATCCCATGATTCAGGTAGAAGGGCAAGGTATATCCTGCGGCATACGTATCAATCCGGAATATTCGGAGGTGGAAACTGAGTTGTACAATCCTTGTGCTCCCGGAACCCGTTTCGGTGTAATGGCGGAACAGCTTCCCGACACCTTGCCGCAAGGTATCGACGGGTTTCACTGCCATTGCCATTGCGAGTCGTCGTCCTACGAGCTGGAACGGACGTTGGAGCATTTGGAGGCGAAATTCTCGCGTTGGTTCTCTCAGATAAAGTGGTTGAACTTGGGTGGGGGGCATTTGATGACTCGTAAGGATTACGATGTGGAACATCTAATCGGTCTGCTTCGCGGCTTGAGGGAGCGTTATCCTCATTTGCGCATCATACTGGAACCGGGGTCGGCTTTTACCTGGCAAACGGGGGTACTGGTTTCCGAAGTCGTGGATATTGTGGAGAACCGCGGCATTCGTACTGCCATTCTCAACGTGAGCTTCACCTGCCACATGCCGGACTGCCTGGAGATGCCTTACCAGCCTGCCGTCCGGGGTGCTGAAATGGGTAGCGGCGGGCTGTATGTGTACCGTTTGGGCGGCAACTCCTGTCTGAGCGGCGACTATATGGGATTGTGGAGTTTCAATCACGAGTTGCAAATCGGCGAGAGAATTGTTTTTGAAGATATGATACATTATACCACGGTAAAGACGAATATGTTCAACGGTATTCATCATCCCGCCATTGCCATGTGGACGAAAGAGGGGAAAGCGGATGTATTCAGGCAATTTTCTTACGAAGATTATCGCGACCGAATGAGTTGATAATCAAAAGCCTGCTTTCGCTTTGGGCGGAATGCCCGATTTTATGTGTGAAAAAAGTGCACGGAATGTTTGCAGGTTTAAGGAAAATATCTACCTTTGCAACCGCAAACGCGGAAATAGCTCAGTTGGTAGAGCATAACCTTGCCAAGGTTAGGGTCGCGAGTTCGAGTCTCGTTTTCCGCTCGATGTTTGATTTGTGATTACCTATGCCCAGGTGGCGGAATTGGTAGACGCGCACGTTTCAGGTGCGTGTGTCGAGAGGCATGCAGGTTCGAGTCCTGTTCTGGGCACAAGGTATTGCAATGTTCTGTGAAATGTTGAGGTATGTCGGAGAGATGGCGGAATTGGTAGACGCGCTACTTTGAGGGGGTAGTGACAATTATGTCGTGGGAGTTCGAGTCTCCTTCTCTTCACATAGCAATGTTGCGGAAATAGCTCAGTTGGTAGAGCATAACCTTGCCAAGGTTAGGGTCGCGAGTTCGAGTCTCGTTTTCCGCTCTTGTTTTGATTTAATGATTGATTGCCCAGGTGGCGGAATTGGTAGACGCGCACGTTTCAGGTGCGTGTGTCGAGAGGCATGCAGGTTCGAGTCCTGTTCTGGGCACGCTCTTTGTGAAAAGGGCATCATTTGCGGAAATAGCTCAGTTGGTAGAGCATAACCTTGCCAAGGTTAGGGTCGCGAGTTCGAGTCTCGTTTTCCGCTCTTGTTTCGAAAACAGAAATCCCCGTAAGTTGAATGCTTGCGGGGATTTTTTTGTTTCTTTTTGCAGGATTATCGGGAGTAATATAAAAACAAGGTAACGTAAAAACGACGGTTCAGTTGTAATTCTTGGGGTATTAACATTAACTAATTCCCCATTCATTATGCATACACATTAGCTAACCTGTACAGGAAGAAGCGAGGGTCAACGTAAAAATCTGAGGGATTCATTGATTAAGCATAAATATTTTTAGTCTGAATAGAAAAGAAAGGGCGACTCAGTTGTAAATCTTGGGGGATTTCGTTAAAACGCTTATTTTTGTCTCATGAAATCAAAATGTAAATCTACAGTTACTCCTCTATGGTTATTAGGGGGATTCTTTGTTTAGGTATACTTTTTAGTCAGCCTGAATAAGAATACCCCCTGTCCTTTACTCCTCTAAACTGCGTCCCGAACTGGGGTCAGCGTAAAAACCTGAGGAATTATTCTTCTGTAAACTTGTATATAGATATCTATTCCTTTTTCAAGGCAAATCCCAGCATCATCCCGTCGTAGTTACCTGCCAGCGAACCGATTGCGTTAAGGGTGTTGTTGTTGCTCTTGCTGGCAATCAGGGTAATCAGCTTTAACAGCTTGTCCGAGTTGAACAGCAAGTCCATATCGGTGGAGGTGCAGTTTATTTTGGCGCTTAGCAGAATCAGCTTCATGAATTTTAGGTTGGCCTTCTGTGTGGAGGTATCGTAGGAATAAGTGCCTTTTATGCTTTTTGTGCCCACTTTGGCGGTGAAAGTACTGTCTGCATTGAAGGTGAAAGACATCTGCCCTTCTGTGATTCCTATCTTTGCCAATTGTTCGTTCAGTTTGTTTTCGGCGGCACTGGCGGCTACCGAACCGCCTGCTTTCTGCAACAGGTTATCCGACTCGAATTCAATTGCCGAGCCGGTGTATGCCCATGTTCCCTCCATGTTGGCGGTACTTTTTCCGGTTACGGTATTTACTACTTTCTCAATGTTTTCTTTACTGAGCAGGTCTTTCAGCGATTGTGCCTGGCTGTTAGAGGCGATTAGCAATGCGGCAACCAATAGATGCCAGAAAATAGTTCTTGTCATTTCAATTTATGGTTTGGAGTTGATATCTTTGTTTATTCGTTCGATGTAATCCAGCAGTTCGTCCCGCCCCATACGGCTCTCGGAGGAGGTGACGAAGTAGGGGGGGAGCTCCTCCCATTGTTCGTGCAGCTTCTCCAGATAACGGCGGATGTTGCTGTTTACCTTGCCGCCTTTCAGCTTGTCGGCTTTGGTAAATACGATTGCGAAAGGCACTCCGTTCTCGCCCAGCCACTCTATGAAGGCAAGGTCGATAGCCTGCGGTTCGTGGCGGCTGTCTACGAGCACAAAGAGGTTGGTCATTTGTTCGCGTTGCAGGATGTAGGTTTCGATGATGCGCTGGATTTGTTCCTGCCCTTTCTGCCCGCGCCTGGCATAGCCGTAGCCGGGAAGGTCTACGATATACCAGCTTTTATTGATGAGGAAATGGTTGATGAGCATTGTCTTTCCGGGCGTTGCAGACGTCATGGCAAGGCCTTTGCGTGCTGTCAGCATATTGATAAGGCTGGATTTTCCTACGTTGGAACGTCCTATGAAGGCGTATTCGGGGAATGTCCCGCCGGGGCATTTCCTGACGTCTGTATTGCTGATGACGAATTCAGCGTTCGTTATCTCCATTTCGTTGTCTGTTTTTTGATTTGTTTCTTCCTGCAAAGGTAACACTTATTTCAAAAAATTTCGTTCATAATCCGGAATTCTCTCTATCTTTGCCCACCGATAGGAGAACTTTAGGTATGAATGGACAATTTCCCTCGATATTATTGGAAAAGGCGGTAAACGAGTTCGCCAAGCTGCCGGGGGTGGGCAGAAAGACGGCCATGAGGCTGGTGCTTCACCTGCTGCGGCAGGACACGGCTACGGTGGAGGCTTTCGGCAATGCTATCGTTACGCTGAAACATGAAGTGAAGTATTGCAAGGTGTGCCACAATATTTCTGATACGGAGACTTGCCGCATTTGTTCCAATCCCCAGCGCGACCCTTCCATTATTTGTGTGGTGGAGAACATACGCGATGTAATGGCGGTGGAAGCAACGCAGCAGTTCCGTGGCCTCTATCATGTGCTGGGCGGGGTTATTTCGCCAATGGACGGGATAGGTCCCGGTGATTTGGAGATAGAGAGCCTGGTGCAACGGGTGGCCGCCGGGGGTGTTAAGGAAGTGGTGTTTGCCCTCAGCACCACTATGGAAGGCGATACGACCAATTTTTATATTTACCGTAAGCTGGAGAAATCGGGAGTGAAACTGTCTGTGATAGCCCGCGGCATTTCGGTGGGGGATGAGTTGGAGTATGCGGACGAGGTGACCCTTGGGCGTAGTATCGTAAACCGCACTCCGTTTACGGGTGCGGTATGACATAACTTAAAAGTAGAGTGCATGGAAGAAAAGATAAAGCGGGTTGCATCCCGCATGAAGATGCTGTTTGTATATTTCTGGTTGTTGCCCGTATTCCTCACGGTGTTCGGCGAAATGGGGGGAGAATGGGTCGGTATCTATGCAGGAGATGTGCGTGTCACGTATTTTGCAGAGACTTTCACGATTTTGCTTACGGCAATATTGATACCTGTCTCCTTGAAACTTTTCTCGTGGGTACTGGTTAAGAAAATAGATGCGGTGGCTATCTCCGATGCCCTGCGGTTGTATGCGTTGTGGAGCGGGATACGCTTGGCTCTGCTTGCCATACCGGTGCTGGCGGGTTTCCTTACCTATTATATGATGCTGAGCAATAAGGGAGTGCTCTGCGCCTTGATAGCTTTGACTGCATCGCTGTTCTGCCTGCCCGGTGAGGGGCGGTTGCGTAAGGAACTGCATATAGACAAGGGAGAGGAATAATTTTATATGTGTTTTCCGGAAATATCTATCGATAAAGAAACATGAAACCTTCTTATTTTATAGGCGAACGTGTACGCCTTCGTGCCATGGAGCCGGAGGATTTGGAAATAATGTATGCCATGGAGAATGATTCGCAGGCTTGGGATGTAACCAATTTCTCTGTGCCGTATTCCAGGTATGTATTGAAGCGGTACATAGAGGATTCGCAGTGCGATATGTTTGCCGACCGCCAACTCCGTATGATGATTGTGCGTTGTACGGACGATGCGGTGGTGGGCACTATCGATATTACGGATTTCGTGCCGATGCATTCCCGTGGCGAGGTAGGGATTGCAGTGAGAAGCGAGTATCAGGGCAATGGGTATGCGGCCGATGCCCTGAGGTTGCTGTGCGATTATGCTTTCGGCTTTTTGTTCCTGAAACAGCTTATCGTCCACATTGCTGCCGACAACGAGGTGAGTTTGCGTTTGTTCGGTTCCTGCGGTTTCGTACAGTGCGGATTGCTGAAAGAGTGGTGGTTTGTAGGGGGGAAGTTCAAGGATGTTGTCCTGATGCAGCGCATCCGTCCTGAAAGTGCAGGGCAGGGTAAGGGGTAACCAGGCGGGGCGGCTGCCTTCAGTTCAAGGTAGGTACTTGCGGAAAGTGCGACCATATTTCGGGACATTCAGTAAATAATATAAAATCAGCCAACTAATTCATACACAAAATATTGCGAATTAGCTGGCTTTTTTGTATCTTTAGGTATTCCCCCGCAAATAAGGTTTGAAGGCCAAAACGGGGGAAATTCCCCGACTAAGATATGGCTAAGATACAAAATATTTCCGAAATTCACCCAACTTTGGGCTTCACAGAATTTGATGTTCTGGAAAAATACCGCAAAAGTTTTAATGAGAGTGAGCTTGGCAGGCTTCACTCAGTGTTCCCGTTTGAACG
>NZ_KB894157.1 GCF_000374365.1 Bacteroides gallinarum DSM 18171 = JCM 13658
TATCACCAGTGCAAGCACAAGGATACCGCTCTGACAAGACTTGCCAGATGGTATGACGAGGTTGAAAAATCCGGTTTTCTTGCGTTCGGAAGGGTGGTACGTTCCATACAGACACATTATCTGGAAATCGTCAACTTTTTCGACAGGCGTTCCACCAATGCAGCTTCAGAATCGTTCAATGCCAAAATCAAGGAGTTCAGAACACAGTTCAGAGGAGTAAAGGACAGGGCTTTCTTTCTCTTCAGACTAACAAATATTTATGCTTAATCTATGAATCCCTCAGATTTTTACGTTGACCCGATTAATCCCTCAGGTTTTTATGTTGACCCGGTTAAACCATAGCCAAATCAGAAGTCTTTAAAAACAAAAATCAGATAGAAATCTTGCGATAACTATCTGATTTTCAGAAGAGCGGAAGACGGGACTCAAACCCGCGACCCTCAGCTTGGAAGGCTAATGCTCTATCAACTGAGCTACTTCCGCAATTTCAGTGGGCAAAGATGGATTCGAACCACCGAAGGCGTAAGCCAGCAGATTTACAGTCTGCCCCATTTGGCCACTCTGGTATTTGCCCTTCCTGCTCTTGAAGAAACTTAGTGACATACTTTGTTTCTCAATTGCGGTGCAAAGATACGACTATTTTTGTAAACTCCAAGCAAAATCTATCATTTTTATTGCAGTAATTGCACATTCGTCGCCTTTGTTTCCTAACCTGCCGCCTGCGCGCTCCTCGGCCTGCTCCATTGTATTGGTAGTAATTAATCCGTAAATTACTGGGACATCGCCACTTGCGTTCAGTTGGGTAATTCCTTGCGTTGCACCCATGCAGACGTAGTCGAAATGCGGCGTATCTCCGCGAACTACGCAACCGATAGCGATTACCGCATCGACCTCGCTGTATTCTATGATTTGATTGGCACCGAAAGTAAGTTCGAAACTACCGGGTACGGTTTTTACCATGATGTTTTCATCTTTTGCACCGTGTTTTTTTAACGTATCGATAGCGCCTTTTAAAAGGGCGCCGGTAATATTGTAATTCCATTCGGATACTACGATGCCGAATTTCATATTCTCTGCACTGGGAACCGAATTGAAATCATAATCCGAAAGGTTGTGATAAGCTGTAGCCATGATAATTGAAAATTAGGAGTTAAAAATTAGGGAAATAGGTGAGGTAAAAAAGAGGGCACGGATTACACGGCACTCACGGTTCTGACTTCCGTGTATATTCGTGTAATCCGTGCCCGAAATATCTTATTATATAAGGTGTAAATTACTTCTTCAACAGTTTGGCTTGCTCGATGTATTTGTCGATATCCATAGCCTGGTATGAGCGGAAATATTTATCCTTAATGGAAGTATAGGCTTTGATAGCATCATCGTACTTGCCCTGCTTTACCAGGATTTCCCCGGCCTGTTTCAAGTAGATAGGGCTGAGGGTATTGTTGTCGGCTTCGTCGGCAGCTTTCAGCAACATGGAAGATGCCTTGTCGAGCTGGCCGAGCTGGGCATAGCAGTTACCCATAGCGCCTTTCATGGCGGGAGCTACCATTTGGTCGTCTCCGTCGAAGCTATCCAGCACTTTTACGGCTTCATCGAATTTGCCGAGGTGCGCATAGCAAAGACCGGCATATGCCTTGGCAAGGTTGGCGGCATCCGTACCGCTGTATTGGTCAGCTATCTTGATGAAACCTGCATAACCGATGCTGTCACCGTTCAGGGCTTCGGCAAAAGCGTCGGCCTCGAAATATTCCTGTCCTTTGAAAAGGGCTGCCTGCGCTTTTTCTTCACGGGGTTCCGCATAGAGGTTCTTGTACATTACTATACCTGCTATAACGATGATTACAGCCAGGATAGCACCGATAATTGCCTTTTTGTTCTTGATGAGAAATGCCTCCGATTGTGTAAGTGCGTCTTCCACGTTTAAGGCGTCGTTCGTCTTTTTTTGTTCTGCCATTTTTTATATATTCTTTTTGTTATTATTCATTAATAGCTAATTCGACCCGCAAAAGTAAGTTTTTTATAGCTATCAACGAAATTTAGCGGCATCTTTTTTTATTTTACATCCCAAAACCGCAAAATTATCCTGCTTTGCATTATCTTTATTGAAAAAACGGAGATAAGCTGCACTTCGGCATAAAACATGAGCGGGTTCATTTTATCCTGCTCACGGTTTAAATAAATTCTTCACGCTTGTAAGAGTAAACAAGTTTCCTCTGAACTCACTTAATCGGAATTTTGCATTATCTTTGTCAGTTGAAAAGCAAAGAGAAGCCGTTATATGATACTGAAACGTATATCCATACTCAATTATAAGAATCTGGAGCAAGTGGAACTCGCTTTCTCCCCGAAGCTGAATACCTTTTTCGGGCAGAACGGAATGGGAAAGACGAATTTGCTGGATGCCGTTTATTTCCTGTCTTTCTGCAAGAGCGCGGGCAATCCTATCGACTCGCAGAATATAAGGCATGATGCGGATTTCTTTGTTATCCAGGGCTTCTACGAGGCTGCCGACGGTACGCCTGAAGAAATTTACTGCGGCATGAAACGCCGGCAGAAGAAGCAGTTCAAACGGAACAAGAAAGAGTACACCCGTTTGTCCGACCACATCGGTTTTTTGCCGCTGGTAATGGTGTCTCCTGCCGATTCTGCGCTGATAAACGGAGGCAGTGACGAGCGCCGCCGTTTTATGGATGTGGTGATTTCGCAGTACGACAAGGAATACCTGGACGCACTGATTCGCTACAATAAAGCATTGGCACAGCGGAATACACTGCTTAAAAATGAGGAGCCGGTAGAAGAAGAACTTTTCCTGGTGTGGGAGGAGATGATGGCACAGACCGGTGAAGTGGTGTTCCGCAAGCGGGAGGAGTTTATCAAAGAGTTCATCCCGATTTTCCAGTCTTTCTATTCGTTCATTTCGCAGGACAAGGAGCGGGTGGGGCTGGCTTATGATTCGCATGCCCGTGGCGCATCTTTGCTGGAAGTGCTGAGGGAGAGCCGCGTGCGCGACCGGATTATGGGATTTTCCCTGCGCGGCGTGCATAAGGACGAGCTGAACATGCTGTTGGGCGATTTCCCTATCAAGCGGGAAGGTTCGCAGGGGCAGAACAAAACATACCTGGTAGCTTTGAAGCTGGCACAGTTCGACTTCCTGAAACGGACAGGGACTACGGTTCCGCTGTTGCTGCTCGACGATATTTTCGATAAGCTGGACGCCTCGCGTGTAGAGCAGATTATCAAACTCGTGGCGGGCGACAGCTTCGGGCAAATCTTTATTACGGATACCAACCGCGAGCATTTAGACCGCATCCTGCACAAAGTAGGCAGCGATTACAAGATGTTCCGCGTAGAGCAGGGAGCTGTTTCAGAAATGGAGGAGAACCGGGTATCGGCCGGTGAGGAGGAGGAAGCATGAAAAGGAACGATGCAGAACAGATAGGCAAGCTGATACGGAATTTCCTCCGGCAGGAGAGCTTGGAATCGCCGCTGAACGAACGGCGGCTTATCAGTTCGTGGGCCGAAGTCTTAGGCCCGACCATTGCCTCCTATACCCGCGAACTTTACATCAAGAACCAGGTGTTGTATGTGCACCTCACCTCTGCCGCTCTCCGCCAGGAACTGATGATGGGGCGGGAGTTGCTGGTACGCAACCTGAACCGGCACGTGGGGGCGCAGGTGATTACCAGTATCATATTCCGGTGACAGGTGTGCGTTTCCACTCCACCTTGTTTCGGTATATCATCCCTGCTTCAGCGTATCATCCTTAGCGTGTCCGTTGTCTTAATCCTCAATTCCTTCAGCTCCCGTACGGCATGTTCGTAATATACGGGATTTTCCAAATCCTTGTTGTTGTGCGCATCCATTCCGATAATGGCGGTGCAACCCTCGTTGGCGGCAATGCGCCAGAATTCAGGACAGGGATAGGTCGTCAGCCCGTGCGCCTCGTTGTAGGCGACATAGCCTATGTTATACTCCAACGGGATGCCGAGGCGTGCTGCAGCCCGGCAGATGTGGCGGCTGATTGCGGCACAGTGGCGGTCGAATGCGGGATAGGAGCGCATAAACAAATCGGGGTGGGCAAGGCAACTGTACAATCCGCTTTCCATTCCTTCGACAGCACTTTCTTCGTACAGGTCGAGCATATCCCGGTTGTTCGTGTGGTGGCCGAAGTAGGGGAATTTCTCGTCCGTATGGAAATGGTGGTTGCCGAAGATGATATAATCCAACCGGTATTGCTTGATTTGCTCTTTCAGCCAGGGAAGGTAGTCCGGGAAATATTCGCATTCCAGTCCTATCTTTATCCGGATTTGTTCCCGGTACTTTTCCCGCAGGTGTTGCAGGCTTTCCACATAGTCAGGCAACTCTCCGGGTAGCATGCGCATATCGGCTACATAATCGGTACGGTATTTCCAGGGAGTGTGGTCTGAGAAACCGAGCACCTGAAAGCCTCCTTCGATAGCGCTGAGAACGTATTCCTCATCGCTTCCTACGGCATGCATGCAACGTGTGGTGTGGGTATGGTAATTGGTTTTCATTGTTGTGTTATGATTTCATCCATACGGATGTCGAACGGCTCCGCAGGGATTTCTTCTACGATTTGGAACGGAAAGCAGATACCGGCTTTGTAGGCGGCAGGTATGCGGGGCAGCAGGCGGTCGTAATATCCCTTGCCCCTTCCCAGGCGGTTCCCGTTGCGGTCGAAAGCTACGCCGGGTACGGCGATAAAGTCTATCGCGGCATAGTCGGTGAACAACGCTCCGGTAGGCTCTCCGATACCGTATGCTCCGACGGCGAGGTCGGCAGGGTTTGTATAGACGCGAAGTTCCAGGTCGTTGCCTGCCACGACGGGCAGCAATATCCGTTTCTTCGTACTCCATTTCCCGATAAAGTCGTGCGTATCTACCTCATCCGGTAATGAATGGTATAGCAGGACAGTGTTTGCCGCCCTGAAAGCCGGATGTGCTTCGAGGGCGGCAAGTATCTCAGCAGACTGCGACCGGTGCGCAGCGGTAGATTTGTGCAGGTTCTTCAACGAAGCCATACGCCTGCGCAGTTCTTTTTTCGTTTCCATTGTCATTATCCTCCTCTTGGCCGGGCTGCAGCGGAGCTTTGGGGAATGCCTCGCCGCGTTCCAGGATTTCCAGCGCTTTCTTTACGGTGGCGTCGCTCTCGTTGGCATACCGGATATAGGCTTCCTTGCCTAATGTGTTGTAGATGATATTGCTGTAGAGATTCCGTTCAAGCAACTTGTAGGAGCGGTGTATCAGCAGGTTGCGCCTTTTTACGCCTTTGGAGTCGGCAAAGCGTATAAACTGCTCTACGATACCCTGGTGGCGCAGGTATTTCAGTAAATCCTGCTCATTGCCGAATTCGCCCAGCTTGGCACGGTTGCGGTCGGTGTATTGGAAGCTGAACTGTATAATCAGCCCTTTGTTGCCCACTTCTATCAGGTAAGAGGATACACCGGTCGTATCTTGCGGTACGAATACATCGGGCATGATGCCGCCGCCGCCGTAAACGGGACGCCCCAGTGCGGTGGAGTAGCGCAGGCTTTCATCGAGCTTGATACTGTCTTTGGAGAAAAACTCTCCGTGTTCGTAACGCGTCAGCCAATCCATTTCGTATTTGGAATCCTTTCCGCTTTCATAGGGGCGCTGGATGCAACGTCCCGACGGAGTGTAATAGCGGGCGATAGTCAGGCGGATAGCAGAGCCGTCGCTGAAGTCGATAGGTTGCTGTACCAGCCCCTTGCCGAAGGAACGGCGTCCTACGATTGTTCCGCGGTCGTTGTCCTGGATAGCGCCCGCGAAGATTTCGCTGGCAGAGGCGGAACCTTCATCCACCAATACCACGAGCGGCGTTTTCTGGCAACTGCCCGTGCCGTTGGCATATTCTTCCATACGGGGATATTTGCGTCCCTGGGTATATACGATAAGCTTCCCTTCGGGCAGGAACTCGTTGACCATACGTGTTGCCGCTTCCATATAACCGCCGGTATTGCCGCGCAGGTCGATGATGAAACCTTTGCATTTCTGGTGGCTCAACTGTGCAATGGCGTTCAGCAGTTCTACGTGCGAGGTACGCCCGAACTTGCTCACTTGTATGTAGCCGAAGTCGTCATTGAGCATATAGGCGGCATCGATTGTGTTCTGGGGGATGTCGCCACGTGTAATGGTGAAGTCGAGCAATTCTTTCTCGGTAGCGCGTTTTATCCCTAATTTCACTTGTGTACCTTTAGGACCTTTCAGGTTGCGCATGGCTTTTTCATTCGTCAGCCCCTTACCCACGAACAGGCTGTCGTTCACCATGACGATGCGGTCGCCCGCCATAAGCCCCACTTTCTCGGAAGGACCGCCCTGGATAACGCTGTTTACATGTATGGTATCCTCCTGTATGGTAAACTGGATACCGATGCCGCTGAAGCTGCCTTCCAGTTCGGAATTGACTTCTTCCAGCTTTTGTGCGGGGATGTAGGTGGAGTGGGGGTCGAGCTCTGCCAAAATCTGCGGCATGGCTTTCTCTACCAGGTCGGTCATATCGACACTGTCCACATACTGGTCGTCTACAACTCGTAACAAGGCATTCAGCTTGTTGGACGACCCGTTGATGATACCCAAACGGTTTCCTGCGAAATGCCTGGCATAAAACGTTCCGATAAGGATACCCGCCACTACGCTGATTGCTATAATGAGCGGGGTAAAGCGGGAGGAGTTCTTTGTACCCATAATGATATGTACTATTTTACGATTTACTATATTGCTATTCGGTTGTGCACAGAGCTGTTAATTTCCGATTTCCGATTCTTGATTTTCGACTTTCGATTCCCTGTTCCCGGTTTTGATTCTCGACTCCGGACTTTCGATTCTCTGTTTTCAACTTTCAATTCTCAATTCTCGGTTCTCGGCTTTTAATCTTCGATTCTCAACTCTTAATTCTCGACTCTCAATTCTCGGCTGAAACGAATATCACCTCGATACCTGCCCGTCTCAGCAGCTCGATACCGTCTTCCAGGCGGTATTTCTCGGAATATACGACCCGCTTGATACCCGCCTGGATAATGAGCTTGGCACATTCTATGCAAGGGGACGCTGTGACATACATCGTAGCGCCGTTGCTGCTGTTGTTGGAGCGGGCTATCTTGGTAATGGCATTGGCTTCTGCGTGGAGCACATAAGGCTTGGTAACATTGTTCTCGTCCTCGCATACATTCTCGAAACCAGAAGGCGTGCCGTTGTAACCGTCCGATATAATCATTTTGTCCTTGACGATAAGCGCACCTACCTGGCGGCGCCGGCAATATGAGTTCTCCGCCCATATGCTTGCCATGCGTATATAGCGTTTGTCTAATGCCTCTTGTTTGTTTTTCATTGTATCGTCCATATCTTTAGCTGTATTTAGCGGGCTGTAAATCCCATGACTTTCGTTGTGTTTCCGTCCTTGAAATAGAGCGTCAGGTTGCGGGTATCCCCCTCGTACTTGAATACGTTCAGTATCCCGTTGATAAATACTTTTGCCAGCTTGTCGCTCTCCGTGCCACTAACCTTTCCGCTGATGCTTATGGTATTTTCCTTTCCGTCTATTTTCAGGGCGGCGTCATCGATACCCGATTTGACGCCGTGGGCATTGACCGTGCCGGTAACCTCGCCGTTCACGTCGATGCAGTTGAAGTTCATGGTGAAATTTCCCTCTGCTTTGAGCAACTCACGGCTGGCTTTTTCTTCGGCCTCACTGTTCCACAAACCCTGATAGAACTGCTCTTTACCTTTCTCGGTGGCTATACGGCTCAGCTTCCAGGTCTTGTTGTTGAAGATTTCCATTACGTCGTCCTCATTGTTGCAGGCACTCAAACCGGTAAGCAAGAGCAGCATTATCAGGCAGTATCCTGCCGCCTTTATATTTATTTTCTCTTTCATTTCTTTATTCCGTTTCTGATTAATAATGCGTCTATGGTCGGCTCTTGTCCGCGAAAACGCTTGTAGAGAGTCATCGGATGCTCCGTGCCTCCTTTGGAAAGGATGTTTCTGCGGAAAGAATCCGCTACGTCCGGATTGAAGATACCGCGCTGCTTGAACAGCGAGAAAGCATCCGCATCCAGCACTTCCGCCCATTTATAGCTGTAATATCCGGCAGAATATCCGCCGGCAAAGATATGCGAGAACTGGGTGCTCATGCAGGTTTCTGCTACCGCCGGCAGGATTTGCGCTTTTGCCCACGCCTGCTTCTCGTATTCCCTGACATCGCCCTCGAACGGCGTATTGCGTGTGTACCATGCCATATCCAACAGACCGAAACTTACTTGGCGCAGGCAGGCGTAGGCAACATTGAAATTCGATGAGTCTACGATGCGCTGTACCAGGTCGTCGGGAATGAGTTCGCCGGTCTGGTAGTGGCGGGCGAAGGTATGCAGGAATTCTTTCTCTGTGGCAAAATTCTCCATGAATTGGGAAGGCAGTTCCACAAAATCCCAATAAACATTCGTACCGCTCAGGCTCTCGTAAGTGGAGTCGGCAAACATCCCGTGCAGGCTGTGTCCGAACTCATGCAGAAAAGTTTCCACCTCGTTGAATGTCAGCAGGGCAGGCTTGTTCTGCGTGGGTTTGGTAAAATTCATTACGATAGACACGTGCGGACGGCTGTTCTCGCCGCTCTTTCCGTCTATCCATTGGCCTTTGTAGCTCGTCATCCATGCACCGGAGCGTTTTCCCGCCCTGGGGTGGAAGTCGGTATAGAGCACGGCGAGGTATGTGCCGTCTTTGTCGAACACCTCGTAGGCCTCCACATCCTTGTGATAGACAGGGATGTCTGTATTTTTCTTGAATGTAATGCCGTAGAGCTTGCTTGCCAGTCCGAAAACGCCCTCCTTCACCCTGCCCAGTTCGAAGTAGGGGCGGAGCATCTCGTCGTTGACGTTGAATTTTCGGTCTTTCAGCTTTTGCGAGTAGTAGCTCCAGTCCCACGGCATGAGGATAAAGTCGTCCCCCGCTTCGTTGCGTGCCAATGCCTGCACCTCGGCATACTCCTTTTGTGCGGCAGGAGTGTAGGCTTCCAGCAGTTGGTTCAGCAGCTTATATACGGCATCGCTGTTTTGCGCCATCCGTTCTTTCAGGTTGTATTCGGCAAAGTTATCGTAGCCCAGCAACCGGGCAATCTCCATATGGGTGTTGGCAATCTTCTTTACGATTTCCAGGTTGTTGCAAGCATTGTCGTGCGTGCACTTCGTGTTGTATGCCATATACAGCTCGCGGCGTAAGTCGCGGTTGTCGGCATACGTCATAAAGGGGCTGTAACTTGGGGCGTGCAGGGTAAATACCCAGCCCTCCGTACCTTTCTCTTGTGCGGTTTCCGCCGCTGCGTCAATGGCGCTTTCGGGCAGGCCGGAGAGTTGCGATTTGTCGGTCAGTACCAATTGATAATCGTTCGTCTCCTTCAAATTGTTTTCACTGAATTGCAGTGTCAGCAGGCTCAGCTCTTTGCACAGGTCGCGGTATCGCTCTTTGGCATCTCCTTGCAGGTTCGCCCCGTTGCGGACGAAACTGTTGTAAATATCTTCCAGCAATTTGCCCTGTTCCGGAGTGAGGCTGGTCTTATCCGTCTGCTCATACACGGCTTTGATGCGGGCAAAGAGTTTCCCGTTGAGGCTGATGTTGTTTTCATGCTCGCTCATCAGCGGCATGATTTCCCTGGCGAGTTCCTGCAACTCATCGCTGGTTTCCGCACTGAGCAGGTTGCCGAATACCGTGCTTACACGGTGCAACAGCTCTCCGGACTTCTCGTAGGGAATTATCGTATTTTCGAACGTAGGAGCATCGGGATTGCCGGTGATAGCATCTATCTCCTCATTCTGCCGGCGGATACCTTCATGGATAGCGGGTGCGTAATGGCCGGTCTTTATCAGGTTGAAAGGAACGGTTCCGTGCGGAGTGGAATAATTTTCAAAGAAAGGGTTTGAGGCTTGTATTTCGTTCATGATTTATAATGCAATTTAATGTTAGTCCGACTATGCTTACCGCCCGTTTGCCGGGCGAGGGATAATCTAACTGCAAATGTGCAAAAAAAATAGGCGACTTCATAAAAGAAGCCGCCTATTTTTTATTATTTTCTAACTGTATATTAGCAGTTAACAGATGCCATGTGAGCAATCAGGTCAAGAACCTTGTTCGAATAACCGATTTCGTTGTCGTACCAAGATACAACTTTTACGAAAGTGTCGGTCAAAGCGATACCGGCTTTAGCATCGAAGATAGAAGTCAGCGTGCAGCCCAGGAAGTCAGAAGAAACAACTGCATCTTCCGTGTAACCCAGAACACCCTTCAATTCGCCTTCGGAAGCTTCTTTCATAGCAGCGCAGATTTCAGCATACTTAGCCGGTTTAGCCAAGTTTACAGTCAAGTCTACTACAGAAACGTCCAGAGTCGGAACACGCATAGACATACCGGTCAGTTTACCGTTCAAAGCCGGGATAACTTTACCTACTGCCTTAGCAGCACCGGTAGAAGAAGGAATGATGTTGCCGGCAGCGGCACGACCACCTCTCCAGTCTTTCATAGAAGGACCGTCAACTGTTTTCTGAGTGGCAGTTGTAGAGTGAACGGTAGTCATCAAACCGTCAGTGATACCCCATTTGTCGTTCAATACCTTAGCGATAGGAGCCAAGCAGTTAGTAGTACAAGAAGCGTTAGATACGAATTGAGTACCCTTAACGTAAGTCTTCTCGTTGACACCGCAAACGAACATCGGAGTGTCATCCTTGGAAGGAGCAGACATAACAACGTATTTTGCACCTGCGTCGATGTGAGCCTGAGCTTTTTCTTTAGTCAGGAACAAACCGGTAGATTCAACTACGTATTCAGCACCTACTTCATTCCATTTCAGGTCAGCCGGGTTCTTTTCAGCAGTGATACGGATAGCCTGGCCGTTAACAATCAACTTGCTGTTTTCAACATCAGCCTCGATAGTACCGTCGAATTGACCGTGCATCGTATCATACTTCAGCATGTAAGCCAAGTAATCTACCGGGCAAAGGTCGTTAATACCAACGATTTGAATATCGTTTCTTTTCTGAGCAGCGCGGAATACGAAACGTCCGATACGTCCGAATCCATTAATACCTACTTTAATCATTTTGTTTAAACTTTTAAGGGTTTTATAATGTTTAAAAATAAACTCTCAAACTTTTTCTACAATTCTGTCCGAATTGCGCTGCAAAAGTAAGAAAATGTTTTTATATTCGTACTTAAAATCATAATTAAATAATTGAAAAGATGGGAAAAAGTTCATTTTTACAGGAATTTAAGGCTTTTGCCATGAAAGGTAATGTGGTGGATATGGCTGTGGGTGTCATCATCGGCGGCGCCTTCGGCAAGATTGTATCTTCCATTGTGGCCGACGTGATTATGCCTCCTCTGGGGCTGCTGATAGGCGGCGTAAACTTTACAGACCTGAAATGGGTAATGAAGCCCGCCGAGGTGGTGGACGGCAAGGAAATCGCCGCCGTCACGCTGAATTACGGCAATTTCCTGCAGGCTACCTTCGACTTCCTCATCATCGCTTTTTCTATCTTTATGTTTATCAAGCTGCTTACCAAGTTGACGGAGAAGCGGAAAGCGGAAGCGCCGGCCGTTCCGCCCGCGCCTCCGGCGCCGAGCAAGGAGGAACTGTTGCTGACGGAGATTCGCGATATTCTGAAAGAGAAGAAATAGGCGGTAATCAGTGCGGCGGAATGTGTAGATGCAAGATATCCCCGGAAGATGCACCATGTCTTCCGGGGATATTTTTGCCGGTTTGTTATGAGGAATTGGGAGGTATAGGGTTTGGAACGTAAAGTAGCCCTTTAGCGTTGTAAAGTGGCTCTTTACGAGGCTAAAGGGCTACTTTAGGAGAGGGATACCACAGGTTGTATACGGTAAGGACAGTTGCTGTACTAAGCACATATGGTTTATTGAAAAGGTGACAGAAGAAAACAGCTTCTTTTTCTTATATTTCTGTTTTTGTCTTAAAAAATATTTATAGGGCTGCTACGTACTGCTCTATTTTATACAAGATTTGGACGTGATATCTTTGTATAATTTCAATGTTTTGTTTATCATTGTATCACGTGTGAATAATGCTTCGTAACGTTTACGGCTATTGTGCGCATAGGTTTTGCAAAGTGTTGGGTTTGCCAATATTTCATTGATAGCTTTAGCAAGGGCACGTGCGTCGCAAATAGGAACATTAAGTCCTGTTTCTTTATGTCGGTTAACCCAATTTACTCCGGAACCGGGGATATTGCAGGCTACGATAGGTAAACTCATGGAAAGTGCTTCAAGTAGTACGACTCCAAAAGCCTCTGTTTTCATAATGGAAGGTAAACAAAATATACTTGCAGCTTTGTAATATGCTCCCATTTGTTCTTGGGGTATGCGGCCTATCAAATATACTTTAGTGCTTACATTGAGCTTTTTAATGTACTTTTCCAGTTCGTCTTTTAATTCCCCACTTCCTCCTATTATGATAATTGTATCATCTTTTAAGTATCGTGCGGCTTCTATCAGGTATTTAAATCCTTTGTAGTAGGTTAATCTCCCAATGCTTAAAATGATTTTTTTGTTTTTATACTTCTGCCTGATACGGTCTATTTCTTCGGTAGAGTGTTGCAGGTAATCGTCGTTAATACCGATTGGTATGACTTCGACTTTCGGTAGGTATGCTTTGAGATAATTGGAAGCTTTAGAGTAGTTAAGGCTTGTGGCGATAATACGTTCAGCCTTATTCAGAAGCATCTTTTGGATAGGTTTATATAGCAGCATTAGTTTCTTCTGTTTCAGGATATCAGAATGCCAATGTAAGATTATTTTTGCTCTTGTCGGTATAAGGAGGGGAGCTAACGATGCTATTGGATTAGGTAAGTGCAAGTGAATGATATCGTAGTTATTTCTTATTTTGCGATAGGTGGAAAAGAAACCTATGGGAATTGGTGTTGAAAATTTAATTGCCCGAATCGGTATTCGGAATAATTTATAATTGTCGGGAGTATAGTAATGTTCATTACCAACAGTGTGGGAAAAGCAAAGTTCATCTACTTGGCAGTCTGTCACTTTGTTTAGGTTCTCGACTAAATCGTAATTTACTCGCTCTATTCCACCGAATAGTGGGGGATAATATTTCCCTATGTGTAATATTCTCATTTATAGAAATGTTGTTTATATATCTTACATGGTATGCTGAAGGAGAAATAATGTGTAATTATTCTGAGCTAATGCATTGTGAATTGATTTTATATAAGAAAGGCAAAAGCGTAAATGTGAATAAGGCGTAAGTACCAGAACCTGATATGTAGTTTAACTGCAATATTACTAACCACGTAATGGTTAGTAAACATAGTAACGGAATGTATAGAAAATTTAATGAATAGTAGACTTTTGCCCATACGTATTTTGCATACATTCCAACAAAAAACATTAGAAGTATGCCTACCCAGCCAAAGTCCAAATACCAGGTGAAAAAGAAAGTACTCCATATTCCGGGGCGTGCATTATTGAGCCGTATTTCTTCCGATATATTGTACTTTATACCCAAAATTTTACAAATAAATTTTGTTATCACGAAAAATGTAGCACTACCGTAAAAATACTCTCCTTTTTTGTCAATGTAGTCTTTGACTATCGGAAATTCAAAAATAGCATGGGACTCATATTGTGTTATGTTCGCAAAAGCATATAAATGGGTAAAATACCATTCTTCTTTTGATTGAGTTATTAGATTTTTATATTGTTGATTTATAGGGACTTTGTTCGTAAATCCTTGCCCTGCTTTTATCGAGATATAATACATTGGGTCTATTTTCATATCGTTGACTCTTTTAAGAAATAATGCTCCTATGATGAAAAGAACGATAGAAACAATGCCAACGATTAATGACATATTCTTGATGTTCACTTTAAATTTTACTTTGTTTGAGTACATTAATATGATACAGTAGTATGTGAGAGGTATTATTATGGCAAAACGGCTACCTGTTGTTAGTGCTGATACACCTGTTAAGAAAAAAAGAATTAAGCTAATCCATTTCTGCCATTTGGTATTTAGGTGAGGGCAAAGTAAATCTATGGTAATAGGAATGTATGTACAGAAAATAAGTAAACTGGATACGATAGATAACATATTTCCACTACCCGCTTCTGCTAAACTTCTGTTGTCAATGGTTGAACTTTGTAATGATAGATTTCGATAAAGAAAAAGATCTGTATAGCGGAACATGACGCCTAATAGACCCAATATAAATGAATGATTATAGAGTTTATTTAGTTCATTTTTATTAATAATAATAACTCTTTCTTTTTTTTGTTTCTTCCCCCTTATCATTTGGGTTCCTATTAAAAAAGTAAGTATAGATAGAGCTATATATAAGAAAGAAGATATCGTTAAAGTGTTATTTACTTTTATGGGAGCAACGATTAGAGTTATGCATAATATTGAAATGGCTATTATAATAATTCTTTCAGGTCGAAGTTTGTATATAAATCCTGTATTTATAACTACCTGTGTCATATATTATGGCTTATTTTTGTTAGTATTTTCCTGAATCCTTCCATACATTTATCAATGTTGTCCTCAAACAAGGCTGTATTATAAGGTAGTCCGGTAAAGCTGGTGCGGTTTAGCAAGTTGATGAAATCAATTTTAGTTTGCTCGTTGATAATCGGAAATTCTTTCTTTTGTGTTTTTTCAATCCATAATGGAAGCTGTGAGAAAGATTCCAACCAGATACAACTTGCAACGGTGTTGTTTATGGTTTTAATCATAGTAACAACAGGAATGTCAGATAAAATACACTCAATAGCAATAGTACCGGTTACTGTGAGTACCATTTGTGTCTGTGTTAGTACCTCGCTCATAGGTGTTGCGTGTGATACAGGAATTATCCGCTTTTCGGATTTTATATAAGATAGTAAATTTTCGGTCAGCTCATATTTCGATTTAGGGTTAGGCTTTACTATAACGGTGACATCGTTTGGTGTATATTTAATAATTTGTTGTAATGTTTCAAGTTGGTTTCTGTATTTCCGCCCCCATACATCGAGATTGGCTTCCGGTTGCATTTGTATAGGGTATAATAGATTGAATGCAGAATGTTTTAGGCTGTCTGCTTTTTGTTCCGCTATAATGTCCCATTGAGTTATTAATTTCTTTTTTTGCTTTTCTATTTTACATTTGACTATTGGATTGGGAGTGTTGTAATGCTCTCCGGTATAATAAGCCTTCGATAATTTAATTAGTTCCGATAAACGTTTTAATTTGTTGTCAATCGTGTTTTTTTGCTTTTTCATATAATCGGGAACAACACTACGATGTACTATGCTATTGATAAGTTTTTTGGCAGTTTCGTTATCCATTATTTCATCTGAACCGCTGAACGGTTCTAAGGTATCGTAATAGTAGAACGAGAAACGTCCTATAGGAAAACGGCAGGTTGATGGTTGTAAATAAGGTATTTTTAATGATTTGCACTCTTCAATGGTGATAAGTTCGTGGAAAGCAGTACTTTCTCCGAATACGATATCGGGGTGTAGCTTATTCAGGATGTTTTTTATCTGTTTTCGATAATAGATGTAATGTGAAGTTTCCTTATGGTGGAAGTAATTTATATTTCGGTCTGATTTTAATAAACAGATATCATTGTCGGATAAATTCTCATCTTCTTTTCCGGAAGGATAGGGTATAATTATTACATTTTCCTCTTTAGGACAAAATGCAGGATTCTGCACAAGATAAAAGACTTCGTATTTTTCTTTTTCAAGCGCTTTACCTATTGCATTCCAAAAGATAGTACGATAGCGATTTTCGATAAAAAGAATTTTCATAGCGGCCTAAATATATAAGTATGTAAGAATTGAAGCTGTTAAAAGTACTCCGTTTAGGATTGAGCATTTTTTTAGTTTGATGTTTGTCCGATAAAGAATATAAATCTGTCCGAAAAAGGCGGCAGATAAGATTAGTGCATTGAATAGCGTAAAGAGATGCAGAGTCAGAGTTTTATGGTTAAGATATAACAATAAAGGAAGTGTTAAAACGCATATTCCTATAACCAGATTCATTTTGTTTACTAAGTTTTCCCGACCGATGATACCTTCGCATAATGAGATACCTACCCATATAGGCATTTGTAGAGACAATAATAGAAAAAGTGTTATATCGTTTGGCGCTGTTTCTTTAAAAAATGATTGAAATAAAAATGGGAAAAGCAATAGGACACTTAGACATCCACACAAAATGATTCCCATTATCATGGAGTAATAATTGTCGAGTCGCTTTCTGTTCGCCAGATACAAATGTTTGAAGAAAACAATGTAAATAAATTGAAATAGAACGACGGAAATACCTGTCAATCGAAAATAGAAACTGTAAATGCCAACTTTTTCATATCCCATAAAATGTTGGATATAAATGCGGGAACTCGATGTAAGCCAATAGATAATCAATCCTGATAAGGCCATTTTGATGCTGAAATGAAGGATTACCGGATAGTCTTTAGTAAGTATTTGTGAAATAGTTTTTTTGTGTTTCTTATAGAATTTCCATAGAAAGAAGAGACCTAAAGCTAACAAATATAAATTCATTAGCTGCTCCAAACATGTAATAGGATGTGGCAGGTTGAATATCCAAGCAAAAATGACTATACTTCCTAAAATAAAGTAATAACCTCCGTCCATTAATACACCTAAATGTCCTTTATCATTGGACTTTAATATTGTACTATATAAGCGTTGCAAGGAAAAAATGAGGGTAAATAATAAAACTATATGTATTTGTGGAGGTATTAACTCTAAACGGTACAAAATATAATTTAAAACCGCAATAATCAGAACAGGTATTCCATAAAATAGAAAAGCTTCTTCTTTGTCAAGCTCCTTTCGTTTTAATATGAAGTAGGGGTATGCTCCTGTAAAGCCTAATAGAACAAACATAGCAATCATGCTTCCCATAGAATATGAGTATTCAACGATTCCATATTCTTCAAGAGAAACAATATTCAAGAATAGTAGAGGAGCTAAAAATGCAGTCCCTTTAGAAAGAGCAAAGAATACGATATTCTGTCCTATTTTTCCTGCTAATTCTTTCTTGTGATTATTCACCATGGTTACAAATCGCTTTCTTTATTGCTTGGGTGAATCCGTTTTATCATAACTAACGGTTAACTGTCTTGATAAGATGTCGTAAAGGCTGGTTGACGTATAGTCCCGGTTCAAGTAAAGACTTGGAAACCACAGCACCGGCACCAATGGAGATTGTATCGGCAACTTTTACACCAGAACAAATTATACATTGGGAACTGATATATATTGTTCCCTATTTCAATCGCTCCCTCTTTGCGGACGCGTCCGCTTCCTTGTTTATCATGATAAAAAGAATGTGTCCTTAATTGGCCCCCTAATCCAGCCAGGATTGAATTCTCACCTATTATGACATCGTGTGTCATATCAATGAAATGGCGGACGCCGATAATACTGTTGTATCCGATTATTAGTGATGAAACCCGTTTTTCGGAAAGTGCATTCACTATTTTATTGGATTTATTAATTACAGCTTTTTCACTCATGGATATCCGCTAATTCCCTTTCAATATATTGAAGTGTTTTATTCGGGAGTTCTCTCCCATTTTTAAAGCTTTTATCTGTATGAAATTTATTCCCGATATGGTAGCACCGTTTTCTAATTTTAATTTAGGAGTGATTATTAATGAGAAACCGATTCGGCTTTTACGTCCAAAGCTATAATGTTTGTTTCCACCAATAAGCCGGGTTAAGAAAAAAGCTATTGTTGACGGAAATAAAAACTGGATAAATGCAATTAAATAAATTCTTATTTTACATTAATTATTTAGGGGTATTAAAGCGATAATGCATATTTGGGATGATATAATTCCATTTGGTCGTTTTTATAACATAAGGTCGCTTTTATGAGTGCCGGAGAACTAAACGGCATTAATAAATCCATTTGGAAATATTTTGCGGATTGGGTAACTACCTGACAATCGGAGCCTTGCATGTACGTAAATACTTTTATATACATGAATATATTATTTAGCGTAGAAAAATGTGCTTGCTTTAATATCTGCTGTATTTTTTTGTCTATATACGTGTTGTATTCATTTACGTCTGTTCTTTCATTTACTAAACAGTATTTAAAATTATCGTAAAATGCACGAAGAGTGTCTTCTTGATTGGTAGGGACCGATAACTTTTTATGGAATATAGAACCGATAATGAAGGCTATCATCCGTTTTGTGGTTAGACTTTGTCCGTACAGTAAATACCTTTTCAGAAAAGAGGTATATTTTCGTTCGGAAGGTCCGAATGAAAGGATGCAATCGGAGTTTTGTCCGTTAATAATAATCGTATTTTCCCCCCAGCGTTCTTGTATCCCTTTCAGACCGTAAAAATGATAACGGCAATAATGATTATCAAACAGACGCATTTGAGCGATTGCTTTCTCGGTATCTTTGTCTTTCTTATTGGTTATGTCAATGAAATACAATCTTTTACCAAGAAGTTCTGCTTGCTTCTTGGCCGTTTTAGTTTCTTTGCGGTTTATTTTATTCGTACTATCTTTAAAAAATACAAGTGAATGTTTTATATTCAACTCCATTAGTCTTTGGGCTATGTATGTGCTGTCCATTCCGCCGCTAAAACAAAGGACTATCGGACGTTCTGTTTTTTGTAGCGGTTTAAGTGATTCTATGATAGATGCTTTTACCGATTCTTTGAATTTAAGCAAATCGCTTTTATGAGGACAGTTACTAAATTCCCAAAGACTTGAAATACTGTAATTCCCGTTTTTTATGGTAAGTTTGCTGCAAGGAGGTAATTTGTATATACCGTTGAAGTAAGTGGAATCTCCTGAAGTATATCCGTGTTTCTTATAATAGATTTTTTCGAAATCATTGCATTTTCTGTTTTCTAAATCTTCTATGGATAAGAAATCGAATACGTTATCGGTAATAAACAACCGGTTGTCTTCTTCCCAATAATAAATTCGAAAACTTCCGCAGATGTCATTTGTCAGGTATAATATATCATTGGTAATAGTAAGTTCGGCTACTGCCGGAATTTCTGTTCCTCCTTTTCCATATTTAAACAGCACTACATTATTTTTCTGTTCATTGGCTGCTGATAAGGATATATTTACAAGGAGATTGCCATATACTATTTGGTTGATATATTTCATTGGTGGAGGTGAATTAGTGGTGAACTCTTTTTACTATGAACGGATATGTAAACCTGTCATAAAATCATGTTGGAATAAATTATTTCATTGGCAGGAATGTCTTTTTGTGCTATGTGCCCAATAACCTCCTCTTTCTGGCTCCATTTAAACCCGTCTCCGGGACTTAATAGATGAATGTCTTTTTCTGTTATTTTTTCACCGGACTTTATATCCCGGATAGAGGCTATGGACCTCTCTAATTTAATTTTAGAGGCTGTTACGCTTTTGTCTATATATAAATCCTTTGTTCCTAACCAGTGTTCTGCTATGCGAATGTCGCGTACCATTCTATAAACCCCGTCAGGCCCTAACGAGCCGGCTTGGTCTGTTCCTTTTATTCTTCTATCAATAGTGATATGTTTCTCTATTATTTCGGCTCCCATTCCTATTGCGACGACTGGTGCTGAAATTCCAATCGTATGGTCTGAAAATCCGATTTTATATTGACTGTAGTTTTCTTTCAGATATAGAATGGTGTTTAAGTTTAGGTTGTCAGGATGAGTTGGATATTGAGATACGCAATGTAATATTGAGATATTTGAATGGTATTGGGTTATCACATCCAAAGCTTCGTTCAATTCTTTTTTTCCGGTCATTCCAGTGGAAAGTATTATAGGAATTTTTGTTTCGGCCATTGCTTCCAATAACGGTAGGTTTGTTAAATCTCTACTTGCTACTTTCAAATAATCGGGAGTAAAAAGTTTAAGTAGAGACAAACATCCTTTTGCACATAGCGTCTCGACAAAATCAAGTCCTAATGATTTGGCATATTTGTAAACTTCCCAATGTTCTTCATCAGATAATTCAAGAAATTTCCGGTGTTCGCCATATGTATAGCCAAAAGAATTTGGAGAGTTATAGATACAGTTCATTTGAGAAACTGCTAATTCTTCGTTAAGGTCCCGTTTGGTCATTTTAACAGCATTCATAGGTTTTAATTTCAAGTTGAATGTATCTTCTGTTATTGGACGTGAAACTAATTCAACTATCAGTTTAGCTATGTCTACGGAACCATTGTGGTTTTGTCCGATTTCACCAATAATATATGTATCTTTCATAATTCTATTTTTATTACTGTTTATTTTGTCTTTCTGTATAAGTCTTTGTGAAGCCTGAGTAATATGTCTATCTCACATGAAAAATACTTTTTGTAATTTGTTTTAATACTTTGTTACCGGTTTTTAGTTATTAATATAATTCTCGATGTCCGTTTATTTTACTCACTCTTTTTCAAAAGTTCCCTTCGTTTGTTGCCTGGGTTGACAGGTTGCCACCCTCTTTTATAACTTTCCGTTACGCGCGCGCGAGGAATTATTGAAATATGTAATCATTACATTTACATTATTAACATTCACTTCCCCTTATAAAAGTTATAAAAACAGGTGACAACCTGTCAAGTTTGCAATGCTGTTGTTCTAATATAAGAAGATAATACGCTCATATATAGATTGGTATGGACTAAGGGAGATGCCAGTCGAAATGTAGTGACTTGTAGTTGTAAGAACGTTGCGAAGCAGCTCTGAAAAAAGAGTGCAGAGCATGGATATCCGTGCCGGATATATCGTACATTCCTTTTTTTATCAGATATATTGCTTTCTTTTGTACGGTACGGCCATACATCCCTGCGAGTGAGGGCAGGTTCAACTGCAATTTGATACCCCGCTCTTTCAGCTTCCGGTAATCTTCCCCGTTCATATAGGCATACCGTTCGGGATGCGCCAGTACGGGGTAATAGCCTTGCTGTTTTATTTGTTCCAGTGTGCCGTATAAGTCTATGGGCGGATTGAAATAGGAAGTTTCCACTAAGAGATGCTTCCGGCTCTCTCCCAAAAGAAGCAAGTCTTTTTGTCGTAACCGCTCTTCGAAGAGGTTATCCAGCATGTATTCGGCAGCAAGGTGCAGCTTTATCTTTCCCGTATAAGAAGCCTCCAATTCTTTGAATTTCAGGTATAGGCCGGTTGTGGTGTTGGGAATGTCTTCCATGATGTGCGGGGTGAGCCATAGGGTGGTTACACCCCATTCTTCCATACGGGCAAGAGCTTCCAAAGAGGCTTCTGATGTCTGTACGCCGTCGTCTACTCCGGGGAGCAGATGAGAATGATAGTCGGTATATCCGTTCAGGATGCCGCTTTCGATTAGGCTTGTCTGTTTTCGGAATGGCCACATGGTGTAATGAGCTGCAGCTTTATTTATTCGTCGTTATCGTTGCCGTATCCGTAGCTGTACCCGTATCGGTAGCCATATCGCCCGTGGGTATTTTCGATGCCGTTCAGGATAAGGGACAGGTTTTTGTATTTATGCTCCGTATAGAAGCGCTCTATCTCGGGAAGCATGACACGCTCCAGCAGTCCGGCACGGATGATGAACAGCGTCATGTCCGTTAACTTGTTGATGATGCTGGCGTCTGCTACGATTTCTACCGGAGGACAGTCTACGAAGATGTAATCGTACTCGGAACGCAGGGCGTTCAACATTTGCGCTAACCTTTCGTCGGACAGCAGTTCGGCAGGGTTGGGAGGCAGTGTGCCTACCGGGATAACGTCCAGATTGGGGTGCGTTTTTCCTTTTATGATGATTTTTTGCCAGGTATCTGCTTGTCCGCTCAGGTAGTCGGATATGCCGGTATGAGGTGAGTCGATGTAGGTGGAAAGCGATGCCTTGCGTATGTCCAGGTCGATAACGAGCACCTTTTTCCCCTTGATAGCGAAGCTGGTGGCGAGGTTCATGGCTATGAATGTTTTTCCGCTGCCCGGATTGGCGGAGGTCAGCATAATGACTTTTATCTTGCCTTCGCGCCCGGTCATGAATTCCAGATTGGTGCGGATTACGCGGAATGCTTCGTTAATGATGTTCCGGCTTTTTTCTTTAACGGCAATGGTACGCACGGGTTCTTCTTTTTGCTTCCGGAAAGAGAAGCGTTTCTTCTTTTGGAAAATCTGCGGTATCTCTCCGATGAACGGCACGGTCATATTTTCTATATCTTTCCTGCTCCGGACGGTACTGTTCATGTTTTCGCGGATGAAGATGATAAGGGCGGGGAGGAGTATACCGATAGCAAAGGCCACCAGCAGGATGTTCCGCCGTACCGGTGCGGTAGGTTTCATCTGGCCGAGAGGTGGGGTGATGATACGCGTGTTGTAGGCGGTGAATGCCTGCGACAGTTCGTTTTCTTCTCTTTTTTGCAGTAGGAAGAGGTAGAGCGATTCTTTTACCTTCTGTTGCCTTTCTACCGAAAGCAGGTATTTGGCTTGTGTAGGGCTGGCGGCGATACGGGCTGTGTTTTGCCGCTCGCTTTGCTGGAAGGTGTGTATTTGGGTTTTCAGCGTTACCACTTGATTGTCGATAGAGTGGAGGATAGACTGCCGCATGGATGCAAGGGCACGGTCGAGGTCGGCAACCAGCGGGTTTCGTTCGCTGCTGTTGGCTATCAGGCTGTTCCGCTGGATTTGTTTGTCGTTGTATTCGGAAATCTGGGTTTCGATATTGGCATTGTCTATGCCGGAGTTGGCGGGAAGCAACTGGTTTTTGTTGCTTTCGTTGGCAAGGTAGTTGCGGATGTAGTTTGCCATGTATAGCTGGTTGTTCAGCTCCAGGATATGTGAACTGGTTTCGCTGGCCTGCGTCATGTAGAGGCTGGAGGCGGCTTGTACATCCGGTAGGAGGTGTTCGCTTTTGTAGGATGAGATGTCCTCGTCTACATTGCCGAGTTCCTGTTCGATTACTTTCAGGCGTTCGCTGATAAAGTGGCTGGTGCTGGTGGCTACCTGGTTCTTGTCTTTCACCCAGTTTTCGTTATAGACTGAAATCAGTGTGTTCAGTATATCTTCCGCCCGCTGTATGGAGACGTCCTGGCAGGAAAGGCTGATAACTGTGGCTTTTTCATCTTTCAGCGTAACGGTGAGCGACTGGGTATATCGGTCTACCGTATCGTAGAGGCTGTTGCGCGAAACATAGAGCTCCGCAGCTTCCCGGTTGGGGTAGAATAGGGTGGGCTGTATGACTATCCGCCCGAGGGGAGTATGCAGGGTATCTCCTGCCTGGCCGGAGCAGTTTTCTCCGTTATCCATATCTTCGTCGTCGCGTGTAAAATCGGAGAGTTGTATGCGGCCTTCTTCCGTTTCTTTGAGGGTAAGTGTTGCCGCTTCGTGGTCTGCAAGGTCTAAGAAGGAGACGTTGAAGGGCAAGTCTTTGCCGTATAGCACTTTGTCGTGGAAAGAGCCGTCTGTGGAATAGTCTACGTCCAAATGGAGGCGTTTTACCACTTCCAGTATGGTGGCGGGCGATTGCAGGGAGATGAGTTCGTTGTTTACATTGTTGTTTGCCTGAAACAGTCCCAGGTCGGCAAACGAGCCGAAGTCTCCGGTAGGCGAGTTGCCGTTGCTGTCTTCTTTTATCAGTATATCGGCAGAGCGGGTGTAGACCGGGGGAGTTATCAGCAGATAGAGTACGGCGATACCCAGGGCTATGCTCAGGGATACGGCGAACCAGCGCCATTTGGCGAGGCAGAGCTGTAACAGGTCTTGAATTTTCATGTATTCTTCATTCTGTCCGGTCGGTGTATTGTTTTGCATATCTTAGTCTTATAGGGGAAAAGTCATTTTACAATTAATACGATTACGGTGGTGAGCAACGATGCCAGCGAGAGCCAGAAAGAGGATGAACGTACGTTGTTGCCGTTGACGGTGGACTGGCGGGCACGTACGTTGTTGGGCTCTACGTAAACGATGTCGTTCTGTTGCAGGTAATAGGCGGGCGAGGCAAGCAGTTCCCGCCCCGAGCACAGGTTTATTTTGTAGGGAATCTGTTTGCCGCCTTCTTCGCGCAGGACGAGTATGTCTTCACGTTTTCCGTAGATAGTCAGGTCGCCTGCCATGCCGAGGGCGTCCAGTACGGTGATTTTGTCGCGGTCGATGCCGTAACGTCCGGGTTTGTTCACCTCGCCTAATACTGAAATGGCGTGGTTGGTGAATTCTACCGTAACTACGGGGTCTTTTACCAGGTTCTTGGTGATGAGTTCGCTTTTTACCAGGGCGGCTATCTCTTCACGGCTCAGCCCGGCTACGTGTATCTTGCCGACAACCGGGAAGTCGATGTTGCCCTGCGAATCGACCGTGTAGTTGGATACTTCCTGGTTGGAGGGGGCTATGTTCGTTTGTCCTACCCGGTAGGTTACGATAGGCAGGTTGAACAGGTTGGCCATTTGAGGGTCGCGGCTGTTGATGACGATAGACAGCTTGTCGTCCGTCTTTACCCGGATAGTGGCGATGTTGGCTATTGCGGTCGTGTCTCCTGCCTGTAAGTCCTCAAGATAGTTGATGTTCCGCATAGACCCGCAGGAACTTAGTAGGATGATAGCTAATAACCATAGCGGGATATTTTTAATTTGCATAATCGGTAAATGTTTCTGTTTTTATTGGTTTCTTTTTGTTCTTATTCTTTATGAATTGCGTCAGCCTGATATTCAGCAAAGTCCAGACGGCGATATCGGCTGCCAGCAGCAGGTTGATGTTTATCCACCGGGCGCAGATGATATTGACGACTGTGAAGCTCAGGGACATTGCCAGGATGCAGACCAAGGTGCGGCGCTGGGACAGTCCGGCGCTCAGCAGTTTATGGTGGATGTGGTTCTTATCCGGTGCAAACGGTGCTTGCCCATTGCGTAACCGGTGCAGGAATACCCGCAGGACATCGAAACAGGGGATAATCAGCGGGGCAAAAGCCGTTGCAAAAGGATTGACGGGTTCGCTTCCGTGCATTGGGCCCATGCAGGCTTTTATGCCGAGTATGCTCAGGATAATGCCTAAGGTGAGCGAGCCTGTGTCGCCCATGAAGATTTTCCGCCCCCGTTTGGGATTGCCGAATACGTTGTAGCAGAAGAAAGGGATGATGACGCCCAGTAGGGCGAAAGCCAGGAAAGCGTAAATATATGCCTCGCGGTACATGAATACGATTCCGTAGTAAAGGAGTGCCATGCCGCTTAATCCCGATGCCAGTCCGTCGATACCGTCTATCAGGTTGGTGGCGTTGATAATGAATACTACCACTATTACGGTGAGCAGGTATCCGGCAAACGGCGGCAATGCGTAGAGCCCGAAAAGCCCGTGGAGATTGTCAATCCATAAACCGGAGAATGCCAGCATCCCTCCGCCTATTATCTGCACGATGAACTTCGCCCGGTAGCGGACGCCTATCAAATCGTCGGTGATGCCGGTCTGATAAATCAGGAGGGTGGCGCACAGGCTGAAAGTAAGCTCGGTTATATGCTCTTGGATGTTTGTGGCGATGTCGTTCCTTCCTATCAGGAGGTTGATTCCTTGCAACAGTACGATAGAAAAGATGAGGAGGGGAGTGAATGCGATTCCACCCAGCCGGGGAGTGGCGTTGCGGTGGAGCTTGCGCTCATCCTGTGGGTCGAACAGGCGTTTTCGGAAGGCGACCAGTAATATTTGCGGGATAATGAGGCTGGAACAAATAATACCTACCATGAAAACCGCACTTACATTTATCCACCAATAAAGAGAGGCGGAAATGAAAAGGTTGTTGATTAATAACATGTCTCAGGATAATATTTCTATTAAATCCGGTTCTATATAGGCAGCGGCAATAGCAATGACGCCGGGGATTTTTACGACAATCCGTTTGCTTCGTTTTCCTTTGACTTTGATAAGTACTCCTTCCACACCGTCGAATGCCCCGCCGTGTACGCGTACTTTATGCCCTTTGTCGAGGCTGATTTCTTCCGGTTTGTAATAAGTGAGGTCTTCTTCGTACTTTTGGGCTACTTTAATGAAGTCTTTCATCTGGTAATCCGGTACGGTAATGATTTCCCTGCCGGCATTGCTCTTTCGAGTGATGTATTGCAGGTAAGGATTTTTTGTTTTAATCCGTGTCAAGACCGGTTTGGTGGTATGGATAAAGACCAGATTGGAAATGGCGGGAACCAACACACGTGTTTTTCTTCCGTTATGCTCCTTCAGAACATAGTGCATCGGAATGAAATTTTCGATATTTTCTTTATTCAGCTCCTGCTGGATGCGCATCTCCCGCTTGTAGGCGTACATTGCGAACCAGACGGAGGTTTCGTTCTCTTTGCAATCTTTCATTTAGGGGCTGAATAAGTGCCGGATAGTTCGGGAAAGGGTATAATCATGGAACCTTGAAATACTGATAACTATCTGTATTTCAATGATGTATATTCGGTTTTTGTTTGTTGCTACTCTTTTTCCGTATCGCTTTTTTTCAGAAAAGCGGTGCGTAGAGCGGACAAATGTACTAAGATTTATATATACCAACAAAGAAAACTTCGGGAAAATATTATTTTATTTTAATAGCGTTTATGTAAAGAGTTATATAAAAAAATAATAAGCTGTAAATATAAAAAAATACTCCAGGATACCTGTCGGGCACTGCCCGTTGTTACTGTATTTGCCGGGATATCCGGCCTCTTTGCGTACCCGTATGTTTTATCGGGCTGGGAGGGAGAAATAGGATACGGGGAAGAATTCTCCCTCAATATTTCTTTCGGTTTTAGAAATAATCGTATCTTTGTGCTCCAAATAATTAACACCTCTGTTTCTATGCAAGAAAAGATTATCATTCTTGATTTTGGCTCACAGACTACACAGCTTATCGGACGTCGTGTCCGTGAGTTGAATGTGTATTGTGAAATCGTGCCTTACAACAAATTTCCTCAGGGAGATGCGAGTGTGAAGGGAGTTATTCTTTCGGGCAGCCCGTTCTCCGTATATGATGAAAGTGCGTTTAAAATAGATTTGAACGAAATTCGCGGCAAGTACCCTGTATTGGGAATTTGTTACGGTGCGCAGTTCATCGCTTATACCAATGGCGGAAAGGTGGAGCCTGCGGGCAGCCGCGAATACGGGCGTGCACATTTGAGCTCCTTCGATAAGGATAATGTGCTTTTCAAGGGAGTAAAGGAAAATACACAGGTATGGATGAGCCACGGTGACACTATCACTGCTATTCCTGCCGGTTTCAAGGCGATAGCTTCGACGGATAAGGTAAAGATTGCCGCTTATCAGGTGGAAGGCGAGAAGATGTGGGGCGTACAGTTCCACCCGGAAGTGTTCCACAGCGAGGACGGTACGCAGATGCTGAAAAACTTCGTAGTGGAAGTTTGCGGTTGCAAGCAGGACTGGAGTGCGGCATCGTTTATCGAGACTACCGTTGCGCAGCTCAAGGAACAGCTTGGAGATGACAAGGTGGTGCTCGGCCTGAGCGGCGGTGTCGATTCTTCTGTTGCCGCCGTACTGCTGAACCGTGCTATCGGAAAGAATCTGACTTGTATTTTCGTAGACCATGGCATGTTGCGCAAGAACGAGTTCAGGAATGTACTGCACGATTACGAGTGCCTCGGACTGAATGTTATCGGGGTGGATGCAAGTGCCAAATTCTTTGCGGAATTGGCGGGTGTAACCGAACCGGAGAAGAAACGCAAGATTATAGGAAAGGGTTTTATCGATGTGTTCGATGAAGAAGCCCACAAAATAAAGGATGTGAAATGGTTGGCGCAGGGTACTATCTATCCGGACTGTATCGAGTCGCTCTCCATTACCGGAACTGTCATCAAGAGTCATCACAATGTGGGTGGCCTGCCCGAAAAGATGAACTTGAAGTTATGCGAGCCGTTGCGCCTGCTGTTCAAGGATGAAGTCCGTCGTGTAGGACGCGAGCTGGGTATGCCGGAGCACTTGATTACCCGTCATCCTTTCCCCGGACCGGGATTGGCTGTACGTATCCTGGGCGATATAACTCCGGAAAAGGTGCGTATCTTGCAGGATGCGGATGATATCTTTATCCAGGGATTGCGCGACTGGAAGGTGAAGGATGCCGAAGGCAATGAAACGGCACTTTATCACCTGGTTTGGCAGGCAGGGGTTATCTTGCTTCCCGTACAGTCCGTAGGTGTAATGGGCGATGAACGTACTTATGAACGTGCGGTCGCTTTGCGTGCCGTTACTTCCACCGACGCGATGACGGCCGACTGGGCGCATCTGCCTTATGCGTTCTTGGGCAAGGTTTCCAATGATATTATCAATAAGGTGAAAGGGGTGAACCGTGTAACCTATGATATTTCGTCGAAACCACCTTCGACGATTGAGTGGGAATAAAAGATAGGTTCATGCCGTTCACCACAGATTGACTTGGATTTTAATTTTTCAGACAGGAGAACGGGACTTCGGACAGAAGAACAAAAGGACAAAGAAGAAAATCTGTTCTTTTGTTCTTCTGTTTAAAATAAAATTTGCGAAATTTATATTATCCGCTAAGGAATAAATCTGTGTTAATCCCGTGTAGCCTGGTGGTGAACCGTTTATTTGTTAGCCGCTCTGCGTGGCAATATCAGTTTTTCCGCATCGGGTATTATGATTTCTCCGCGGTGCAGCTCCGCCCAACCTTTGGCTTGCATGCTGTTGAGCGCCTTTGACACTCCTGCGCGGGTTTCGTTGACGATTTGGGCTAAATCTTCCATTTTTATTTTCAGCACCTTCTCTCCCGACGGGCGTTCTACATGGGTGAGGATGAAATGGATGATACGCGCCTCGGGATTATCGCCGGATACCGCCCATAAACGGTTGTGCAGCATCTGGGTGCGGTTGCTCACTATGTTCATGTAGTTCAGGCGGAATATTTCGTAATTGAACAGTTCTTTCAGTACGAACGCCTTGCTGATGCTGACCGTATGCACTTCTGTCCTGGCGCGGTACGTGGAGATATAATGCGTCTTCATGCCGAACATGGAGTAGGCTTCAATCAGGTAAGGAGCCGGAAGATATTCCGTAAAATTGTAGGAGGCGCCGGCGGATGATGTGGAAGCTGCTACTTCTCCTTTCAGTACGAACACCAGCTCATGGCAGGAGGCTCCGGCTCTCAGAAGGAGTTCGCCCGGCTTGTGTTTCGTGAAATGCAATTTGACCTTCTCCAGGATGCAGGTGAAATCTTCTTGGGCAAGTC
This sequence comes from Bacteroides gallinarum DSM 18171 = JCM 13658, assembly GCF_000374365.1. Classification (GTDB taxonomy): domain Bacteria; phylum Bacteroidota; class Bacteroidia; order Bacteroidales; family Bacteroidaceae; genus Bacteroides; species Bacteroides gallinarum. The sequence goes on from NZ_KB894157.1 coordinate 29,224, forward strand.
CTTGGAAAAGGGGCAATTGTAATAGCGTATCAAACATTGTTTCCATATCATTCTCGTCTTCTGGTTCAAGAACAAAAGTAGATATAATCGAAGTGTGCCGTAAACACTTGCCCTCTCTTTTTGTTTTTTTTATTATTTCTTAAACGTGCTATTCATTCGTATTTGATAAATCTTGCGGAATGCATAAAAATAGATTATCTTTGCAAACAAAAAGGAGGGACGTATGTTTTCAGCATTTAATTGGCAGCAAATGACCAGCGCTTTTATCGTGCTGTTCGCCGTGATAGATATCATCGGCTCTATTCCTATAATCATTAATTTGAAGGAGAAGGGAAAAGATGTGAACGCATTGAAAGCCACATTGATATCGTTTGCCTTGCTGATAGGGTTTTTCTATGCAGGCGATATGATGCTGAGGCTGTTCCATGTGGATATCGAATCGTTTGCAGTAGCTGGTGCGTTTGTTATTTTCCTGATGTCACTGGAGATGATTCTCGACATCGAAATCTTTAAAAACCAGGGACCGATTAAGGAAGCTACACTGGTTCCGTTGGTCTTTCCGCTATTGGCGGGGGCGGGAGCTTTCACCACTTTACTTTCTTTACGTGCCGAGTATGCCAGCGTCAATATCATTATTGCATTGGTGCTGAATATGATATGGGTATATTTCGTTGTCAGCATGACGGGACGCGTGGAGCGCTTTTTAGGTAAAGGAGGTATCTATATCATCCGTAAATTCTTCGGTATCATCCTGCTGGCAATCTCGGTACGGTTGTTCATGGCGAATATCTCGCTGCTGCTGGATAGTTTTCATCAGTAGAACACGGAGGCACGGAGGTGTGCGGAGGTGTATAGTTTTTCGGAACACGGAGGCACAGAGACACAGAGGTGCGGAGGTGCATCGTTTTTCGGAACACGGAGGTACAGAGACACAGAGGTGCGGAGGTGCATCGTTTTTCGGAACACGGAGGTACAGAGACACAGAGGTGTGTGGAGGTGCATGAGTATTTCGGAACACGGAGGCACAGAGACACAGAGGTGTGTGGAGGTGCATAAGTATTTCGGAACACGGAGGCACAGAGACACAGAGGTGTGCGGAGGTGTATAAGTATTTCGGAACACGGAGGCACAGAGACACAGAGATGTGCGGAGGTGTATAGTTTTTTAGGAACACGGAGACACAGAGGCACAGAGATATGGTGGAATAGAATTCCCCCTTTTTCTCGACCCCCTCTGTGTCTCCGTGTCTCTGTGTTCCCATATCTTCCCTGTTCTATACCCCCTCCTCTTCCTCCTTCTCATCATCATCCGCAAAAGGATTCGGCCGTTGAGGGCCGTGTCCCATGAAGGCAATGGAGCAGAGCGTTCCCGTTATGGCGCCGCTGAGATGCCCTTCCCAGGAAGTGGTTTCTTTGGCGAATTGCGGGAACATATTCCATACCAATCCCCCATAAAGAAAGGTAACCAATAACGAGATAGCGATAAGCGGTACGTGCTTCCGCAGCAGCCCGCTGAAAAAGAGGAAGAACGCCAGTCCGTAGATGATGCCGCTTGCACCGATATGCCAGCCCGGTTTGCCAATACAAAAGGTAAGAAGCCCACACCCCGTCCAGATTACAAAAAATATGTAGGGTGCGATGTCCCGGTAGAAATAAAACAGACACCACGATAAAAAGAACAACGGGAGAGTATTGGCAAAAAGATGTTTGAAACTGCTGTGCACTAACGGATGTGCGAAGATGCCGAACACCCCCCTCTTTTCCATAGGATAAACCCCCAGTTTGGTAAAGTCCCAGTCCATGCCCGTTTCCAGGAATTTGAGTATATATAGGATGAATAGTAAAAATAGCGGTATAACCGCCGCCAGAACTATTCGTCGTACGTCATGCTTCATATATTGTACACGGATTTAGTATTTCCGTACAATGCTACGAATTATTTACTTGAAAAACGAAAAAAAACTGACTTTTTATTTTGCGTGTAGGCTTTAATTCGTATTTTTGGGCATCACTACATGGTTTGTAGCGCATATACCTGAATAATTAACCTTTAAATAATGCACAACTATGAGTTATTTACGATTTGACAAGACCCTGATGGTTAATCTGCAAGAATCTTTGCCAAGGGAGATACTTCGGACGAACAAATCAGGGGCCTATCATTGTACAACGATTGTAGATTGTAACACACGCAAATATCACGGCTTGTTGGTGATACCCGTCCCCAACCTGGATGATGAAAACCATGTGCTGCTGTCTTCTTTGGATGAAACGGTAATTCAACACGGTGCAGAGTTCAACTTGGGGTTGCACAAATATCAGGGAAACAACTTTAGCCCGAACGGGCATAAGTACATCCGTGAATTCGATTGCGAGCATATCCCGGCGACTACTTACCGTGTAGGAGGCGTTATCCTCCGTAAAGAGAAAATCTTTGTACACCACGAGAACCGCATCCTGATTCGCTATACCTTGGTCGACGCCCATTCGGCAACAACACTCCGTTTCCGCCCTTTCCTGGCATTTCGCAGCGTACGCGAATATACACACGAAAACGCGCAGGCAAACCGCGACTACCAGCCGGTGGAGAATGGCATTAAAACTTGTATGTATCCCGGCTATCCGGAGCTTTATATGCAACTGAACAAGAAGAACGAGTTCCATTACCAGCCGGACTGGTATCGTGGCATCGAATACCCTAAAGAACAGGAACGTGGGTACGACTTTAACGAAGACCTGTATGTACCCGGTTATTTCGAAGTGGATATAAAGAAAGGTGAAAGCATTGTCTTTTCTGCCGGTATTTCGGAGATTTCGCCGCGTAAGCTGAAACAGACCTTTGAGGCAGAGGCGGAAGACCGTACTCCGCGCGACAGCTTCTACCACTGTTTGAAGAATTCCGCCCACCAGTTCCATAACAAGCAAGGAGACGAGCATTATATACTTGCAGGCTACCCCTGGTTCAAGTGCCGTGCACGCGACTTGTTCATCTCTTTGCCGGGATTGACTCTGGCGGTAGACGAGCAAGACGAGTTCGAGGACGTCATGAAAACGGCGGAGAAGGCTATCCGCGATTTCATTGAAGATAAGCCGGTAGGCTATAAGATATATGAAATGGAACACCCCGATGTGCTCCTGTGGGCGGTGTGGACTTTGCAGCAGTATGCTAAAGACACATCGCGCGAGCAATGCCGATTGAAATACGGTAAGCTGCTGGAAGATATCATGGGGTATATCCGCGGCAGGAAGCACGACAATCTTTTCCTGCACGAAAACGGTTTGCTTTATACAAACGGTACGGAGAAAGCCGTTACGTGGATGAACTCTACCGCCAACGGCCGTCCTGTCATCCCTCGCACGGGATACATCGTCGAGGTGAACGCCCTTTGGTATAATGCCCTGCGTTTTGTTTCCGATATCGTGCGCGAGGGTGGCAACGACATTCTTGCGGACGAGCTGGATGCTCAGGCAGAGATAACCGGCAAATCGTTTGTGGAGGTTTTCCGCAATGAGTACGGTTATCTGTTCGACTACGTAGACGGTTATATGATGGACTGGAGTGTCCGCCCCAATATGATATTCGCCGTTGCTTTCGACTATTCTCCATTAGACCGTGCACAGAAGAAACAAGTGCTCGATATTGTGACGAAAGAGTTGCTTACTCCGAAAGGCCTGCGTACGTTGAGCCCTAAGAGCGGCGGATACAATCCGAACTATGTAGGTCCTCAAACCCAGAGAGACTATGCTTATCATCAGGGTACGGCGTGGCCGTGGCTTATGGGATTTTATATGGAAGCATATTTGCGCATATACAAAATGAGCGGTATTTCGTTTGTAGAACGCTATCTGATAGGCTTCGAAGACGAAATGACGAGCCATTGCATAGGTTCCCTGCCCGAGCTTTTCGACGGAAATCCGCCGTTTAAGGGAAGGGGAGCCGTATCGTTCGCCATGAACGTGGCAGAGATTCTGCGCATCTTGAAATTATTGTCTAAATATAATTTATAGGAGGAGGAACGAAGATGAAAGTTTTAATGTTTGGTTGGGAATTTCCTCCCAAAATATACGGCGGTCTTGCAGTTGCATCATACGGAATAACTAAAGGACTGAGTTTGCAGGGAGATGTGGAAACTACTTTCTGTATGCCCAAACCCTCTGGCGAGGAAGAGAATTTCCTGAATATAATCGGTATGAACCAAGTGCCTATCGTATGGCGTAACGTAGATTACGATTATTTGAAGTCGCGTCTGTCCACGATGACTCCGGAGCAATACTATGCTTTGCGCGACCATATTTATTCTGATTTCTCTTATATGCATGTCAATGACCTCGGCTGTATGGAATTTGCCGGCGGCTATCCGGGAAACCTGCACGAAGAAATCAATAATTTCTCGATTATAGCCGGTGTCGTGGCACGCCAGCAGGAATTCGACATTATCCATGCGCACGACTGGCTTACATATCCGGCAGGCGTGCATGCCAAAATGGTAAGCGGCAAGCCGCTTTGCATCCATGTGCATGCAACGGATTTCGACCGTTCCCGCGGCAAGGTCAATCCTACCGTTTATTCCATGGAGAAGAACGGTATGGACTATGCGGACTGCATTATGTGCGTATCGGAGCTTACCCGCCGCACGGTTATCAACGAGTATCACCAAGACCCAAGAAAAGTGTTCGCCATGCATAATGCGGTATATCCGCTCTCGCAGGAGCTTCAGGATATTCCGCGCCCAGACCACTCCAAGGAGAAAGTGGTGACTTTCCTTGGACGCATCACCATGCAGAAAGGACCGGAATACTTTGTGGAAGCTGCCGCACTGGTATTGCAGCGTACCCGCAATATACGCTTCGTAATGGCAGGTTCGGGCGATATGCTGAATGCCATGATTAACCTGGCTGCCGAACGGGGCATTGCCGACCGCTTCCACTTCCCCGGCTTCATGAAAGGCAAGCAGGTGTACGAGGTTTATAAGAATAGCGATGTATTCGTTATGCCTTCCGTTTCCGAGCCTTTCGGTATCGCTCCGTTGGAAGCCATGCAGTGCGGAACGCCCTCTATCATCTCCAAGCAGTCGGGATGCGGTGAAATTCTCGATAAGGTGATTAAGACCGATTATTGGGATATTCACGCTATGGCGGATGCTATCTATTCTATCTGCATAAATCCGTCCCTTTTCCGTTATCTCCAGGAAGAAGGCAAGAAGGAAGTGGACGGAATTACCTGGGAGAAGGTAGGCTTGAGAATTCGTGCCCTCTATGAGGATGTATTAAGAAACTATGGTAAATAATAAAATAATAAATACAAATGAGAACTATCTGTCTTTATTTTGAGATACATCAAATTATACATCTGAAACGTTATCGTTTCTTTGATATCGGTACAAATCATTATTATTACGATGATTATGCTAATGAAACAAGTATCAATGAGGTAGCCGAGCGTTCGTACATCCCGGCACTGAATACCCTCATCGAAATGGTGAAGAACTCGGGTGGCGCGTTCAAGGTGGCTCTGTCTATCTCGGGTGTGGCATTGGAGCAACTGGAAATCCATGCGCCTGCCGTAATCGATTTGCTGCACCAGCTCAATGATACGGGTTGTTGCGAGTTCCTGGCAGAACCGTATTCACACGGCCTTTCTTCGTTAGCTAACGAAGATTGCTTCAAGGAAGAAGTGATGCGCCAGAGTGCGAAGATGAAACAGATGTTCGGGAAAGCTCCGAAAGTGTTCCGTAATTCCAGCTTGATTTACAACGACGAGATTGGCGCCGTAGTGGCAAGTATGGGCTTCAAGGGAATGCTGACCGAGGGAGCCAAGCATGTGCTCGGCTGGAAGAGCCCGCACTACGTGTACCATTGCAATATGAATCCGAACCTGAAACTGCTGTTGCGCGATTTTAAGTTGTCCGATGATATAAGTTTGCGCTTCTCTAACTCCGAATGGAACGAATATCCATTGTTTGCCGATAAGTATATCAGTTGGATTGATGCCTTCCCGCAGGAAGAACAGGTTATCAACATCTTTATGGAGCTTTGCTCATTAGGCATGTCGCAGCCTTTGTCCTCCAATATCCTGGAATTCCTGAAAGCGCTTCCCATGTGTGCAAAAGAGAAAGGGATTACCTTCTCCACCCCTACGGAGATTGTCACCAAGTTGAAGTCTGTTTCGCAGTTGGATGTTCCTTATCCTATGTCGTGGGTAGACGAGGAAAGGGATACGAGCTGTTGGCTGGGTAATGTAATGCAGCGCGAGGCTTTCAATAAGTTGTATAGCGTGGCCGAACGTGTACATATCTGCGATGACCGCCGTATCAAGCAAGACTGGGATTATTTGCAGGCAAGCAATAACTTCCGCTTTATGACGACCAAGAATAGCGGTGTAGGGCTGAATCGCGGTATTTATGAATCGCCTTACGATGCATTTACCAACTATATGAATATCCTGGGCGATTTTATCAAGCGTGTCGATTCCCTCTATCCGGTAGATATCGATAACGAAGAACTGAATGCTCTGCTGACTACAATCAAGAACCAGGGGGATGAAATAGAAGAACTTCATAAAGAGCTGGAAAAGGCGCAGAATAAGTTGGAGAAGGAAAAAGTCGCCGAGAAGAAGAAAGAGGCAAAAGCTGCTGCTCCTAAAGCTGCTAAAGTTGCTGCTCCTAAGGCTACTGCTGCTAAAACTGCTCCTAAAGCTACTGCTGCTAAGGCTGCCAAACCTGCTGCAAAGAAAGCTGCATCAAAAAAGACCGCTGCAAAGCCTGATAAAGAGTAAGACCTCGTCTTAAATAATGTGTGAAGTCCTCCGCGCTTTGGTAAAGTGCGGGGGACTTTTCTTTATGCGTACCGACTTTATATGTCCTTTGATATGGGAAGTACCCACGCCTTGGTACGGTAAATACTAAAGTGTGGTATTTTTTGTGCCACACTTTGCTATCTCTTGTACTACGCTTTGGTACGGATACTATACGGAAGAAGCCGAAAAAGATAGAGGCTTTCTTCTTTTTATATACGGATTGCATGAGTCTTGGAAAGAGAGCTTGTGAGCATACTATCGCTTCATTACCGTATAAATAGAATAGGGATATTCAGTAAATGTCCCTAAAAATCAAGATGGCATATGAAGATGATAGAGCATACTCACTTCATATGCCATTTTTATAGTCCTATTCCTGTAATTTCTCACACAATCTTACCCTACAAGACATGACGCTCGGGAAGAAGTCTGAAGACATCTTCTGCCTCTGCCTGTAAAATCATATCATGCCGCTTTCACCGTCCTGTTCCTGATCTTGTCTATCATCAGTACGGCATTTGCCGTATGTATTCCAAAGAAAATCCAC
>NZ_KB894158.1 GCF_000374365.1 Bacteroides gallinarum DSM 18171 = JCM 13658
AGAATGAAGCCTGCCAAGCTCACTCTCATTAAAACTCTTGCGATATTTTTCCAGAATATCAAATTCTGTAAAGCCCAAAGTAGGGTGAATTTCTGAAATATTTTGTATCTTAGCCATATCTTAGTTGAGGTATTTCCCCCGTTTGGGCCGTCAAACCTTGTTTGCGGGGGAATACCTAAAGATACAAAAAAGCCAACTAATTCGCAATACTTTAAGTATGAATTAGTTGGCTAATTTTATTCTATTTACTGAATGTCCCAATGAAGTTAACATGATAGGAGGTATGATGTTAACTTTCCGTGTGTTTGGTTCATAATCAATCCCTAGTTGGCGCTATAAATATTTTGTGTATCCCTAATAAATTTTATATTCCTTCCACTTTCTTTTGATATTCACTGGGAGTCATTCCCCAAGCCTCTTTAAACGAAGCTGCAAAGTACTTATGGTCATTATATCCTAATGCTACAACTACTTCTGCAATACTAATCCTTTTGTTTTTCAACATCTGACAAGCATGTTTCATTTTTATATCTTTAATGAAGTCTAATGGTGTTCTCCCCGTGATTCCTTTTATTTTACGAGCCAACGTTGAGCGAGACATCCCTAATTCTCCAGCTAATGTTACCACGTCAAATTCGGGCTCTGAAAGATTCTGCTCGACAACTTCAATAGCCTTCTCTATCAACTGCTCATCCAGTGATGTAAAATCAATCTTGGAAATCATTCCTGCGGAAGGATTTGCCTTGAAATCTGCTTGTATCTGCTTTCTTTTTTTTATTAAATTTCTCAAACGGACTTTTAAGATATTAGGTTCGAAAGGCTTGGATACATAATCATCTGCTCCCAGTTCATAGGAAGCAATCTCATTTTCCATGCTCATTTGCGCTGTAAGTAAAATTACAATAATATGGCTGGTCATAATATCATTCTTTATATGTCGACAGAGTTCCATACCATCCATTTCCGGCATCATGATATCACTTACCACTATGTCTACATAGTTACCTTTAATATATTCCCACGCTTCTTTTCCATTTTCAGCCACCACGACCTGATAATCTTCTGAGAATATATCTCGCATCAAATAAAGTAATTCCTGATTGTCTTCCACGAGCAATAATGTTTCTTGAGAAGTTCTTTCTTTAGTAGCTTCCAATTCATCTACCTCTGGCAATATTGGCTCCGATATTTCATACAGTTCATCTGATAAATAGCTGGTTTTATCCAAGGGTATTTCAATAGTGAATACAGAGCCTTTACCCAGAGTACTTTCTAATTCTATATGTCCATGATGCAATTCAACAAGTTCTTTTGTCAACGAAAGCCCAATACCGTTAGACAGTCCGGGCTTGCTGTATTTATTATTATAAAATCTGATGAAAATTTTATCCCGTTCTTTGGATGATATACCGATTCCCTCGTCTTTTACTTTCAAAACAAGGTATTCATGGTTTTCTGTATGTCTTGTGTTTACACTGAGTGTTACAGACTTGCCTGACGGGGTGTACTTATATGCATTAGATAATAAATTTGATATAATTTTATCCAGCTTGTCTCGATCAAAATAACCTTTTATATTATCCGTACTGGTTTCAAAAGAGAATTTTATTTGTTTTTCATTTATTATAAATGAGAAACTGTCTTTATATAGTTCCTTCAAAAAAGCAAGTACATCTCCATAAGAAACGGACAATCCCATTTTCTTGTTATCGATTTTTCTCAAATCCAAGATTTGTTGCAAAAGATTTTTTAATCGCTTAATGTTAACTAACATCATATTTACATGTCTTTTATCTTCTTCATCTGAAGAATGGATTGCTCTGGCTAGGCAAGAAAGTACAGTAAGAGGAGTCAGTAATTCATGAGAAACATTCGTAAAGTATCTCAATTTCAATTGAATCATTTTCTCTGCAAGCTTTTTATTATTATTTCTTCTCATCCGCTGAATATACAGAGAAATAAATAAACTGATTAGTCCTAGACTTATGCATACATAAATCAAATAAGCCCACCAAGTTTCATAAAAAGCAGGTAAACGATAAATCTTCAATTCTGTAATACAGTCACTCCAAAGTCCATTTTTATCAGTAGCCTTTACTTGAAAAGTATGTGTTCCTTTACCTAATTTATTGTAAAAAGCCTTATTTTCCCCTGGGTTTAGGTAAATCCAATCCTTGTCTATCCCTTTCAGGCGATATGCATAACGGATTTGCTCCAAATCGTGATAATTTAGGGATGAGAAGCTTATTTCCAAATCTTGATTATCAGGAGACAATCGAACAGGATTTCCCCTACTGATTTCTTTTCGGATACTTTTTCCCATAATTTTCACATCGGTAATATGTGTGGTAATTTGTTCTGGAATACTTTCCAGACTCTGCGAAGGAGATACAGAGATAATACCAGAAACCCCTCCAAAAAAAATATCCCCACCTTTATGGTCATAATAGGCAGCTTTCGGCATGAAACGATTTAACAACAGTTGCGGATTATTAGTTGCATAACTCCGATATGCCCCATTAGTTGGATTATACTCTTTCAACATCTGATTAGTAACAATCCATATATGATTGTAAATATCTACAATAATCTGATTGATAAAATCACCCTTCATTCCGCAAGTTATACTGTGATCAGATAATCCTTGCTTTTGGGTATCGAATAGTAAAACTTCGCCTAAACCTGTTCCCAACCATAGTTTTCCATCACTGGAAACATCCATACATATAAAGTCTTTTACAAATGGGAATATCTCATATTCCTTGTTGTTCTTTATAAAACCAATTCCCTTATTTGAAATAGCAAACCATATTTTCCCATCATTGGCTTGTACAATTCCAGTAACAGAACCTAATTCCTTATCAATAACTTCCAATTTATTGGTATTAGGCTGATAAACAAATAAACCTTTATTCGTTCCTATCCATAGATTTTGATTTTTATCTTCTAGCAAACTTAATACATGACCAGAATGTTCAACAGCGTCATGAAGATTTATACAAATCTCTTGTTGAATTTCCATATTATTCTGACGCAGTTTGACAATTAGCGAGGAAAAAGGATATAATACCCCCCACACTGAACCTTTTATTTTTGAGGTAGTCAAATTCGTTACATTTTCTAACGATAACATTTTGTTTTTGGAGCAATCTGTATAATGTCTCAGTTCGTCTGTCTCTGAATTATAAATACACAACCCATATCGCTCTTGAGTAAACCAAAATATACCTTTATCATCTTTACACAAAGAAGCAATAGCAGGATTTGCCTTTATTCTGTTCCGCAATGAAAGCAGAGGATATTTGTTTACCACATTATCACGAATATCTACAATAAAACTTTCCATATCAAATGCTGAAACCCATAGCTTGCCTTCTCTATCTTTATATATTTCATAAAGCATTTTATTTCCTACCGGAAGAAAAGAGGATGTATCTACTTGTTCTAGGCTTCCTTGCTCTGTTATTTTAAAAACAAAAAGATCCTTGTCCGTAGTTACCCACAAATAATGAAAAACATTATCTTGGACCATGTGGAATACATCTCCAGTAGCTTGATGTGCTATGTCTATGGGAAGCGGTTGGGGTATATATTGTTGTTCAACAAAAGCAGCTTTAGGGTCAAAGCGGACAATGCCTTTTTCCCAAGTTCCTAACCAATAACAGTGATGAGCGTCATCCCAAATAATTCGCTCTATAAAACGATATTCTTTATGGTGAAAATAAGGTTCAAACACATCTGTTTTCTTATTTAATTTATACATTCCACTATCTGTCACAGAGATAAGTAAATTTCCTTCTTTATCTTCATATACAATATATACACATTGTGTATTATATTCCATTTCATACTTTCTCAACAAGGTTCCATTCGCATTAAATCTGTACAGACTACCAGCCACACTTACCCATACGGTTCCATCTTTGGTTACATTTATGGTAAATATATTTTTTTCTGAAATATCATCTGCTTCTACAGTAGTAATCTGCCAAGTAGCCTTGTTTAGAATGTAAAGCCCTTTCAAAGTTCCAAACCATATTTTTTTCTCATAATCTTCTGCTATATAAGTAATGTAGTTATCTTTCAAAAGATTAGGAGTGAACATATCTGAACGGAAAACATCAATATCGTACCCATCGTAACGGCATAGACCATTAAATGTTCCATACCACATATATCCATCGCTATCTTGAAAAATGCGGTGAATAGCTTTAACTGGTAACTTATCCAATAAAGGTATTGGTTTGACTGTTATTTTTTGAGCTGATAACGAACCTAAAATGGAAAATAGTCCCAATAAAACGGCAAAAGCGGATAATTGTGTTTTTCTAAGATTCATAATACAAACTATATTTGAAGACAAACTTACATAAAAATCCTCGTTTTCTATTGTACTAGAGTAGAAAACGAAGATTTTTATGTAAGCTTACGAAGTAGAGTATTCTCAGGAATGGGGAATTCGGGAAATAAATTCATTGCCGGTTATCACAACTTCTATTCTTGGGTCGTTGCGCTATCTAATATTATATCAAACTGATATTCTTGGTATGAATTTAATGTTGGAATCTTATTTTTACATCTGCAACTTTTCCTTTCATAGGTATGTGAGCTTCGTATAATCCCGAAGATACTTCTTGTACTATAACACTTTTATTTGAAACTGATATAGAAATAGTTGGACAACAGACTTTGGATTCTATCAATATCCTTGTATCATGGTCTTTTCCTTCTCTATTTTCTAGAAAGAAACATATTTCATTATCCTTATAAAGAATAGGTTTATTCTTCATAAATCCATCTTTCTTTAGCTCAACTGCCATAGGTATGGGTGTAAATATACGTAATTGACGACGAATACCATCATATGGTATAATACTTATATTTCCCTTTTTGTCAACTTCGGCATTACCTCCATAAGCAATTAAGCCTAAATCTGAGTCTTTAAGTAAATAAATGCCAGAGCCGCGGATACCTCCTGTTAATCCATGGTCAATTTCTCCATCATACTGTAAAGGTCCGCGCTTTTGTTTAACAGATTTCAAATTCCAAAGATATGAATGTTGATAAGGAGAATAAATCCAACCTGCTGCTCCATCGTTCATTTTTCCATTATACCAATATCCATAGTTAGTATCTTTTGTTCCGGTATTCACAAGAGCCCAAGAGGATAATAATGAATTATATCCCCAATTAACATACTTTTCTGGAGTATCTGAGAATCGAAACGCATAGTCCAATATAGCGACTCCTCCCAACTGAGACATATAGTCGAGATTATCTTTACCTCCACTCCAGGCGGTACCTAAATGGCCGAAATCAAACTCATATAATCCACGTATGGCCAAATTCCCATCTAACTGGTTTTTCATGAAACAATCTACCCTAGTTGTATCGAGCGACTTATAAGAATACCATTTATGTTTATTCTTATCATACCACAATTGCTCTTGTGGAATTATTTTATGGAACTTTGCGTATTCAGCCACATAATAAGAAGATTCATAAGCGGTACGGTCAACAAACATTTCTGAACCAAAAGGCCACGAATCTTCATATATCATATAAAGAACCTTCTTTTCCCATTCTTTGCGTAATGTTTCTGCCGCGTTATTTCTTCCTTCTGTTTTCAATGCCTTTATTATGTCCAATAAATATCGTTCATGGAAATTGCCTATTTTATAAGCCCAGTCGCTCCAACCTTTAATAGCCCATTGCTTCCCCATAAAAATATTGTATGGTACCTCGAAATATGCCATTGCTGTACGATAAGCCCGTTCCAAATATCCTTTTGCATCTAAATAATTTACAAGATATGGATAGTCTTTTGCAATCCTATACAGATTATAGTAAATTGTAAAATGAGTAGGATAATCATAGGTTCTCCACATACGTTCTTTTCCGCTTCCACCAGAATTATAGTCTCCTAGTGCCCCACTACGGAGTTCATACCAATTATCACATCCATAAATACCGTATGGATAGGGATATTCTTTATCAGTGCGTTGAAGCTTTCCCCATACAAAGTTTTTTTCATAATACTCTAAAGATGCTATTTCATCTTTATTAGGATAAACCACATTTTTTTCGCTTAAATACAAAGCTTTACAATTAGACGGATCGTCTGAGCCTCCTACCATATATGGGTATGGTAAACCTCCTATATTATCGGGAGAGAGCAATACCTTATTCTCCATATCCCATAAACTATACAAACCGTTATACCATTTTGTAGAGTCGCGATGTTGCTGGTGAGTTACGATAAAGTTTGCTCGTTTTTTTATTACATTCTCCAATGGTTCTGTTACATAAAAATTCAGATAACAAATCTTTCCTTTTCCATATTTTATAGTAATCATATTTTCACCCAAACGTGAGAATCTAAAATCGTACAAGTACTTTTTATTTAATTTCCCCTTATTAATAATTTGTATTTGCTGTGGATGCTCCGATTCCAATATCTTGATTTTTTGTTTACTGGCAATAGCACAATGCACTTTCATCTCTGGGGAAACAACCATTCCCGGTACAATTTTTACAACAACATTTTCCTTATCATACAATTTATCTTGAATATCCGTATATTTTTCTACCAAAGAAAAATTAAATCCTGTTGTATATGACTTGTTAGATGAAATAACTTTTGATGTACTTGGAAACCTCCAAGTATCATTCATTCTCTCTATTGATGTTTTGGAATGAATGTAATAATAATCTCCTAATTCTTTATATTCCAATGACGTGCCATTTTTCATTGTCATTAACAATACATTTCCTTGTCCATGATAAGGCAACCAATAAATAAACGAAGAATTACCGTTTAAAAAAATATGCTTTGCCAAATTATCTTTTGCTGGTAAAGCCTCATTTCGTTCACCGATAGGAATATGAACTCTCATGTCAGTTATTTCTATAGTTTGCTTATTTCTGTTGTAGATAGTGATATCCCAATTTACTTCCATTTCGGAAATAGAAAAAGACTGATTTAATTCTATCGAACCGGGTAACTGCCAGGATATTTTTATATTTTGTGAATTATTTGATATAACTTCTGGAGAGAAATCCGATAACTTTACAACATATACCTTTCCTGCTGCGATATATCTTACATATAAATTGCCTAAATAATCATTTTTATTCAAATAATTCCTCCCTCCATTACTGTTACTATAAGTCATAGACGCAATTCCCCTCTCTTTTATATCTAATTTTATGATTGGGGTTATAGCTTGCCCTAATGATGTGCTAAAAATGATTCCTACAAATATAGAAAATAAATATTTCTTTAATTCCATGATATTTCATTTAAAAATAAGATATTAAAACAAAATAATCCCCTTATTTTAGACCCGTTAGGAATTTAACAAGAGGATTATAATCATGCTATTTATTTTTTCAAATTAGTAACCTGGATTTTGTTTTAGTTTAGGATTTGCAGTTAATGCTTGCTCCGGTATAGGATATAATACCCGATAATCTCCATTTGGTTCATGCGATAACCAGCTTTTAGTGGTAAATACCCCAAAACGAATCATTGTTCGACGAGAATAACATTCATAAGCAAACTCACGAAGCCATTCATCAAATAACTGACCGAATTGTACCGGTGTCTGATCTCCTTTATTTGTAATCTTGTAATTTTCTACATATCCCCATTCAAATGAAGAATCATTATTTTTCAACTCGTCATCGGTAATAATAGCATCATCAGGATTCGTAAAATTACGGTTACGAACTTCTGTGACTAACTGTCCTGCACCAGGCTTTCCTAAGCGAAGCAGACATTCTGCTTTCATTAATAAAACTTCAGAATATCTCATTAAAGGAATATCTGTACTAGAACTCCAGTAAGCCCCTTCTTCTACCTCATATTTGTTTACTCTATATCCTTGCATCTCATTCACATATTTTCCATCGGGTAATTCTTTTGTAAAATTCAAAGGTTCCCCTTTCATATCGTATTGTCCATACAATAAATTTCCATCTGCATCATATTGTAATCCGTGGAGCCAAGTATCATTTAATCTTCCGTCTCCTTCTTCATAAAGGTCGATGTATTGGGGAACAGCACGTTGCCCACCAGCTTCATTTGGGGTATCATTAGTCAAAAATTTCTTTTTTAACTCTTTATGCCATGCATTCATCCAAAGCCAGTTAGCTGTTACTCCTTTGTCATAATCATAGGGAATTGTCATCAAAACTTCCTTTGAGTTCTCCACTCCTTCTGTTCGGAAGCAATCCCGGAAATTGGGAGATAAGTCACATTTACCACCATCAATTATCAAATTGCATTGCTCCAAACAGGCTTCCCATTGTGGAGTCCCGGTATATACTTCTGCATTTAAATATGTATTAGCCAATAAACATCTTGCAGCCCATTCATTAAAACGCCCATAGGTTGTTGCATCTTGGTTTTTACTAAGATTAGGAATAGCCTCGAGTAGTTCTTTAACAATAAAATCATATATATCTTTTCTGCTGCTTTGTTCAGGCATCTCTTGACTGGTTGTCGTTACTAGAGGAATGTTGCCAAAACCATCACACATACGCCAATAATAAAATGCTCTTAATGCACGTAATTCCGCAATTCCGTCCAATTTATCTTTATCTGAAACATTAGGAAAAACATTACGTTGAATTCTATCTATAGCATAATTACACAATACTATTCCTTGATAATAACCTGTCCATATTTCATTGAGATAACTTAATGTGGAATTCCAAGTGTGATAATGAATTAATAAGTAGTCACCTCCGAATCCTGTAACATTTTGAGGGGTTACAACACAACATCCTGCCAATTCTTCCACCCACCAATAATACATTTGCCTATCAGAACGTAGCGGATTATATGCTCCTGCAATATTTGCTTCAAAATCATCCGTTTGGTATTGATAAGTTTCATCTAATATATCGGAATAAACCTTCTCATCCAAATTATTACTGCATGATACCAGAATAGCAATCAGCAATAAAGATAAAATTGTTATATTAACTTTCTTCATAATTATTCTTCTTTAAAATGTCAAATTAATTCCTAACGTATATGTGCGAGTTGTTGGATATTGATAAATATTATCAACTCCCGGGGTAAGACCTGAAATATCTATTTCCGGGTCAAGCCCACTATAACCTGTAAACGTTGCCAAATTGGATATACTAGCATATATACGAAGTTTTTTTATCCATTTTAATTTTGCTAAATTAGGAGTATACCCCAAAGTTATATTATCAATTTTCCAAAAATCACCGTTTTCTACGAAATAACTTACATATCCATTAGGTTGGTCATAAGCCAAGCATCTATTATCCATTTTAGGTTCCAATGCACTGGCAAGCACATTACCAAATCCTAGTGCCGAAGGAACACCTAATGATTGCTCTACAAAATTATACACTTGGAAACCGAATGCGCCACGCATCGTTAGGCTCATATCAAACCATTTATATTTAAAAGAATTGTTAAAATTTAGATAATATTTTGGTAATGCATTTCCTATAACTTGGCGGTCACTGGCTTGGGCATCAGAAAAACTTTTAACAGAACCATCTGCTCCTTCAATAAGCCATCCTCCATTTTCATCAATACCCACAGATTTCCATCCATAAAAATTACCAAGAGGCTCTCCTACTTCTAACCTATGAGTTATAGCCTCAAGTACTAGACCATCTATATAGTTACCCGCAACATATTTATCATTGGATAATGAAACTAGTTTACTCTTATTTGTTGAAAAATTCAAATTTGAATTCCAAATAAAGTCTTTAGTTTGGATTGGAATTGTACTGAGAGAAACTTCAACCCCTGAATTACGGATAGAACCGGCATTAGCTGTAATATTAGCTGAAACATACGGAGGAACCGGAACTTTATAATCCCATATTAAATCTTCCGTAGTACGGATATAATAATCAATGCTACCGAAAACTCTATCATTAAAAAGCCCATAGTCCAAACCTAAATTGAATTCTTTTTTCTTTTCCCAGCGCAAATCAGGATTGGAATTTCCACTGGCTTTTAATTGGGTTATCCATTGCCCTTTATAATATGCATATCCCCCTAAATTTAGGCGTGCTAAACTCATATAAGAACTTCCGGGAATAGTACCTGTAATACCGTAGCCGGCACGGAATTTTAGATTGTTAATAAAATCGACATCTTTCATGAAATTCTCTTTTGCAATATTCCATCCTATGGATACTGCAGGAAAAGTTCCCCATTTATGGTTTGCTCCAAATTTAGAAGAGCCTTCATATCGAACACTAGCTGATAAAAAGTATTTATTGGCATAATTATAATTTAGACGAGCAAACCATCCAACTAATCGACTGCTATTTTGGCTTGTACTCATACTTGCTTTACCTTCTGTTAAAGCTGTGCCTACTCCCATATTATTATATGTGTAGTCGTCACTTGGAAAGTCATAATTAGTCATTGATGAATAACGATAATTATAATCATTCCAGCTATACCCCAACAATCCATTTATATTATGGCTTTTGAAATTATTGGTATATTGTGCCGTAATTTCCATCATATCATTTTGCGTACGATTTGATTCTTGTGTAGCATACCCATTCATTCCATACATTGTTGTCGATTTATGACGTTGCGTCTCATAGTAAGAGCCAAAAAAGTTATCAATCTCACGGGAAACCAACCAACTAATATTTAACCCTTCTATTGGATTTAAAATAGCTTTACCATACATCTTTATTTTTGTATCTTTATTATCCCCTTTGGTTTCTTCAAGTAAAGCTACTGGATTTAACCGGGTAGGAGAACTTCCATTTTCATTCCATGTACCGTCTTCATTCTTAATAGAATAGGTCGGATTGTATTGAAGAGCATTGTAGTAAGGATTTTCATACCATTCACTATACGGAAAACCGTATGAACGCTGATAACCACTAATTTGAGCTTCAAGCTTTAACAAGTTATCCCACATACGATGAACTACATTTATACGGGGATAAAGTACATTTACCAACGATTTTTTTATAATTCCTTCATTTCCCGTATAATCCAAACTAGCGATATAGGATGTTTTTTTAGTAGCTCCCTTCAAACTTATACTAAATGTTTTATTAAATGGAGTTTGAGTTATTTCTTTCATCCAATCTGTACGGCTTCCATAATCAAGTGCCCCTTCCACTCCTTGTTTTGCTAACTCGGCATATTCATCTGCCGTTAGCATATCTAACTGTTTAGAAATTGTTTGGGTGGAAATATAACTGTTGATATCAATTGTAAGAGGCATTTCTCTTTGTGCTTTTTTAGTTGAAATAATTACAACTCCGTTTGTCCCACGAGTTCCATAAATAGCAGCTGCAGAGCCATCCTTTAAAACATCAATCTGCTCTATATCATTAGGAGAAATATCATTAAGATTTCCTTCTACGCCATCGATAATAACCAGCGGAGCAGAACTTGAGGCTAATGTTGTTACTCCACGGAGCATAATCTGAGAGCTTGATAAGGGATTACCATCTGCCTGTACAACAGTTAAACCTGCAATCTTACCACGAATTAAACTAGCTGCATCAACAGAAGAGGCTTGCACAAAATTCTCCGACTTGATACTGGCAACAGAACTCGTAAGCTCTTCCTTACGTTGTGTACCATATCCTACAACTACCACTTCATCCAACAGCTTTGTATCTTCTTTTAATATTATTACTAAGCTTTTATTGGAGCTAGTTTCTATTTCTTGCGTACGGAAACCAATATACGAGACTTCGATTGAAGAGCCTATGGATATCTCTAACTCAAAATTTCCGTCTACGTCTGTAATTGTACCATTGGACGTTTTTCCTTTTTCTACAACACTGGCCCCAATAATCGGACTTCCGGCTACATCTTTGACAACTCCTTTTAGTTTAAAACTTTGTTGTTGAAACTCGTGTACCACCATTGCACTGTCTTTCGAAGATGCCATTAGTGGAGCTGTAACAGCAACTCCTAGAAAAGCCAACAAAGCAACAAACGCTTTTTCTTGTTTAAAGAAATAATTTAACATAGTTTTTTGTTTTAAAGTTAATTTAAGGTGTTTAATTTTCCTAATCCAGGAATAATTTTTGATATATATTATATAATTGATTTGCAGGGATCGGCTATTTATCAGTAACTGTTATGCCAGAACGATGATATTACTTACAATAGTACAAGGGAGCATATTCATGTTCGCTACTACAGTAGAATACCATTTCCCATTTGTTTTATTCTGTTCCTTCTTTATACAGCCAAATACCATAAGTAAATGCGTCTGCATTCTTATTGGGCTTCTGTTCATTGGGTCGAAACCATTGACTGCTATCTGTGAACGGTGTTAAATAAATCATTACTTCATTACCCTTATAAAAAGCTTTAGCCTGATAAACGGGACCTAACATGTGTAAATAAGGCTTATCCACTTTTTGGGGCTGATAGTTTATGTCTACACAAATATCTTTTTCAAAGTCAAGGTCGTCATTCCCAATCTGTTTATTCCATACCATATCCAAACAATATACAACCGGGCCTCTAGTGAAAGCATAGGGTATGCGGTTAGTTGGTTCTTCACGGTACATTATTTCACCTTTTGGCAATGTATAAGTGGTATATTTACTGTGATGTTCACGCATAATCCATTTTTCTTCCATGGGGAAGGTTAGTACTATTTTATCTCCCTTTTCCCATTCCCGGCTAATACTCAAATAAGTCCCCGGCTGTATGCTTTTTTGAACTTCACCATTTACTGAAATTTGAGGTTGCTTACACCAAGACGGGATACGAAGATTAAGATTTTTCTTAGTTTTTCCTGAGGAAATCATTATCTCTATTGTTTCCGATTCCGGGTAATTCCCTGTTACTTCAAATGAAAATTCATCACCATTATAGTTTGCAGAAAGATATTGATTGATATAAAATTCATCTTTGTTTTCTGCATACAGAAAAGAAGGTAACAAGGAAATGATACGGTGTCCACTTGCCGTACAGCAATCTGGCCCATGAAAATAACCACGGGAACCGCTTGGCTTATCTCCGTTAGGGGCTGTATGATACCGACATACTCCTGTTTCGCAGTCTTGGGCTGCAAATACATGGTTAAACATCAAGCGTTCCATTGCGTCAGCGTACTTGGTTTCTCCTGTAAGTTCTAACAACATCTGTGTTAACTGCATCCAAGACATCGTAGCACAAGTTTCTACAATATTTCCCGTAAGGGGTTTCACATAGTCATGTTCATAGTGTTCTGCTACGCTTACTCCTCCGGTAATATACATCTGACGTTCACGAATGTCATTCCATGCTCCTGCTACCTTACGAAGTAAAGTTTTATCTCCTGTTATACGATACAGACGAAGAAAACCCATAAAATTCATTTGGAACGTATGAGAATGTACATAAGGTTGTAATTTATCTACGCCTAATTTTCCGTCTGCCACTGAATCTAAACGTGAAAAGGCATCCCAGCCACTCCATTTATCTATATTACTAACAACCCATTGACTCCATTTTAAATATTTTTTCTTTCCCGTTATTTCATACAAACGGGCTATCGGATCACATAACAGTGTGCCTTCCCATGAATAGTGTACGCCATGGCCTGCAAAATCGGAAAGTGTAGCTATATGTTTGTGCTTATTTTCAGGTGCTCGTAAATCCGAGGGCCAAAATTCCAGTTTATCCGGACCAAAATACCTTAAATAATAATCTGCCAGTTTCTCTGCTGCTATCAACGCATCTTTATTTCCAGTTTCTTCATAAACAGTTAAAAATGCATGAAAGACAAAATAAAGTTCATAGGCATCCATGCCACGAACCGGCCGTTCGGGAGTACGATAACTTTGTGCAGTAGCACCCACATATCCACTTTTTTCCTGTGAATCAATAATACGTATTAAAACTTTTTGTACCTTATTTAATAGTTCTTTATCGCCACTTTGAATTGCAGATAGATATGCTGATTCAATCCATTTACCATGTTGTTCTGCTTTTGTCCAATCCCATTTAGTATGCTGACGATTTACAATAAAATCTACATAAGTATTTATTGGAAAGTTTTTTAGGTATTGACGATTCACTTCCATGCGCTCCCCAAAAAAGCCTGTTATCTCTTTTACAGTAGATATAGGAACTGGTTTTTCTAATAAACTAATACCATCATGCTTTTGAGCAAATATCGATTGTGCCGATAAAATAAAAAATAATAATAACTTTGATAGTTCCTTTTTCTTCATGCTTTCAAATTATTAGATTAATAAACGATTTACTTGTTGCAAAGAAAAAAAGTTTTCTTACGATTAATCTGACTATATGTATCAAAAAGGGGGGAGAATCCAGCCATAAGATAATTTGATTAATTTCTCCCCATTAAATGAGTAAATTTCCCCCTTTCTATACGGTGCACAGAAACGATATATCGCCCTATTGCGGACGGGACTTTAGTGGAACTTTTCGGGAAAATGATTTCTTGTATTAAGGAATATGAAAGGATTCCCGCTAATATGCCTTTTATGCCGGATGAGGTACAAGATACTTCTATATGAGAGGTTCACTTAGTCTTTTTCCTGAATTCTCTTCATTTTTTCGTATATTTATCTATGCAAGGAATAAATAAAGACAGCTAATCCGTTGCAGTTGGCTGTCTTTTCGTATATTTGCGAACCGGTGTACCGATACCGGGCGATTTTGTTAACCATATCATCAACTAAAAGAACAACCAGTCATGACCCAAGATTTCTCAATGCATGCCAACCCGTTGGTGGCGAAACTTCAAAAGCCGGCTTCCGAATTTATGAAAGCCGACATCGTGTCTTATATAAAGAATAACGGGATTACTATGGTGAATTTCATGTATCCTGCTGCCGACGGACGGTTGAAAACCTTGAACTTCGTAATTAACGATGCCGCTTACCTCGATGCCATACTTACATGCGGCGAGCGTGTGGACGGTTCCAGCCTGTTTCCCTTCATAGAGGCGGGCAGTAGTGATTTGTACGTAGTGCCCCGTTTCTGTACGGCTTTCGAAGACCCCTTTGCCGAGCAGCCCACGCTTTCCATGCTGTGCTCTTTTTTCAATAAAGACGGCGAACCGCTGGAAAGCTCGCCGGAACATACGCTGCGCAAGGCTTGCCGGGCTTTTACGGAGGTAACGGGCATGGAGTTCCAGGCTATGGGCGAATTGGAGTATTATGTTATTTCGGAGGATGACGGCATGTTCGAGGCTACCGACCAGCGCGGTTATCACGAGTCTGCCCCTTATGCCAAATTCAATGACTTCCGTACCCAATGTATGTTGCATATAGCCCGTGCCGGCGGGCAAATCAAGTACGGGCATTCCGAGGTAGGTAACTTTATCCTCGACGACAAGACGTACGAGCAGAACGAAATAGAATTTCTGCCGGTACGCGCCGAGCAGGCTGCCGACCAACTGATGATTGCCAAGTGGATTATCCGCAACCTTGCTTACCAGTACGGATATAACGTTACTTTTGCTCCGAAGATAACGGCGGGAAAAGCTGGCTCGGGACTGCACATCCACATGCGTATCATGAAAGACGGGAAGAACCAGATGCTGAAAGACGGCGTGCTCTCCGAGACAGCCCGTAAGGCTATTGCGGGAATGATGAAGCTTGCACCTTCCATTACCGCTTTTGGTAATACGAATCCTACTTCTTATTTCCGTCTCGTGCCTCACCAGGAAGCACCTACCAATATTTGTTGGGGCGACCGTAACCGCTCTGTCCTGGTACGTGTTCCGTTGGGGTGGTCGGCCAAGAAGGATATGTGCATGCTTGCCAATCCGCTGGAAACGCCGGGCAACTACGACACTACCCAAAAGCAGACGGTAGAGATGCGCTCGCCGGACGGTTCGGCGGATTTGTACCAGCTCATTGCAGGGTTGGCAGTGGCTTGCCGCTACGGTTTCGAAATGCCGGATGCACTGGATGTTGCGGAAAGAACGTATGTGAATGTGAATATTCACAAGAAAGAGAACGAGGACAAGCTGAAACTGTTGGCTCAGTTACCCGACAGTTGCGCCGCTTCTGCCGATTGCCTGGAAAGGCAGCGTGCCGTTTTCGAGAAATACAATGTTTTCAGCCCTGCCATGATTGACGGGATTATTACCAAACTTCGCTCTTACGGGGATAAGACTTTACGTAGCGAGGTGCAGGACAATCAGGAAGAAATGCTGAAACTGGTAGAGAAATATTTCCACTGCGGATAATAAGTGAATAAGTGGGTGAGGATATGCCTGTAAGGATAACGGAGGACGCATGGCTTGCCCTTACGTTATCCTTGTAAGCATATTCTCGTTTTTTTCTCATGACCTTCTTTATTATAAACGATTGACCGGACGGTTGCAAATACGGCGAGCAGTCCGGAACAAGGATTATCTCCGTTTTACTATTCCTACATATCCCAGCAGGATGATGTTCATCATCAGCGCATAGATGATAGCCGGTATAGCTATTATGTCGTTATTGAAAACAAAAGGGCTGCTTGCTATGGCAATCGCCTGGGCGGCATTCTGCATTCCTATCTCTATGATGAGGGTACGCCGTTCTTTGCGGTTCAGGTGCATTACTCCGGACAGTAGCGCACCGCCGCCCATGGCGAGCAGGATAAGAATGGAGATGCACAAGCCCAGCTTGCCGAACTGGGCGGTGATAGTGGCATGGTGCTGTATGAAGAAAATGGTTGCCAGCAGAATCAGTGCAGGGAATGCTGTCTTGGAAAGTATTTTATGCAGCTTTTCGGCCTTGCGGGGGTAGTACCGTTTCATTAAGATACCGGCCATGATAGGGAGCAGCATCAGCAGCAGATTTTGTACGATGAGGCTTCCCACCGGCAGGTCGACTTCGATATTTAGGCTGTTTCCGGTGAAGCGGGTGGAAAACTCCATGATGACAGGAACCGTAAACAGCGTAATGATGCTGCTTAGTGCGGTCAGGGATACGGACAGCGCTACGTCTCCCTTGGCTATCATCGAAAAGATGTTGGATGAACTGCCGCCGGGAGAACAGGCTATGAGCATGGTTCCTATGAAGAACAAAGGGTCTAACCGGAATACACAGCCCAATACGAATGCCAGTACCGGCAGGAACACTATCTGTCCTATCAGTCCGGCTATGACGGGACGGGGACGGTGGCGGAACAGCTTGAAATCTTCTACTTGCAGGGTGAGTCCCAGTTCGAACATCAATAATGTCAGAATGGGCAAGACAATCCATATTGCGTTCATAAGGAATCATTTCTTTCTTGAGACTGCAAATATAGCAATTTCCTTTCGGACTCTTGCCATTTTGTCAGCCTTAATCTGCCAAAGGAACAGCTTTGACTTTTGGCACGGTTTTCGTAATTCCTTTATCGCTTGTACGAAGCAATATTACCATTATAACAAATGTATAACATATAAAAACAAAAGAACTATGAACATTAAACCATTGGCAGACAGAGTGCTGATACTCCCTGCACCTGCAGAAGAAAAGACAATCGGCGGTATCATTATTCCCGATACGGCAAAAGAAAAACCTTTGAAAGGTGAAGTTATAGCAGTAGGCAACGGAACGAAGGACGAAGAAATGGTGTTGAAGGTTGGCGACACGGTGCTGTATGGTAAGTATGCCGGTACAGAACTGGAAATCGAAGGAACCAAATACCTGGTAATGCGTCAGAGCGATGTGCTCGCCGTATTGGGATAAATTTTCCTGTTGACAGACCGGTAAGGAAACGAGCCGGCAGGCAACATAAATAGTAAATATAAACCGTTAAATAGTAAAAGAATTATGGCAAAAGAAATATTATTCAATATCGATGCCCGCGACCAATTGAAGAAAGGTATCGATACACTGGCAAATGCAGTAAAAGTAACTCTCGGCCCTAAAGGTCGTAATGTAATCATCGAAAAGAAATTCGGTGCTCCCCACATCACGAAAGACGGTGTAACGGTTGCTAAAGAAGTGGAGCTGGCCGATGCTTATCAAAATACCGGTGCACAACTGGTTAAGGAAGTTGCCTCTAAGACAGGCGATGATGCAGGTGACGGTACGACTACTGCTACTGTGCTGGCTCAGGCCATTGTAGCCGAAGGCTTGAAGAACGTAACTGCCGGTGCAAGCCCTATGGATATCAAACGCGGTATCGACAAGGCGGTTGCCAAAGTAGTGGAGTCTATCAAGAGCCAGGCTGAAAAGGTAGGCGACAACTACGATAAAATCGAGCAGGTTGCCTCTGTATCTGCCAACAACGACCCGGTTATCGGCAAGCTGATTGCAGATGCTATGCGCAAGGTTTCTAAAGACGGTGTAATCACTATCGAGGAAGCTAAGGGTACGGATACTACTATCGGCGTGGTAGAAGGTATGCAGTTCGACCGCGGTTATCTTTCCGCTTATTTCGTTACCAATACTGAAAAAATGGAATGCGAAATGGAGAAACCGTACATTCTGATTTATGACAAGAAGATTTCTAACCTGAAAGATTTCCTGCCTATCCTCGAACCGGCTGTACAGACAGGCCGTCCTTTGTTGGTAATTGCAGAAGATGTAGATAGCGAAGCTTTGACGACGCTGGTTGTGAACCGCCTGCGCTCGCAATTGAAAATCTGTGCTGTGAAGGCTCCGGGCTTCGGCGATCGTCGTAAGGAAATGCTGGAAGATATCGCCGTATTGACCGGTGGTGTCGTAATCAGCGAAGAAAAAGGCTTGAAACTGGAACAGGCTACTATCGAAATGTTAGGTACTGCCGATAAGGTAACCGTATCCAAAGACAATACGACTATCGTGAACGGTGCCGGTGCAAAAGAAAATATCAAGGAACGTTGCGAGCAAATCAAAGCCCAGATTGCTGCCACTAAGTCCGACTATGACAGAGAAAAATTGCAGGAACGTCTGGCTAAGTTGTCCGGCGGTGTAGCAGTTCTGTATGTAGGTGCTGCTTCCGAAGTGGAAATGAAGGAGAAGAAAGACCGTGTAGACGATGCGCTTCGCGCTACTCGTGCTGCTATCGAAGAAGGTATCGTAGCCGGTGGCGGTGTAGCTTACATCCGCGCTCTTGATGCTTTGGAGGGCTTGCAGGGCGAAAATGCCGATGAAACTACGGGTATCGACATCATTAAGCGTGCTATCGAAGAACCGTTGCGCCAGATTGTTGCCAATGCAGGCAAGGAAGGTGCGGTCGTAGTACAGAAGGTACGCGAGGGCAAAGCCGATTTCGGTTATAACGCACGTACCGATGTTTATGAGAACCTGCATGCAGCCGGTGTGGTAGACCCCGCCAAGGTAACGCGTGTGGCTCTTGAAAATGCCGCTTCTATCGCAGGTATGTTCCTGACTACCGAGTGTGTAATCGTGGAAAAGAAAGAAGATAAGCCCGAAATGCCGATGGGCGCTCCCGGAATGGGTGGCATGGGCGGAATGATGTAAGGTCGTTTTCCCTTGATGTCTTAATCATATAGAGTAACCGCGGTGTCTTTTTGAAAGACATCGCGGTTTTTTTGTGCTTTTCCCTCCGGTTATGGCTGGCAAGAAACGTGTACAACTACAAAATTGTTACAAAAGTGATTAATTTTCATATCTTTTACCCGTTTTCTGTGTTGTTTTAATTTTAAATAATATCTTTACACACTGTAAAGATAACCTAACAATAAACTATTAACCTTTTTAATTTAAAAAGTAAAATGGACAAAAACGAAATCGGACTGAATGCGGGTAAGGTTTGGCAATTGCTCAGTGATTATGCCAGATGGAGCTACGGTACGCTGAAAAGAAAGTCCGGACTGAAAGACAAGGAACTGGGCGCGGCTATCGGCTGGCTTGCTCGTGAAGACAAGATTGTTCTTTCCCAGGAGAAAGACGAGCTTTACGTTTCATTGGGGGTAAACGTATATATCGGATAGGGAAAAACGATTAGACCGAACCTTTCTTTAGGTACAGGTTTTGCAAGGGAATGGTTCCGTAATTGCGAAATCTGTACCTTTTTGTTTTTTCGTGAGTACACCTTGTTGTACTTATATTTCGTGGTATGGAAAAAGCCCTGCACCTTCGCAGGCTGAGGGCTTGACCTAAAACTTTCCTCCTCTTTTTTGGGGGGATAGGGGAAAGTTTGCTGAAAACAAACCGATTGAATATTTACCTTAAAAAGACCTTTGCCTGATAACCTTTCAACTAACCTTTTTATAATGCCGCACCGGTTTTAAAGCCTGCCGCTTCGAGTATAGGGACGAAAGCGTAACCTTTGCGTTTCAACGTTTTTATCAGTTTGTCCAGATAGCCGTTGTAGAATTTATCTGTGCGGCGCTCGTCTGTTCCGAAGTGTATCAGCATTATGTGGCCGTTCAGTCCCTCTTTCTTTTCTACTTCCATGATTTTGTCGTAGATGAACTTGCTGCTCCGGTATTTCCGTCCCATATCGGGGGTGGTATAGTCTGCATTGCTCATAGTGCCGGGAGTGTAGTTGATAACTTGTATTCCCATGCTTTTTGCCCAGGCAGCTATCTCTTTGTTGTAATATTCATAGGGTGGGATGTATACGGGTGCGTCTTCGTATCCGATGCCTGCCTTCCGCATGGCTTCGTAACTTTTCAGCATGTCTTTCTCGAATTCTTCACGGGTAACCAATAAGGAGTCCCGATTTTCCCATGGCATATAGAGCAAGTGTCCGTAGCTGTGGCTGCCTACGAGATGCCCCTCGTTGAGCAGGCGTTTCACCACCTCGGGATAGAGTTCGTAAAACTCGCCGGTAAAGAAGAAGCTGCCTTTGATGCTGTGTTTCTTCAAAGTGCCGATGATAGCATCGGCGCCGTCTGCTTTGTCGGCTGCCGTAAATACGAGGCTGATTTGTTTTTTGGACGGGTCGGTGCGTATGATGCCGCCATTGACGTATATATTTTTGTCTGCCGTTATATTTGCCTGTTCCATGCCTTCTTTCTGCATGGCAGAGAGGTAGTAGGTGAGGCAGGCGGTTCCGTCCATGGTAGGTTCGTTGGTGGAGTAGTCGTGGATTGCATCGTGGTAAACCATCACATCCGGTTGGAAACGTTCGTAGTCCTGGCCGGGAGTACCCGGAATACCGGTCATGTTGACACCCCGCAGGCTTTCGAAGATACTACGGTATACGGGACCGTCCACCAGTCCTCCCGTCGTGTTGCCCACACCTGCGTTCAGCAGAGAGGAGTGGGGTTGCGAGGGATAATCGCCGTAGAGCGGCAGTTCCACAATCATACTTGTTCCCCATGGGTTGCAGCCGAACAGCCAGTCGCGTAGGGCAGCTTCCATTTCGGCGTATGTCTTATCGCCGGTAGCTTCGCGATACAGGCGGCATTGTGTCAACATGGCAGTGGTCAGGTTATTAGAGCACCAGATGTAGGGAATACCGTGCAGGAAGGGGCTTTCCACGGCTTTTTCGTATGTACGTTCGATACCGGTACGCATGTTGCGGATAAATTCTTTGCTGATGCGCTGGTTGTTCACCGTGGCTAAGTGGTAGTGTCCCATGTTCATGAACGGATACCATTGGTAATGGCGGGCACTGTCGGCGCCCATCCATGGGGTGACGGGTTCGCGGCGTCCGTATTCGAGGGCTTGCGACAGATATTCGGGATTGCCGGTGGCTTTGTATAATTCCATTGCTCCGAGCTCCATATCGTCTGTCCAGTTGTCCTCCTCGTAGATGTAGGGTGATTTTACGGAAGCAGTTTGGCATACGCCCGGTTTCTTTACGCCTTCCTGGTAGGCAGCATCAGCCTTTCTGCCGATTTCGGCTGCAAACTCGGGGTAGAAATCTTTCAGTACCCTGGTTCCCAAGGCGAAGCAAGAGGCGAATTTACCTGCCGTACTTGCTACGCCCGTGGTGGCATTCGTGAATTGCCCGCGTACTTGGGGTTCACCGCTGCAAAAGTAAACGGGACGCCCCTTGCCCGGTCCGTAGCCGTAGTCTACCTCATCTTTATTGGGCAGGCGCATACCGGCGTGGTCGCGGTCGTCGGCAATCTGGTTGTATAGCTCGCCGGGAGCGGGATTCATACGGTTCAGCCAGTCCAGTCCCCATTTGATTTCGTCTATTATGTCGGGAATGCCGTTTGCTCCCGGTAGCCCGTCCGCATCATAAGCGTCGCCGAATGAACCGGGGTTTTCCTGGTAGGCGAACATCATCTGGTATATGGCATTGGCGGAAGTGGCGGTGTATTGCAGATAGTCCGTCGCGTCGTGCCAGCCGCCGCGGACGTCGATGTGCCTGCCGGTCTTTGTGGGGTGGTATAGGATGTAACCGTCATGCACATGGCAACTGTCTTTCAGAAACGGGTTGTAACCGCAACGTTGCTGGCGCATGTAGTTCAGCAGGAAATCGGCTGTACCGTTATAAACATGTGCATTGATAGGGAAGTGCGGGGAAACGGCGCTTCCCGCTTTCAGATAATAGGTTCCCGGTTTTTGAAAACTACTGAAGTCCAACCGGTAGGTACTGTTCATTCCGCCTGATTTGCCAGTGGCTTTCGGAGCGGTAAACCTATACACCGTTTTTCCGGTAAAGGCATCGACCAATGCGTATTCTGTTAAATGGGTTTCTTCTTCGCTCATGAATACCGCTACTTTAATGGATTGAGGCAGGTAGCCGAGCTGGTTGATTCTAATCCACTCGCCTGCTTTGGCCGGGAGTACGGCGAATGCGAAGAATAGGGTTAGGAGCCGATAATAGTTTCTCATAAATGTTGTTTTTATTTAAGGTTGGGGAGATAATGCAAAAGCAGGTTTTATCCTGATACAAATAAAGCGGTTTCTGTTAATTCGAAGGCTTTTTGAAGTGAATAATTAATTGATATTAAATGTCGTTTACGATATTTTAGGATTTGGGGGATATAAAATAAGCATGTGAAGAATAACAAATGATTGTTTATCATCTGTTTATATGATAATGAAACGCTTTTTTTAATTTTCGTTTACGTATTTTAGCCTATAAAAAACAATGTTGGTGTGTTATTTGTTCTATTCTTTTTAGAATACAAAACTTATAAACTATGGCTTACATTGATTATTATCAAGTCCTTGGAGTAGACAAAACGGCATCTCAGGATGACATAAAGAAAGCGTTCCGTAAGTTGGCACGCAAATATCATCCCGACTTGAATCCGAATGATGCTACGGCCAAAGATAAATTTCAGGCTATCAACGAGGCCAATGAGGTGCTTAGCGACCCTGAAAAAAGAAAGAAATATGATGAATACGGCGAACACTGGAAACATGCCGATGAGTTTGAAGCTCAGAAGCGGGCGCGGCAACAGGCAGGCGGCTTTGGAGGGGCAGGTTTCGGCGGTGCGGGTGGTTTTGGTACGGACGGCAACGGTACGTACTGGTACTCTTCCGACGGCCAGGAATTTTCCGGGAGTAGTGCGGAGGGCTTCTCCGACTTCTTCGAGCAGATGTTTGGACACCGTACACGTGGCGGAGGCGGTACGAATACCGGTTTCCGGGGACAGGATTTTCATGCAGACCTGAACTTGTCGCTTCGGGATGCAGCCCGGACTCATAAGCAGGTATTGGCGGTGAACGGGAAAAATGTGCGTATTACCATACCGGCAGGTGTCGCCGACGGGCAGGTCATTAGGCTGAAAGGCTACGGTGGCGAAGGTATCAATGGCGGGCCGGCCGGCGACCTCTACATTACTTTCGTGATAACGGACGATTCCGTCTTCAAACGTTTGGGCGATGACTTGTATGTAGACTTGGATATCGACCTTTATACAGCATTGCTGGGCGGTGAGAAGTTGGTGGATACATTGGAAGGTCAGGTAAAACTGAAAGTAAAACCCGAAACGCAGAATGGAACGAAGGTTCGCCTGAAAGGAAAGGGATTTCCGGTGTACAAGAAGGAGGGACAATACGGTGATTTGATAGTGACTTATTCCGTAAAATTGCCCGTAAACCTGACGGAACAGCAGAAAGAGATGTTCCGTAAAATCCAAAGTATGAACTAAAAAAGGAGAGCGAGTTATGCAGAACGAATTAATTATAGTCAGCGAGTATTGCGATAAATGCCACATAGAGCCCTCGTTCATTGAAATGTTGCAGGAAGGCGGTCTGATAGATGTCCGGACGGAAGGTGGAGAAAGTTATCTGTTATTCTCCCAATTACCGGATGTGGAACGGTACAGCCGTATGTATTACGACTTGTCTATCAATATAGAAGGTATTGATGCCATTCATCATTTGCTGGAACGTATGGAGGAGATGCAACGGGAGATTTATTCGCTGCACACTAAATTGAGGT
Organism: Bacteroides gallinarum DSM 18171 = JCM 13658; assembly: GCF_000374365.1. Classification (GTDB taxonomy): domain Bacteria; phylum Bacteroidota; class Bacteroidia; order Bacteroidales; family Bacteroidaceae; genus Bacteroides; species Bacteroides gallinarum. The sequence goes on from NZ_KB894158.1 coordinate 24,251, forward strand.
TGTTGGGAGGGCTGGATTGACATTCATGCCGGTAGTGCGAAAAGAGGGGAAGATGAGGAGGATATGTTGGTAATAGCCGCGGCTGTCCGGTTGCTGGAGCATGTCTCGGCTATTACCTGTTCACCTTCTAAAATCCTACTTGCCTTTGTTGCTCTGCATTGTAGCGGTCGCCTACAACGGGAATCTTTGCCACTTCATCCTCTAATTGTTTCCATTCTCCGGCGGACAACGGGAAGTCGGATGTATGCAGGTTCTCTTCCAGGTGCGACAGTTTTGTCGTTCCGGGAATGGGAACAAGCCACGGGGCTTTCTGCAACAGCCAGCCTAACGCTACCTGGGCTGAAGTCATCCCCCGTGTGCGGCCGAAGTTCTGCAATACATTCACAATGCGGGTATTCATCCGTATTGCTTCCGGCTGAAAACGCGGCAGTGTCTGACGGTTGTCGTTGTCCGGGTCGAACTGCGTGTATTCATTGATATTACCACCCAGGAAGCCACGGTTTATCGGACTGTAAGGTACGAAGCCGATACCCAATTCACGGCATACGTCTAATACTCCGTTTTCTTCCACCAAACGGTGCATCAAGTGATATTCGCTTTGTATGGCGGTAAGCGGACAGACAGCGTGCGCCTTGCGGATAGTTTCGGGTGTGACTTCGCACATGCCCCAGCGTTGCACCTTTCCTTCTTTTATCAAATCCGCTATCGTTCCCGCTACCTCTTCCACCGGTACTTGCGGGTCGAAGCGGTGTTGGTAAAACAGGGCGAGGCTATCTACCCGGAGACGTTTCAATGAGCCTTCGCAATAACGGCGGATAGTTTCAGGACGGCTGTCCTGTCGTCCTGTGGCCTTGCCGTCAATGACTTCGTGCCCGAATTTGGTTGTTATGTTGATTTTATCCTTAAATCCGGAAAGGGCTTCACCCGTCAGCAGTTCATTGGACAAGGGACCGTAAACAATGGCGGTATCGAATAGCGTAACTCCCCGCTCTACTGCCTCATGCAGCAAGCGGATACATTGTTTCTTGTCGGGATGCCGGCTTCTGTGATGAGTCATGCCCATTATCCCGAAACCGAGTGCCGATACTTCCATGGCGGCTTTTCCTGTGCCGAGCGTGCGGTATTGCATACCGTCCTTTTTCGGGGATTTCTCCCCGCCAAGTACGGTATCCGCAGCTTTAACCTTATTGATAGTAGGCTGAATGGCCAGTGCCGCACCTACAACGGCTGCCGTCTTAAGAAATCCCCGGCGGCTGATGTTCATTTTATTATCTTCCATAACCTTATATTTTTGTGTGTTGATGAATGGTAAATGTGTCCCGCTTTTATTTCTATGTCCTTACGGTGCAAAAGTAAAAAGAGAGCCTTGCAACAACTTTGCTGCAAGGCTCAATCTGTTTTGCTGTAAGGCTCATTTCACCAGGACGGGGAACTTCCGTAAGCTTGCTTATATATTTTGGAGAAATGCGACAAATTTTTGAATCCTACATCGAAACATATTTCCGACACTTTCTTTTTCCCGGATTTTATCAGGTGATGCGCTGCCTCCAGTCGCCGTTTGATAATCCATTTTTGAGGTGTCAGGTTGCTTACTTTGGCAAAGTCGCGTTTAAAGGTCGCCAGACTGCGTCCCGTATAGCTTGCTATTTCTTCCATTGAGAGGTCGTACATATAGTTCTCGTTCAGATAATCGAGTATGTCTATTTTCCACGGCTCTACGAAGTCGAACAGGGAAGCATACAGGTTCTTGTCCGTGTGGAGCAACACATACAACCCTTCCGTCATTTTCAGTTTCAACACATCTTCCGAAGGCTTTGTGCCCGAATCGAAATAAGGTATGACGGATTCGAAGAGGCTGCGTATGTCCGGACGTTCGCGGGGCAATAGGCGCAGGCTGTTTTTTTCCCGTCTTGCTTCCACGGGAATGTCTTTTTTGTCGAGCTTTTGATAAAACTCACGTAAAAAGGATTTGGAAAATTTGAGTACAATGGAATGATAAGGCTTCCCGTTTACTATCCGTTTCTGTAACCACATTCGGTTGTCGCGGCGCATAAAAGCGCAGTCGCCTGCACGGAGAACGGTTTTCTTTCCCCGTTCTTCGATTTCCAACTCACCGGAGCAGAGGTAGATAAGAGTATGCTCGCGATTTTCGTGCGCACAACTTCTGTCGTCCGTAAAATAGCTTGCTATAAGTACATTGGAGCAATTAAAAACATCTAACTTTTCCATATTTATATCTGTTTCCACCTGATATTCATACTGCAAAAGTAGTATATTCCCATTTACTTTATTTTGTTGTAAAGCTCATTTTTCTGCGAAAACCTTAAAAGTGCCTTCTATATCGGTTTTATCCGGTTACTTCAACGATGTTATAATATAGATGCTATAATATAAAAGAGAGATACGAGCTCTATGAGGAAACTCCGTATCTCTCTTTATATTTGAATTCCGGTTGCTTTTTGCTGTACCGGTAAAAAACATTATTACCTGTTTTACGCTTTGTCTTGTTCGTCGGATTTGTTTTTAGGTTCTTTCTTGGCCAGCATGATGATGTTGTACACATACTCCGTCATCCATTGTTCCGAGTATCCCAAGCGTTCTTTGTACTGGCGGACTGTCATGGCCGTTTTGTGTACATCGTCCTTTTTCCAAACAGTTTTGGTACAAACCTCATGTACCGTTTTTTCGGTCATGCTACGCAACGCGCCTTTAAAGATAGACGGCATACGGAATTTCCATTGCATCAGGTTGCCCATTAGCATCATCAGGTCGTTGGAAAAACCCTGGTACATGAAAAGATAACCTTGCACATCGTTCTGTGTACGGCAGTGTTTCTTTACGGAAGCGTCGATTTCCTTAAAGAAGTTCTCGCTGATTCCGTAGTCCTGCATCAGCATCTTGCGGGAAGCAGTTTTTTCTGCCTGTCCCAGGCGGCCGCCCTGTGTGGGAATCTTGAATAAGCGCTTGAAGTTGGCTACATCCGGTACGAAACGGATGTTGGTGATACCCAGGTTTGCGGCTATCACGGACTGGAAGTAGACGCGTGTCAGCGACACGAAGTCTTCCACGTTCTTGGAGGAAGTCCCTTCAGAATTTTTGTTGAATAGTTTGGCAAATATACCCATGATGATATTTTCTATATTTTACGGGTGCAAAGATAGAAAATAAACTTATTTCTTTGCCAGCACTCCAGGGCTTTTTCTACTTTATTTCAGTTTAAAGTGAAATTTATGCCCTTCGAAAACAGGCTCTACGATGTCGTACCGGATGAGCTTTGCCAGCAAATGTTCTGCGGCACGGCGCGGCAGGTGTGCCATACGGCAATAACGGTTCAGTGATAGCCGGTCGTTTTGCTCCAGTAAATCGAGCAGCAGTTGTTCCCGTTCGGTGTATTCCATTAGCTCTCCCTTGGGGCTTTCGCTTTGCTGCCAGATACGCAGATGCACCGGGGTGGCAAGGATGTTTTCGTCCTTGATGCGCAGGTAGGCGAGGTATCTGCCGGTTTCGTCTTTGGCATATACCGGTTTACGGACGCTTTCGTCAATCTGCACGAGTAACACGCTACGACCTTCCACCTGGTAAGTCTGCATGCTGTAATTCACTTCCGGACGGCAGTATAGCCGGGCAGCCGCCTCTATCATATATTGCTCTTCGTCGGAGCGTACTCCGGCTATTTTTCCGTTGTCTTTTACACCGATAAGAAGCCGTCCGCCGTCCGTGTTCGAAAAGGCGGAGAGTGTTCTGGCAATCTTCCGTGCATCGGATATTTCGAACTTGAAATCTTGTTGCTGATGCTCTCCTTCGGCTATGAGAGCACGTATATATTGGGCATCGGTAAGCGTTTTCATGCCTGCAAAAGTAGATAAAAAACGTGTATGAGCCTTTTTTTATATTGATTTTACCGATTATTTCAAAAAAAATATCGTTTTTCTGCATTTATTTCAAGAAAGAATGTATTTTTGTCGGACATTATTAACGAAGTAATTAAAAAAGGATTATGAAAGAATTAGTTGAAAAAGTTGCAGAATTGTATGCAGCATTCGAAAAAGATGCGAAAGCTCAGTTGGAAAACGGAAACAAAGCAGCCGGTACTCGTGCACGCAAGGCTTCTTTGGAAATTGAAAAAACAATGAAAGATTTCCGTAAAGCATCTTTGGAAGCTTCTAAGAAGTAAGAAAAAACGCAGATTTAATGTTGCGAAAGACTGCCTTCAGGCGGTCTTTTTTATTTTTATGCGGTAACTCTTTGTATGGATAAGTCGTATTCCCGCCTTTTCCCCGACGAAATTTAATGTATTAATTGCCCGGCCTTCCTCTCCGAAATCGAAGTTTTATTGCTACTTTTGACACCGGGTATTATGGATGAGAATGTATTGAATAAGTTGAAAATATTGGCGGAGTCGGCAAAGTACGATGTGTCATGCTCTTCCAGTGGCACTGTACGCTCCAATAAGGCGGGTATGGTGGGTAACACTGTGGGCGGCTGGGGCATTTGCCATAGCTTTGCAGAGGACGGACGCTGTATCTCGTTGCTGAAAGTGATGCTGACGAATTACTGCATATACGATTGTGCATATTGCATCAACCGCCGTAGCAACGACTTGCCCCGTGCCACCCTTTCCGTGAGCGAACTTGTAGACCTGACTATGGAATTTTACCGCCGCAACTATATCGAGGGGCTTTTCCTCAGCAGCGGCGTAGTGCGTAATCCCGATTATACAATGGAAAGATTGGTGCGTGTAGCCAAAGACCTCCGCACCGTTCATCGTTTCAACGGTTATATCCACCTGAAAAGTATTCCCGGCGCCAGTCGCGAGCTGGTAAATGAGGCGGGGTTGTATGCTGACCGCCTCAGCGTCAATGTGGAAATACCCAAGGAAGAAAGCCTTAAACTGCTTGCTCCGGAAAAAGACCACCAAAGCGTGTTCGCTCCGATGCGTTACATCCAGCAAGGTGTCCTGGAGAGTGCGGAGGAACGCAGGAAATACCGCTATGCACCCCGCTTTGCTCCGGCAGGGCAGAGCACGCAGATGATTGTGGGGGCTACTGCCGAAACGGATAAAGACATCCTTTTTCTTTCGTCGTCCCTTTACCGGCGCCCTACGATGCGGCGCGTCTATTATTCCGGCTATATTTCCGTAAATACATACGACAAACGCCTGCCTGCTTTGAAGCAACCGCCCTTGGTACGCGAGAACCGGCTTTATCAGGCAGACTGGCTGCTGCGTTTCTACCAGTTCAAAGTAGACGAGATTGTGGATGACGCCTATCCTGACTTGGATTTGGAGATAGACCCGAAATTGTCGTGGGCATTGCGCCACCCGGAGCAGTTTCCAATTGACGTCAATAAAGCGGATTATGAAATGCTGCTCCGCGTGCCGGGTATCGGTGTAAAGTCGGCACGTCTGATAGTCGCTTCCCGCCGTTTCTCCAAACTGGGCTTTTACCAGTTGAAGAAAATCGGAGTGGTTATGAAGAAAGCGCAGTATTTCATCACTTGCAGCGAGCTGCCTATGCGTACAGTCAATGAGATGACTCCGCAAAGGGTACGCAGCCTATTGGTACAGAAGCCGAAGAAGAAATTCGATGACAGGCAGTTGATACTTGATTTTGGAGACGAGGGAGCATGAAACTGTTTATATTCGACAATACCTTTGAGGGACTGCTGACTTCTGTTTTCGAAGCCTATTCTCGCCGTACCTTTCCGGATATGCTGCTCACGGAAGGAGAGCAGCTTCCGTTGTTCCATGACGAGGTCTTTACGGTAATTTCGGATGAAGAAAAGGCCGGCAGGGTTTGGCGCGGACTGCAGAAGAAACTTTCATCATCCGCCTTGTCCTGCCTTGCACAATGCTGGCTGGCGGAAGAACCGGAAACGGCATCGCTCCTGTTCCGCTATATCCGTAAGGCGATAGATGCTCCCCGTTCCATTGAAACCGATTTTGCAGACCCCGATGTGCTGGAATTCTCGCGGATGTGGAAGCGGGTGGACTGGGAGCGCATACGGCTGCTGCAATTCGTCCGTTTCCAAAAAGCTGCGGACGGTACTTACTTTGCTGCCGTGGAACCGGAGAAAAACGCGCTTCCCCTGGTAACCGGACATTTTAAAGACCGTTTTGCCGACCAGCGTTGGCTGATATACGACATCAGGCGTGCCTACGGCTATTATTACGATTTAAAAGAAGTGCGCGAAGTTACCTTCGGGGACGACAGCCGCGAAGGGCATCTCGTTACGGGGATGCTCGACGAGAGCCTTATGGATAAAGACGAGAAACTCTTCCAGCAACTTTGGAAAACCTATTTCAAGGCAATCTGTATCAAAGAAAGGCTGAATCCCCGTAAGCACAGGCAGGATATGCCTGTGCGCTATTGGAAATACCTGACGGAGAAACAGCGGTGACCCGTTTAGTCGATTACCCAGTTCCCGTTATGGGGAACCGTCTTTTGCGGGTCGTAATGCATTCCGGCTTGCGTAGGTATTTTTAGGATATATGTGCGCCCGCTTTTGTTCATAAGCGAAGTGCCGCGTAGCCACGGGTTGGCATCCTTCAGTTGGGCGAAGGTGATGCCTTTGCTTTTGGCGAATTGCGCCAGGTTGTCTATTCTCGTAGTTATTTTTATTTCCGTATAGGGGATAGCCGGATAAAGATGTTTCCGTTTCAGCAGGAAACCGTATCGCTGCGGGTTGCTGATGACGGCTTTTGCTGCCAATAACCGGAACATATAACGCGAGGTTTCTTCCACCAGCCAAAGGTCGGCAGCCTGGCTTACCATTTGTTTCTGCAATTGTGTGGAGATACGCCCTTGGCCGGCATTATAGGCGGCTGCCACGCAAAGCCAGTTGCCGTATTTGCCATAGGCTTCTTTCAGGTATTTGCAGGCGGCTTTTGTTTCTTTCTCCACATGATAACGCTCATCGATATTGTTGTTTACTTCCAGCCCGAATTCACGCCCTGTTGCGGGCATGAACTGCCACATTCCGGCCGCACCGGCAGGCGACTTGGCAAGCGGATTGAGGGCGCTTTCTATTACGGCAAGAAACTTGAAATCATCCGGTATGCCGTTTGCTTTCAATATAGGCTCTATGACGGGGAAGTAACGGTTTGCCCGTTTTACGGTGAGCATCGTGGTGGAATGCATATAAGTGAACGACATCAGTTCACGGTCCATGCGTTCGCGGTGGTCGTAACGGAGCAAGTCTACCTCTTGTCCGGCAAACGTTATTTTATCGGGTACGGAGGGAGGAGTGACACAGTAAGGCACTTCCGATTTGACCGATTGCCGTTCGGGGTTCAACACACTGTTGCCGAGTAAAAAGGGTAACGAAGCGCCTGTACACAAAGCTACGGCGGCTGTAAATATTATATATCCGGAGTTTCTTTTCATTTTAGTTGTCTTTTTATGGCCTGCCACAGATTACCGGAAACTATTTGTAATAAGAATGGAATGTATATCCGTACAAATCCGTATAATCCGCGGTGAAGTTCCGTATTATACTTTAATTTTATCGGTGTGAAGATACGCAATCAATTTTTTATAGGCAACCGTTCCCACAACCAACGTGGAATTATCCGCCAAAAGAATACCACCAGCCGGTAACGTCCGTCAATCACCACCACCCGTTTTTTCCGTTTCAATGCTTTTACGATATGTAGCGCCACCTTGTTTGTCTGCATCAACATGGGGTATTTGCCGTTTTTCAGTAAATCCGTCGCTACGAATCCCGGACGGATGTCGGTGAAACGGATGTTGAGGCGCTGCATCTGCGAGAGCTGTGCCAGGGCGTCGATATACGTATTTTGAAACCGCTTGGTGGCGGAGTAGGCGGGTGCGACTCCCAACCCCTTGGTTCCTGCTATGGAACTGATAACGGCGATGTGCCCGCCACCCGTTTGCTTGAAATAACCGAAAGCGGCTGTAACCATTCGTATGAAACCCTCGACGTTGGTGCGTGCGGTGTTCAGCTCTATGTCCGGTTCTAAGCTTCGGTTCTGGTAGCCCACACCGGAACTGAGGAAGAACAAGTCCATACCGCCCAGCCGGTTTATCAGTTCATTGAGATGTAAGACAGCATCGTCTTTTGTTACATCGAGGCACTGTATCTCAATTTGTCCGGGATTGGCCTGCTGCATGCATTGCAATGCATCTTCGCGCCTTCCTGCAATTCCGATATGCCAGCCTTTCTGCACGAGCAGGCGCGCTACTTCCTGCCCGATACCCGAGGTGGCTCCTATGATTATGGCTTTTCTCATGGGCAGGGGTTATCCGATAACGGTTGCTACGATTTTTCTTCCACCGCCGCGGTTGCGGAATTCACAGAGATAAATGCCTTGCCAGATGCCCATGTTCATCCGTCCGTTGGTAATGGGTATGGTAAGGGAGGCTCCCACAATGGTAGACTTTGCGTGCGCCGGCATATCGTCGTCGCCCTCGCAGGTATGTTCGTAATAGGGCTCGCGCTCCTTGACAAGACGGTTGAAAATGGCATCCATATCCGTCTGTACATCCGGGTCGGCATTCTCGTTGATAGTGAGCGCTGCGCTTGTATGCTTGATGAACAAATGCAATATACCGGTTTGCGGCAGCGGTGGCAGGTTGCGTGCTATTTCTTCCGTAACCAGATGAAAACCGCGCCGGTGCGGGGTAAGGGTAAACTCTTTCTGTCCTATCATATTGTTTCTTTTTCTCTTATGTCCGTTTTTCTGCTATTCCGCCGGTTGCACTTGACAGGGAAATGTTACGGTAAACGTACTGCCTACTCCTACGGTGGATGTAACTTCGATTGTCCCTTTCATCCTTTCCACTATGGACTTGCAGATTGGCAGCCCCAATCCGGCTCCCTGTATAAAGGAGTCTACTTTTTCAAACCGTTCGAATATCGCGCCCAGTTTGTCTTGGGGTATTCCGCGTCCGGTGTCGGCAACGCTTATTCTTACTTCGGATAAGGAGGCTTCATAAGAAACCTCGATGTACCCCCGGGATGTATTCTTCACTGCATTCGAGATAAGATTGTTTAATATCTGCTTGATACGCATCGGGTCTTGTTCTATCAGGCAGGTAGTTGCCTGATAACAGGTTCTTAACTCTACCTCTGCCGGGACATTGTGCTTGTGCTCGGTAAAACTTTCGTCGATTAGTTCCGACAGGTTGAACCAGGTAGGATGCAGCTCTATGTGTCCGGCCTCTATCTTCGACAAATCCAGTACATCGTTGATGATATTCAGCAACAGGTCGTTGTTGTGGTTTATCAATGCAATATACCGGTCGCGCTCGTCGGCATCGCTCGTATAGGGCAACAGGCTGGAAAATCCGATGATAGCATTTAGCGGAGTACGTATTTCGTGGCTCATGTTGGCAAGGAAAGCCGATTTCAACCTGTCCGATTCTTCGGCTTTTTCTTTGGCCTGTATCAGCATGGCTTCCGTATTTTTCAGCCGGGTGATGTCATAGTTGATGCAGATTAGTTCTATGCAGTTCCGTTCGGGGGCATACACTTTCACAATGAGGTTGGTATGCGTCCATGAGTAACTCCCGTCTTTCCTGAGAATACGTATTTCTTTGTTGAACTTGTTTTCCGTACCTTTTTTCGCACTGTCCAGGAAGCGGAGTATATGATTACGGTCCTCGGGGTGGATGTGGGCATACACTCCGACGATTTCGGATAACGGTCTGTCCTTTTCTTCACCGATGTTGATGTACCAACTATGCTGGGCATCTCCTTCCTGGGTGAGCAGATTGTAGTGGGCATATCCCACTTTGGCATAGTTGCCTATCAGCTCGAAGAAACTTTCAAACTCCTGTATCTTGTTGTATGCTACGGTCGTTTCGGTCTTGTCTGCGTTAATCAGCAGGTAGTTGGTAGGAACATGATGCTCGTCGTACAAGGTGGTCGCTTTGGTAACCATGTCTATTGTGCCCGTTTTCCTCTGCGAGTTATAGTAAGTGCCTATTTTGGAGAAGTCATAGCGGAAAGTGAAGTCTGCATCTTCATGTTTTCTCAACTTCTCTTTCATCTCGTTGGGGAAACTGGGATTTTCGAAGATATTGATGCCCAGCAAGTCCTCCTTCTGTTGCAGGTGGAACATTTCCAGCTCCTTGTCATTTAAGTCTATCAGGGTTCCCTGTATATTGTATAGTTCGATGCCTACCGGCAGATTCTTATAGATATTATGTAACAGCCGTTCCCGCTGTTGCAATGTTTGCGAGGCGGACGACATGTTGGGGCCGTCTTGCACTTCGGCTATACCGTAAATCTTGGTGTTTCCGTGTTCATCGGTTTTCTGCATGCAGATTTTACTGCGCACCCACATAGGACCTTTTGCCGTATCGAGCAGATATACGGCTTCCTGCGTCTGCTGTATGTTCTCGAAGGAATAAACCGTGGTGGGTGGCTGTTCTTCTTTCATAATTCGCTTGTTAAAGTCCTCGAAGCTGATAAATCCGTCTTCTTTCAAACCCAACAATTCGGAAATATATTCGGAACAGATATAACTTGCACTTTGCAGGTCGGCTTCCCACCAGCCCATATTGGCATTGCGCATTATGTCTGAAAGTAGGTTATAATCCTGTGTCGCGTCCATACAGAGATATTTATGGTAGTTACTGTTTTATCATACCAATTATTAGAATTACAAAAATAGGTATAATTCGTAGAAATGAAAAGAAAAAGGGAGAGAGAAATAAAAATAGGCAGGATTGCAGCGGCCGTTTATCGTTGTTATGGATGAATGGCATATCTGTTTGTAAAAAGGCATGAACTTGCATCTTATTGGGCTATTGTACGGACAATGTTCGAAAGAACTTGTGCAAAACAGCCGGGAGATACGGCTTTTTCCTGTTCAGGTTGTAATTTATTCGGAGATAAACGGTATCTTTGTTATCGTTTATAAGTTTATAACGCTATTTACTCAATAAAACAAGGAATATATGGAAAAAGTAATTATCAACTCGTATGAGGATTTTGAAAAGCTGGTAGGTCAGCAAATCGGAGTTTCGGAGTATGTGGAACTTACCCAGGAACGCATTAATCTTTTTGCTGACGCAACGTTGGATCATCAGTGGATTCATATCGATACCGAGCGTGCCAAGACCGAAAGCCCTTTCAAGAGCACCATTGCCCACGGCTATCTCACCCTCTCCATGTTGCCTCATTTATGGAACCAGATTATCGAGGTGAATAACCTGAAGATGATGATTAATTATGGTATGGATAAGATGAAATTCGGCCAGGCCGTATTGTCCGGACAGAGTATCCGTCTGGTAGCGCACCTGCATTCACTGGCAAACTTGCGTGGTGTGGCAAAGGCGGAAATCAAGTTCGCTATTGAAATTCAGGGTGAAAAGAAGAAAGCACTCGAAGGAATCGCAGTTTTCTTGTATTATTTCAATTGATAATTCGAAAAGATTATGTAAGCATGTGTCCAAGCGCATGCTTCTTGATTTCTTTTAGGGTGCGGATTACACGAAACGACACGGGTGGCTTTGGGATTTATCCGTGACTTTCCGTGTAGCCTGTGCCCTATCTATATTACGCGGCAGGCTGTTTCTTTAAGTTTTTTGTGAGAAGAGGGGCTTGTTATTTACACCGCTTTTGATACGGAAGCGCGGAATATGCGGTGAGATTAATGCACATACTCTCTCCATAAATGCCGGAATGCTGCAATAGGATGATAAAGCAACATACGTGGCCCGGCATACCGCATCACCTCCCGCATCCGCTTTTTCATTTCCGGTTTGTAACAATGGACGGTGCAGAGCCTGCAAGTCGTTTTTCCCTCGCCGAAGGGACAGCGGGACAGACGCGCGTATGCGTACTCCAACAGTTCGCTGCATTGTGGGCAGAGTTCTCTGTTGCCTTCCTTCCTGCGGCAGTAGAGGCGAATCATTTGTTCTACGGTTTTTCGTTCCTGTTCTATGCGGTACATTTGGGTATTATTTTAAAGTTACGACCTGCCGGTATTTCAGGGTAAGAGAACTTCTCCGTACCTGCTGCGGCTTCTTCACAAGTGAAATTCGTATCCATTCTTTTATCCATTCATAGGGACATTCAGTAAATAATATAAAATCAGCCAACTAATTCATACACAAAATATTGCGAATTAGCTGGCTTTTTTGTATCTTTAGGTATTCCCCCGCAAATAAGGTTTGAAGGCCAAAACGGGGGAAATTCCCCGACTAAGATATGGCTAAGATACAAAATATTTCCGAAATTCACCCAACTTTGGGCTTCACAGAATTTGATGTTCTGGAAAAATACCGCAAAAGTTTTAATGAGAGTGAGCTTGGCAGGCTTC
>NZ_KB894159.1 GCF_000374365.1 Bacteroides gallinarum DSM 18171 = JCM 13658
GGGAATTTCCCCCGTTTTGGCCTTCAAACCTTATTTGCGGGGGAATACCTAAAGATACAAAAAAGCCAGCTAATTCGCAATATTTTGTGTATGAATTAGTTGGCTGATTTTATATTATTTACTGAATGTCCCAGTTTATAGGATATTTCCTGGTTTGCAGTTTTATTTTGAGACGGCCTTTTCTTTATTAGAGTGCCTTTTCTGTTTTGGTATCTTTTCTGTTTGAGTGTCTTTTCTGTTTTGGCGTCTTTTCTTTTTGAGCATCTTTGCTGCATTGATGCCTTTTCTGTTTCGGCAATTAAGGGTATTGTCTTATCGGTGCGGAGAGAGCAGTTCGTTTACCGCTGCCAGATAATTGGTTAGTTTGGCGGTTTTGTGTATGGTTTTCTTTGCCTTGCGGTTACCTTCGGGTAGCAGGTACTCCCAAAAGCTTTTCATTTTCATCAGTAACTGCGTTTCGCCGCCTTGCAGTTGTTCTTCGTAGCTATTGTACACATCTGTATGCAGTTGCCTTACTTTTTCTGCCATTTCATCGGCAGATAGCCGCTTCCCTTGCCGGTATTCCCATGCCAGTGCCGGGTTGGCGAGCAGGCCGCGCCCTATGACGATTCCCGCCAACTTGGGGAAACGTACGGCGATAGCTTGTATGTCTTCTGTTGTGTGCAGGTCTCCATTGTAGAACAAAGGTTTGTCGCATCTGTTATAAAAAGCCTCGAACCCGTCTAAATCGACCTCACCCTTGTATTGCTGTTTCCCTAAGCGGGGGTGCAGGATGATGTGGGATAGGGGGAGTGCATTGAGCAGCGGTAGGAGTGCGAGGCATTCGTCCGCATTCTCCCAGCCTAATCTGAGCTTGACGGAGAAGCGGAACCGGGGGTATTTTTCTGTTGCGGCAATTAGCAGTTCTTTTACTTCTTCGGGGTACGGCAACATCCCGGCGCCGTTGTGCCGTTTGGCCAGCATGGGGAAGGGGCAACCCAGGTTGATATCGGCTTCCCGGTAGTTATATCCGCTGAAAAGGGACATTATCTGTTCCAGCTTGTCCGGGTGCGGCGCAATGAGCTGGGGAATCAGGTGTACTCCCCGGTTGTTCTCCGGGTTTATATCGCGTGCGTCTTTACGGCGGATTTCACCGTGTTCCACACGTACGAAGGGAGAATAATAGGTATCTACGCCGCCGAAGATGCGGGCATGCGCCTGCCGGTAAGCTGCGTCTGTGTAGCCTTGAAGCGGAGCGAAATGAATGGGTAGCAGGTTTTCGTTCATGGCGGCAAAGATACGCTTTTATTCCTAATCTTTTATAGGAATAACCATATTCCAGGAGTGCGATGCATTTTCGAACCCGCCGGGACCGTCCATGGTGGCGAAAAAGATGTAAGCGGGTTTACCGTTCTCGAAAAGGATGAAAGGACGCTCCAATTGTCCTTGCATCTCTACTTTTCCGTCCTCCCATTCCACGCTGCGCGAGTAGGCTTTCGGGTCTTTATCTACGCTCCATTGGATGCCATTGGGGGAGTGCGCCATGACGCCGCCGCCTTGCTCGCCCGTGAATTTGGCTACATGGTCTTTGAAGATGATATGATAGCCGTCGGCATCTTTCCAGAGAAAAGGGTCTTCGGCTTCACCCTGTCCGTTTACTTCGAAGATAGGGCGGTCGTCGTTCAATACCTGGTAAGGGCCTTCTATATTGGGAGCATAAGCTATTCCGAGGCTCATGGCCGAGTGCCGGTAGCCGTCGATATAATGCCGTCCTTTGAAAATCATCATTACCGAGCCGTCTTCCTGGAGGATAGGAGAAGGGTTGGAGGTAAGGAAGCTGTAAAAAGTACCGGGTTTGGTCTTTAGGATAGGTTCATCGAGGCGTTTCCACGGCCCGTAAGGGGAGTCGGCAACTGCCAGTCCGATACGCTTATTGGCACGGGCAACGGTGCACCAGGGGCTGTCTAAAGTGAGCTGGTTGTACTCCGGTTCGGCGAACGGGTGTGTGGAACCCATGTAGATGAGGTAATACCGGCCGTTTTGTTTCAGTATGCGCGGGTTATGCGTGGAACGTCCGTCCCAGTACTGCGCCCCGCGTGCAGGGAGTGCTACATCGCTGAAACGGTAGGGCCCTTGCGGTACGTCGGATACGGCATGTACTATTTCCGAAGCTACCATCCACCCGGGATGAAACGGCAGGGTTTTGGGAAAGCGGGATACGAACATATGGTATTTGCCGTCGTCGCCTTTTACCACCGAGCTACCCCAGACCCAGTAACCCTCGGATTCGAAGGCCGGTATGCGGGGCGCTTTACCCAAATGGTGAAAGAGGGAGTTGCCGGACTTTTGTTTCAGCTCCACTAAGTTTTCTATTTTCTGTGCGGATGCCGTTATGTATATAAATACGCTGCAAAGAAGGAATAAGCTATATCTTTTCATGGGTATGTTATTAAAGAGGATGAAGTTAAAGAAAGAGAGAAGAGTCTCTCGACTCTTCCCTCCCGAACATGTTAAATTGATTAAGGTCTAAAAGATTTATTGATAATATAAATAAGGTTAGAAGTTTTGTGGTAATTAGTATCCTGCATTGTTTGTCCAACCGGCAAGGTCTATTTGCTGGTAAGGTACAGGGAAATAATAATGATGATTCGTGTTGAAAAGAGAAGCATCCCATTCTTCGGCACGTACGTCTTTTACTTTCTCCAGACGTACCAGCTCGAACCAGCGTTTCATCTCGGCGAAGAACTCCCAGCCGCGTTCGTTGGAAACATCTTTCAGGAATTCAGTCGGGTCGGTGGTAGTGGTCAGTGATAATCCTTTGTCCTGATAACCGGCACGTATCTGCACTTTCTTGATAGCATCCAAAGCAGCTGCATTGACCGTATTGGTTGCACGTGTAGAAGCTTCGGCGTACATCAGGAGTACTTCTGCATAACGGTAGATACAGGTTATACCGTTTGCCTGTGCACTTTTACCGGGGTCGCCTTCGTCGTAATCGTAGTACTTGGAGATAGCGGGCAGTTTATCGGCACTTTGGGTATAAGGAATGACGTCTCCGCTTTTTACTTTCCATTTCGTCATGTAGTTATGCTCTTTGCGTGCATCGTCAGGATACGCCAGGAAGAAATCCTCGTCACCGTAATAGTCGGCCCAGCCGGCATTGGGAGCATAATCGCTCGGATAGTAGGACTTACCGTAGTTACTTGCTAATTTATGCTTCGAGCTGTGTTGCAGGGCAAACATCACTTCATTGGTCTGGGACTTGTTAGCTTCTTTCCATAAGTCGGAATACTTCGTTGTCAGGCTCAGGCCGGCTCCATTGGCATTGTCTATGATGTCTTGGGCTTCGGCGGCTGCCAGGCCGTAGTATTCAGTCCCTTTGTTCAGCGGCCATCCTGCCATTGTCATATAGACATCTGCCAGGCATGCTTTTGCCGCCCATTTGGAAGGAGTGGAGTTACCGCTACGTCCTTGGTTGGGCAGCCATTCGGCGGCAGTCTTGAGGCTGGGAACGATAGCCTTGTCGTAGATTTCGGAAACGGCTGTTCTCGGCATGGTAATGATTGCTTCGTCATCTTCCAGCAACAAAGGTACGTCACCGTACAGGCGGACTAGGTAGAAATAAGAAAGGCCGCGCATGAAATAAGCTTCGCCCAATATCTCCTTGAATGCTTTAGCCTCTTCTTCGTCTGTCGGAATCGTTGTTCCTTTGATAATCTTGTTGGAACTGCTGATAACCTTGTAGAACAGAGTCCAGGTAGTCGAGAAATCGGCGTCGTTGGCTGTGAGGTTAGGCGTCAGCCTGCCGTAATAAGCCAGTTCGTTGTTGGCTTTGGCGGCACGGTAGGTGATGTCGTCCGCACACACGTTGAGGCGCTGCAACCGGCTGTTGAATCCGTAATTGCCTTGCCATAAGTCGTTGTAAAGAGCATCGGCCGCTTTCTGGAGGCTCTGTTGGTCTATTGCGCTCCAATAATCTTCTTCTGTGATAAATGATTCGGGTTCTTGTGTAAGGTCTACGCAAGAGGTCGTCAGTAATAAGCTGCCGGCAATTGCTGTTAAGTATATTAATTTCTTCATATTGTTCTTATTTAAGTAGGTTAGTCATTAGAATGAGAAATTCAGACCGATTAAGTAGTTGCGGCTGTTAGGATAGGAACCCCAGTCGACACCCTGTACCAAAGGACTGCCCATGGTAGCTTCCGGGTCCAGGCCGGAGTAGCTGGTGATGTGGAACGGGTTTTGTACGGAAGCATATACACGCAGGTTGTTGATGCCCAGTGAGCGGCAAGTCGTTTCCGGGAGTGTATAACCTAAGGTGATGCTCTTCATCTTGATGAAGCTGCCGTTTTCAACGAAGCGTGTGCTGAAGAAATCCTTGTTTTCCGTTCCGCCCTTAACGAAGCCCGGTATATCGGTATTGGTATTGGTCGGTGTCCAGCGGTTCAGCAGTTCGCGCATGGGAGTTACACCGGCCACCTGCTGGCTCTTAATCAGGTTGTATCCCATTTGGTGGGTGGCGTTGTAAATGTCGAACCCGTGGAAACCTACTACGAAGAACGAGAAATCGAAATTCTTGTAGTTGAACGTATTGTTCCAGCCCCAGTTGAATGTCGGCTGTCCGCAACCGATGATTCCCTGGTCGGAGTCGTTGTATACACCGTCCTTATTGACATCCACATACTTGGAGTTACCGGGTTTTACTTTGTATACATCGCCGTTGGTCTTGCCGTTGGTCTGTCCGTTGGCATCCACGAAAGGAGCGTTCACTTCGTCTTCCTGCCATACGCCTGCAAATGTATATCCCCAGAACGAACCTAATTTCTCTCCTTCAATCATCTGGAATATCTGGTTCTGGTAGTTTCCGGCCTGCTGCTGACGGTGGTTGGCTGTCGGAATCTTGTTGAACGTACCCTTGTTGTGAGACAAAGTCAGGTCGGTATGCCAGTTGAATTCCTTACCGGTGAGAGGGTCTGCGCTGATAGTGAATTCAACACCGGTGTTCTTGATTTCGCCGGCATTGTCGAGGATAGAAGTGTAACCCATGTGAGAGGGGCGTGCCACTTCCAGCAAGATATCCTTGGACAATTTGCTGTACCAGTCTGCGGTCAGGCGTACACGGCCGTTGAGAATTCCGAAATCGACTCCCACGTTGAACTGGTCGTTGCGTTCCCATTTAAGGAAAGAAGCTGCCGGACGGTCTATCTGATAAGCTGTAGAAGATGTTCCGCCTGCATTCGTAATAGTCACCGGCGCCATTTTGGAGTAAATACGATAAGCCTCCACAGCCTGGTTTCCTACGGAACCGTAACCCAGACGGAGCTTCAACTGGTCGATAAAGCTGTTATCTTTCAGGAAGTTTTCCTGCTTCAAATCCCATGCCAATGCAGCGGAAGGGAAATAGCTCCATTTGTCTTTCAGGCGTGAAGAACCGTCGGCGCGGATAGAAGCGGTAAGCATGTAGCGGTTCATGAATACGTAGTTAACGCGCAACATACCCGACATCAGGGTGTTGATTGTACGGTCGGATGCGATAGCCGCAAGGTCCGAAGCAGACCATGCCAGGTTATTGATGCCTATCATATCGATATAGTCCAGGTTGTAGGCTGTACCGGTATGGTTGTAGTCGTTGTCGTACGATTGTTCGAACACTGCCGTAGCATTGATACGGTGGTTTTCGTTGAATTCCTTCACATAGCTCAAGGTATTGGTGTTCAGCCAGGAAGTATTCCAATAGCTGCGTACCTGCCCTTGCGTCAGGCTGTTCTTATAAGAATAGTAGCTCTGCTCGTTTTCTACCGATGTATTCAGCCGGTTGTCGAAAAGTACGCCCAACTGGGAACGGAAGCTCAACCCGTCTATGATGTCGAACTGAACATAACCCTGTATGCGGTTGTTGATAGTCTTGTTGGAGTTGTCGGATTCCCAGATATAACCCATTGGGTTGTACGTTTTGCCGCCGTCGAAGAAGTTGTTGTTGTATTCTCCTTCCTCGTTTTTAGGCTCGATAGTATTCGGGAAATACATACTTTGCTGTATCAGACCGTCGTACTCGCTGATACGCGGTTTGCTCGTTTCGCGGTAGTGGCCGTACATGTTCAAACCCGCTTTCAGCCATTTCTTGATTTTGGTATCTACTTTTAAGCGCCAGCTATAGATTTTGCTGCTCGATTCCTTGATGATACCCTGGTCGTCCTGGTAGCGGAGCGATGCGAGGAAAGTAGTCCTTTCACCACCGCCGGCAATGGAAAGCTCGTAGTTCTGGGTCACAGCCGGGCTGCGGAAGATTTCCTTCGAGTAGTCGAAACCTGCCTTGCCGGATTTGAAAGCCGCCAACTGTTCCGGGCTGTAGAAATGGTTGTCGCCATAGCCGAAGTACTCCTTACCGTAGTCATTAACCAAGTTGGCATATTCGTACGGAGAGAGGTTGTCGGGATACTTGGCAACAGTCTTGATGTTGGCAAAAGCATTGAAAGACACGGTCAGCTTGTCCTTCTCGGGATTCTTGGTAGTTACCAGGATAACGCCGTTAGCACCGCGCGAACCGTATACCGCCGTTGCGGAGGCATCCTTCAACACCTCTATGGAGGCGATATCCGCGGGGTTCAATGACTGGAGCGAACCGCCGATGAAACCGTCGATTACAACCAGCGGACCCGTTTCTGCCGTGATAGAGTTGATACCGCGGACACGGATTGTATTGTCGCCGCTCGGGTCACCGGAACCGGAGAGTACGGATACACCGGCCATACGTCCCTGCAAGGCATCCGATACATTACCCGTCGGAGTGCTTTTCAAGGCATCCGCAGTCTTTACGGAAGCCACCGCACCCGTCAGGTCGCTCTTACGCTGAACACCGTAACCTACCACTACGACTTCCTGCAGCAACTGGGTATCTTCGCTCAGCTTTACATTGATTCTGGTTTTTCCGGCTACTGCCACTTTCTGCGTCTGGTAACCGATGTACGAGAATACGAGGGTGGCGTTGGGAGGAACGTTCGGAAGGTTGTAATTTCCGTCGATGTCCGTGATACATCCGTTACTGGTTCCCTCTACCTGTATGGAAGCACCGATAACCGGACCTAAGTTGTCGCTTACCGTACCTGTCACTGTGATATTCTGCGCATTTGCCCCAACAGCAAATAAAACAAAAAGTAACATGATACCTAATGTCTTTGATAGATTAGATTTCTGTTTCATAAATATTAATTTAATTTGGTTATTGAAAAAGGTTGCTTTTAATTAGATTATCTGAATCATAGTTAAAATCACTCCACAAAAATATAGGATGTCCGGGGTGGAAATGTCCGTTAATTGTCCGCAAATAATCCGATTTTGTACATTATCTGCGGACAATGCCGGTACACGTTATTCCCTATTCTGCTGGTTCTTTGCGCTTTTCACTTCTTCCAGCAGGGCAGACAACATTTTTACCTTATCCGGATGCGCTTCGGCCACATTCTCTTTCTCCGACGGGTCTACAGACAAGTTGTAAAGCTGGGGTTTAGGATTGTTACCCATTTCCGTTTTGGTCCAGTATTCCAGGGCGGGCTTGTCGCTCGGTTCGATGTATTTCCAGTTGTTCTGGATGATAGACAAAGTATTGTTCAGGTTCTGCTGTACCACGTAACCGCATCCGGCAGTATCCGTACCGAGGAAATTGTTGAGCTGGTCGCGGCTGTCGGGGGCTACGCCTGCGGGGAGCTCGTGGTTCAGCAAGGCTGCCAGCGAAGCATATACATCAATCATCGAGAACAAAGCCTGCTGCTTGCCCGGCTTGATACCCGCCGGCCAGCGGACGATGAACGGAATGCGCGTTCCCGCCTCGAATGCACTGTACTTGCCGCCACGGTAATGCTTCATCGGCGTATGCCCGTTCAGCAGCTCGCGTGCCTGGTCTTGGTAACCGTCGTCGATAACCGGACCGTTGTCGCTGCAAAATACGAAGATAGTATTATCGGCGATGTTCAGGCTGTCGAGCGTATGCATAATCTCGCCCACAGTCCAGTCCAGTTGCAGGATAACATCTCCGCGCGGGCCTAAGCCGCTCTTGCCTGCGAAGCGCGGATGCGGAACGCGCGGCACATGGATGTCCTGCGTACCCATATATAGGAAGAAAGGCTCGTCCTGGTGCGAGATGATAAAATCCTTTGCCTTTCCGGTTATGACATCCGCGATATCCTCATCTACCCAGAGGGCGGATTTGCCGCCGGTCATCCAGCCGATGCGGGGAATACCGTTGATAATGGTATTGTTATGCCCCTGGCTGGGCTTCATCTTCACCAATTCGGGATTTTCCAGTCCGGTAGGCCAGTCGCCCACCTTATGGTCGTAATTGACGGTGATAGGGTCGTTGGGGTCGAGCCCTACCACATGGCCGTTCTCTACGAATACACAAGGAACACGGTCTACGGTAGCGGGGATGATGAACTCATAGTTGAAGCCGATATCCTGCGTATTCGGCCTGATTTCGCGGTTGAAATCCGTTCCGCCCTTAGGACCCAGCCCCAGATGCCATTTGCCGATAGCACCGGTATAATAACCCTCCGCCTTGAACATATCCGCCATGGTTACGCAGGCAGTGTCGATAATCAGTTCGGAGTTACCCGGCGCGATGCCCGTATTTTCCTGCCTCCAGGGATACATACCCGTCAGCAGACCGAAGCGGGAAGGAGTACTGGTAGAAGAAGTGGCATAAGCGTTGGTAAACTGCATACCCTGACCGGCCAGGCGGTCGATATTCGGAGTACTTATTTTGGTGGCGCCGTAACA
This sequence comes from Bacteroides gallinarum DSM 18171 = JCM 13658, assembly GCF_000374365.1. Classification (GTDB taxonomy): domain Bacteria; phylum Bacteroidota; class Bacteroidia; order Bacteroidales; family Bacteroidaceae; genus Bacteroides; species Bacteroides gallinarum. The sequence continues at coordinate 8,752 of NZ_KB894159.1, forward strand.
GCTAAGGTCGCCGATACCCAAGTCGTCGGATATAAGATAGATTACATTCGGTTTCTGCGGTCGGTCGTTCCGCGCCTCCTGCTTGGAAGCATTGCTACACCCTATCAGAAGTACCGCACTCGGAAGGTAAGGTAAAAGGTTGGATAAATGTTTCATAGTCTTTGGACTTTAAAGTTCGATTACTGCGCCCAAAGATATGCGCTATCTTTTACTTCGTGTGTATAAAGGAGTACACACGGAGAGATAAAACGTACAAAAACGCATACTTCCTACTTCCCGTCTTTTTCCTCCTCGTCCTTATCCGAGTCCTCCCCCTTGCGGTAGGCGAGCGGGCTCACATGGTAAATATCCTTGAAGCACTTGCTGAAATAGCGCGACGAGCTGAATCCTATCTTGTCGGAGATTTCCGTGATGTTCAGCTCGGGATTGTTGCGCAACATCAGGGCGCCCTTCTTCAGGCGGATAGTCAGAATGAAATCGTTCGGCGTCTGCCCGGTGATAGCCTTCAGCTTAGTGAACAGGTTGGTGCGCGCCATAGCCATTTCCCTGGCAAAGACATTGACGTTGAACTCCGTATCGTCCAGATGCTGCTCGATGATAGCCATGGCACGGTCTAATATATCCTTGTCAATCGGGTTGGTGGCAAGCATCTGCGCGGCCGTTTGCGGCTGTTTGCTGAACTTCTCCTGCAAGAGAATGCGCGAGTTCACCAAGTTGTTGCAGCGGGATATCAGCAGGCTCGTATTGAACGGTTTGGTGATATAATCGTCCGCACCAATGCGCAGCCCCTCGATATTCAGCTCGATAGCGGTACGCGCCGTCAGCAACACTACGGGGATGTGGCACGTATTGAAATCGGTCTTTATGAGCTTGCACAACTCCGTTCCCGACATCTTGGGCATCACCACGTCGCTAACCACGATGCACGGCATCTCGCTGCGCACCAGCTCCCAGCCCTCCTCTCCGTTGGCGGCGGTCAGCACATGATAGAAAGGCCTGAATATATTGGCAAGCATCTCCCGGATAGAGTCGCTGTCCTCCACAATCAGCATCTTGGCATCCGGTATGCGCTTGATAGGAGCATTCTCCTCCAGCTCCGTTTTCAGGAAAGCATCCGTTTCCGGCTTGGGAATTTCTACCTGGTGTACGGAGTCCGGGCTACGGCTTATCTGCTCCTCGGAGAACAACCCGTTGCCCAGATGCAGCGTAACGATGAAACTCGTCCCCTTGCCGAGCTCGCTTTCTACGCGGATAGTGCCGTGATGCAGCTCTACGATACCTTTAGTCAGTGCCAGTCCGATGCCCGTTCCGGTTTTGTTCGCGGCGGCGGAACCCACAGGGTCTATCTGGTAGAAACGGTCGAATATCTTGTCTATTTCCTTTGCGTCGATGCCGCTTCCCGTATCTTTCACGCGGATTACCACGCAGTCGCCCTCCTTCTTCACGCCCAGCGTAATAGTGTCCTCCTCCTCCGTATGCTTGATAGCGTTAGACAAAAGATTGTTAACCACCTTCTGCATCTGCTTCTGGTCGTACCACACCTCCAGCTCGTCGCACCCCTTCTCGAAGTTGAAGTTGATACGCTTGGAGCTGGCATACTCGAGGAACAGTAAGTAATTCTCGTACAGGAAATTCACGATGTTGTGCGGGCTGACCTTAATCTTCATATGCCCTTGTTCCTGCTTGCGGAAGTCGAGCAGCTCGGTAATCAGCTCGCGCAGTTGGATACTGTTCTTGTAAATGCTCAGAATCTTGTTGTAGACGGCAGGAGTGAAGTTCTGCAAGTGCAGCAACGTTTCCACCTGCGCCACGATAAGAGTCAGCGGCGTGCGGAACTCGTGCGATATGTTGGTAAAGAAACGCAGCTTGGACTGGTTGAGCGCCTCCACATCCCGGATATGCTTCTGCTCGTACTTTAAAGACTCGCGCAGCTTGATTCTCGATTTGTAAGTACGCACCAGATACCACAGCAGCACACCCGTTATAACGATATATATAAGGTAAGCAAGCATCGTCTTGTAATACGGCGGCAGCACATGAATGGTAAGATGCACCTGCGGGCAGAGGCTTTCGTCCTTTCCCTCCGGCTTGATAAGCAGGTTGTAAGTGCCGGCATTCAGGTTAGTGTAAGTAATGGTATGTAACCCCCGCGTATTAGTCCACTCGCTGGAGAACCCCTCCAGTTTGTAGATAATCTCGTCTTTGTTGGCAGGAATATAGTTGGAAGTGGCGAACTCGATGCTGAACATATTCTGGTCTGCATCGAGCGTTATCTCGCCGGTGTGGCACAAAGAACGTTGCAGGATGCCGGTCTCATCTCCCACATGTATCTCCTGCCCGTTCACGATAAGGCGCGAAAGGATAATCTTATAAGGCTTCGGAGTAAAGTTCAGCTCCATTTCGTGGAAAGAAATCATGCCCTGCACACCACCCAGGAAAATTTCGCCGTCGCGGGTTACGCAGAGCGCATTCTCGTTGACAGCCGTCAGCGGGAAACCGTTCTCGGTGCTGTAATTCTTGAAATTCCTGTTCCGGTAGTCGAAGATAGAGAACCCCTCGTTGGTGATAAGCAGCAACTTGCCGCTGGTGGGAGACTCCTGCGTTTCGTAGATACAGTCGCTGGCAAGCCCGTTCTTCTCCTTGTCGAAATTCTCGAAGTCGTTGCTTGCCGGGCGGTACAAGTCCAGACCACTGCCCGAGGTAGAGAACCAAAGATTACCCTTGCTGTCCTGCGTTATATTATTTATATTGTTGTTGCTCAGACTGTTCGGGTTGGCAGGGTCGTGGCGGTAGTTCGTCAGCTTGCCGGTATCGAAACGGTAACTGAACACCCCCTCCCCGGTAGCGGCAATCCATAGCGTACCTTCCGAGTCGAACACAACGTCCGCCACCATTTTTATGGACTTCCCCTCCTTGCTATCCTTGAAAAGCTGCCGGCACTTCCCGTCGGCAGGGTCGAAAAGGCATACCCCGTTCTGCGTCGCTATAATCAGGCGGTTCCCGTAGGGAGTGATGTCGCGGATGATATCCGACGGGAGCGTCTGCGGGTCGTCCTCCTTCATACGGTAATGGGTGAAGCGCCCCGACCGTATATCCAGTTTGTTGAGCCCGCCCAGGTGAGTGCCTATCCATATAATCTCCTTGCCCGCATCGTAATAAAGCGCCTTCACATTGTTGTGCGAGATGCTGTTGCGCCCTTCCTGGGGGCGATACCACTTGAACTCGCGCGTGCGGCGGTTGTAGTAATTCAGTCCGCCGCCTTCAGTCCCTATCCACAGATTACCGTCCTTGTCCTCGATTGTACGCCCTACCACCGGGTTGCTCAACCCCTCCTTCTCGTTCGAAGAATAAGAATAACGGGTGTAAATCTCGTACTCCGGATTGAAGTAGTTTACACCGCCGAAGTAAGTCCCCAGCCAGAGCGTACCCTGGTTGTCCTTCACGATGCACCAGATAGAAGAGTGGGTAAGACCCTCGGCCTGGATGTCGTTGGCGGTATGGTTCTGGAACAAGCCGGTAGTCTTGTTGTAGCGGTTCAGCCCGTTGAAAGTACCTATCCAGATGTTGCCCAGATTGTCCTCACAGCAAGCCCTGACGAAGTTCGAGGAGAGGCTGTGCGGATTTTTCGCATCGTACCTGAGGTTCTCGATTACCCCGTCCGCCTTTACCCGGAATAAACCCTCCTCCCAGCTTCCTATCCACAGCTCGCCCTCGCTGTCCCGGTAGAAGCTGGTGATGTTACCCTTCCGGATAGGATGCGCAAGCTCCTCCCGGGCGATGTCCAGGCGGTACACCCCGTCGGTGGTAGTGCCCAGCCACAGATAACCCTTGTCGATATGCATGCAGGATATTTCCAGGTTGTCGCCCGGCAACTGGTGATAGAGGTCGAAGTTACCCGTGTCCTCGTTGTAGCGGTACACCTCGTTCTTTTTTCCGATGAAAAGGCCGTTATTGTAATAAATACTGCTGATATTGCCTTGCAGCAAAGTAGTGAACTTCTGGGTGGTGAGGTCGAACTCGGCAACCCCCTCGGTGCAGAGCAGGTAAATCTTCCCGTCGTGGTTACCCGCGATGCGCAGCACCGTATTGCAGAAAAGGCTGTTAGGGTCATTCTTCCGGAATTTGTAAGTCTTTATGTCCTCGCCGTTGTAGCGGTTCAGCCCTTCGCGCGTGCCAATCCACAATATGCCGTTTTCATCGATGTATAAGCTGTTTACGGAGAACTGCGATAGTCCGTCCTCAGTGGTAAGATGATTGAAGGTTATGTTTTGTCCATGCACATTTGCGAAAGCCGCGCCCGCTAAAATGAAGAATAATCTGATGATGAGCTTCTGCACTTTGAGTTGTTTTTTAAGGTTTCAGTTACAAATATATAAATATTTTGCACAAAGCTTCTTATTTATCATTCGGATTTTGCGGTTATGTCTGCTTAAATGTATATTTTTGGATGTTCGTCGAACAATAATAAACTCATTGTATGCGATAAAGAACGTATATTTGTATCATAATCAATCTATTTATTATCATGAAAGACCTTTTATCTATCGTATCTCATTTTCAATTAGAGGGGACCGTTCAAGCAATCAAGGCCTTAGGTTCCGGGCTTATCAACGACACGTATAAAGTAGACACACTCGAGGCCGACGCCCCCGACTACGTATTGCAACGCATCAACCACGCCATTTTCCGGGATGTGGAGATGTTGCAGGCGAATATCGACGCCGTAACCTCCCACATCCGTAAGAAACTGGAAGAAAAAGGCGAGCAGGACATCGGGCGCAAGGTGCTCCATTTCCTTCCCGCCGACAACGGGAAAACCTATTGGTTTGACGGCGATAACTACTGGCGCGTCATGCTGTTCATTCCCAATGCCAAGACATACGAAACGGTAAACCCCGAATATTCATACTACGCCGGCGTAGCCTTCGGCAATTTCCAGGCGATGCTTGCCGATATCCCCGATAAGCTGGGCGAAACGATTCCCGATTTCCACAACATGGAGTTCCGCTTGAAACAGCTCCGCGAGGCGGTGGATGCCGATGCCGCAGGGCGTGTGGAGGAAGTCCGCTATTTCCTGGATGAGATAGAACGGCGTGCCGATGAAATGTGCAAGGCGGAACGCCTGCACCGCGAAGGCAAGCTACCCAAGCGCGTATGCCATTGCGATACGAAAGTCAACAATATGATGTTCGACGAAAACGGCAATGTGCTTTGCGTCATCGACCTCGATACGGTGATGCCCAGCTTCGTATTCTCGGACTTCGGAGACTTCCTGCGCTCGGGAGCCAACACCGGGCTGGAAGATGATAAGGAACTTGCCAATGTAAATTTCGACATGGAAATATTCAAGGCATTCACGAAAGGCTACCTGGAATCGGCGAAGTCGTTCCTGCTGCCCGTGGAAATAGAGAACCTGCCTTATGCCGCCGCCCTCTTCCCCTACATGCAGTGCGTGCGCTTCCTTGCCGACTACATCAACGGCGATACCTATTATAAAATTCAGTATCCGGAACACAACCTGGTACGCACGAAGGCGCAGTTCAAGCTGCTGCAAAGCGTAGAGGAGCACACTCCGGAAATGCGGGAATTCATAGCTTCATGTATCTGATACAACGGTGTATAACAGCGATAACGGCAGGCTGCTGCGCCTTGTCCGTATTCGCCTCAATTCCTCAAGATAATACGATGAAAGAATTGAATGTCAAAAAAGTGAGCATGGCAAACATACCGGTAGAATCGGTTCCTGCTCTTTTGGATGAAGAAAAAGTGGCTTTTCAGCCTATCGAAACGGTAAACTGGGCGGCGTACCCCTACCGCCCGGACGTCAAGTTCCGCATTGCCTGTACGGACGATGCCCTGCTGCTTCATTATAAAGTGAAGGAAGCCAGCGTGCGTGCGGTGGCAGGCAAGGACAACGGGGCGGTGTGGGAGGACTCCTGCGTGGAATTCTTCTCCGCTCCTGCTGCCGACGGGATATACTATAATATAGAGTGCAACTGCGCGGGCAGGCTGCTTATCGGCGCCGGGATAGGACGCTCCGACCGCCGGCATGCGCCGCAGGAGGTGTTGGACAAGGTGCAGCGCTGGGCTTCCCTGGGACGCGGGGATTTTGAGGAGCGGATAGGAGAGTGCAGTTGGGAAGTGGCGCTGGTGATACCGTATGCCGCATTCTTCCTGCACGACATTACCTCGCTGGACGGCAAGGCGGTACGCGCCAACTTCTATAAGTGCGGCGATAAGCTGGAAACGCCCCATTTCCTGTCGTGGAACCCTATCGGGCTGGAGAAGCCCAATTTCCACTGTCCGGAATTCTTCGGAATGCTGCGCTTCGAATAGGGCTGCGGCAGGTTTCCTCGCCGCATTGCCGGTGCAGGTGAGCCGGAGGCTTGCAAATATCCCGTCTGTAAAAAGGGGTGTTTGCAAGCCTTCTTTTTGCAACCGCCTTACCTCCCGGCGGAAGGTTGCCGCCTCCGCAGGGAATACTCGGCTCCGTTACTGCGCAATCTTGGAACCGAACTTTAGTTTTTACAAATCGAACTTCGGTTTATAAGAACTGAACTTTGCTTCTTATAAACCGAACTTTAATTCCGACTTTACGTAGCGGGTGCGGCAACTTTGCAGTGCGGAGGCGCCGGCTCTCCGCCGGGCGGCGCGCAAAAACAAACAGCGTGTAGCGGATGCCGTTGTTTCCTCCGGCAAGCCCCGCTACACGCTGTAAGCTCTTTTTATGTACTGCAAATCTATTTCACGATACCTTTCGAGTTGCGGATAAAGTCGATGATGTTGCGTATCTCGTCGCTCATCGGAACCTGGTCTTCAATCTTCTGCAAGGCATCCTGTATGCTGAAATTCCCCTGATATACCAGGCGGTAGGCGTTTACGATGTGGCGCAGGATGCGTTCCGTAACCTGGTGCTGGTGTTGCAGCACCACTGCGTTGATGCCGTGGTACTCTGCCGGGTTACCGTTCATGATGATATAGGGCGGCACATCCTTCGAGATGCGGCAGCCTGCCTGAATCAGTACCCAACTGCCTATGTGGCAGTGCTGGTGCAGGATGACGTTGCTGCTTAAAATCGTATAGTCGTCTATCCGGCAGTCGCCGGCTACCGTGCTCTTGATGCCCAGTACGCAGTGGTCGCCTATCTGTACGTCGTGGCAGAGGTGTACGCCGTCCATTAGGTAGTTGTTGTTACCGATGCGCGTGCTGTTGTTCTCGTGCGTGGCGCGGCTAACGACCACGTTTTCGCGGATGTCGTTGTTGTCGCCGATAATCAGTTGGCTCGCTTCGCCCGTGTAATGAAAATCCTGCGGCTCGCTGCCCAGTACGGCGCCGTGATGCACTTTGTTTCCTTTACCTAAACGAGTACCCTTGAGGATACTGGCATTCGACATAATCACGCAGTCATCACCGATTTCCACATCTCCCTCGATGTAAGCGAAAGGCTGAATGGTTACATTCTTACCGATTTTTGCGGTAGAATCTACTGATGCTAATGGACTAATCATGTTGTTCAGTTTTGAATGATGAACTTCGGAGGCAGCACCGGCTGCACGCAGCCGGCCGCTCTCCGTAAATTATTTCTCTCTTCCTCCGCCCAATGCCTGATACAGGCTTATCACCGCCTGCATGCGGTCGAAGGTGTCGGTTACTTCCGAAAGCTGTGCGCTGAGGTAAGACTGCTCGGCAGACAGGACTTCCAGGTAGGTCGACGTGCCTAAGTTAAACAATTCTTTCGTATCTTCCGCTGCTTTGCGGGCAGAATTTACCTGGATTTCGCGCGAAACGGCTTTATCCGAGGTCATCTGGTACTGATACAGGGCGTTGCTCACTTCGTTGCCTGCCTGGAGCAGCGTGGTCTGGAACTGGATTTTTGCCTGTTCTTCCTGGGCTTTTGCCTGTTTCAGGCGGGCGATGTTGGCGCCGCGGTAGAATAGCGGCTGCGTGAGCGAGCCGATAGCGGATGCCAGCAGCTTACCCGGATTTACGATAGCGGAACCGGCGCTGTTGGTCCACCCGGCAGAACCGCTCAGGGTTATCTGCGGATAGAATGCGGCGCGGGCGCTGTTGGTGTCGTAGTAGCTGGCGGCCAGCGACATCTCGGCGGCTTTCACGTCGGGACGGTTGGAGAGCAGCTGCAAGGGGATGCCGGTGGAGAACTCGGCGGGCAGCTCCTGGGCTTCCAGTGTGCCGCGGGCAATGCTCTGCGCGGGCTGGTTCAGCATCAGGCACAGGGCGTTCTCCGTTTCGCGGATGCTCTGGCGGATGTCGGGCAGGGAAGCCAGTACCTGCGCATAGGCGGTGCGGCTTTGCTCTACGGCTGCGCTGTTGGTCATGGCGGCGTCTTTCATTGCCTCCACGGTTTCGAGGTTACGTTTCAGGATGTCGCAGGTGGCCTCGCTTATTTGCAACTGGCGGTCGAGCATCAGCAGGGTGTAGTACATATTGGCTACGTTGGCGATGACCTGGGTTTGCACGGCTTGCTCGTAGAACTGTGTCTGTTTCAAGGATACCTGCGCCTTGCGCTTGGGGTTGAGCAACTGGCCGAACAGGTCTATCTGCCAGCTTGCCGTTACGGGCAGCGAGTAGGTCTGGGTGGCTTTGCCCTTGTCCCAACTGCTTACCGTGCCCTGCGGAGAGAGCGACAGTGTGGGGGCGTATGCCAGGCGTGCGGACATCAGTGCGGCCTGTGCCTGCTTTACGTTCAGTGCGGCGCTGCGCAGGTCGGCGTTGTTGGCGAGTGCCTGTTCGATGAGCGTCTGCAACTGGGCGTCGGTAAAGACTTCCTTCCAGGGCAGGTTACCGAAATTGGCAGTGTCGGCGGCAAGGGTATCGCCACCGACAACGGTGTCGCGATACAGGCCTTCCACTGTAATATCTTCGGGTCTGTCGTATGATTTGTAGATGTGGCAACTGCTCAGTAAAGCAGTTGCACACACCAGCGTTATTATTTTCTTCATGATAATCGTATTTTTGAGGTTACGGGCGGTGCTGTCACCGCTCGTAACTGCATTTATTTCGTATATTGTTCAATCTCAGGTTCTGCATCCGAGTTATCCACATCTTCCCATTCCATAGGCTTGACTTTCTCCTGCAAGTACTGGAAGGCTACGAACAGGGCGGGTACGATGAATATCTGCAATATCATACCGATTAACATACCGCCGATTGCGGAAGTACCCAGCGTACGGTTACCGTTGGCGCCCGCACCGGAGGCAATCATCAGCGGAATCAAACCCACAATCATCGCCAGGGAGGTCATAAGGATAGGACGCAGACGGGCGGCGGCTCCCAGGACGGCAGCCCATGTGATGCTCATACCCATTTTGCGGCGGTCTAAGGCGAACTCTACAATCAGGATGGCGTTCTTTGCCAACAGACCCATTAGCATAATCAGGGCAATCTGCATGTAGATGTCGTTGGACATGGAGCCCATTATCATCTTCAGCACCGAGATGTTGCCCAGGGCGCTCATGCCGTTGACGAACAGGAAGCTACCCAGCAGACCGAACGGAATGGACAGCAATACGGAGAGCGGCAGGATGTAGCTTTCGTACTGCGCACTCAGCAGCAGGTACACGAAGACGAAGCAGAGTACGAAAATCAGGCCGGTGGTGTTGCCGCTGGTTTCGGCCTCCTCACGCGCCATACCGCCCAGCTCGTAGGCGAAACCGGTAGGTAGGTTCTCTTTGGCTACCTCTGCAATGGCGGCCAGTGCCTGTCCGGAGGTGTAACCGGTGGCGGGGGCTACCATGACTTTCATGGAGGTGTAGAGGTTGAAACGGCTGATGATATCCGGTCCGTACACTTTCTTGATAGAGACGAACTGGGTGATAGGAGCCATTTCGCTGCCGTTACGTACCTTGATGCTCGACAGGGATTCCAGGTTCTTGGTGGCATTCGGCTCTGCCTGAATCATTACGCGGTACATCTTACCGAAGCTGTTGAAGTTGGAGGCGTACAGACCGCCGAAGTATCCCTGCATGGTGCTCAGGATGTCGCTGGGGCTGATTCCTGCTTTCTTGCAGGCTGCCGCGTCGATGTCCAGCATGTATTGCGGGAAGTTCGGGTTGAAGCTCGTCTTGGCGGAGTTGATTTCCGGACGTTCTTCCAGGGCGGCGGTGTAGTTGTTCACTACTTCGTAGAAGTGGTTCAGGTCGCCGCCGGTCTTATCCTGCATGTTCAGCTCGATGTCGCTGGATGCCGAGTATCCCGGAATCATAGGCGGAGCGAAGAACAGTACCTGGGCTTCCTTGATAATCTTCTGGGCGCGCATGAAGAGTGTGGCGTAGACCACGGTAGAGTTCTGCATCGTAGAGCGTTCTTCCCAGTTCTTCAACTTGATGATGAGCGAACCGTAGGAGGGTCCCTGGCCGCCGATGAAGCTGAAGCCGGAGATTACCGTACGCGATTCTACCGCAGGGTCGGCGGCCACCAGGCTGTCTACGCGGTTCAGCACTTCCATTGCACGTTCCTGCGATGTGCCCGGGGGCAGTGTCACTACGCCCATGATAGTACCGGTATCTTCATTGGGAACCATGCCCGTGGGGGTAATCTTCATGAAGAATATCAGCAGGACGATAGAGGCTGCCACGATTCCGGCGGAGAGCCATTTCTTCTGGATGAAGAACAGTACGTTCTTCTTGTATTTTTTCAGCAGGTTGTCGTAGTGTGCGTTGAAGGCTGTGTGGAAGCGGTTCACGAACGTGGATTTCTTTTCGCCGTGCTCGTCGTGGGGCTTCAGGAAGATAGCACACAGCGCGGGGCTCAGCGTCAAGGCGTTCAGTGCGGAGAAACCGATAGCGATTGCCATGGTAAGACCGAACTGGCGGTAGAATGTTCCTGCCGTACCGCCCATGAAGCTTACCGGGATAAATACGGACATCATCACCAGGGTGATAGATACGATAGCGCCGCCCAGCTCGTGCATGGCGTCGATAGATGCGGTCCTTGCCGATTTATAGCCCTGGTCGAGCTTGGCATGGACGCCCTCGACGACGACTATGGCATCGTCCACCACAATCGCAATGGCGAGCACCATGGCGGAAAGGGTCAGCAGGTTGATACTGAAACCGATTAGCTTCAGCACGAAGAAGGTGGCAATCAGCGCCACCGGAATGGCAATGGCGGGAATCAGCGTGGAGCGCATGTCTTGCAGGAAGATGTACACCACGATGAACACGAGGATGAATGCCTCTATCAATGTCTTGATTACTTCATGGATAGAAGCGAACAGGAAGTCGTTGGCGCTTTGCGCGATGTTGATTTTCAAGCCCGAGGGCAATGATGCGGATGCTTCGTCGAGCACTTTTTCCAGGTCGCTGATAGTCTGTGTGGCATTGGTTCCTGCCATTTGGTATACGATACAGGATACTGCCTTGTGTCCGTTTACGGTGTTGTTGAAGTTATAGGACAGACGTCCGAGCTCGATGTCGGCGATGTCTTTCACACGGAGCACTTCACCGTTCTCGAGGGCTTTGATAACGATGTTCTCGAACTCTTCGGGCTGCTGGAGGCGGCCTTTATAACGGATAGTGTACTGGAAGCTCTGGTTGCCGCGCTCACCGAACTGGCCGGGAGCGGCTTCGATGTTCTGCTCGGCCAGTGCGTTGGATACGTCGTTGGGTATCAGCTTGTACTGTGCCATTATATCGGGTTTCAGCCAGATACGCATGGAGTAGTCCTGTCCGAGCACGTTGGCATCACCCACACCGTTTACACGTTTTACTTCCGGGATGAGGTTGATGTTGGCGTAGTTCTCGAGGAATTCGATGTTGTACTGGTCTTTCTCGTCGTAAATGGAGAATACCATAAGCATGGAGGTTTGCCGCTTCTGCGTGGTTACGCCGACTTTGGTTACTTCGGCAGGCAGCAAGCCTTGTGCCATGGACACGCGGTTCTGTACGTTGACGGCTGCCATGTCCGGGTCGGTTCCCTGCTTGAAGTAAATGGAGATATCGGCGGAGCCGTTGTTGGAGGCGTTGGAGGTCATGTACATCATGTTCTCCACACCGTTGATTTGGTCTTCCAGCGGTGCGATGACGGAGTTCAACACCGTTTGGGCGTTGGCGCCGGTATAGGTGGCACGTACCGATACCGTAGGAGGCGCAATGTCCGGATATTGGGTGATAGGCAGTGTTGCCAGGCCGATAAATCCCAGGATTACTATCAGGATAGAGATTACCGTGGATAGCACCGGACGATTAATGAATCTATCTAATTTCATGCTATTTAGTTTAGTTGTTAGGGTTTGGCTGCCGGCAGCGGCTGTTGTTCCGCGCCGGGGCAGCTAAACGTTAAACGTTAATTGAATGCAGTTTGGATATTGCCTTCTTTCTGGTCTTTGAGAGCCTTCTGGTATTCGGCCTCTTTCTCCTGGGGAGTGATAGGGGTGATGCTTTGGCCGTCTTTCAGGTTCTGTACGCCTTCTATCACAATCTTGTCGCCTGCTTTCAAACCGCCGGTAACGTAGAAGTACTTGCCGTCGTTCAGGCTGAATACTTGTATTTCGGTATTTTTCAGCGTGTTGTCCGCCTGTACGACGAATACGAACTTCTTGTCCTGTATTTCGTTGGTTGCCGACTGCGGAATCATGATTACATTCTCCATAGGATTGGGGAATACTACGTTGCCCGTACCGCCGCTGCGCAGGATGTTGTGCTTGTTGGGGAACAGGGCGCGCATGTTCACAGCGCCTGTGGTCTGGTCGATAACGCCGCTGATAGTTTCTACGCGCCCACTATCGGCGTACATGGTTCCGTCTATCAGTTGCAGTTGTACCTGGGGCATCTTCGCCAGGATGTCCTGGGTGCTGCCGCCTTCGCGTATCAGCGACAGGAGCTGTCTTTCGGTCATGGAGAAGTATGCGAACATTTCGGAAATGTCGGCAACCGTAGTCAGCGGAGTAGTCGTGGAGGGGCTTACCAGGCTGCCCACACGGTAGGGAATCGTACCTACGACGCCGTCACTGGGGCTCGTTACACTGGTATATGACAGGTTGTTCTCGGCATTGACCAGTTGCGCTTCCGCTTGTGCCAGTTGCGCCTTGGTTTGCGCCAATTGGTTTTCGGCCATTTGCAGGTCGTAGTCGCTGATGATATTCTTCTGGTTCAGCGTGCGTTTGTTGTTTACCGTAAGTTCCTGGGTGTTTACCGCTGCCTTCGCTGTTTCGACCGCAGCTTTGGCGGAGTTCACGGCAGCCTGGTACTGCACGGGGTCGATGCTGAACAATACTTGCCCTTTACGTACTACGGAACCTTCGTCCACGTGCAACTTCGTGATGAAACCGCTCACCATCGGGCGGATTTCCACATCTTGTTTACCTTTGATAGTAGCCGGATAGCTGTTTGTCAAGTTAGCAGTGGTAGTTTCTACTGCAATCACTGCAAATTCGGGTGCTTTGCCCGTGCCTTTGTCACCTTGTCCGCAACTGCTGAGCAGTGCCAGGCAACATGCCAATAATACTAATCTACTCTTCATACTCTTTATTATTCTCTGTATAGTTTTATTCTGATTAATCCGTAGCTTTTCGTGTGTAAATCATAGTAGAAACAAGGATAGCCGTTGAAAACTGAATGCTCTTATTCAGTTTTCAGCCGCAAAATTATTCTTTTCCCGGTATATAAGGTATGAATATCCTTGTTTTTTAACTATGTTTTATATATAGGCGGGAGAAATGCCTGTTTTTTGATTAAAATACTGTAAAGCATACTGCTAATTGCCGGATAACCCTTATTTTTGCACTATGTTAGATTGTAGACGCCATAATAGAATGAAACCGTTTATACGCCGGTTATGCGGGGTAGCCGCAGGGGTGGCTGTCTTGTATTCCTGCGCCAGTGTAGGCCGTCTGGAAGGTGGCCCGATAGACGAGGAACCGCCCCGTTTCGTCACGAGTTCCCCGCTGCCGGGCACGCTCCATAATAAAAGGACGAGAATATCAATCGAGTTTGACGAATTCATCAAGCTGGAGAAGGCGAATGAGAAGGTGGTCATTTCCCCGCCCCAGGTGCAGCAGCCGGAGATAAAGGCGAGCGGCAAGCGGGTGGTGGTTAATTTGCAGGATACGCTGAAGGCCAATACCACGTACACCATAGATTTTGCCGACGCTATCCAGGACAATAATGAGGGGAACGCGATGCCGAGTTTCACCTACACTTTCTCCACGGGTGCGGAGCTCGATTCCATGGCTATTGCCGGGACTTTGCTCGATGCCTCGAACCTGGAGCCGGTAAAGGGGTTGCTGGTGGGCTTGCATGCTAACTTGGCGGACTCCGCCTTCACCACGCTGCCTTTCAGCCGTGTGGGGCGTACGGACAGCCGGGGGCAGTTCTCCATTCGCGGGGTGGCTCCGGGAAAGTACCGCATCTATGCTTTAATGGATGCCGACCAGAATTTCAAGTTCTCCCAGCCTACGGAAATCATAGCTTTCAACGACTCGATTATCATCCCTTCCATGGAGGAGCGCACCCGCCAGGATACTCTCTGGAAAGACTCTTTGACGGTAGATACGATTATAGAGCGGCAGTACACCCATTTCTTGCCGGACGATGTGATTTTGCGCAGCTTCAAGGAAAAGACTTTCTCGCAGCGCCTTATGAAAACGGAGCGCCTCACCCCGGAGAAGTTCTCTTTCTATTTTACGGCTCCGGCGGACAGCCTGCCTCTGCTGAAAGGGCTGAATTTCGATGAAAAGGACGCTTTTGTCGTCGAGCAGACCACCGGAAGAAACGATACCATTCATTACTGGATAAAGGATTCGCTGCTCTACCGGCAGGATACGTTGCGGATGAGCCTTACCTATTTGTACACGGACAGCCTGAAACAACTGGTTCCCCGGACGGATACTTTGAGAATGGTGTCGAAGGTGAGCTGGCAGAAGTTGCAGGAAAAGAAGCAGGAGGCGAAGGAAAAAGCCGAGAAGGAGAAGAAGAAGAGAAGGAAGAAGGGAGAGGAGGAGAAGGAAGAGACGCCTTTCCTGGCAATGGATGTGTATGCCCCTTCGGACATGGATGTGTACGACTATATTACGCTGAGCTTCCCGGAACCGATAGCCAGCATCAATGATACCGCCCTGCACGTAAGGCAGCAGGTGGATTCGTTGTGGCAGGATGTGGAGTTCGACTTTATGCGGGATTCGCTGGATTTGAAACGTTATAACCTGTATGCCGACTGGAAGCCGGGCGAGAATTATCTTTTCGAGGTGGACTCGACCGCTTTTCACGGATTGTACGGCTTATTCACCGATAAGGTGAAGAAGGAGTTCCGGGTGAAGAAGCTGGAGGAGTACGGGCAGATATTTTTTAATATTACCGGCGCCGACTCCCTGGCGTTCGTAGAGCTGCTGGATGCTCAGGATAAGGTGGTGCGGACTGTGCCGGTGGTAGAGGGGAAAGCGGATTTTTATTATCTGAATCCGGGTAAATACGGGGCGCGGCTCATTAACGATACGAACGGAAACGGGGTATGGGACACCGGGGACTATGCTACGAAGCGCCAGCCGGAAATGGTCTATTACTATCCTCAGGTGCTGGAATTCAAGGCTAATTTCGATTTAATCCAGGATTGGAACGTAAAGGAAAGGCCGCTGGATAAGCAAAAGCCGGACGAACTAAAAAAACAAAAGCCAGATGAAGACAAGAAAAAGAAGAATAACCGGAATAGCCGTAACAGCAGCGGTAATAGCGGCAGGGGGTACAGTTATTAGGCGGAAACGGGTGCTGGGGCTGTTCCTGCTGGCCGGGCTTCTGTGCCTGGGCAGCCTGATGCCTGTGCAGGCTCAGTGTGCGGCGAGGAACGAGGCGTTCCAGTCGGGGGAGCATGTTATGTACGACTTGTATTTTAACTGGAAATTCATCTGGAAGAAGGTGGGGTTGGCGAGCCTCACTACGAATGCCACCACGTATCATTCCCAGCCTGCATTCCGTTTCAATCTTCTTTCCGTAGGCAGCAAAAAGACGGATTTCTTTTTTAAGATGCGCGATACGCTGACTTGTTATGTGAGCGACAAGCTCGAGCCGCTCTATTTCCGCAAGGCGGCGGAGGAGGGAAAACGCTATACGGTGGACGAGGCATGGTTTTCGTACAACGACGGCGTGTCTACCGTGAAGCAGCGGCGCACCTGGCACAGCCCCGTGCGCGAGCCGCAGGAAATGGAATACAGCGACAGCCGTTGTATCTTCGATATGTTGAGCATCCTGGCGCAGGCGCGTTCTTACGACCCCCGCGACTATACGGTGGGCGAGAAGATATTGTTTCCCATGGCAACGGGGCGCAGGGTGGAGGAGCAGACCTTGATTTACCGCGGCAAGGAGGAGGTGAAGGCGAATAACGATACAATCTACCGCTGCCTCGTATTCTCGTTCGTGGAGTACAAGAAGGGGAAAGAGAAGGAGGTTATCACCTTCTTTATCTCCGACGACAAGAACCACCTTCCCATTCGGTTGGATATGTACCTGAACTTCGGCTCGGCGAAAGCTTTCCTTAAGAGCGTGAGGGGCAACCGCTATCCGATGTCTTCTGTCGTTATAAAGTAAACGGAAGCACGTCTCCTTTCCTGAAAACGCTGGATTCGAATGTCGCTACCAGCTCTCCTTTTTGGTTGGTGATGTCTATCTGGTAATATCCGGTGGTGCGTCCGATGTACCGTTCGCGCGCTTCGGCATACAGCGTATCGCCCGTGCCGCTGCTGCGCAGGAATGTAATGGTGGAGGAAAGTGACAAGGCCAGTGCGCCGTGCGAATTGGCGGCTGCCGCCAGGGCAAGGTCGGCCAGTGTAAAGAGGGCTCCGCCCTGGGTGCGGTGTCCGGCATTGAGGTGTTCTTCCGTGATAACCAGGCGTGCTTTGCTGTATCCTTCTTTTATTTCTATCAGTTCCACACCGACTCTGCCGGCGAAGTGGTCTTTCTTGAAAAATTCTTGTGGAGTCATGTTGGTTGGGGATTAATGGTTAACGACTAATGATTGGCGGTCGGCATATAAAAAGGGAAATATATGCTTTCCGGTGCAAATGTAACAATTTTAGCTTTTAATTGGATGATTTAGGTGGGTCATTTCCATATGCCTGCGCTATATTTGCCTTCGAAAAAATCGACAATTTAAATAAATCCCTTATTATGAAAACAGCTCTTACTACCTTGGGTATTTCTTTTCTTGTTTTGGCAGGTTGCGCAGGACAAAAGCAAACCGCGAATGACTTCATCCAGGAGAATATCGATAATGCAGTGGCTCAAGAGACACTTCAGACGGATATTATCGAGAAATCCGGCAAAATCCTCAATCCTCGTACTCTCAATGAGGACGGCAGTATCCGTTATGTTCCTATCGACGACTGGTGTTCGGGCTTCTTCCCCGGAAACATCTGGTACACGTACGAGCTTACCGGCGACAAGAAGTGGCTGCCGCTGGCAGAGAAGTATACGGAGGCTTTGGATTCCGTGCAGTACCTTACCTGGCATCATGATGTAGGTTTTATGATTGGTTCCAGCTATCTGAACGGTTACCGTTTTGCCGGCAAGGAGGAATATAAGCCGGTGATTATCCAGACTGCCAAGTCATTGTCTACCCGTTTCCGCCCGGGTGCGGGCGTCATTCAGTCTTGGGATGCCGATAAGGGCTGGCAGGCGGAACGCGGCTGGAAATGTCCGGTCATCATCGATAATATGATGAACTTGGAGTTGTTGTTCGAGGCTACCAGGCTTTCAGGCGACTCTACTTTCTATAATGTGGCAAAGAAGCATGCCGATACTACTATGGCAAATCATTTCCGCGCCGACAACAGTTGTTACCACGTAGTGGATTATGACCCCGAAACCGGTGAGGTACGCAAGCGTCAGACCGCACAGGGCTATGCCGACGAATCGGCTTGGGCACGCGGGCAGGCATGGGCTTTGTACGGCTATACGATGTGCTATCGCTATACGCAGGATGCCAGATACCTGGAGCAGGCAGAGAAAGTGTATGATTTCATCTTCAACCATAAGAATCTTCCGGAAGATTTGGTTCCTTACTGGGATTACGACGCTCCGAAGATTCCGAACGAACCCCGTGACGCTTCCGCCGCAGCTTGTACGGCTTCTGCGCTTTACGAACTGAGTACGTATATTCCGGGCAAGGGCTACAAGGAAAAAGCGGATAAGATTATGGAGAGCCTCGCTTCCCCGGCTTACCGTGCCGAGGTGGGAACCAACGGCAACTTCATCCTGATGCATTCGGTAGGCAGTATTCCTCACGGTGCGGAAATCGATGTTCCGCTGAATTATGCCGATTATTATTTCCTGGAGGGTTTAATGCGTAAAAGAGATTTGGAAAAATGAACAGTCAACTGAATATATTGTTAGGTGGTTTAGGTTTGTTCGCCTTGCAGGGGTGTAAAGCTCCGCAGGCTGAACAGGCCGTACAGCCCAATGTCATTTATGTCTTTCCCGACCAGTATCGTAACCAGGCAATGGAGTTCTGGGGGCAGGAAGGGTTCCGCGAGAAGGTGAACTTCCGGAACGACCCGGTACATACTCCCCGCCTGAACGAGTTTGCACGGGAGTCTTTGGTACTTACTTCCGCCATGAGTAACTGTCCGTTGAGTAGCCCTCACCGCGGTTCGCTACTCACGGGGATGTATCCCAATAAGAGCGGTATTCCCTTGAATTGCAACTCAGACCGTCCTATCAGCTCTTTGCGCGAGGATGTGGACTGTGTGAGCGACGTATTCAGCAACGCGGGATACGACTGTGCCTACTTCGGCAAGCTGCATGCCGACTTCCCCACTCCCAACGACCCCCAACGTCCGGGAAAATACGTGGAAGACCGTGTGCCGGCATGGGATGCTTATACGCCGAGGGAGCGCCGCCACGGATTTAACTACTGGTACTCTTACGGCACATTCGACGAGCATAAGAACCCGCATTACTGGGATACGGACGGCAAGCGGCACGAACCGCGCGAGTGGTCGCCGCTGCACGAGGCCGGCAAGGTCGTTTCTTACTTGAAGAATGAAGGAAATGTGCGCGACCCGAAGAAACCGTTCTTTATCATGGTGGGCATGAACCCGCCGCATAGCCCGTACCGTTCACTGGACGACTGTATGGAGCAGGATTTCAACCTGTACAAAGACCAACCGTTAGACAGCCTGCTGGTACGCCCCAATGCCGACCCCAAAATGGCGAAGGCGGAAAGCGCACGTTATTATTTTGCTTCGGTAACGGGGGTAGACCGTGCTTTCGGACAGATACTCGATGCTTTGAAGGAGTTGGGGCTGGATAAGAATACAATCGTAGTCTTTTCTTCCGACCACGGCGAAACGATGTGCAGCCAGCGTACGGACGACCCCAAGAATTCGCCTTTCTCCGAGTCTATGAACGTGCCTTTCATCGTCCGTTTCCCCGATAAGATTAAACCCCGTCTGGACGATTTGATGCTTTCCTCGCCGGATATCATGCCTACTTTGCTGGGGCTGGCGGGTCTGTCCGATTCTATTCCTACGGATGTGCAGGGACGCAACTACGCCCCGCTGTTCTTCGATGAAAAGGCCGATGTCGTGCGTCCTACGGGTGCGCTCTATATCCAGAACCTGGACGGAAAGAGGGATGCGGACGGTAAAATCCGTTCTTATTTCCCCTCATCGCGCGGCTTTAAGTCGGCTCATTATACGCTGGCGCTTTATATAGACCGCGACGACCGTAAGCTTGTAAAGAGCCTGCTGTTCGACGACCTCAAAGACCCTTATCAGATGAATAACCTGCCGTTGGAGGAGAATAAGGAGATTGTGGACGAGCTGTGCGCGGAAATGGGGAAGGTCTTGAAAGAGATTGACGACCCTTGGTACAGGGAGCGTATCCTCTCCAATATGATACCATACGATAAATAACATTATAACTGTTGTACGAGGTTGTAGCAATTTTGTTGTACATCCTCTTGTAGGAAAGAAAGGTTTTTCTGTGAAGAAAGACCTTTTTTTATTTATATGCCTGGCGGCATCCGTTCTTGGCGGCAGTGAACTATCGGCGCGGTAAGTTGTTTTATTTTCTCTTACTCATGTAAATCCATACGAAAATGAAATATAAGTTATTAGCCTGGTGGTTGTTGCTGTTTCCATTGTTGCTGGCGGCGCAAGGGCGTCCGAAGGTGGCCGTTGTGCTGAGCGGTGGCGGCGCGAAAGGAACGGCGCATATCGGAGCCTTGAAAGTGATAGAAAAAGCGGGTATTCCGATAGATTATGTGGTGGGGACCAGCATGGGAGCCATTGTAGGCGGTTTGTACGCCATAGGCTATACTCCGGAACAACTGGACAGCATGGTGAATGCGCAGAACTGGAAGTTCCTCTTGTCGGATGCCCCCAATCCTAAGGATGTATTGCTGGACGACCGTTTGAGGTCGGAACGTTATGTATTGTCTGTGCCTTTTACCTTGAAATCGGCGGATATTTCGGATGCGGGAATTATCAAGGGGAAAAATATCGCACAGTTGTTCTCGGTACTGACCGACGGTTACCAGGATTCTGTCAGTTTCAGCCGCCTGCCTGTTCCGTTCGCCTGCGTTTCCGAGAACCTGGTGGACGGGAGCGAAGTGGTGTTCCATAAGGGAATTCTGGCAACGGCAATGCGTTCCAGCATGTCGATACCCGGCGTGTTTGCACCCGTCGACCTGAATGGCATGGTCTTGGTAGACGGCGGCATGGTGAACAACTATCCGGTGGATGTGGCTTTGCAAATGGGCGCCGACCTCATTATAGGGGTGGATGTGCAGAGTCCTTTGCTGGATGCCTCGCGGCTGAAATCGGTGAAGGATATCTTCGGGCAAATCATTAATCTGCAAGGGGCGGAAAAGTACCGGGAGAACCTGCGCAAAACCAATCTGCATATCAAGGTGGATGTATCGGGATACTCCGCGGCAAGTTTTACCAAAGAGGCGATTGATACCTTGATTGTACGGGGCGAGCAGGCGGCTATGGCAAACTGGGACAAGTTGCTTGCACTGAAAGGCGAAATGGGACTTCAGGCGGATTACCAGCCCCACCGTCCCGCTCCTTTCCCCATTCCCGATGCGGAAGAGAGCAGTACGATTTCCGTCGACCCGCAGATAGCGGCTCCTGCCATACGGGAGAATAAGCTGAATGTAGGCATCCGCTTCGATACGGAAGAACTGGCGGCATTGCAGGCGAATACGGATATTTACCTGGGCAGGCAGAAAGAGTCCCAGGTAAGCCTTACCGCCCGCTTGGGAAAGCGTACTATGGCGAAGGCCGGTTATAATTACCAGTGGAGCAAGGGTTGGCAGGCGGGGATTAATTACCAGTTCGACTATAAGGACATCAATATCTATAATGAGGGGAAACGTACACTCGACTTGACTTTCACGCACCAGCAGCTTACCGCCGGAGCGGCAAAGGACTGGAACAGGATTCAGGTGAGTGCGGGGCTTAGCTTCGAACATTACAATTACCATGATTTGTTGTCGCTGGAGCCGGTGGATGCCCTTATGTTCAGGAATAAGTCTCTGTTTACTTATTTTGCCGGGCTTCTGTACAACAGCCTGAATGGGAGAAGCGTGCCTACTAAAGGCTTGTCGTGGTCTGTCATGTACCGCCTTTATACGGACAACCTGTTCCGGTACGAAGGTAGCAGTCCCATTTCCGCCTTCTCGGCGCATTGGCAAGGGTGTTTTACTCCGCTGAGGAATTTCACGGTTATTCCGTCGCTCGACGGGCGTGTGCTGGCCGGTGGCGACAACTATTCCTTTGCCGTCGTTAATATGGTCGGCGGGAATATAGCCGGACGTTATATGCCCCAGCAGATTCCTTTTGCGGGGATTAACCGTGCGGAGCTGGCTTCCGGGTCGTTGGTCGTTGCCGGGTTGAAGCTCCGCCAACGTATATTCAAGAGCCAGTATGTGTCGGTAACGGGGAACTACGGGCGCAGTTCCGGTGAGTTGCATGAGCTGTTCGAGGCTCCCCGGTCTTATAATCTGGTGGGAGCGGGCATCGGCTATATGTATAATAGCCTTCTGGGGCCGTTGGAGATAGAGCTGAACTGGTCTAACCAGACGAAGAAGCTCGGCTGGTACGCCGGCTTCGGATTCGTCTTTTAGTTTTCTATTTGTTCAGCTTCCATTCGCAGCCGTCCTTGGTATCCTTGATAGCAAAACCCAATGCTGTCAGTTCGTCGCGGATTTTGTCGGATGTAGCCCAATCCTTGTTGGCTTTGGCTTTTATGCGTTCTTCCAGCAGCATGTCCACTACTTTGCCGAAGGCGGCTTCCCGTTCTTCGTTGGAGTTGTTCTCTTCTTTCAGTCCCAATATGTCGAAGCAGAAGAGGTGGAAAGTCTCTTTCAGCTCTTTCAGGTCGTCGGCTGTAATGGTGTCGTTGCCTGCAATGATGTTGTTTATCATTCTGGCGCCGTCGAAGAGGTGGGCGATTACTATCGGAGAGTTCAGGTCGTCGTTCATGGCCTCGTAGCACTTGGCACGCAGTGTTTTTACGTCTACCGTAGAGGCTTTGCCCGGGGTAATCTTATCCAGTCCGTGCACGGCATCCAGAAGCCTTGCCAGTCCTTTTTCGGCTGCTTGCAGGGCTTCGTTGCTGAAATCCACCGTGCTACGGTAGTGCGCCTGGAGGATGAAGAAGCGAATGGTCATCGGGCTGTAGGCTTGTGTCAGCGCCTTATTCGAACCGGTGAAGAACTCGTCCAGCGTGATGAAGTTGCCGAGGCTCTTGCCCATTTTCTGCCCGTTAATGGTTATCATGTTATTGTGCATCCAGTAATGCACCATGTCGTCTCCCTGCGATGCTACGGACTGTGCGATTTCGCACTCGTGATGTGGAAAGATGAGGTCCATACCGCCGCCGTGGATGTCGAAATGCTTACCCAGGTATTTCTTGCCCATTGCCGTACATTCGGCGTGCCAGCCGGGAAAACCGTCGCTCCACGGGCTGGGCCAGCGCATGATGTGCTCCGGCTGGGCGCGTTTCCACAGTGCGAAGTCGGCGGGATTGTGTTTTTCTTCCTGTCCGTCCAGCTCGCGGGTGGTGTTTAGCACGTCGTCCAGGTTACGTCCCGACAGTTTGCCGTAATGATGGTCTTTATTGTATTTGGCTACATCGAAATAAATGGAGCCTTCGCTTTCGTAGGCATAACCGTTCTTCAGAATCTCTTTTACCAGTTCTATCTGTTCGATGATGTGTCCCGACGCATGCGGCTCGATGCTCGGGGAAAGCACGTTCAACGCTTCCATGGCCTTGTGGTAGCGGTTGATGTAATATTGCGCCACTTCCATAGGCTCGAGTTGTTCCAGGCGGGCTTTTTTCGCGATTTTGTCTTCGCCGTCGTCGGCATCGTGTTCCAGGTGGCCTACATCGGTAATGTTGCGCACGTAGCGTACCTTGTAGCCGATATGCATGAGGTAGCGGAAAAGTAAATCGAAGGTAATGGCAGGACGTGCATGTCCCAGGTGGGCATCGCCGTAAACGGTCGGTCCGCAGACATACATCCCTACATGGGGAGCATGCAGGGGCACGAATAACTCCTTTTTCCTATTTAAAGTGTTGTAAACGGTCAGTTGTTGTTCCATAAGTTTGAAAATGAGTTTGAAAGTACAAAGTTATAATAAATAATAAAAAATACAGCAGGAATATTGTATTTTTGCCTCTATGGAAGCAGAGAAACGTGTGCTATTGGGGATGAGCGGCGGTACGGACAGTTCCGTGGCTGCCATGAAGTTACAGGAGGCCGGTTATGAGGTAACGGGAGTCACTTTCCGTTTTTATGAGCCGGGCGGCAGGACGGAATACCTGGAGGATGCCCGTGCGCTGGCTGCGAGGCTGGGTATCGAACATATCACGTATGATGCGCGGAGGATGTTCCGCGAATGTATTGTCCGCTATTTCATAGACGAATACCTGGCGGGGCGTACACCGGTTCCCTGTACCGTCTGCAACAACGAGTTGAAGTGGAAACTGTTGGCGAAGATTGCCGGTGAAAAGGGGATTTATTGGATTTCTACCGGGCATTATGTGCGTAAAGTCCTTTCGGAAGGCAAATATTATATTGCTCCGGCTGCCGACAAAGATAAAGACCAGGCTTTTTTCTTATGGGGCTTGCAGCAGGATATCTTGCAGCGTATGCTGCTCCCAATGGGCGATATGACGAAGGAGGAGGCGCGTGCCTATGCTGCCGGACGCGGATTCGGGCATGTCGCTACCAAGAAAGACAGTATAGGCGTGTGCTTCTGCCCGCTGGATTACCGCTCTTTCCTCAGGCGTGAAGCACCTGCGGAACGATTGCCGGGGAAAGGGCGTTTTGTCGATGAAAAGGGCGAATTGCTGGGGTGGCACGAAGGTTATCCTTTTTATACGATAGGCCAGCGACGCGGATTGGGTATTCACCTGAACCGTGCCGTATTTGTGAAGGAATTCAGGACGGAAACGAACGAAGTGGTGCTTGCGCCGCTCGCTTCTTTATATAAGGATATGATGTACCTTAAAGACTGGAACCTTATAGATGAAAAACGGGTGCTGGGGGCGGAAGAGGTAATTGTAAAAATACGCTATCGCAAGCAGGCGAACCGCTGCCAGGTCGCTTTGAGGTCGGACGGCTGTCTGCAAGTGTCGCTGTTGGAGCCGCTGGAGTCTATCGCTCCGGGGCAGGCCGCCGCTTTCTATGATAAGGACGGTTTGCTGCTGGGCGGCGGTATCATTCTTTGAAGTTCAACTTCAACATCTCTTCGATATAATCTCTCGTATTGCTGAGGCGCGGTATCTTATGCTGTCCGCCGAGTTTGCCTTTGCTGTCCAGCCAGTCGTGGAACAGGTTTTTCCGGGCAACGATTATTTCCAGCGGCTGCAAGGCGAGGTCTTTTTGCCGCTTGGCTTCATAGTCGGAGTTTACTTCTTTCAAGGTATCGTCCAGTACTTTGGCGAACTTTTCCAGGCTGTCCGGCGTTCGGGCGAACTCAATCAGCCATTGGTGACGGCATTTGGCGCGCTCGTCCATAAAGACAGGTGCGGCGGAGTAGTCTATAATCTGTGCTCCGGTAGCGGCACATGCCTTTGTCAACCCCTTTTCAGCGTTGTCTACAATCAGTTCCTCGCCGAAGGCATTGATAAAATGTTTCGTGCGTCCGGTGATAACGAACTTGTACGGGCGGTTATTGGTGAATTTCACCGTATCTCCAATCATATAGCGCCACAGTCCGGCGGAAGTGGAGATAACCATTGCGTAGTTCTTGTTCAGCTCTACTTCCTCCAGGCAGCAGATGCGCGGGTTTTCCTTACCTACGTCTTCCAGGGGGATGAACTCGTAGAAAATACCGTAGTCAATCATCAGCAGCATGGCCGGGTCGGCAGGGTCGTTCTGCGTGCCGAAATATCCTTCGGATGCATTGTATGTTTCTATATAGTGCATTCCCGGATTTTTGATGACTTGCTTGTATTGTTCCCGGTAAGGGGTGAATGCCACTCCTCCGTGGAAGAACACTTCCAGGTTAGGCCATACTTCTTCCAATGACTGTTTGCCGGTTTTCTCGAGGATATGCTTGATAAGTACCAGCATCCATGAGGGTACGCCCGAAAGGTTGGTGACATTGGTATGGAGCGTACTGTTGGCTATGGCCTCCATTTTAGGCTCGAACTCGCTCATTAGGGCGATTTCTTTGCCCGGTACACGGATGTGGTTGACCAGCGGATGTACGTTCTGTATCAGGATAGCGGACAAATCTCCCACCAGGCTGTGGTTGGAATTCAGGTTGGGGCTGTGGCTGCCGCCCAGAATCAGTCCTTTGCCCGAGAAGAAGCGGCTTTCGGGATTCTGTCCCAGGTAGATAGCCACGGCGTCTTTGCCGCCCCGGTAGTGGGTATCTTGCAGGGATTCCTTGCTGACCGGCAGGAATTTGCTTTTATCGTTGGTTGTTCCCGAAGACTTGGCAAACCAGCGTATCTCCGAAGGCCAGAGCAAGTTCTGCTCGCCGGCGCGCAGACGGGTTACGTAGGGCTTTATTTCTTCGTAGGTTTGTATAGGGAAGCGTTGTTTGAAATCTTCGTAAGTGCGGATAGATGCGTAGTCATATTTTTTACCCCATTCCGTATTGGCGGCCATACGTATAAGGCGTTGCAGGACACCGGCCTGCAATTCGCCTGCATGGCTGGTGTACAGTTCGATTTCTTTCAAGCGGGGGGTGAAGTATACTTTATTCAGAAATTTTGTAATATTCATCGTTCTTTTTGAAATCTGTTTTAGTGCGCAAAAATAATCTTATTTATCGGCATCTCTATCTTTTTTCTCTTTTTTTTCTATCTTTACGTCCGTATAGGTGAAAAGAACCGTAATTTAAACTAAAACATTATGAGAATCGGCATTTTGACTTCAGGAGGGGATTGCCCCGGCATCAATGCGACTATTCGCGGCGTCTGCAAAACGGCTATCAACTATTATGGAATGGAGGTGATAGGCATTCACAGCGGTTTTCAAGGATTGTTGACAAAAGATGTGGAGTCCTTTACGGAAAAGTCCCTGTCGGGATTGTTGAACCTGGGCGGTACGATGCTGGGTACTTCCCGTGAAAAGCCGTTCAAGAAGAATGGAGTGGTGTCCGATGTGGACAAGCCTGCCCTGATAGCGCAGAACGTGAAGGAGCTGGGGTTGGACTGCATTGTCTGTATCGGCGGTAACGGTACGCAGAAAACGGCTGCCAAGCTGGCTGCTATGGGGCTGAATATCGTTTCCGTACCTAAGACTATCGACAATGACATCTGGGGGACGGATTTCTCTTTCGGCTTCGACTCTGCTGTCAGCATCGCCACGGATGCGATAGACCGGCTGCATTCTACCGCCAGTTCGCACAAGCGGGTAATGGTGATAGAGGTCATGGGGCACAAAGCCGGGTGGATTGCGCTGTATTCCGGTATGGCAGGTGGCGGCGACGTGATTTTGATTCCCGAACTTTCTTATAACATCCATAACATAGGCGATACGATTCTGAACCGTTTGAAGAAAGGGAAACCTTATTCTATCGTGGTGGTTGCCGAGGGCATCTGTACGGACGGCAAGAAACGGGCAGCCGAATACATTGCTCAGGAAATAGAGTACGAAACGGGTATCGAAACGCGCGAAACCGTGTTGGGTTATATCCAGCGCGGCGGCTCACCTACACCTTTCGACCGTAACCTGTCGACCCGCATGGGAGGGCATGCCACGGAACTGATTGCGGGTAAACAGGGACATTCAGTAAATAATATAAAATCAGCCAACTAATTCATACACAAAATATTGCGAATTAGCTGGCTTTTTTGTATCTTTAGGTATTCCCCCGCAAATAAGGTTTGAAGGCCAAAACGGGGGAAATTCCC
>NZ_KB894160.1 GCF_000374365.1 Bacteroides gallinarum DSM 18171 = JCM 13658
ACCTAATATCAAAAGTACTGTTTCTAATGGCTCAAAGATACTAAAATGAAAGCAAATCACAACCAACTCGCGCAGCCTATGATAAATCTATGACTGTTTCTAATGGTTCAAAAATACTAAAAATGAAGATAAATCACAATCATTGTAGAGATTAAAATTTGTCTATAGGATATTTTGAAAGATTGAAATGAGAGCAAATTATGCCTACTCACCCAAACATTAATTGGAAATCATCTTATTTTATTGCCGTTTCTGAAAAAACACCTCAATGATTGTGTAGTTATCCAAGTTTGATTATTTTTGTTCCTCTATAAATAGAGGCGGCTATGGAAGATACATTAATTATTGAGCGTTTACGCAGAGGGGATGAAGGGGCATTTAAGTGCATCTATGAGCGCCATTATGTCCTGCTTTGTCGCTTTGCCAACCAGATATTGAATGATGCGGCCCTCTCGGAAGAAGTGGTGGACGATGCCATATTTTATTTATGGGAACATCGTCGGGAGATAGAAATCACATATTCCGTTCGTGCTTACCTGATGCGTGCCGTACGTAACCGTTGTCTGAATGAGTTGCAATCGTTGAGGCATCGTGAGGAGCTGCACTTTTCCTCTTTCACGCTGCCGGAGAATATGGAATTTCTGGATTCCGTTTTTGTGGAGGAGAATCAGCCTTTGGGCGTGTTGCTCGAGCAGGAGCTGGAAGATGAGCTTACCCGGAGTATCGAGGAACTTCCTGCTGAATGCCGCGCCGTATTCAAGAAAAGCCGTTTTGAACAAAAAAAATACGAGGAGATAGCTTTGGAGTTGGGTATCTCTATAAATACGGTTAAGTATCATATAAAGAACGCTTTAGCTATCCTTCAAAAGCATATGGATAATTATTTGCATTTATTGATTATTTATATTTTTATGGGTATTTGAAAAAAAAATATATTTTTCAGACTACCCTTATTCCCGATTTTTTTGTCTTATATATAAAGCAACAGAATTATGCAACCGGAAGAACGTACTGATATAGATTTATTGATAACTCGATATATTGCGGGCGAACTGGATAAGGAATCCTTTTCCGAGCTGAAACGTTGGAGTTTGGAGTCCGAGTCTAACCGGAAATATGTACGGAATAAGTTGGAGGTATGGTTTTCTTCGGGAGCTGCCGATACCACTGTGCATTTTGACAAGGACAAGGCTTTCTCTTTGTTCAGGCAACGGGTAGCCGAGTCGCAGCGGAAACAAGAGAAGGCGATTCGTTTCTCATGGAAAACGTTTATGCGCGTAGCTGCTGTCGTATTGGTTCTGTTGGTTCCGTTCGCTACTTACTGGCAGGGAAAGCAGGCGGTGAAGCAGACTTTTGCGGATATGGTCGTGGAGGCTCCTATGGGGGCGCATACCAAGCTTTATCTACCGGACGGGACGTTGGTATGGTTAAATGCAGGTTCTAAGATTGTGTATTCCCAGGGTTTTGGGGTGGACGACCGCCAACTGAGCCTGGAAGGAGAGGGGTATTTTGAGGTGATGCGGAATGAGGAAGTACCTTTCGAGATAAATACGAAAGAACTGAATTTGAGAGTACTGGGTACGAAGTTCAATTTCAAGAACTATCCGGACGATGAGGAGGTGACGGTAAATCTAATGGAAGGAAAGGTTGCCTTGCGGAACGGTATCAAGGAAATGCCGGAGCTGTACCTGACTCCGAATGAGAAAATGGTACTCAATAAGACGACCGGTCAAATGGTGAAGAGCAGCACGAAAGCGGATAAGGCCAATGTCTGGATTAATGACGAGCTTTTCTTCGATGAGGAATTACTGGAAGATATAGCCAAGAAACTGATGCGCAGCTATAACGTGAAGGTGGAGGTTGCCGATTCTTTACGCAACAAGCGTTTTTATGGAAGCTTCGGTATTTCAGCCAATACGATTGATAAGATTCTGGATATGATGGCTTCGACCAGGCAGATGAATTATAAATATGAAAATGAAGTATATATACTCTATTAATATTAATGTTGAACCTGAAAAAATAAAACTTGAAGAACATGAAAAACATTTTTTTTTGATTGATATTTGGTAATATGTGAAAAAGGCTTGAAAATTAGTTTTTTAAGTTTGTTTATTGCCAACCTTATTTCTATTCATTAATTTAAAAATCAAAAGTATATGGGAAGTTTTAATAAGGCTATTTGTATAGCCTCAGTAGTCCTTTGTCTCCATTTTTCAGCTTATTCTCAAAATATATCATTGAATGCCAATGATATAACTGTGAAAGATGCAATTGAATTATTAAAGGAAAAAACCGGCTATGCATTTGTATTTTCATCTGTTGATGTAAATACGAATAAACGTGTCTCAATTGTTGCCGATGAAAAAGATATAGAAAATGTTGTAAAACAGATTCTATATGGGCAAAATGATTTGAGTTATGAGATTAAAGGGAAAAAGATAATTATTAAGAAGGTACAAATTACCAATCCTATACAGAAAGTTAAGGTTACAGGTAAAGTGGTAGATACTAACGGGGAACCTGTTATTGGAGCGACAATTAAGGAACAAGGAACTTCAAATGGTGCCATTTCTGATATCGATGGTAATTTTTCTTTTGAGACTGCTAATAATGCCAATTTGGAAATATCTTATATTGGTTATCAAAATCAAAAAATAAAAGTACAGGAGGGTAAGATTTTGACTGTAACTTTGCAAGAAGATACAGAAATGTTGGATGAAGTAGTTGTTGTAGGATATGGAACAGTGAAAAAAGCCAATGTTGTAGGTTCTATTGCAAAGATTAATTCGGATGCGATACAAGACCGTCCGGTAAATCGAGTTGAGCAAGCTTTGCAGGGGCAGATGGCAGGTGTTTCTGTTAGAAGTACTTCTGGTGCTCCAGGAAGCGATATTACTATAAATGTACGTGGAGCAGCATCTATTAATGGAGAGAGCACACCTTTATATGTTGTTGACGGGGTACCTATTGATAATTTGTCAGGTATAAATCCTAATGATATTGAATCTATTGATGTCCTGAAAGATGCTGCTTCTGCTGCAATTTATGGTTCTCGTGGTTCTAATGGTGTTGTGTTAGTTACTACTAAAAAAGGAAAAACCGGTGCTCCGGTTATTACGCTGAATGCTTATACCGCTGTTTCTACTTTAGAAAAGAAAGTTGATGTAATGGACTCTAACGAGTGGATTGCTTTTAATAAGAAATGGTATGATTATCAGTGGACAAAAGCTTCCGGTATGCCGGCTTCCACCAGTCAGGCTGATAGAATAGCTTATGCGGAAGCGAAGTTAGGTAAAAAATTAACTACACGTGATGCGTTGAAGGAGAATGGAGTACGGAATACTTATGGTATTTATGACCCTTGGTGGGGAAGTTCGGAAATTGAGGCTATTGACTGGCAGGATGAATTGTTTCGTACAGCTCCCGCCTATGATATTCAGTTAGCAGCTTCAGGCGCTACGGATAAGATTAATTATTCATTATCTGGAGGTATTTATAAGCAAGATGGTATTGTGTACGGTTCTTCTTATAGTCGATATAATCTTCGTGCTAATGTTGAAGCACAGATGACAGACCGTATTAGGGTTGGTTTAATGGTGGCTCCTTCGTATGGAGTACAAAAAGGAGCTAAAGTAGATGGAAAAGAAAATGCTGTTTCGAAGACACTGGGGCTACCGGGATGGGTACTTGCTGGAACAGGCAGGGATGCTGGGGCTGACCCGTATAAATTTTATGATGGATGGGGACCGGGTCCGAATGTTATTAGCCCATATATTCAAGCTACTGCTCCTGATAGGAAGAATGCTGATATAAGAATCAACACTGCGTTGAACGCAACAGTTGACATTATTGACGGATTAAAGGCTCAAGGTATGGTTGCATGGAATTATAGGAATAAGAATGAAAGGACATATACTCCGACTTGGTCTAATGCAAAATGGGATACAGCAAGCCATCCTGGCGAATTGTCCAGTTCCAGTTACTCTACTGATATTTCGAATTCTTTATTGGTACAAGGTTTACTAACCTATAATAAAACTTGGGGTATTCATAGCCTTGATGCTATGCTGGGAGCTTCTTATGAATCAAATAATGCTAATACTTCTTTACAGAGTGTTTCTGATTTTCCGGATGATAAGAGTTGGGTTTTTGATAAAAATAAAGGAGGTACGGTAAAAAGCAATGAAATAGATTATACAGAGAACGCGCTTCTTTCATATTTTGGTCGTGTACAATATGCATTGATGGACAGGTATTTGTTTTCTGCTTCTTTAAGAAGAGATGGTTCGTCTAAATTTGGTTCCGAAAACAGATGGGGATGGTTTCCGTCAGTTTCAGCAGCTTGGAAATTAAATGAAGAGTCTTTTATGAAAGATATTGATTGGCTTGGAACTGCAAAATTACGTTTAAGTTGGGGACAAGCTGGTAACGATCGTATTGGAGAAGCTCAATTCCTGTCAAATATGGTTGCTTTGAATTATGTGATAGGTAGTTCCCAAAATATGGCTAGCGGTTATGTCCCAGGTAATTTGGCAAATCCTTTATTAGGCTGGGAGACGACAACTTCTTATAATATTGGTATGGATTTTGGAGTGTTGAACAATCGGATTTATTTTTCGGCAGATTATTATAAAAAAGTAACAAAAGATTTGTTATTGCAATCTCCGGTTTCGTTAATTACTGGTTTTAGTACAATGATGGCTAATGTTGGAAATGTAGATAATTGGGGATTGGAATTTGAATTGAATACGGCTAATATAACTACTTCATCTTTTAAATGGAATTCTTCATTAAATATTTCACTGAATCGAAATAAGATTACTAGTTTGGGAGATGATGATTCCGATATTCGTTCAGGACAGGGAAGTACGATTATTCAACGGGTTGGGTATCCTGTAAATTCTTATATGTTGTTAGAAGTAGAAAGAACATTGACTGCTGATGATTTTGAGGCTGATGGTATTACTCCCAAGAAAGGTATTGCCATATATACAGGGCAGAAACCGGGGGATTCAAAATGGAAAGATAATAATAAGGATGGTAAAATAACATCTGATGACTATGTGGTAGCGGGAAGTTATCAACCTAAATTTGAGTGGGGATTTACGAATACATTTAAATATAAAAATTTTGATGCATCTATTTTACTGCAAGGGCGTGTAGGAGGTGAACTTTTGTCTATCGGTTCGAGAAGCTGGAATCGTGCTACAAATGACCCGAAATACAATTATTTGAGTAGATGGTTATACAATTCGTATTGGTCGGAGAATGAACCTGGGGATGGAAAAACACCTGCATTTTACGCTACTGTAACAGGTGGACAATATGATACGAACTGGCTATATGATGCAGGGTATATTCGTATTAAAAATATTACGTTAGGTTATAATATACCATTTAAACCCAATTCTATTTTAAATAAGGCCCGAGTATATGTATCTTGTGATAATGTTTATATGTGGGACCATTATGATGCAGGGTTCTCTCCTGAAGCAGCCACACAAGATAATGCGTCTTCTGATTGGGGGGCCTATCCGTTATCAAGAACTTTTTCATTTGGTGTTAACATTACTTTCTAATTAAAGACTTATGAAAACAAAAAAATATATAGTAGCATTGATAGCTGCGTGTGGGTTATGTTCATGTAATGACCTTATTGATATTTATCCGGTTGAAAATAATTTTGCTGATACGTTTTATACTTCGGAATTTGAAATTAATCAGGCTACCATGGGTATTTACGCTCGCTTAGGGCGTAATGGGGGGAATTTGGATTTTCCGACAATTTATTATTTTATGGCTTCTGAAGGACGTTCCGATAATTTATATTATGCTGCATTGGCAAATGCTCAGCGGGACCAGGTTGACTTTAGAAATTATGCAGTTACCGATGTAACAGGTACTAATGAGGATATATATGCACGTTTATATCAGATAATTGGAGATGCTAATATGCTGTTACAGAAAGTTTCAGATGAATATGCCCGTTATCGTGCTGAGGCTTCTTTTCTTAGAGCATTGGCATATTTTGAACTCGTCAGAGCTTATGGTTCTCAGCCTGTGGTAGATTATCCTATCTTGAATGAAGAAGCTCGAATGTTGTCTCGACAATCAGCAGAAGAGGTATATAAGTTGATTATTTCTGATTTAGAGTATGCAGGAAATAACTTGGAACCATTTTATACGGGAGAAGAAGCAGGAAGGGTAGGTGCCGTTGCTGCAAAATGTTTATTGGCTCAAGTTTATGTAACAATGGCAGGATATCCGATGAATGAACAGGATGCTTACCAGAAGGCGGAAATGACTTTGGAGCCTATTATGGATGAAGTAAAAAAAAGATTTGCTCCTGATTATTCTTATATTTTTGATGTAAATAAAGAAAATATGTACGATTTGTTTTCTGTACAATTTGCATCAGGTAATCAAGGGCTCGGTTCTTCTTTAGCCGGATATGTTACTGAAGGTTCTGGAGGTGTGATGATACCGGAGTGGTTTTATAGTGGTTATCATTTACAAGGACAGGATTTTCGGGTAGATACATTGTTGGTGAATGATATGAAAGCACGGAATGATAAGCGTTTGGAGACATCTGTAGCAGAGGGATATTGGGACACGACGGAACATGGGTTTACTCCTGAAGATTATGCTGCTCATTATAAAAAACGCTGTATGATGATAAAATTTTTGGTTAAAGATAATACTAATAAAACAATAAAGGCATGGAACGATTATCCGCTGAACTTTCCAATACTGAGGCCTGCCGATGCTTATTTACTTTATGCTGAAGCTTTGATTAATAATAATAAGGCAGGACTGGCTGTAGAGTGGATTGATGCTATTCGTGAAAGGGCTGGCTTATCTCCTTTGGGGCATACTCCGACTATGGCGGATATTATGTATGAAAGAAGATGTGAGTTTATTGGTGAGGGCAAACGCTATTTTGATTTGGTAAGAATGGGGAAAGATACTTTTATTTCAACTATGAAAAAATTCTCAGACCATTATGAACATGTGTCCAAAATGGGAGCGAATAATCCGTCAGAAAAAGATTTGTTATTACCGATACCATTGACTGTAATGAATATTCATACTTCGTGGACTAATAATCCTGGGTATTAAACTTTTTGTGTGTTGAAACAAGTTATCTCAATATAAATTTGTATTTAGTAGTTGGCAAATGGATTTATTGAGATAACTTGTTTCCTTTTTATTGTTGAAATAACTTTATATAAAGAATCTTCATGAGGACAATGAGATTGTTTTGGGGTTTCCTATTGATAGCTTCAATGAGTTATGCAAGCTCTCGGCAATTACCCGGAGGGACGTTACGTAGTACATTGTATGGTTTCTTAAATCCACAGGATTCAACACGAACTAAAATTTGGTGGTTCCATGGAAAATTTCCTTCTACTCGGGACGGAATGACTAAAGATTTAGAATCATTCAAACGGATAGGAATTGGAGGTATTGTTTATTATGATCAGGTACATGGCGATCAGTTGCCGAATACCGAGTTGTCGATGAGTAAAGAATGGTGGGATAATATTTATTATGTAGCTAAAGAAACAAAACGTTTGGGACTTGACTTCGAATTTCATGTATCGAATGGGTTTGTAGCGGGTGGTCCGTGGATTAGACCATGTGATGCTATGAAACGTTTGGAAAGCATTGAAACTGTCATAGCAGGTGGGGTTCCATTGACGTTGAAACTGAAAACTCCTAATAATAAATATAATTTTTATCGGGATATAAAAGTGATAGCTATTCCTACAAGAGATGTTCCGAATGTTTGTATGAAACTTTCCGCTAATATATCTCAAGTTAATCCGGAGTGCCTTTTTAAAGGACAAGAACTTTATAGTATTCCTGCAGTGAAAGATGTCCCCATTTACATTAATATAGATTATACTGGGCTTACATCTTTAAGGAGTATATCGTATCTAATAGGTCCGTCAGGCAAGGCAACAACCAGTGCAACGAATGTGCCGGGAGAACCTCAAGAAACCTTTGCCGGGACTGGATATAAAAAATTACCTCCTATAGGAGAATTGCAATGGAGCGAAGATGGGGAGGTATATCATAAAATTTGTGATTTGAAACCATTATATCGTGCCCATGAAAGTTATAAAAAGAAAACCGTATCTTTTTTGCCAGTAAAGGCAAGATTTTATAGGATTAAATTGTATGGGTGGAATGGTTCGGAAGAGGGTAAACCTTTGCGTTTTGGAGGAATCGTACTAAGTTCAGACCCTATGATTAATGAATATGAATATAAGGCAGGGTATATATCGGAATACATTGAGAAAACAATGGAGACACCAGCTTATTCTGATTGTGAGATTGTAACCTCTGATAAAGTGCTGGATATCACTCGATGTGTTGGAACAGATGGTATTTTGAGATGGAATGCACCGAAAGGTAACTGGCGGATATTGAGATTATGTATGGTACCAACAGGTGGAAGGGTAAAGCATGGACGTCCGGATATGATGGGATTGGAATGTGATAAGATGTCATCCCGAGCTGCGACTTTACAATTTAATGCTTATTTCAAGCAGGTATTGGATTCTTTAGATTATTATGGCATTAACAATCTGAAGGGGATGGCAATGGATAGTCATGAGGCAGGTGCACAAAACTGGACTGATGATTTTTTGTTGGAATTTAAACGGCTCCGGGGATATGATTTACTTCCTTATTTACCGGTAATGGCCGGATATGTAATTGATGATACAAAGACCTCAGAAAGTGTCTTGTATGACGTACGCCTTACAATTGCCGATTTGATTGCTGAACGCTATTATGGTACTTTTGATAAGTTGTGCCGTGACCGTAATATTATTTTTACAGCACAAGCCACGGGGAATGCACAATGTATAGTTGCAATACCTCTTGTTGCTAAAAGCAAGGTACAGAAACCTCAGGGAGAATTTTGGGTTATGCAGCCAAATGGGAATTATGATATAAAAGAGGCTTCTTCATCTGCCCATTTATATGGTAAGCAAATAGCCTCGGCTGAGGCTTTTACTGATGGAGATTTGACAACAATGCCGGATGACCTGAAAAATATAGCAGACGGTGCATATGCATTTGGCATCAATGAGTTTGTGGTATGTGCTTCTGCGCACCAACCGGACGAAAGATATGCAGGATATCCGGGAGGTCGTTTTTATGCAACCTATTCGCGTAATAACAGTTGGTGGGAAAAAAGCCGTGATTTTTGGGATTATCAATCACGTGTCAGCTATGTTATGCGGCAAGGAAGGCCAGTAGCTGATTTATGTGTTTATCTGGGTAATAATGCTCCTGTAAGAATCTTGACTCATCGGTTACCCAAGATACCTGCCGGATATGATTATGATGCGTTTTCAGAAGACGCACTATTGTTTAGGATGGAATCAAAAGGTGGGAAAATTGTTTTACCTACAGGACAAAGTTATTCTATGATGATACTTCCACGCTCAGGTGAGATTTCATTACGTGCTTTGCGTAAAATAGCTGAATTGGTAAAGCAAGGTACTTATGTATATGGCAATAGGCCGACGGGCTCGCCATGTAAAGAGGACATTGGTAAATATGAAGAATATGAAACATTGGTAAGGGCTTTATGGGATTCGGCTGTTTATGGTAAAGGGAAAGTCTTTTCAGGAATGACTTTAGAGGAAGCTTTACAGAAGGCTTGTGTTATACCAGATGTACGTGGGACAAAACTTTATTTTGCACATAGAGAAACGAATGATTGTGATATTTATTTTTTGAATAACCATACAGATAGTATAATTTCAGGATTATATACATTCAAAACGAAATATAAATATGCACAGTTATGGGATGCTGTTTCAGGGAGACGTTATTGTTTACCTGCAGATAAAGGACAGGTTACTTTACATTTGTCTCCTAGAGAATCTTGTATAGTAGTATTTTCTGATAATAAGGAGCTATTGGATGATAAACCCTTATTATGTAGACATCATGTTATCGATGGTAAGTGGACTATTGATTTCGATTCTCGTTATCATGGAGTGGGGCGAGTGGAATGTCTGAAACTTGAATATTGGAATAAATCTGAAGATTTAAAGGTTCGGTATTATTCGGGAACAGCAATCTATGAAACATCTTTCGAATGGAATAATACTCAATCAACAGTCTATCTTCAATTACCTTCTAATAATTGTGTTACAGAAGTGTACATAAATAAGGAAAAGGCTGGGACTATTTGGTGTTCTCCCTGGAATTTGGATATCTCATCATATTTGAAAGAGGGGAGGAATGAGTTAAGACTGGAAGTTACAAATTCATGGAATAATCGAGCAATAGGAGATTTAAAGTTGAAACAGGATAGAATAATATGGAAACCGGAATTATTTGTTTCAAAGAATTCTTTGTTACAAAATGCTGGTTTGCAAGGAAATGTTATGCTAATATTTTAATTCTCAATAGACTTCTCTTGGTGAAAACCTTGGAATTCAATATCAAAGAAAAATATTTCTTAATCTTTTCTTGATATTGAGATTCTGAGGTTTTCTTTTTGGTTGAATGAATGGCTATATTTTCATTCTTGTTGTGTAAAACATGTGTACTGATATAAAAAATAAAGAACATATACAGATATCAGCTTACTTATGATATAATTGGAGGTTATATTTAAACTGCCGATTAGAAGAAATATATATAATGAATGCAGATAAAGGTTAATATCTCATAACCTTTATCTGCATTCACTAATGAGGTTCAACAATACCAGAAAAATACGGGTTTTAGGTCTACAATTTGAGATTACATCATTATAGTATTATGTCCGTTGAATCTTATAACCTTTTTCCGGTATTAGCATATCTGCAAAGCATTACAAGTCCGCACTGTATTTTATCAGCGCATACCCTCCTGCTACCTGCATCGCCATTCCCGGCAAGCCGATACGGAAGTCTTGTACAGCCTGGAAGAAGCTGCCTGCCATGACCCATTCGCCCAATGTGCCTGCTATCTGGTAGAATAGCACTACCGCCAGTAAGATAGGCAGGGAGACACGATTGAAACGGTGTGCCGCCCAGCCGGCTGCTGCTGCCAGCAATACGGATTTCAGTAAGATAGCGGGAAGCACTGCCGGAAGCGGCATTCCGAATAACAGCGAGTTGGCTACCGGGGAGAGTAACGCAGTCAGCAGTCCTACTTTCCAGCCGAATTTGTATGCACCGATTAAGGTAAAGAAGTAAATGGGTAACCAGGTTATACCCCCTTGCGGTATAAGGTGGAAAAGCTGGGGCAGTGCTATGTTGCCTGCGATGAACAATGCGGCTATCCGGTAAGTTTTGGCATTGCTGTAATCCAGCGAATAAAGTTTAACGGTTTTTGTTTCCATGTTCTTATCGTTTAAAGAATAATCGTTTTCAGTTGCACAAAGTTATAATTATTATTTCAAACTGCTACGCTCTTGGCGGCAGTAATGTCCGAATTCATTAGAAGTCGATATTCACGCCGCCCATAAAAGTCGCTTTGGGCATCGGGAAGCCGGCATTTATTTCATAACGCTGCGCCAGCAGGTTCTCGCCCTTCACAAAAATATCGGCAAAGCGGCATAAACGGTAGTTGGCGCGGAGATTCCAGAGAACGAAACTCTCCCGCTTCTCCTGCCCCTTGCTTACATCGGTATATAAATCTTTTATATATTGCAGGCCGGTAGATAGCCTCCAGCGCCCTTGCGTAAAATCCGCACCGGC
Source organism: Bacteroides gallinarum DSM 18171 = JCM 13658 (assembly GCF_000374365.1). Classification (GTDB taxonomy): domain Bacteria; phylum Bacteroidota; class Bacteroidia; order Bacteroidales; family Bacteroidaceae; genus Bacteroides; species Bacteroides gallinarum. Next base: position 11,721 of record NZ_KB894160.1, read on the forward strand.
ATAAAGCTTGTGTCCGGGAGCGGCAACCACCGGATTCTCCATATGCAGCCAACTGTAATTGGCGTTTACCTGCCAGCGGGGAGTGATGCGGTAGCCGATATTGGCTTCGACGCCCCAGTTCTCGATTTCGCCGGTGTTTACATTCTTGGGCTTGCCGTCGGTGGGAACAGTCATTATCATATTGTCTCCGTCGATATAATAGAGGTTCATGCCGTAAGACAGCGCACCGTCCAATATGCGCTGGGAGAAAGACAGCTCGTAGTTCATCAGGCTTTCCGGCCTTAAGTCCGGGTTCTGCGGCGGGAACATATACATTTCACGAATGGTAGGGTTGCGGAAACCCTTGCTCACCATTGCCTTCATCTCCACCTGTTCGGGCAAGTGAAAAGAAAGCCCGCCCTGCGGTATCCACTCTGTACCCACGTGCGAGTGGTGGTCTACGCGGATACCGGCATCCAGGGACAACCAGTCGCCGAGGTCTTGGCGGAAATCGACGTAGCCGGCAAACTCATCCATTTGCTTGTCGACGCCCGGAACACGCTCGCCGGTGGCAACCACCCGGTTCCACGATTCGCCGCCGAAGTGCTGGTAGTCGAAACCTACGGTCAGGCGGTTACCCGTGAAAAGCGTTGCACTCTGATACCAGGATACGCCCAGCATCCGGTCTTTGGAGTTGAAGTGAGACTCCTGCGGCGTTTCGCCGGGATGATAGCCGTCATTGATTTTGTGACGTCCCCAGTTGTAGAAAAAACTCAGTGCGCCGGAACTTCTCTCGTAATGGTTCTCGAGAGCGAATGAAGCCATGCCGCGTGTGATGCGGGAGTCGTTGTCTATATACGGATTGTCGGTTTCGCCCGGATTGGAAGCCTTGAACTGGGTGATATTTACATCGCCCCACAGCTTCCAGGCATTGTTGAGGTCATAGTTCAACTTGGCATATCCGCCGTACTGTTCGAACTCCATATTGTCGCGGTGTCCGTCGGTACGGTTGTAAGACCCGGTGACGACACTGCTGAAACGTCCCTTCCTGATGCGGTTGGAAACTTCCGTCTGCAATGTGTTGTACGAGCCGTAACCAATCTGTGCATTCGTTTTTACCCCGTCCTCCTGCATCTTGCGGGTTACTATGTTGATAACGCCTCCCATGGCGTTGGAACCGTATAGTACGGAGGCGGGACCACGAAGCACTTCCACCCGGTCGGCCAGCATGGTCTGGTAGGCATCGGCAATGGGATGCCCCATTAGCCCCATATATTGGGGATGTCCGTCAATCAGTACCAACAGGCCTGCCGTGGGGCTGCCGCCGATACCGCGCAGGCTCATTCCGCCCGCCGCTCCGGTGGACACGCCATAACCCATGATACCGCGGCTGGTGGTAAACAGTCCGGGCACTTGCTCTGTCAGCACCGGCAGCACTGAAGGCTGTAAACTCTGCTCCAGCACCTTGCGGCCTACTACGGAGATAGTCATCGGCAGATGCCGTATGTCCGTTTCGTTTCTTGTTCCCGTCACTACCACTTCGTCGATAGTCAGGCTTCTGGCAATGCGGGCGCTGTCTTTGGCCGTCTGTGCCAGTCCCGTTGCAGCCCAGATACCCGCTATCGAAAAGAGAAATATCGTTTTCTTCTTCATAATTATTATAGTCTGTCTTGTTTTAAATCTTCCACGAAGCGGTCTATCTCCTGCAACTTTTTGGGGATGTCGATACCCTGCGGACAGTGAGGATTGCATTGGTTGCATCCGGTACAATGGTTTGCCTGGCGGAGCTTCGGCACACTGCGGTCATAACCGATAAGGAAGGCACGGCGCGCTTCGCGGTAGTTCTCGTCCTGGCTGCTTTTGGGTACATTGCCCTCGTTGATACACCGGTTGTAATGCAGCAGAATGGCGGGGATGTCCAACCCGTAAGGACAAGGCATGCAATACTTACAGTCGTTACACGGTACGGTGGGATAGGTAAGCATCCGTTGTGCCGTGTCCTCCAACAACGCCATTTCTTCCTCCGTACAAGGGTCGAGGGGAGAGAAGGTGCGGAGATTGTCCTGCAGATGCTCCATATACGTCATGCCGCTCAGCACGGTCAGTACATCGGGGAAAGTGCCGGCAAAGCGGAATGCCCAGGAAGCTACGCTGTTCTGGGGGCGGCGCTGTTTCAGGCGTGCCATTAAGTGGTCGTTCAGTTTGGAGAGACGTCCGCCCAGCAACGGTTCCATGATAATGGCGGGTATGCCCCGCTTTACGAGTTCACCGTACAGGTATTCGGCATTCGTATTGCGGGTGTTCACCTCTTTGGCATGCTTCCAGTCCACATAATTCAACTGGATTTGCACGAAGTCCCATTTCAGTTCGTCGTGCCGTGAGAGCAGGTAATCGAAAACCTCGATATCTCCATGATAAGAGAAGCCCAGGTTGCGGATGCGTCCCGCTTCGCGTTCTTTCAGGAGGAAATCGAGCATACCGTTATCCAGGTAGCGGCTGTGCAGAGCCTCCATACCACCCATACCGATGCCGTGCAGCAGCAGATAGTCTATATAGTCCACCTGTAATTCGCGGAAAGAACGGCGATACATGGCGAGCGACTCTTCGCGGCTATGAGTGCTGGGGCTGAAGTTGGAGAGTTTGGTGGCAAGGAAGAACTTGTCGCGCGGGTGGCGCTTCAGGGCGATGCCCGTGGCACGTTCGGACATACCCTGCACATATGCCGGGGAGGTGTCGAAGTAATTCACCCCGTGGGCAATGGCGTAGTCTATCAGTTCGTTGACGGCCTCCTGGTCTATCTCGTCCCCCTTTCCGTCGGCGCGTTTCCGGGTAGGCCAGCGCATGCAGCCGTAACCCAGCAGCGATACGCGGTCGCCCGTGGTGGGGTTGGTGCGGTAAACCATTTTATCGGTAGGAATCTCGCCCAATGCCGCCGATTCGCTGTCTGAGCCGTTGCCTTTGCCGGAACAGCCGTACAGTGCGGTTGCCGATGCGAGGGTTCCTGCGCCGGCGAGCTTGAAGAAGTCCCGGCGGTTTATCTTATCGTTATTGTTCTTTTTCATTATAGTTGCGGTTTTATTATGTTGAGAAACGAAGGCTGGTACTACACCGTGCGGTGCATGATATGCCCTTCCACATAGATAGCGCTGAACGGGCGCGACGGGCAGAGATTTTCGCATGCGCCGCAGCCGATGCACCGTTCGGTATTGACGACGGGTATCTTCCTGGAGTCCGGGTTGTCCGGGTCCGATGCCACCATTTGTATTGCGCTGACCGGGCAGTGGCGGGCACAGTTGCCGCACTCCATATCGTCGGTGATACAGATACAATTCTCCTTTATCCATACGGCATGGCCTATCTGGATAGCCGATTTGTCCGCTTTGGTGATAGGGTGGATAGCACCTGCCGGGCACACTTCCGAGCACTTGGTGCACTCGGGGCGGCAATACCCGCGTTCGTAGGACATTTCCGGTTGCATCAGCTTCATCAGGTCGGAAGAAGGGTGCAGCACCTGGTTGGGGCATACCGATACGCAGAGCTGGCAAGCCGTGCAATGCAGTGCGAAGTTACGGGCGCTCAACGCTCCCGGCGGAACAATGGCGGTGGCACGGGCGGGTATTTTCTTGTCTTCGATTACCGCCAGCCCGCCGTCTACCTTCTTCTCTTGCGCCTTTAGCGCGGTGGTCGTTGCCAGTACGGCCGTCGCAGAGAGGAAGGCGCGCCGGGTATCGTCTATCCGTCCGGAAGCAACCGCTGCCCCGCCTGCCGGTGCTTTTACCGTATTCGCTTTGCGGCGGCGGGTGTAAGTGATAGCTCCCCGCTTGCACTTATCGAGGCAGTCCATACATGCCACACAACGGCTGTAGTCTATTTCGTGCGCTTTGGAGTCGATGCACGATGCTTTGCAGTTGCGGGCGCAAAGTCCGCAGCCGTTGCACTTCGAGGTATCAATAACCGGTTTGAATAGGGAATACCTGGACAAAAAACCGAGCACCGTACCTACCGGGCAAATCGTGTTGCAGTACGTACGTCCGCCTCTCCATGCCAATACGATGAGTACGATGAAAGTAACCGCCGCGATGATAAAGGTAGAGAGGCTTTTCAGCCATACATCCGTTTCGTAGAACGCATAGCTGTCCGCCCGTTCCGCCAAGTGCGCCAGCAGGTTGTTGCCCCATTGGTAGACTGGGGCGAAAAGGTTGGAGGCGATGCGCCCGTAAGAGCTGTACGGCTCGAGCAGCGAGGCAACCGCATGAAAGCGTACGCCGGCTATGAGGGCGACGGCGAACAATGCCAGCATTCCGTAACGCAGCCATTTCCGTGCGGGCGAATAGCGGAAACGGTTCTTCTTCCGTTTGCCTGCAAACCGGGAAACGATATCCTGGAATACGCCGAGCGGACAGATAACGGAGCAGTAAATACGTCCGCACAGCAAGGTCAGTACGACGAGCAGCAATACTATGCCCGCGTTCAGCGCAAGTACTGCGGGCACGAACTGTATCTTGGCCAGCCAGCCGAACCACACATGCAGTGTTCCGGTGAAGTCGAGGAACAAAAGGGTGATGATTGCAAAAAAGATGATTGCAAGAGTCAGTCTGATAATACGTAACATATTTTATTGTGGTTTATGTTTTGCTTAAGATACCTTTACCCATTTCGTAAGCCTCGTTCATGGAAGGCATACCGTTGATTTCTCCTACATGCCAGGCGCCTACGCCGTAAACTGTTCCGCACTCCTTCGCACCTTCCAGGCAGTCGAGGAAACCGCGGAAGCCGTCGATAGTGCGTTCCATTAAGGGTACGCTGTTCTCGGCAGCGGCGATGATGAAGTAAAATTCTTTATCCTTTATTTCCAGGTAACGGGCACAGCAGCGGTCGATTAGAGCCTTCATCTGTGCGCTCATGGTATAGAAGTAAACGGGAGTGCCCATGACGATTACGTCGGCAGCAATCATTTTCGCTACGATTTCGGTGGCATCGTCCTTTTGGGGGCACGGCTTGCCGTACATGCTGCACACGCTGCAACCGGTGCAGTAAGCGATGTGCTTGTCTTTCAGGAATATTTTCTCCACCCGGTTTCCGCTTTCCTGTGCGCCACGCATGAATTCGTTGCACAATGTGTCCGAATTGCCGTTGCGCCGGGGGCTGGAGGAGAGAATCAGTACATTTTTAGTCATAATCCGTTTTTTTAGTTATTCTTGTCTGTTGAGACGTATGTGATTGATTATTACTTTCGTCCGTTGCAAAAATACGGAGTTTACAGTTAGTTTCTGTATATGGATTACAGTTGTTTTTACCATTTTTACGGAAAAAGGCTTATTTCTTGTTCCGTTTTTGTTTCTTTTAGGAATTCCCGGTCGTGTGAAACGACCAGTACGCTGCCCCGGAAGTTGCGTATCGTTGCCGTAACCGCTTCGATGCTTTCGATGTCCAGGTTGTTGGTGGGCTCGTCCAGGATGAACATATCGGGGGTATTGTCGGCAATCATCAGGCAGCAGAAGGCAAGACGCATCTTTTCGCCGCCGCTCAACCGGTCGCACGGCTTGTCCCAAGTGTCGCGGGGAAAGAGGTAACGGTTTAGAATGGTCTTGACCTCGTGCTCCGGCAGATGCCGTCCGTTGAATTCTTCCGCCTGTTGCAGCACGCTGCGTCCGTTCCGGACAAGGGAATATTCCTGGTCTAAGTAAACGCAGGTGAAGCCGGTACGTTCCACGGCTCCGCAGGTAGGCTCCAACTCTCCGGCAATCAGTTTCAGCAGGGTGGTTTTCCCGCAGCCGTTGCTGCCTTTAATGCAGAGGCGGTCGCCGCTCCGCAACTGAAAATGGAGGGGAGACCGCCAGAGGTTACCGGCACTGTCCGGATAGCGGAAGTTGATTCCCTGCACCGTAACGAGCACTTTGCCGGTGTGCAGCGCCGGAGCGCCGAAGTCCGTTTTCAGCCTCTCCGTTTGCGGCAGGAAGCTTTTTATGTCTGCTATCTCCCGCTGTATCTTTTCCGACTTCCCGGCATGGATGCGCCCCAGCTTACCGCTGCTGTTCTCCGCATGGTTTTTCAGGCTGCCCGCCATGATGCGCGGCATACCTTTCTTAATGGCTGCTTTTTTGCCCCGTGCATCTTGCCCCGCCTTTCGCTCTTCCACTTCACGGGCTGTTTTCCGGGCAAGACGCAACGCTTTTTCCTTTTCTTCCAATTGTTCCCGGAGGGCGTTCCGGTGTACCTCCTTTTGCTCTTTGTAGAAGCTGTAGCTGCCACCGTAATAGGTCAACCCGTTACGGGAAAGCTCGCAAATGGCGGGTAGCAAGTCCAGCAGGGTACGGTCGTGGCTAACGGCAAACACCGTGGCCGGCGTGCGACGTATGAAGTCGTACAGTCGTTCCCTCCCGGTACTGTCCAGGTGATTGGTAGGTTCGTCCAGCAGGACAACATCCGGTTCGTACAGCTCCATGCCGGCAAGGAACAGGCGGGTTTTCTCTCCTCCACTCAGTCCGTCCAGCGAGCGCGAAAGGGAGATGCCTTCCAGATGCCAGGCGTTGAGAAGCGCCCGGGTACGTTCTTCGATGTTCCAGTCGTCATCGAGCCGGGCGAAACATTCTTCCGTCGCTTCACCGTTCAGAATGGCATGGAGCGCGGCTATCTTGCGGTCTATGCCCAATGCTTGCGCCACTGTGTATCCGTTGTATTGCCCGAAATGCTGGGGCACGTGGTAGGTGCGTCCGTAACAGCGTGCACTGCCGCTTGCCGGTACTGTTTCTCCGGCAAGGATATGTATCAGAGTGGATTTTCCGCAGCCGTTGTTGCCGGTCAGGGCTGTCTTTGTTCCGGCGCCGATTGTCAGGTTGAGGTTAGAAAACAAAACCTCCTTATCCGCGTGGATATAGCTGAGGTTTTTGATGATAATACTCATAAAATACTGTGTTTGGAATAGGTACATAGGTGTGTCTGCACGACACGTTTTTTAATTCTCGAAGGGGAGGAAGGGGACAGACAAACACAGTAAAGCCGGACATCCGTTTATCGGGTGATGTTCCGTGATAAGGGAGATATCTTGTTTCTCGGGTGATGTTCCGTCTTAGGATGATGTTCCTATTTCTCGAGTGATATTCCCATATTAAGGCTACGTTTGGAGCAGTGCCCTACGTTCTGCTGCAAAAAGCAGGCATAAGGCAGGCAATGTTTACCGGAATGTACTGTCTTTACTTGGATATTTTCATTGGTGGTATATATCGGTTGGCGGTTGCAAAGATACGAATTTTATTCATATACATGCGAGAAACATCACTTATAATATGAGAAGCGTCATTCATAGTGGGGGCGTATTCTATTTATAATGAAAGTAATCCTATTTAGGATAATGTGAGTAACATCTTAATCCTAAAGTGTGGCAGAAGGAGATGCGATGTGAGCAGCATTATTTATAATGTGAGCAACATCTCATATAGTAGGAAAAGCTTCTTGTTCATAACATGGAAGATGCGTCGAACGAAAGCGGCAGCAGCGTGCCCACACCCTTCAATTCGTAGATACCTTTTTTGCCGAACAGCAATATACGCATGGGGCGTTCGAAGCGTTTCTCCGTTTCGAGCATAACCTGCCGGCAGGCGCCACACGGGGGAATGGGCTCTTCCAGGAACTCTCCGCATTCGTTGCGGGCGGCTATGGCGAGCGTTTCCACCGCTTGGTCGGGATATTGCGAGTTGGCATAGAACAGGGTAGTGCGTTCGGCGCAAAGTCCCGACGGATAGGCTGCATTCTCCTGATTACTGCCTGTAACGATTGTGCCGTCAGCCAACCGGGCGGCTGCACCCACCGAGAAGTGCGAGTAGGGAGCATAGCTGCGTTCGGTTGCCCGGCAAGCAGCATCCGTCAGTTCGCGGTCGGCGGCGGTTAGTTCCTCGTATTCGTATATCCGGATAGCGATTTGTATGTTCAGGTCTTTCATGGAGTAATGCTTTATATTGTAATTAATGTTACAAAGATAGGAAAGAGATTGGTTTTTTCAATTCTTTTGCAGACTTTTGTGTCGAATTCAACCTTGTAAGCATGAAACCTATTTTCAGACTGACTGCTATTATAGCACTTCTTCTTGTTTCCGTAACTGTGCAGGCGCAACGCAGAAACTCCCGTTACAATGAATACATAAAGCGATATGCCCCGCTTGCTGTGGAGCAGATGAAGGAGTATAAAATACCCGCCAGCATTACACTGGCGCAAGGCTTGTTGGAGAGCGGTGCAGGACAAAGTACGCTGGCGCGTAAGAGCAACAACCACTTCGGCATAAAGTGCCATAGCGATTGGCGTGGGCGGAGAGTGTACCACGATGATGATGCCAAGGGAGAATGTTTTCGTGCCTATCGCCACCCGAAGGACTCTTACGAGGACCATTCGCTCTTTCTGAAAAGAGGCGCACGCTATGCCTTCTTGTTCAAGCTGAAGATTACCGACTATAAGGGTTGGGCGCGCGGTTTGAAGAAAGCGGGATATGCCACAGACCCTTCCTATGCCAACCGCTTGATAACGATTATCGAGGACTACGATTTATATAAATACGACAACCGCGGCCTGAGCAAGCGGGAAGCCCGCAGGTTGGAGAGGGAGCTGAAGAAGAAACCCTGGCTCGCCAATCCGCACCAGGTATATATCGCCAACGACATCGCCTATGTGGTAGCGCGCGACGGCGATACGTTCCGGCTTTTGGGCAAAGAGTTCGACATCAGCTGGCGTAAGCTGGTGAAGTATAACGACCTGCATAAAGAGTACACCTTAGAGGCCGGGGATATTATTTATCTGAAAGGAAAACATAAGAAAGCCGCCAAGCCCCATACCGTCTATATTGTAAAGGACGGCGATTCCATGCACTCCATTTCGCAGAAGTACGGCATCCGCCTGAAGAACCTGTATAAGATGAACCGCAAGGATGCGGAATATGTGCCCGAAGTGGGCGATAGGCTACGCTTGAGATAGCGGGTTGTTTCGTTCTATACCGGCTTGTTTATCCAGCGAGATGTATGTATCAGGCAAGTACCGCTGTTTGGAACTTGCCCTACCACAGCTTGGTATTCGTCGTACTACGGTTTGGTATTTGCCGTACCATAGCTTGGTACTCGTCGTATTACAGCGGGATATTCCTTGTACCGTACGCCGGGACTTCCCGTAGCATACAGGGATGTTTCCCATATCCGGGTAGGAGAGTGGTTGCACGATAGGCACTTCCTTTACCGTTCCTCGCGTTGTTGTTCTTTTTGCGGTGCTGTCTTGTTCCTTTTGTAGGGTTGCCCTGTTTTTCTTTGCAGGGCTATCCTGTCCCTTTTGCAGGATTGCTCCGTTTTTCTTTAATAGGGCTATACCGTTCTCCTTTGCAGAATTGTTCCCTTCTCTTTTGCAAGATTCTCCTGTTCCTCTTTGCGAGATTCTCCTCTTTGCACAGTATTTTACTATCCGAAAATGTACAGAGTGTCCGAAAACGGACACCTAGCTTTTCTTCCTTTATGCTTTCTTTCAGCCGTTTACGTTTTTGGCACGGATTTCGCAAGTAGGTCGGTGATGATTTTCCCGGTGTCCGTTTTTACAGTCGGCAGAAAGGGACGGGCGGGAGAGAACTTAATACTAATTGTAATAACAATATGGATAGAGAAATTCCGAAAGAGGTTCGTAACAAGGAACGTAATAAGAAAATCATCCGCTATGGCGGTATGGCTGTGGCGGGCATCGTCGTTATCAGCGTGCTCATTTCACTGATGCGTACGGGGGTGAAGGAAAAAGACCTGGTGTTCTCCCAGGTGAGCCAGGGCACAATCGAGGTCAGCGTCAGCGCTTCCGGAAAAGTAGTCCCCGCCTTCGAAGAGATTATCAATTCGCCTATCAACACCCGTATCCTGGAAGTATATAAGAAAGGTGGCGACAGTGTGGACGTAGGCACGCCTATCCTGAAACTGGACTTGCAGAGCGCCGAAACCGACTATAAGCAGAAATTGGATGAGGAGCAGATGCGCAGCTATAAACTGAAACAGCTTAAGTTGGAGAACATGACCAAGCTGAACGATTTGGAAATGAAGATAAAGGTATCTGCCATGCAGTTGAACCGCAAAAGGGTGGAGCTACGTAACGAGCAATACCTCGACAGCCTCGGTTCCGGTACTACCGATAAGGTACGCCAGGCGGAGCTGAGCTATAACGTGGCGGAGTTGGAGTACGAACAGTTGAAACAGCAGTATGCCAACGAGAAAGAAGTGCTGAATGCGGAGTATCAGGTGCAAGAGCTGGATTTCAGCATTTTCAGGAAAACGCTTGCCGAAACCAAACGTACGCTGGACGACGCACAGGTGCGTTCGCCCCGGAAGGCAATCCTTACCTATATCAATAACCAAATCGGCGCACAGGTGGCGGAAGGCTCGCAGATTGCCGTCATTTCCGATTTGAGCCATTTCAAGGTAGAGGGCGAGATAGCCGATACGTACGGCGACCGGGTGTCGGCGGGCGGCAAGGCTATCGTGAAAATCGGCAATGAGAAACTGGAAGGCTCGGTAAGCAGCGTAACGCCACTATCCAAGAATGGTGTTATTTCCTTCACCGTAAAGCTGAACGAAGATAATAACCGCCGTCTGCGCTCCGGTTTGAAAACGGATGTCTACGTGATGAACGCCGTCAAAGAAGATGTGATGCGCATAGCCAACGCTTCTTATTACGTGGGGCGCGGCGAATACGAGCTGTTCGTACGCAACTCCGACAAGGAGATTGTAAAGCGTAAGGTGCAACTGGGCGACAGCAACTTTGAGTTTGTAGAAGTGGTAAGCGGCTTGCAGCCGGGCGACGAGGTAGTGGTGAGCGATATGAGCCAGTACAAGAACAAGAATAAGCTGAAACTGAAATAAAGCGGATTCCTTCGGAGTCCTTTTTAAATACGGAAAGAATTATGATAAAATCTCACTTGAAACAAGCATGGGAGCTGCTGAGGCAAAATCCGCTGTTCAGTACCCTCTATATTACGGGTACGGGGCTGGCTATTGCCATGACCATGGTAATGGCGGTTATCTACTATGTCAAAATAGCTCCCGTTTATCCGGAAACCAACCGTATGGGCACGCACTACCTTACCGGCGTGCGCTTTAAGAAGGGAACGGAGGGGAATAAGCAGACGATTCAATGGGCGGTTTCCTATAAGGCATTGCAGGAGTGGTTTTATCCGTTGAAGAATGCGGAGGTTGTGTCGGCTTCTCTAAAGGACGACATGGCAAGCAATAGTTTCGTTCAGCCGGCAGACCGCAGCGGCGATTTTCCGGTGGTCGTGAGGCTGACAGACCCCGGTTTCTTCCGCATCTACTCTTTCCGCTTTCTGGAAGGGCAGGCGTTTACACAGTCCGACCTGGCGAGTGGCATCCGTACGGCAGTCATTACCGACGGGCTGGCACGCCGCCTGTTCGGTTCCGCCGAGGGGGTGGTAGGCCGCTCGTTCAGCCTGAACTATACGGATTACCGCGTTTGCGGTGTGGTGCGGGGCGCCAGTTACCTGACGCCCGGTTCCTACTCGCAGGTCTATCTTCCTTATACGGTATCCGACGGGTACGAGAAAGGGAAGTACGGCATCCCGTACCTGGGAGCGTTCAGCCTGACCTTTCTTACGAAAGACGATGCGCAGGCAAAGGCGCTGCATGCTGAAATCGAGGAGCTGGTGCGGAAGGAGAACCTGATACATAAAGACGAGTGGCAATTGACTATATGGGAGCAGCCTACATCGCATCTGCTGAGTGCCTTTCAGTCGGTTGCCAGCCAGGAGTTCGATACGTGGGCAACGGTGCGCTACTTACTGCTGGTGCTGTTGGTGCTGTTGCTCGTGCCGGCACTCAACCTGAGCGGGATGATTGCCAGCCGCATGGAGAACCGTCTGGTGGAAATGGGGGTACGTAAATCCTTCGGAGCCGGACGCGGCAGGCTGCTTTCGCAGGTGATGTGGGAAAACCTGCTGCTCACGGTGTTGGGCGGAGCTTTGGGGCTTGTCGTTGCCTGGCTGGTGCTCTACGTGTGCCGCGAGTGGGTGTTTACCGTGCTGGATGCGTGGCCTGCAGCGGTTCCCGAAGGGACGGAGGTCAGGGTGTCGGGCGAAATGTTGTTTGCGCCGGCGGTGTTCCTTGCTGCATTGCTGCTGTGCGTTGCGCTGAATTTGCTGTCCGCCCTTATACCGGCGTGGCATTCGTTGCGCAAGCCGATTGTGTATTCGTTGAACGAAAAAAGATAATACGAAAGATATGCTGAAACTGATATTGAAAAATCTTTGGGCGCGCCGTCGCCGTAACGGTTGGCTGCTGGCGGAGCTTATCCTGGTGAGCATAGTTTCCTGGGCAATCCTCGACCCGGTTATTGTGGTTACCCACGACCGCAGCATTCCGCTGGGGTATGATGCCGACCGCCTATGCCTTGTTTCTTTGGGCGCTCTGCCGGCCGGTGTGCCCGGTTACAACGTGCAGGCACAGGACTCTGCCGTTATGGTGGACAACTATATGCACTTCGTGCGGCTCGTCAGGGATTATCCGGGCGTGGAGCAGGCTGCTCCCCTGTTGGGGTATTGCTATCCTAATTCGCAGGGCAGCAGTAATTATTCCTTCCAGGCGGAAGGGGATACCGTGGACGGCTCTGCCATGTGCATCGAGTTCATGCCGCATACGCATTTTTTTGAGACATACGGCTTCCGTCCGGGGCAAGGGATGACGCCGGAGCAGCTTTCGGACTACGATTATACCCAGAATGATATTGTGATGACGGAGAATGCGCTCCGGAAGTTCTTTCATTCGCAGGAGCCTTTCGGCAAACGCGGGATAGCTGTTGAGAGAGGCGATACCACTTACATATCGGTTATCGGTACGGTGGGTACTTTGAAGATATACAGCGAATGGCGGCCGGTAGCCGTTATGTTCCGTCCGCAACTGTCTGTCGATGTATCCGAAATTCCTGAAAGGGCGCAAATACTCATCCGTTTGAAGGAAGGCGTAGGCATGGAGCGCTTCATGCACGAGTTCCGTCCGTGGATGATAAAGACGCTCCAGGCGGGAAACCTGTTTGCTCGCAGCATACAGCCGTATGAAAAGCTGATTGCTACCCGCGAATATGCGGGAGTAACGTCTGTCTATCGCCGTAATCTGGCAATAGCGGGGTTCTTTCTCGTCAATCTCTGCCTGGGAGTTATCGGTACGTTCTGGTTGCAGACCCGTACGCGCCGCGAGGAAGTGGGGGTAATGCTGTCTTTCGGGGCTACGCCGGGGCATATCGTCCGCCTGCTAATGGGCGAGGGGGTAGTGCTGACGTCCGTCGCCGTATGTACGGGTTGCCTGCTCTACCTGCAATATGCCCTGAAGGAGGGGGTGAACGAGGGGAGTGCCTGGGTACAGAGTACCGAAACTTACTGGGTGACGGACTTTGCGCCGCATTTCCTGATAGTATCGTGCGCCGTCTTCCTGATAATGCTGGCTGTGGTGCTGGCGGGTATTTACATCCCGGCACGCAGGATAAGCAGGATACCCCCTACGGAAGCCCTTCGGGACGAATAGGGTACGGAGGCATAGGCGGAAACGTTTAAGGTATGAGTTCGGGATATAAATAGGATTTAAACAATAACAATTAAATACTTACCATTATGATTAAGTTAACTGGCATCAACAAGATTTATCGTACGAACGAGATTGAAACCGTAGCATTGGAGAATGTAAACCTCGAAGTGAACAAGGGCGAGTTCCTGAGTATCATGGGACCTTCCGGTTGCGGTAAATCTACTTTGCTGAATATTATGGGCTTGCTGGATGCACCTACCAGCGGCACAATAGAGGTAGCGGGCACTAAGGTGGACGGCATGAAGGACAAGGAATTGGCGGCTTTCCGCAACTTGAAATTGGGGTTCGTGTTCCAGTCTTTCCACCTGATTAACTCGCTGAATGTACTGGATAATGTGGAACTGCCTTTATTGTACCGTAAGGTGTCGGCAAAGGAGCGCCGCCGTCTGGCGGAGGAAGTGTTGCAGAAGGTGGGGCTGAGCCACCGCATGCGCCACATGCCTACGCAGCTCTCCGGCGGACAGTGCCAGCGCGTAGCCATTGCCCGTGCCATTGTAGGCAATCCGGAGATAATACTCGCCGATGAGCCTACCGGTAATCTGGATTCCAAAATGGGTGCGGAAGTTATGGAACTGCTGCATCAGTTGAACAAGGAGGACGGCCGTACTATCGTCATGGTAACCCATAACGAGGAACAGGCCAGGCAGACCAGCCGTACGGTACGCTTCTTCGACGGCCGTCAGGTAGAATAATCCGATTCCATAAACCATACATATTATAAATCATAAATCTCATGCAGACTATTCGTCAAGCTTTTGTGCTTTTACGGCAGAATCCGTTGCTGAGTACCATATTCATACTGGGTACGGCATTTGCCATAACGATGATTATGGCGATTGTAATTACCTGGCAGGTGAAGTACGCGGATATCGAGCCGGAGGTAAACCGCAGCCGTTGCCTGTATATCGGCAGCATACATTTGCAGGGCAAGGATAATAAGAGGCGGAACAATTACAGCGCCTGTTCGCCGGCTTTTATGAAAGAGTGCGTACAGCCACTCAAAGAAGTGGAGGCTTGTACGGCATTCGTCCCGGCAACGGTTGCCTTGATTTCCATGCCCGACGGAACCAACCGTGTAAAAGTGGATGCCATGCAAACAGACCCTGGTTTCTGGAAGGTATTCCCTATGCAGTTCGTTGCCGGACGAGGGTTCGACAACTCGGACTGGGGCGGCGATGCATCGGCTATCGTCATGGCAGCTTCCGTGGCGCGGAAGGTGTTCGGCACTACGGACGTGGTAGGCCGGACGGTGTTGCTCAACCGTAACGAGGCGCGTATTTGCGGTGTGGTGAAGGATGTTTCCGTTACGGCCAAGGATGCCTATGCGCAGGTGTGGAGCCTTTATCCCGCCGAACAGCAAAACTCATCCTCTATCTATAGCTATTCCCAGGCGCATACCGTAGCTGTGCTGGCACGCTCGTCCGCCGATTTTCCGGCTATCAGGCAGGGAATAAAAAAGCGGGTGGAAGATATCAATGCCGTGCAGAGTGAAATGCTGATAGATATCATGGAGCAGCCCGATGAAATCGTGGCGCACGTCAATCACGTATGGGCAAATGTGGGTCCTGATTTGCGCATGCTGTATATACAGTATTTCCTTGCGTTGCTCATTATCCTCTTAGTGCCGTCACTCAATCTCTGCGGACTGAGTAACAGCCGCATGCAGCAGCGTATCACCGAACTGGGGGTACGGAAGGCCTTCGGGGCTACGCGCGGCGTGCTGATAAGGCAGATTTTGAATGAAAACCTCGTGCTGACGCTGATTGGCGGGGCGGTGGGGCTGGTATTCAGCTACCTGTCCGTGTATGCGATGCGTACATGGCTGTTCGTCAACGACCAGAATATCGGCACTTCCGGCGATTTCGACCTGAGCATGTCGGTGTTGTTCAGCCCGACGGTGTTCTGCCTGGCCTTCCTTTTCTGTCTGGTTATCAACCTGCTGAGTGCAGGCCTGCCCACATGGCTCACCGCACGGCATACGATTGTAGATTCTTTGAACGATAAATAACAAGATTGATTATGAAATTCATAGTACATAACTTACGTATGATTGGCGCGCGCTTCCGCAGCAACGGTTGGGTGCTTGCAGAACTGTTTCTGGTATTTATCGTCATGTGGTTTCTCTGCGACTCGCTGGGATGCCTGAAATATACGTTTTATCGTCCGTTAGGCTATGACATAAACCATGTTTACCAACTTTCGATGATTATGGGCGGCGAGAGCCGGGACAGCAGCATGACGAGAGCAGACAAGTATCTCGGTATCCTGCAAAAGCTGCAACGCGAGCCTTCGGTAGAGTCCGCCTTTATCTGTTATTGGAGCTTGCCGATGAGCGGCAACAATAGCTATAACTCGTTGGCGGCAAACGATACGGTAGGGCTGAACGGACGCCTCATTATGGCTACCGCCGATTACAACCGCGTGTTCCGTATGAAAGAGGATGAGGCACGTCCTTTCGCCACGATGCCTGCCGACGGTAACCATGTGATGCTCACCGAAAAGGCAGTCCGCGATTTCAAGAAGAAATTACCGGGCTTCTCTCCGGATACGCCGTTGCACTGGTACGGCGATTCTGCCACGACCGTCGCCCAATACGGAATGGTGGGGAATATACGCACATACCGTTATGGCGACGATGCGTGCGCCTTCTACCGGAGGCTGGATGAAAAGGTAGTCAAGGAGGAATTTGCCGACCAGTGGGCGCAGGTGGTTTTCCGTGTGAAGGAAACGGCGGACTCTCCCGATTACAGGGATAAGTTCCTGAAGGAGATAGCTCCGCGGCTGGATACGGACAATATGTTCATTGCCGATGTCGTTCCTTATGAGGAGCAGCAGTTGTTGTACGAGGTAATGAAAGGGGATGTGGATAAAGTGAATACACAAACTGTCGTAGTGCTGTTCCTTTTGGTGAACGTGTTCCTGGGACTGATAGGCACTTTCTGGTTCCGTACCCGGCGCCGGCGCGGCGAAATAGCCTTGCGGCTTGCAATGGGGAGTACGAAAAGACAGGTGTTCGGCTTGCTGGTGGGAGAGGGACTGTTGTTGCTGGCTCTCGTTACGCTGCCTGCCATGATTGTATGTTATAATGTGGGTATTGCCGAGTTTACGATAGGACATACCGAACTGATTGCTACCTGGCCGGTGAAATGGGGCTTCCTGCGTTTCCTGCTGGGAACACTGGGTGCGTGGGTACTGATTGCGTTAATGGTGATAGTGGGAATCTGGTTCCCCGCACGACAGGCAACCGGCATACAGCCGGCGGAAGCTTTGCACGAAGAATAATAATTAGGAAATAACAAAAAAACAAATGAATTATGAGAGCATTGTTTATAACCCTTAGTTGTATATTTACGGTAATCACCGGTACGGTGTATGCCGCTGGTAATGGAAAAGACGGTAAAGTGAGTGAAGTGCGCAAGGTAGAGGCGTTTTCGTCCATAGATGTAACTTCGGTAGCTTCCGTTTATTTTACCCAAAGCGATACCTATTCCTTGAAAATCGAGGGAAAGGAAGAATATGTGAAGAATACCTCTTCATCTGTAAATAAAGGATGCTTGGTTATCGGCTTTAAGAGTAAGAAGCAGATACGCAACCGGAAAAACGGAGTGACAGTCTATCTGTCTGCACCCGATTTGAAGAATGTGGATTTCTCCGGCGTAGGCTCTTTCAACTGCAAGGAACCGCTGAAGCTGGGCGATGTAAAGTTCCAGGTAGGAGGAGTAGGCGAACTGAGAGTAAGCGATTTAACCTGCCGTTCGCTGAAAGTCGGGCTGGACGGCGTGGGCAGTGCCGAAATTCAGGTTGATTGCGACTTCTTATCTGCAAAGCTGAGCGGTGTAGGACAGGTTACGTTGAGCGGGACTGCCGGACAGGCCGATATATCCAAAGGCGGAGTAGGCAGTGTGAATACCCGTAATCTGAAAGTAGGTAAATAGATTGTAGTGTGCCGTTTAAATAGCGAATGAATAGATGATAAAGCAATATTTTACACAAGCATGGGCGCAACTTCGCCAGCAGCCGCTGATTAGTGCGGTCGGCATAGCCGGCACTGCACTCGCTATCTTCCTCATCATGCTGGTGGTGATGATGCAGCAGGTAAAGGTAGCTCCTTTTGCCCCCGAAAGCAACCGCGACCGTTTTCTGCATGTCAAGACTATGAGCATCACCAATTCGAGTTGGGGAAACGGTACGAGCAACGGGCCGATGAGCGCACAAACCGCCCGCGAGTGTTTCCAGTCGCTGAAAACGCCGGAGGCAGTGACTATCTATACCGCTTTTCCGGTGTCTACCCCCGTGTCTTTGCCGGGCAAGCCGGCGGTAGGGGCGGATTTGCGGCAGACGGACGACATCTTCTGGCGTGTATTCGATTTCTCCTTCATCGGCGGTAAGCCTTACGACAAGGCTGCATTCGATGCCGGACAGCCGGTGGCAGTGCTTACGGAGAGTGTGGCACGCAATATCTTCGGTACGGTGGAGGTTGCCGGGCGCGAGTTCCTGCTCAACCATGCTCCCTATCGTGTAGCGGGGGTAGTGAAGGATGTATCTACACTGGCAGACTGCGCTTATGGGCAGGTATGGGTTCCGTACACCTCGACCGGCATGGATAAGGATACCTGGAACGACCGGCATATGGGGAGAATGAGCTGCACGATATTGGCACATAGCCGGGATGATTTTCCCGCTATCCGCGAGGAGGCGGAACGGCGCAGGCTCGAATACAATACGCTTATCGGGAAGAACGGCTGGGAGCTGATTTACCGCAACCGCCCTTACGACCAGGAAAAGAATGCCTTAGCTTTCGGAGCCAACGTAGAGCCGGATGTGGATGCAGCTCGCCGCCAAAGGGCTGTTATCTTCGCTATTTTGCTGATAGTGCCTGCCATTAACCTTTCGAGCATGACGCAGAGCCGTCTGCGCCAGCGGGTATCGGAAATCGGGGTACGCCGTGCTTTCGGCAGTACGCGCACGGAACTAATGGGGCAGATTATTGCAGAGAACCTGGTGACAACCTTGCTGGCGGGTGTTGTGGGACTGTTGTTGAGCGTGGTTTTCGCATATATGGGCAATACGCTGTTTTTCGCCCAGGAGTTCAGCCAGACCTTGAACCCGCCGGAAGTGGATGCATCTATTCTGCTCCATGCCTCTACCTTTGCCTGGGCATTGCTTTTCTGTTTCGTGCTGAACCTGATGAGCAGCGGTTTTCCGGCATGGCGTGCCTCGCGCATCGGGATTGTGAATGCATTAGGCGGACGGTTGCATTGAAAAAGTTTGCCGCTAAATATTAATCGCAGAAAGAAATGACGAAGAAACTTTTAACACAGATAAAGAACGAATGGCGCAACAACCTGTGGCTGGCGCTGGAATTGCTGGTAGTAAGCGTTGTAATGTGGTTTGTGGTGGATTACCTCTATACACGGACGGCAACCTACCTGGAGCCGCGCGGCTTCGACATCAGCCATTGTTACCTCATAGAAATGGGGAAACTTACCGATAAGAGCCCCGATTATATCCCGGGACAGACCAGCGAGCAGGAAGATGCTGATATTCTTGAACTGGTGGAGCGCCTGCGCCGCCGTCCGGAGATAGAGGCGGTGAGCCTTTCGCAAAACTCGTATCCGTATAACGGCAGTAACTCTACGGACCCGGTACGTTATGATACGTTAGTATCTGATAATTGGACGATAAGCCGTATGGTAACTCCCGATTTCGTGCGTGTGTTCCGTTACCGGGGAGCACGCGGCGAAACGTCCGAACAGCTTGCCGGAATGTTGGAAAAAGGGGAGTTCCTTGCTTCCGACAATCTTTACCGGAAGTACGGCCATTCGCTGACGGAGTTCGTGGGCAAGCGGTTCAGCCTTTTCGGTGATACCACACGCACTTACCGGTTGGGAGCGGCCTTGCAGGATGTCCGCTATTCCGATTTCCAGCAAGCTTACGACTCCTATACTTACTTGTATAAGCTCGGCTGGTACGATACGAAGCTGGAGCTTTGCCTCCGTGTCCGGGACAACCAGGACCATGATTTTATCCGGCGCCTGAAAGCGGACAGCGAGAAGCAGTTCCGCATCGGCAATATCTTTATCTCCGAAGTGCGTTCCTTTAAAGATATACGCCGTAATTTCCAGCAGTCATGGAGCAACGACCTGCGCAATTACGTTATGGGAATGGGATTTCTGTTGTTGAATATCTTCCTGGGGCTGCTCGGCACTTTCTGGTTCCGCACCCAGCAGCGCCGTTCGGAGATTGCCTTGCATAAAGCGCATGGGGCGTCGGACATGAGCATCTTTACCCGTTTGGTATGCGAAGGGCTGTTGTTACTTTTGCTCGTTACGCCGGTAGCATTCGTCATAGACTATAATCTGGCGAATATGGAATTGAACTCCTGGCGCAACGGTACGACCTTGGAGTGGGGACGTCTGCTGCTTTGCGCCTCTGCCGCCTTTGTCCTTATAGGGGCGATGATTGTAGTCGGCATCGGCATCCCGGCACGTAAAGCGATGAAGGTACATCCTGCCGAAGCGCTGCACGATGAATAAAGTTTTTTTAATAACTGGTGCGATTTCCCGATATAACTTGTATATTTGCGTGACTTTAGAGACGTTTACGCAGACAACTCAAATTTGAAAAAATGGGAAAACACCTTTTCTTACTCTATTCATTGGCTTTCTTGTGTTTGATATCGGGAACGCTTTCGGCTGCGGAGAAAACCTATAATGTACTTTTCATACAATCATATACCGAGAACACACCTTGGCACGAGGAGCTTATCGAAGGTTTGCAAAAAGGGTTGGAGAAAGGAGGCGTAAAGGCGAACGTTACTACCGAATACCTGAATGCGGATTATTGGACTTTCGCCTCGGAGTGCGTCATTATGCGCCGCATGTGCGAACGTGCCAGGCAGCGTAAAACCGATTTGATTGTGACATCCAGCGATGAGGCTTTCTTTACGCTGACCCATTGCGGAGATTCCTTGCCACACCAGGTTCCGGTAGTTATATCAGGTATCAAATACCCCGACAAGAAGGTATTCGAAAGGATGCCGAATGTCTGCGGCTTTACTTCGAAAACGGACTTCAGCGTATTGTTGGAGGAGGCCATACGCATGTTCCCCTCGCGTAAGGAGATTGTCTGCCTGTCGGACAGCAGTTTCTTGAGTTGCAAAGGGGTGGAGGCGTTGGAGGAGGCATGGATTCCCTTCAAGCAGAAACATCCGGAATACAGCCTGAAGAAACTGAATGTGCAGGTAAAGGCGCTTAACTCCATTATTACCTCCATTTGCTATGATTACAATGCCTATAAGCATATCGTCGTGGCTCCCAAATGGATTCCTTTCCTCTCGTTGAAGCTGAAGGCTCCCGTATTCGCCAATCAGAACCTGGCTATGACGAGCGGGGTGTTATGCGTTTACGATGTAGAGCCTGCGGCGGATACCTATGCTGCGGGCAAGCAGGCTGCCGGTATCTTGAAAGGGCTTTCCCCTTCCTCGTTCGGAGTGAGCGATTTGACCGGCAAATTATTGTTCGATTATAAGCAACTGGACTTCTTTCATGTAGACGCCGGAAGCGTTGCGAAGCGGGGAACGACCTTGAATATCCCTCTGATAGAACGCTACCGGGTTTTGTTTATCCTGCTCTATTCGGTGGTAGTGGGCGCGTTGGCGCTTCTTGTAGTGTGGCTTTACCGGAGCAAGCGGCGCGAGTCGCGCAGGCGCATACATGCGCAAACCCGCTTGCTGATACAGCAGCGTTTGGTGGAGCAACGGGACGAATTCGATAAAATCTTTTGCTCTATCCGCGAAGGCCTGGTTACGTACGATACCGATATGCGCATCCACTTCGTGAACCGCGCCCTGGCGGAGATGCTGGGGCTGCCGTCCGAAACCTATACGGCACGCTCGTACGAAGGGCAGATTGCCGGCTCCATTTTCCACATTTATATGAATGGCGCGAATATCCTGCATACTTTGCTGAAACAGGTTATCCGCGACAGGAAACCCGTTGTGATACCGGAGAAGGCATTCATGCAGGAGAATACGAAAGGTACGTACTTCCCCGTTTCGGGCGAGGTAGTGCCTATATTCGCAAAAGACAAACTGACGGGCATGGCGATTGTCTGCCGCAACATATCCGATGAGGAGATGCAAAGCCGCTTCTTCAGCATGGCTATCGAGGAAAGCTCCATTTATCCGTGGCAGTACGACATCCGCATGAAATGTTTCCACTTTCCAGGCGGGCTGTTGCAGCGCTTCAACTGCCCCGGCGATACGGATTATATATCCAGGGAAGCGCTGGACAAGATTGTGCATCCCGAGGACTTGCTCCATACGCGCAGGCATTTCGACAATATCATCCTGGGACATGAGCCGAACTCGCGCATGAGCTTCCGTTTGCAGAATGCGAATGGCGGTTACGAGTGGTGGGAGTTCCGCAGTACCGCTTACGACGGCATGACGGCGGATATCCCCTATATGGTGCTGGGAGTATGCCAGAGTATCCAGCGGTACAAAGATACGGAAGACGAGCTGATTGCCGCCCGCGACCGCGCTTTGCAGGCCGACAAGCTGAAATCGGCGTTCCTTGCCAATATAAGCCATGAGATACGCACTCCGCTGAATGCAATAGTAGGCTTTTCCGACTTGCTGAAAGACCTGGACGCTTTCTCTCCTGAGGAAGTGCGGCAGTTTGTCGAGACTATCAATATCAACTGTTCCTTGCTGCTGGCTTTGATTAGCGATATCCTGGACCTTTCGCGTATCGAGTCGGGGACAATGGAGTTTCAGTTCTCCTCTTGCGACCTTACCTCTGTCATGCAGCAGGTTTACGACTCGCAGCTTCTGAACATACCGCCTGGAGTAGAGCTGCGCACCGATTTCCCGCCGGGGGCGGGGCAATATATTGTTACCGACGCCGTACGCCTGAAACAAGTCGTGAATAACCTGATTAACAACGCCAAGAAGTTTACCACGAAAGGCAGTATCACGCTTGGTTACAGGCCGGAGGAGGCCGGATACATCACCGTTTTCGTAGAAGATACCGGAGCGGGCATCTCCGATGAAGACCAGAAGCACATCTTCGAACGTTTCTACAAGGCGGACAGCTTTACGCAGGGCGCCGGTCTGGGGCTGAGCATCTGCCAGACGATTGTAGAACGTTTGCACGGAACCATAACGGTTACTTCGAAGCTGGGCAAAGGAACCCGCTTCGAAGCCAGGATAAAAGGGGATATTCAGTAAATGTCCCTAAAAATCAAGATGGCATATGAAGATGATAGAGCATACTCACTTCATATGCCATTTTTATAGTCCTATTCCTGTAATTTCTCACACAATCTTACCCTACAAGACATGACGCTCGGGAAGAAGTCTGAAGACATCTTCTGCCTCTGCCTGTAAAATCATATCATGCCGCTTTCACCGTCCTGTTCCTGATCTTGTCTATCATCAGTACGGCATTTGCCGTATGTATTCCAAAGAAAATCCACAGGATTTCCGTCTTCCTGTTCCGTGCCTTTATCCTTGA
>NZ_KB894161.1 GCF_000374365.1 Bacteroides gallinarum DSM 18171 = JCM 13658
TAAGCTGAGCGCCCCGTTTCTTTATAAAGCTTCTTGAAATTATCAAGATCGAGACTGTCAACAACTGCATTGACTATGCGGACAGGGTCGCCCGCAGCTATGTTTTCATCAATTCTTTGTGGAAAAAGAACCGTTTGGTTGGGAATGTAAGGACGAAAATGTAACTTTGCCATAACGAAAAAACTGATGCCTAAAGTTACATAAACTTTGGCTAATAACAAAGCCCGGGCTTGGGAAAGTCTGGGCTTTGTGCATAAAAAAGGTTGTGTCAAAATGTTGACACAACCTCTCATTGTTTAAAAGAATTTACGAATACTCCCTAAAACAGCAAATACCCGCCGAATCATTTCGACTGGAATTTCTTGTTCGCAGAACTCAGGGGACTTGTTTGCTGGAATGAGACGCACAAAACCTTTTTGTTCACCAGGACGGATACGTTTTACTGTACGGTAATCATCTGTTATGATACCATATATTTCGCCAGCAGGAAGGTATTCTATGGGAGATTTAACCTCTTTCAGTGCTATTACGTCTCCATTGCTTATCTCTGGTTCCATGGAATGTCCGGTAAGGTTACACCACATTACTCCCGGCTTGTTGTATGGCGGATAGTTTATATAATAGTCCGGCAGTTGCGTCTGGTCATTGGAAACAAACTCAAAACCACCTATGAAATCTACATTATAATAAGGAGCACCTTTATATTCCTGGTTGATACTGGGGAGTGGTTCTGGAGTTGACACATCATTAGTACGGAGCATAGCACCTTCACCAGTAAGAAGCCATTTTAAATCAATAATATCAGAATATTCTGATGTTGAAAAACGACGAAAGAAGTCATAACTTGGTGCAGACTTCATATTAATAACGTCATAAACAGTCTGTGCACGCTCGTATCCCAGCTTTACAGCGAATCCATTACGTGTATCACCCGTGTATTGCAGGATTTCTGTTATTCTTGCAGAAATTTCTGCATTTTTATTTTCTTTTTCTTTGTTCATATCAGAATATTCTGCAAGTTTGCAGCGTAATCAATGGTTTGCAACATGTATAATCGTTTACAGCGGATAAAGATAATCATTAAACTTTAAATAATAATAAGTATGGAAAAGGTTTTAGAACACGTTTCGGAGAACTTATCGGTCGAGATATTTCCGGATGACAAGTTTGAATTCCTGATAACAACAAATGAAGCGGCAAAAGGATTTGGAATTAACCCCTCCTCTTTACGTTCTCAGAAGCACGACCATCGTGATGAATTAATAGAGGGAAAACACTTCATTACGAGCGTTGGTATTTCCAACGCAGGGTGCAAATCAGGCGGTTATCTTCAAAACAAGCAAATTCTTTGGACTAAACGTGGTATTGTCCGTCTCGGCTTCTTCATCAAGAGCGAACGGGCGAAAATGTTCCGTGACTGGGCAGAGGACTTAGTCGTGAACAGGATTGATGAAGCCTACCGGATACAATCCCAGGTGCAGCAGCTCTCCCTTTTTCCAGAACCGGTGAAACGCAACCACAACCGCCTGACAAAGGAACGTCTGGTGGATATACTTGCCGACGTGGCTCGGATAGAGGATAAAGAACTGCGCCTGACGCTTGTAGATAAACTGACAAACATTAAAGCATAGTAGACATGAAAAAGATTGACTGGGAAGATTCCCGAAAGAAAACTGCCGCTTATGAATATCTGGTAAAAGTATTCAAGACCACTAAACCGAGTGTAAGCCTTGCCATGAGCTTTAAACGGAACAGTCTTGAAGCGGCGCGGATGCGGCATGTAGCTGTACATGAACTTGGCGGGCGGCTGTTGAGTGACGAGAATGTGACTGTTTCTCCAGTAAAGGTACTGGACTCTCATGGAAATGTGAAAGCAGTAATAACAGACGATTCGGTAATTTCATAATATGGGCGATATTCTTATTTGGATTCTCCAAGCGT
Organism: Bacteroides gallinarum DSM 18171 = JCM 13658; assembly: GCF_000374365.1. Taxonomy (GTDB): domain Bacteria; phylum Bacteroidota; class Bacteroidia; order Bacteroidales; family Bacteroidaceae; genus Bacteroides; species Bacteroides gallinarum. Next base: position 1,942 of record NZ_KB894161.1, read on the forward strand.
TTCTTTGCGCTCCCGTCCTTTAGTCTGTGTCCAGCTACATAAATCAAAACGATAGAAAGAATCCGATAAAAGAAGACTTTGCCCCATAATGATTGATTTTAAAATTAGTATTAGTTAGACAGCTACAAATGTAGCGAAACTATCTCGGTTCGGGATGAATAGGGATAGATTTTCAATTGAAATCAAAGACAAAAAAACTCTACGATATGAAAACATTAAGAAAAATCCAAAAAATCGCTATTGCCGTAGGTTTGATTTACGGTTTCTGGTTGGGTTGCAATGTGGATGCAACAGAAAGAGACAATACAAGCGCCTTTATCATGGTGGCATTGGCTGCAGTGATTGGTATTTCGATGAGTATCCCCAATAAAGAGCAGGAAAAGAGCCTGTAACGGGTGGCTTTCGCTCCGGTTCGATGCCGGGGCCTGCACAAGTTGAAATGTATAAAGTTTCTGATTATGGAAATGTTTGGAAAGACACTATGCATAACGTTTGATGAACTTGTTCGTAGTGGTATTATGAGTAAATCCAATTTTGATAAACATGTCCGTGAACGCAAATTTCGGGTTTTGCAGAAAGGCGGTAACGGACGTAAAGTGCTTGTAGCTTATGAAACTCTTTCGGATGCACTTCGCTCTGTTGTAGAAGAAAAGCTGCCTGATATTAAAAAACAACTCAAGAAATCACAAACCAGCCCTATGAACATCCGTCTGAAAAGCGACGACAAGGCCGTTGAATTCTACAAGACCTATACTCCCAAGATTTCCATAGACCGGCAGAAAGAATACGTACTCAACGCCAAAGTTATGAATGCCATGATAATACAGGAAACCGGACTGCAAAACAAGCACAGCGAATACGGCTATACCCACAAAAGCCTGGTACGCAATACCGTCATATCCTTATGTGAAGAGCTCCGCAAATCTTTCAACCATACACTTCCGAAAAGCGAATCCCGCCTGCTGGAAAAGTTCAGGGACTACAAGAAGCGGGGCTACGTGGCGTTGGTAAGCGGTACTACCGGCAACCAGAGCGCCCGCAAGATAGGCCCCCGTGAGGGACGTATCCTGCTGCGGCTGAAACGGAGCAAATTTCCGGTATATACCGACGTGCAGATATTCGATGAGTTCAACCGGATTGTGGCGGAACGCAATGCGCGTGTCACCCGTGAGGAAGACAGGCTGAAACCGGTAGAATCCCCCCAGACGGTCATCAACTATCTTTACAAGACCGGCATCAAACTGTGGTGGTATGGCGTTGTACATGGTGAAATCGCCTTCAAGAACGAGTTCATGCCGCAGTTCGATACGAAGCTTCCGCAGATGCCCAATACTCTATGGTACGGTGACGGTACGAAACTGAACCTCTATTACAAGGACTACGACAAGAAGAACAAACGTATGGTGGCACGTACCATCGATGTGTACGAGGTGATGGACGCCTGTTCGGAAATGTTCCTGGGCTACTCCTTCGGTGCGGAGAACTTCCTTACACAATATGAGGCCTACCGTATGGCCCTGGAAACGTGGAAGGTCAAACCTTACGAGATAGTGACCGATAACCAGGGCGGCCATAAGAAACCGGAGACGCAGGCCTTCTTCAAGAAAATATGCCACCTTCACAAGATCACCATGCCGCACAACGGCCAGAGCAAGACCATAGAAAGCGCTTTCGGGCGTTTCCAGCAGCAGGTGATGCACAGGCTCTACAACTATACCGGGCAAAACGTGACCGCCACCAAAGAGAGCAGCCGTGTCAACATCGACCTGATAATGAAAAACATCTCGCAGCTTCCTACCCTGGAAGAGATGAAAGAGCAATACCTGGAATGCCTCCGTGAATGGAACGGCATGCGGCATCCCACCAGCGAAACGGGAATGACCCGCATGGAGATGTACACCACCCTCAACAGCCCGAAAGCCGAACTGCTGGACGAATACGAAGTGCGGGAGCTCTTCAAGCTCCTCAGCAAGGACAGCGTGAAGTACGGCAAACAGGGATTCGTCTTCAGCCGCAACAACAAGGAATACCGCTACATGGTCTACGACGAGTCCGGCCAGGTGGATATGGGCTTCCACATGCAAAATGTGGGCGTCAGCTTCCGTTACAAATACGACCCCATGGACATGACCTCCGTAGAGCTGTGGGAGGTCTGTGCGGGCGACAGGCTGAAATATGCCGCCACCGCCACCCCGAAAGTCGTGTTCCACCGTGCTACCGCTGAGCGCAGCACAGAGGAGAGCGAGCGCCTTTATGCCCAGATACGCGCCCAAAAACGCGCCCTCGCCGGGCACTATATCGCCAGCGAGGAGCTGCTGCTTGAAGAGAGCATGGGCGAGGCCTATACCAGACTCGCAATGCCCTTTCCGGTGGGTGAATCACGGAAGAGCATGGAGCGGCAGCGTGAACAGTATGCCAATGAGGAACTGAAAGCTCCGGTTGCCTATCCCGAAGGTGTGGGTCCCGGAACCTACGAGCCCGAACCGGAGGAATCCCCCGCAGGCATTACCTCCCCGGGTGAATACACCAAGCTGGTTTCCGGAATGACCGAAGCCGAGATGTACCTGTCGTTCCTCAATGACAATTAACCAGTATTCGATAATCAATTAAATACCATTCAAAAATGAAAGAACTCAGCAAACAAGACAAAGACGCCATCCGTGACGTACTGTTGGAATATTGCGGCAACTATCCCAGCCAGAACCGTGCCAGCGAAAGCCTGAACGGAGTCAGCGCCGCCACCGTATCACAGATTTGTAACCGGAAGTACACCAGTATCAGCGACGACATGTTCAGCCGCATAGCCGCACAGATAGGTTTCAGCATGGACCGTTGGACGCTGACCGAAAGTAACGCCTTCCAGCGGATAACTTTTGCGATGTCCGATGCGCAGGCCTATAAGAACACCACCTGGGTGGTGGGCGATGCAGGCTGCGGCAAGACGACCGCCGCCATCGAGTACCGCCGTACACACCGCAATGTATTTTACATCCTTTGTTCCGAAGACATGAGAAAGAGCGATTTCGTCCGGGAAATCGCCAGGCAGGTCGGCGCTCCGGTGGACGGGCCCAACCTGCGTGACATCCTTGAATATGCCATTTCCATGATAGCCTTCCTGCAGAACCTGCTTATCATTTTTGACGAAGGCGACAAACTGACGGACAGTGTATTTTCTTACTTCATCAGCATATACAACCGCCTGGAGAACAAAGCGGGCATCATCTTTCTTTCCACCGACTATATCAAGCGCCGTGTGGAGAACGGCCTGCGCTATAACAAGAAAGGGTACAAGGAGATAAACAGCCGTATCGGCCGCAAGTTCTTCGATGTGAGTGCCGCCACGGAACAGGATGTGTATGCCATCTGCCAGGCAAACGGGCTGACCGAACCGACAGAGGTAAAACGTGTACTGCGTGAGGCACAGCAGGGGGAATATGACCTTCGCCGGGTGAAACGGGTCGTACATGCCTGCAAGCGCATATTGGAAGCCAGGCGGATGAAAGGGGGTACGGAACAATGAGTGAAGCGGTGAATGATGCCAGGACCTTTGCCCGTAATGCCAAGGGCGTACGTGAACTGCTGTCCATGAAATTTGATACGCTCCCTTTCGAGGGTGAATGGTACGATGCTTTCGGTACTCCCGAAAGCCGCGGTGTATGGATAGTCTGGGGGAAGTCGGGCAGCGGAAAGACCTCTTTTGTAATGAAACTCTGCAAGGAGCTGTGCAAATATGGCCGCGTAGTCTACAACAGCCTGGAAGAAGGTATCAGCCTGACCATGCAGAACACCGTACGGCGCAGCAACATGCTGGAGGCGAACCGCCGTTTCCTGTTGGTCTGCGAATCGATGGACGAGCTCAGCCTGCGCCTGAAACGGCAGAAATCACCGGATTTCGTGGTGATAGACAGTTTCCAATACACGTACATGAGCTTTCCCCAGTTTCTTAAGTTCAAGGAGCAGCACAGAAGTAAGCTGCTTGTCTTCATCAGCCATGCCAGCGGTCAAAATCCGGACGGGCGTACAGCCAAAAAGGTTTTGTACAACGCTTCACTGAAAATCTACGTAGAGGGCAAACGTGCCTTTTCCCATGGCCGTTTCATAGGTCCCAAGGGATATTATGATGTCTGGCCGGAAGAGGCGGAAATTTATTTTGGAGAGAAACCTATTTTGAATAATGAAAACAATCAGGAATAAACCTATTACGTCGCAGCAGCTCAAAGCCCTGCACGCCACTTTCCACCGCATCGGTATGGATGAGGACGCCAGACACGGGTGTATCTATGAATTCACCTGCGGACGTACGGCAAGCAGCCGGGAACTGACGATGCACGAGGCGCGGCAGCTGCTGGAAAGGCTGAGCCCGCAGGATGAGTTGGCCCGTATCGAGCGCCTTGAACAATGGACAGGGTTACGCCGTAAGGCCGCTCCCGGTGACTGTACGCCGCTCCCGTTGCCCGATGACGCCGACATGGACGACCTGATGAAACAGAACGAGGCCTGCCGCTACCTTGCCTGCGGCAAGAATACAATCAAGGGCTACGCTTCCCGCGGACTGGTACACAGCTACAAGAAAGGGAAGTTCACTTATTACAGCCGCCGTGAACTGGATAAGAAAATCAGAAAACTCCGCGACGCCCTATAGCCATGCCTGCCGCTTACAACACCACCGAACGTTACCGCGAACTGGAGAACCGGCTCGCTGAATGCCGTGGGCGCATCAACATCCTGGAAAGAAAGCTGATTGAAAGTACCGCTTCCCTTCCGGCAGCCGAATTCGACCGGTTGCTCGACGAGTACAGGGCCGAGCAGGTACGCCTTGCCCACCTGGAACAGGAACAGGACGGAAACAGTACCCCGGCCAAGACGGCAGCCGCCAAGGAGCGCTGGCGCAAGCAGAACCGGGACAGAAGAAAGAAATTGCATTATTAACCCTATAAAAGCATTTATTATGGCAAGAACAAAGAAAACAGTAATCAACGGTATCACCCGCGAACAGGCGGAACAAGCATTTGCGGATTTTGCGGCCGCCGATGCCAAGGTACAGAACCTCACCTCGGAGATGGATATCGAAATGACACGTATCCGTGAAAAGTATGCCGAGCAGCTGGCGGAGCTTTCCGCCGTGAAGGAAAGGAATTTCGACATCATGCAGAGTTACGCCCTTGAAAACAAGGAAGAACTGTTTAGCAAGAGGAAAAGCATCGAGAGCGCCCATGGCGTGTTCGGTTTCCGTACCGGCACGCCGAAGCTGAAGAACCTGAGAGGTTTCACCTGGGCAGCCGTAACCAACATCTGCAAGGAGCTCCTTCCGCAGTATATCCGCACAACGGACGAGCTTGCGAAAGATAAGCTGCTGGCGGACCGTGACAACCCGGAAGTGGCGGAGTACTTCCCGAAGATAGGCGTACAGGTTATACAGGAAGAGACGTTCTATGTGGAACCCAAGAAAGAGAATGATGCGCAGCAATCTGCCTGAGGAATATTACGAATACCAACCGCATGGTAGGAACTGGGTGGTGTACCGTATCCGGCGTGACGCCACCGGTTCCACCGGGACCAAAGTCGGGCAATTCCTCACGAAAAAGGAAGCCCGACGTGAGGTCTACCGATTGAATGGCTGGAAAACAGATCTGAAATGAAAAAGACATTTAAACAATGGGCTAAGCAGGATAAAGACTTGGATGAGTTTTTATCTCCGGGTGACTATATTGATGAAAGGTTATGTAACTATATAGAAGAAATCACTTGTCCTGCATATTGCTCAAAAGACTTTATTCAAGGGTGTGATGTAATTAGAAGTGAAGATAGTGTATTGTTTTACATAACAGTGTATAGAACCAATGATAATAAGTACTTATACCTCGGTGTTTTACCGGAGTTTAAACGGTAATTCAAAACAAATAAAAAAGAATAGGAACTCAATTTTCAAGTCCCTATTCTTTTTCAACGCTTTTGGTTAGGATTTTGGTTAGGAGGAAGAGGAACTGGCTTATCGCTTTTTCTTCTTAATTTTGGAGATTTGCCTTTAACTTGTGGAGATAATAAATTTTTCCTAAGAGCAATACCCATAAGTTCATCCTTCGTTAGAGAAGGATAATGTTGTATCAATTCATTGTAAATATCCTCAAAATCGACTTCCTCACTTCCAACCAAATAGTCCAAGATTGATATAATTTCATCCATAATTCTATATGTTAAATAAGTTTATAACAAAAGTAGGAATTTTATATTATGTATGAAAGTTATTCACAAAAAAATAATTCAAATCAATAAAGCAATGAGCGAACTTAGACTAATAATTAGATGGATACTACTCCCTTTATGGTTAGCCATATTCATTGTTTATTTGCCTATATGGTATATACAAATGAGCTGGTACTATTTTAGCTTCCAAGATTATTGGAGTGCCTATCTGATATTATGGGATAGAGTCATGCTGTTTATGAGACTAAAAACAAAATAAGAAAGAATAATGGCAAAGATAACTTATAAGTCAAGCATTCCCAATGACAAGCCGCTTTGGCTTCTCAAGCTCCAGCTGGCGGTCAGCCAGCTGGATACCACCGGACTGAAAGGAAATGAGCAGGATTTCCGTAATCTGAAATCATTCATCGACGCTGAAATCCGTTCGTTAATGGAAAAAGGCGACATCCGCCGCAGCTTTGTGGAAACAGAACTCCGGCAGGATGAAGGCAGGACGGTGATACATATCTTCCGTAATCACATGGTTGTTCAGACCTATTACATCGAAGCATGAGCGAGAAAAGAGAGGTATTGGTACTCAGTTCCCCGAGCTTCGGTACCGGTAAAGAAACCATAGGCTACTATACGGGGTATGCCTGCGGTTACTGTCACGGTAACGGCTGGTTCTGGAATCCTGAAATCATCCATGAGCGGGTAAAGATATCCTGCCCGAAATGCGGCGGAACCGGACGTGTAAAAGGTCTCGTTACGGTGGAATGGGTTCCGGAGGGGGAAGTGAAAACCGATTCCGGTAAAAAGCAGGAAATATGACCCCGCGCATCCCGATAAACTACATCGTCCGGATAGACAACTTCCATTTGGGCGAGTTCATCTACTACTGGAACTACTACGGACAGCCCTGCCCGCTTCTCCTGCAGAAGCCCAATACGGAAGGTCTTACCGCCATCAGGCTGGTGGTCGACAGTGACGAAGCCGCCAGCTTCCTCTTAAGGGCGAAGGAGAAGACCGGGTGCAGGCTTTATATCGTAAAATAACTTTCAAAACCACAGCAATCATGAAAAAGCATATTTACACAGAGACCGAAAAGGCCGAAATTATCCGGCTGTACCCTCACCGTCCGACCAAGGAGATAGCCCTTCTTCTTGGCATACCGGTTGCCTCCGTTTATAGCCTTGCCGACCGTCTGGGGATAAAGAAATCCCCGGCGTATTTAAAAAGACTGCGCAGCGAGATGTCAAGGCGGCTTGCCGACAGTGGGGCGGCACACCGTTTCTCAAAGGGACAGGTGCCGGCCAACAAGGGTAAGAAAATGAGCACCGAGGTATATGCCAAAGTTTCGACCACCATGTTCAAGAAAGGCCACATGCCGGGCAATACGCTTTATGACGGTGCCGAGAGCGTCCGTAATGATAAAAACGGACATCAGTATATTTGGGTACGTGCCTCTTTGGGGAAATGGGTACCGAAACATGTGCTGTTATGGCAACAGTCACACGGCCCGGTTCCGAAAGGCCACAATATCGTTTTCCGTGACGGCAACACGCTGAACTGCACGCCGGAGAACCTGGAATGCATCAGCAATGCCGAGCTCATGCAGCGTAACAGCCTGCACAACCTGCCCGAAGAGGTAAAAGAGCTCATATATCTGAAGGGGCGCCTTTCGAGGGCTATCAATGAGTCAAACAACCAATAACCAACCAATAAACAACAATCGATTATGAACGCACTCGAACGTCTTCAGGGAATGGTGAACAAACCATACCTGTACAGGAATGAGGAGGTCGTCGTACTGGGCTACTGCGAGGGAACCGGTGATGACGGCGATGAGGTGGAAATCTACCTGAACAACGGCAAGACCCTTGTCTTCAATTATATCAACCTCCCCTCCAAGCTGGAACAGTTCAGGCCTGTAACGGCACAGGTAATCGTACTTGCCAACAAGCGTCTGGATTCGGTATCTGCAGTGAACCCCGGCATTATCCGGCAGTTACGTGATACGGTCCTCCAACAGATTGAGGCTGTCAAATCCTCTCCAGAAGCGGTAGGACAGGCAAAGCAGGTATTCCAGGGGGTGAACACGCTGATAAACCTTGCCAAAACAGAACTGGAGTACCGGAAATTCGTGAACGGAATGGAAAGCGATTGATTTAAAAGCACCGAATATTTTAATTAACAGCAAAATAATCATGAGTTATTTTATAGACTACATCAAAACCTACGCAAATGTTAACAGGAAAGGCCGTGAGCTGCAGATATACGTGCAGCAATTTGAGCACTACCTGATAGATGACGAAAATTCACTCAAGGCACTGAAATATGATATTGAGTGCCGGATAATGGCGATGAATGAGAAATACCCCCGCAGCCGTCCGGTCCGGCTGGACGTGTTTAATGACGGCAGAGCCGGACAATGGACCATTCTTGTGGAACATGACAGCGACAGTATTGTCTGTACCATATCCTATAAGAAGGTTCTGGGGTGTTATGCGGCAAGCAATATGAACGGTAAAGACAGGAGACAATGAGACGATTTACAACCGAAACATTTTTCGTTCCCCTGAAAATCAGTGAGGAACTTGGTATGACGTCCGTCAAGGGCAAGGACGGCAAGGAGAAGAAATTCAGGACGCGTAAGGCTGTCGAAAAGTACTGCAAGGAGAACAAATGCATCTATGTCGAGCATAAATTCATATTCTACAGATAATAAGATATGGGATTGTGGAAAAAGCTGTTGTATGGGAGTACGACAGCTTTTTTTGTATCGGATTGTCATTTTGGATATCTTTGTACCATATTCCAGAAATAACCAAGCCTATCCGGATATGAGCAAGCATAGGGGAAAAATCATCGGCAGGAGCTATGCCCACAAGGTGGGTGAAATACTCCGTATCTACGACGAACATGCACGCAGCGGTCTTTCCAACCGTGAAATCCTGCGCCGCTACATCTATCCCGTTTACCCTATCTGTGAAAAAACGTTCTACAACATCATCAACGCCAGTGCCGACCCGCGCATTATCCGCCAGCAGGAAGACCTGAAACGCCAGCTATCCTTATTTTAGGTTTCTGCGACGGCCGGTCCGGAATGCATGTCTCCTGTTCCGCCGTCGTTCCGTATACGGTGGAGGCGTATTCCGTTTCATATACCTTTATTCCTCCGGGCAGGGAAAAACTCCGGCTCACACGCCTGAGCATTACGGTGGCGCACCCTTCAAACCGTACCCCGTTCATGTAACCGTTCAACCGTTCGGCCATCGCCATCCTCCGGGCGGCATGATGCTCCTGCGTACTTCCATAATGCGTGTCGTCATAGCAGTCGAACGCCAGGCGGAGAGTGAGTGACATTTCCCCGTGCTGTACCCGGAATTTCAGGTCTTTCCATTGTATCTCGGGCATGCTTATGAGCACACAGGGAAACGTGACGGGATACTGGTCTTCCCCGTTAAGAAGCGCCTCCAACTGGCCGTAATCCTCATCAATGAGCGAGAGTACATCGCCCATGTTTTCCGCAATCCTTTTCTGAATTTCATTAAATAGTTGTTCCATAATGCAACGTCATTGGTGAATGATTCTTTTTATTTCCGCATCCAGCTTGTCCCTTATCTTTTTCTCCAGTTCACTGCTGGATACGTCGGGCATGAACTGCCGTTTCGGTATATGCACAGTGAGCCGTTTCTTCGGTGTCAACGCCAGCCGTTTCCACATGAGCGCCTCTTCCGGCGCATTTTCGGTAAGTAGCATACGTTTTTTCCCGCCTTTCTTCATGCCCTTCTTTATTCCGGCCGCTTTGTAGTACATCGCCCAGGCAAATTTCCTCATCTGCGGCGTAACGGCAGGGTGCAGTGTCCCCCCGTAGTTATGAACGGCAGCGTACGGCACGTCGGTATAAACCCTCACCAGCCTGTTCCCCGGGCGGAATTTAATACTGCCTGAAAGGTGGTTCCTGCCTGAAAGCAGCGGTCCGTACTGCGAGGCGGCTCCATTCCCGCCGTTACGTTGCCTGCGGGTTTCTTTCCACCGGTGGAATCCCCCGCCCGTAAATCCCCCCTTACGGAAATCCTCCTCAATATGCCGTTTCGCGATGTTCCCTGCCAATACCGGCATTCTGCGGCTTACCAGTCCGTCCAGTTCCGCGGCTTTCCGCCTGAGCAGGCCGTTAAATTCCCGTATGTTCATCCTTCACCGCCTTTTTTTATCATTTCGTCATATTTCCTGAAGGCTTCCAGCATTTCGGCCGGAACGCCTTTTTCACCTTCCATACGGTAGATTGCGTTCCACTCGGCAAAATTCTCGCTGTAGGCGCTTTTCCCGTATGTGGAAGCCGGCTTTACCCTCAGTCTTTCACTGACCTTTCCCAGGCGTTGGTCCATATAATGCCCTATTTCATGGTGTATTACCGATTTAAGCTGGTCGGCTATGTTCGGATACATCTGTGTAGTGACATCATACAAAGGTTCCTCGCCGTTACTGATTGCCCGTTCCTTGTCGCGTATCTTCCGCTGTACCTTTACAATATTGTCGAGGAGGCTGGACACGTCCTGCTTGAGCATTCTTTTTATGCTTCCCTTAGCCTTCTTTACCCGTTCCTGGGTCTGTTCAAGCTGCATTCTAAGGCTTTCAAGATTCGTCCGGTAACGTTTCAGGCTCTCCTCATGGCTGAGAAGCTTTGCCTTGTAAGAGCTCGTTTCCGACCCCTCCGCATTGTAGAAAAGGCGATACCCGTCGTCTCCCGTGACAAGGCAGGCCCCGGCATCCTTGACAGATGTAATCTCCCTCATCCTTTTGCCGCTGACGGCCGAGAACTCTTTCAGGCCCTCGAACTTCCCCCCGTAGCATTCCAGCGCGTCGAGCACATTGTTGGCCTGTTCCAGTGAAAGCAGGCCGGTGTCAATCTTGCCGATTCCCATTTCTCCGAGGCGTGTACGGACCTCCTCCATGCTTGCCGCCGGTACAAACCCTTTTCCGGGAACCGGTTCCAGCAGTCCGCCGGCGGCTTTCGTGGCTCCCTCGTATGCATTGGCGATATACGGATGTGTGTCGCTGAACAGGCGCCCGTCCACTCCGGGGTTGCTGTCAAGTCCCGGAGCGGGGCGGTCTTCAGGCCGGTCGCTACGTGGAGCTGCCGTAGGCGGCCCGTCAGTGGCGGCAAGGCTGCATTTGCAGTTCCAGCGGTCTCCCGGACGGTGGGCGCTCCAAAACGGGTGGTTTATCGGAAGTATGGTTCCCCAAAACGCCTTATGGTCCGCCCCCCGGATGAACACTCGTACTGGGCATCCATTCCAGGTTGGGCAGCACATCGGAATATCGTTCGAAGCGTTGCCAGTCGGCCGCCTGGCGGGCACGTATGACAGCGGTATTGTACTCCGTTCGTAGCCAGTGCTCCTTGTGGTGGTCGAGTACGGGATAAACATCCTTCTGCCACTGTTTAAAAGGCTTTAGAACGCCGTTCGGGTCGTACAACTGTGCGGCAATGTCATTCTGCATGCGGTGTGCCTTGAATGCCGAAAAGCTGTTCGTTCCCTCCCTCATCCTGCACGTGAAAGCTGCCGGCATCTCCGTCCCGCTTTCCTCCACTCCCCGGCTTTCAGCCTCGTGGAGTATACGGTTTATTTCGTTGAAGAGCCCCGGGTCCACCTGTCTCCTGACATCAGTGTCACCATAATAAATACGTGTGAGCGCTTCCGAGAGCGTACTGCTGTCAAAGACGAACGCGGGACTCATCCCTCCACTTTCCGCCCTGCATTGCAGCGGCGCCACCGAATCGCCCATATAGTCCAGGTCGTCAAGGTCGGGCAGCTGCTGGCTGCCGTAGTAAAGTTCGTCCATCACCATTCTAAAGCCCCGCCTTCCTCCTGCGGGGCCCGGACGAAAAAACCGTCCGTACGGTTTTGCGGCCGCTTCCCGCCTGCCGGTTGCGGTGTCATCCGGGCGAAGGAGGAGACGGCCTGCTGTCCCGTTATCCTCTTTTCCTCCAGCTCCGCTTTCAGCCGTTTATACTCCTGCGGTTTTTCAATATGCAGCTGTTCGTACAGATAGTCGTCAGCAACGGGAATACCGAATACGGATACGGCTTTCTCCAGCAGCCCGGCTTTCACCTTCACGCCCTCCATATCGGGTTCTTCCACATAAACGAACTCGCCTTCCCGGGGGGTTATACCCAGCGACGCGAACAGCTCCGCCATGTCATAGTTCAGCAGGTTCAGTATACTTAACGCGTCCTGCTCTATGATTTCCTGCTCCACCTTATTGTGTACGGTCCCGAGCGCCTGTGTCCCTGTTTCGCTTGCTTCGGTTGTAAGCGTGTTTCCCAGTACCGCCTTACTCATTTCCGCATTGTAACGGTCGACGAGGGAGGAATACATACTGCTGCTCCCGGACAGGTTTCCCGGTTCCACGAACTCCAGTGTTGTCCCGTCCGGACAAAGGAACACGGTCGCCCCGCCCTGTGCGGTTGCCGCTTCCAGTGTGGCGTTACGCGCTTCCGGGTCCGCAGCGTCGTAGGTGTACTTACGTACCGGACGGCCGAATATCTCGGCGAGCTCGGCCCAGTCGCCTATCGTCCCTCTTTTATAGATAACGTACGGAGCCGTACGGGCCAGAATTCCCAACGGTTCTTTACCGCGTATCATCAGCAGGTCGGAATATTCCTCAAAGGGCTCTCCCGTAATATCGGCCTGGCGGGTCTTGATGAGGTTCAGTACCGGGTCCACATGCTTTCTGGGCACCATGTAGTAGTCTATCCATCCTTTCTCATTGATATAGAACTGTACAAGCGTGAACCCCCAGTAATCTGCATCCAGCGCGTCACTGATGAACCTCAGGAACCACGGAGAACTGATTTGCCCGTTCACCTTGTCGTCGGCCACCCCATTACGCCGGAACTCTATTTTCCGTCCCAGCACCCCGCTTTTCCGCTTCTGCACCACGCTGAACAGATGCGGGTCCATTAATGATTCGCTGTATATGTCATAGAGCCTGACCCGGCTTGTGAAGTCCACATTCTCCGCATTACGGATTGCATCCATATAGTCATTCAACCCGATACCGAACCGGTGCGGCTGTGTCAGTATTACGGTTGCTCCGGGGCGTGTTACATTACTGCCTTCCGTGATACGTTTCCCGGTGCTTTCGGCTTTCCGGTTCTTGAAAAAAGGAATTTTAAGGTTCATGTTTTTTCAGTTTTCGTTTTATCGATGCTTAGATATGATTGACCCTTTTAGGGTTGCTTTTCATCAGCCACGGGCTGTTTTGCCGCAGCGTTTCATCCGGCAGGAGCGACGCCCCGTCAATGGCGATTTTGCAGGCCGCCACCTGCTTCAGCCACTCCACGGCCCTCTCGTACCTGTCCTTACGGATTTGGGACATCTTCTGCGGGTTATGGATACTGAATAAGTGGTAAACGGCGATGTCTACCGCCAGCATCAGGACAAGCTGGTTCCGGGCTTCCCCTTCAGCTGAAAAGATTGCATCCACATCATACCGGCCGCTAAGATACCCGCGCATCTCGGCAACGGCACGGTCCTCGCAGATTTCGACAATGGCGCTGTCGCTGCGTGTCAGGGCGTCCAGTATCTCGCGGTGTATACTGGCGTCATAGTCCTCCTGTGTTATGAATTTGCTCATGGCTATAATCGTTTGGGGTTCCGGCGTGCGCTGTGATGAATCACCGTCACCGGTTCCAATTGTTGTACTTTCTTTTTCAGGATACGAAGTCCGCCTTCCACGCAGTCGGGGCCGTCGGCGGGAAATTTGAGCCGGAGGGTGAAGAGCCTGAACTGGTCGTCCAGACGTTTCATGTGCGGGTTGTCCCGCTCTGCTTCGTTAAAAACAAGGTTCCCCTCCCGGTTGAGAGGTTCCAGGTTCGCCTCGATACGTGTGGCCTTTTCGGTCTTCCTGTCCTCATCCGGATGAATATATAGCTGCACGTTTCTCTCGTTGCGCACCTTTGCCACCAGGGGCTTGAACACCTGCTGGAAAAAAGGGTCCTGCAGCTTGTTGTTTTCCATATAGCAGTACACCGGAACTTTACCGCCAACATATTCGAGCAACTGCACGTACCAGTCGATGAAGTCCGAGTTCAGCCCCCTGTCCAGACGCACGTTGACGATATACACCTTCTGCCTAAGCTGTCCCATTAGCACGCAGCTTTTCGTGCTGCTGTTCCTGCTCCTGTTCTCTCCCGGCGCGGGGTCCCCGTATATAACCAGGAACTGGAACTTTTTCAGGTCGGGCACTTTCCCGTAGGTTATCTCCCTGAACACCTCTCCTTCGGTCACCGGGTTGTTGAAGTACTCAGTCTGCTGTGCGGCCGTACTGATTTTCGAGAGTGCCGTGTCGATATCCTCTTCCGTGTTTTTTGCCGGCCATGTGCTCCGCCCCTCCTTATCCCGTATGTTCACTATATCCCAATGGTCGGCCGCTTCTCCAGCCCGCGTTACGCAGCAGTCGCGCGCGATAATGTTTCCGCAGAATATGATAAGCGTCTTTATGGCCGTGTCACGTGTCCCGTACAACGCCTTTTCCCACCAGTCCCAGTTCTTCTGGACCGTATCCGGGTTACGTACCGACTCATCCGTATCGAAATCGTCCACGAGCAGTACGTCCGGGCGTACGGCTCCGTTACGGCTTCCCCGCGGTGCATTTCCGGCACCTACCGCCCTGAACGCACACCCGCATTTGGCAACGAACTCCTCCGCGCACCAGTTTCCCGGACTGACCTGTATGCCGTAATACGCCCTTATCAGCGCGTTTTCCTCGAACTGTTTCTTGTAGGGAGCGAGCAACCGTACCGCACTGTCCTGCGTGGCGGATGCCATCATCACGTTGCACTTTCTTCCTGTCAAGACCAGATACATTACGATGAACATCACCGTCGTACTTTTCGCCAGCCCGCGCGCCCAGGATAGCATCTCAAACCATTCCCCATGCCTTACGCACCGCCGTATGGCCTTTATGTGGAAATCCGCGAACTCGAACCTGCAATATTCCGGAAAGAAGAACTTTATCCATTCTACCGGGTCCGCCTCCAGCCTGGCGCGGTCTTTGGCAATCTGCGCCTGCGTCAGGCCCACATCCGAATTCTGCCTGCGCAGCCCTGCCTCGTAAAACACCGCCCATTCCCTGAGCATGTCCCTGTCTTTCTGTGTCTGCGTCATAGGCTGTCCTTTATAAATGCGTCCCACAGGCGGAGGAACTCCTTGCTTTTCTCCAGGTCGAAGGGCCGCAGCCAGTTTATGAACTTCATTCCCACGCTGATGATGTCGGCTATACCGACGTCGGTCTCCATTTTCTTGATTGCCGTCGCCAGCTTGCTGAGCGTATCGGCTTCCGCCGTCGTGGGGAAGCGCTTCCCTTCTTCCCTCTGGCTGATGACACGGTTTATTTCCGACACCTGCCTGTGCAGTGCCGCCACCTGCTGTTCTCTGGTGAGTGTTATCCCCACCTTCAGTTCTTCCCATTTCTCCTCTCTCATCCATCTTGCAACGGTCTGCCGTGTCACGCCGGCCTTGTCGGCAATCTCCTGTTGCGTAAGGTTGTCCTTGAGATAGAGAGTACGGGCGTAATCCTTCTTCTGCTGTGAGCTGAGTTCTGCCATACTCGTTTGTCCTTTTATGATTTTACGCAAAGTTCACTATCCTGCCCGTGAATAGGAAAAAAGGGTGAAAGGGTTGCAGGTAACGGTGCATGGCCTGCGTACTTGCGCGTAACGGTTACACACTTTTTTGTGGGGTTGTCATTGCCTCTGTAAGTTTGCCGCAAATAAACCGAATGAGCATGAAAGTTTTTAAATCCATATTGAATGAAAAGACCGCATGCCTGCTGCTTTACGGAGAAATCAGCGACGAAGGCGGGGAAGGCAGGATAGCCAGCCGTGACATCGTGAACGAACTGATGCACCTGGACAGCTATGAAAACCTGAATATCCGCATCAATTCCATTGGGGGTGACGTTTACCCCGGTATTGCCATTTTCAACGCCATCCGCCAGTGCAGGAGCAATGTCACCATTTATATCGACGGCATCGCCGCCAGCATCGCCGGTGTGATATCCCTGTGCGGGAAACGTGTCGAGATGAGCCGGTACGCCCGTATGATGCTGCACAACGTTTCCGGCGGCTGTTACGGCAACAAGCAGGACCTGCGCGACATGATATCCACCATTGAAAGCCTGGAGGA
Organism: Bacteroides gallinarum DSM 18171 = JCM 13658; assembly: GCF_000374365.1. GTDB lineage: Bacteria > Bacteroidota > Bacteroidia > Bacteroidales > Bacteroidaceae > Bacteroides > Bacteroides gallinarum. The sequence continues at coordinate 18,321 of NZ_KB894161.1, forward strand.
TACCATTGCCGAAATCATCGGCGAACGTTGCGGCAAGGGCAAGGAGGAGGTAAAAGAAACCTACTTTGACGGCGCCGACCATTGGCTGAAAGCCGAAGAAGCCCTGCAGCTGGGGCTGATTGACGCCATTTATGACGTGGAGCCCGTTCCCGAAGGGAGCAGCACGGATGACATCTACCGTATATTCACTAACCGGCTGGAGCTGGAACAGCAAAGGCCACAAAACCCCGATAAGATGAAATTGGAAGACTTTAAGAAAATTCCCCGTTTCGCCAACTGCGCTGACGAGGCGGCGGTAATGGCCATGCTGGGCGAGACGGCCCAGAAGGCGGACAAGGCCGATGACCTGGAGAAGGAGAACGGCGAGCTGAAGGAAAAGCTGGAACAGCAGGAAAAGGAACGGATTGAGAACGCCGTGGCGGATGCCGTGGCGGACGGGCGTATCGGTGCCGACCAGAAGGATACCTACCGGAATATCCTGAAATCGAACTTTAAGGACGGCATGACCGCACTGAAAGCCTTGAAGCCGAAAAGACTGCTGAAGGACAGGCTGGGTTCTCCGGTTCCCGGCGAAAATGGGAGCCCCTGGCAGAAACGCCAGAAAGAAATTGAGACCAACCGCAAAAAGTAGTATGCCATGATTCCAATCAAGGACCCCAAAAACGTCAAGCTGGGCGGCAGCTCCTATTTCGGCAAGAAGATAGGCAGCAGCGTACGCAGTGCCGGCAGCGCCCCGCAGATTCGCGGAAGACAGAAAGTGAAAATGTAGTGCCCATTGGCAGTAAACGTTAATAATTAAAAACAGAAAAGACAATGATTCAAGGATTGAATACCACCAACTATTCCGGCGAAGTGCTGGAAACCGTGCTGACTCTTGCCGCAACAGGCAACGAATTGGTAAGCAAGGGGCTGATAATGGTTATCCCCGGAGTAAACAGCTCAATCAGTATTCCCCGCGTAAAATCGGGCAAGATGCTGCAGAAGCGTAAGGAGGACCCGCAGAAGTCTGACAGCAAGGGCGATTTCACGTACAGCGAGAAGAAGCTGACGCCAAAGGACATGATGGCCTTTACACTGTTCAACCCCCGCGCGTTCGAACATATCTGGCGCGAATACCAGCCCACGGGCAATCTCGTGTTCCGCCAGCTTCCCGCCAACGTGCAGAATATCCTGCTCCAGGAACTTCTGAAACAGGTAGGCAACGAACTGGGCTATCAGTACATCAACGGTGAGTACGGCGATTCCGACAGCCAGCTGCTGGACGGCATCCTGACACAGGCAGCCAAGGATGCGGACGTTGTGAAAGTGAAAAGCGTCGGTACGACGATGTTGCAGCGCCTGAAGGAACTGAGAACACAGATTCCGGTAACCATGCGCAACAATCCCAACCTGCGTATCCTGATGAGCGTGGAAGACTTCGACACATACGATGACGAGCTGACGCAGCTTGCCAACAAGGGTACCGCCCCCACGGATGTCAACCAGGAACGTTACAAGGGCATCGCCATCGAAGTGCTGACACAGTGGCCGGCCAGCCTGGTCGTGGCTACCCTGTGCGACAGCGGGATGAACGGTAACCTGTTCGCAGCAGTCAGCCTGCAGGACGACGAGAATGTCATCCTCATTGACAAATGGGCGAATGCCAGCGAGATGTATTTCTTCAAAATGCTTATGAAGGCCGACACCCAAATCGGTTTCGGTGAGGAGTTCATCGCATTGGACTGGAGAGACAAAGGGGCTTTTGTACCTGCCGAAGAGACTGAAGACCTGGAAGAAGGATAAGGGGGGATGACTATGGCAAAAAAAATATTGGTGACAGTCATTGTCCTTTCCGCTTTCCGGGACAAGTTCGACCATAAGACGCAGTACCCGGCAGGCATGGAACTGCAGGTCGATGAAAAGCGTGCAAAAGACCTGGTAAGTCGCGGGCTTGCCAGACTGAAAGAAAGCGAGTCCGAAGAGCCGGAGCAGCCGCAACCGGCAAAGCCGGAAGCCGTTCCCGAATCCCCGGATTCCCCCATAGCTCCGGCAGACAGTAATAACCCTGAAAAAAAGGAAGAGGATGAGTGCCAGAGGACTGAGAAACAATAATCCGGGTAACATCCGCCTCTCTGCCACTACCGTGTGGCAGGGAGAAATCCGCCCTTCACAGGACAGGTCGTTCTGCCAGTTCCGGAGTATGGCATACGGCTACCGGGTATTGATTAAGCTGCTGCAGAACTACCGCCGCAACAGTGGCTGCCGTACGATAACGGATTTTATCAACCGTTGGGCGCCGCCCGTGGAGAACAACACTTCCGGCTATATCAGCCGGGTGTGCAGGGAGATGCAGGTACCGGATACCTACGTGCCTGATGTAAACGACAAAGCGAGCATGTGTGCTTTCGCCGCAGCCATTTCACAGGTGGAAAACGGAGTGCCGGCAGTCATGGCGGATGTGGAAGCGGGATGGAAACTGCTTTAATGATTGGTAATTAACGATAATTAATCGGAGAAATGGACGTGCTTTGGAATATCATAATGTATGCGGTGCCCGGCGGCTTTGCCGTACAGGCTATAAACTGGTACCGCAACCGGAAGTTATCCAAGGCACGCCAGGGAGGCGACATCGATGCCGCCTATCTGGACAATATCAATATGCTCCGTGAAGAATTAATAAAGATTCAAGATGAAAACAGAAAACTATACAGGGCCATCGCCCGACTCGATCGCACGGTGGCTCGCGCTACTGCTTGTCGTCACTGGGATGATTGCCCTATCCGCGTCGAGTTGCAGAAGCCCGCAGAAGATACGGAGCAGCCACGCCCTAAAAGACAGTCTGGCAAGCAAAAGCGGGTTCGCTCTCCTGCAGGAAGCCGTACCGCCCAGCGTAGCGAAGACGAAATTCCCGGTGAATTTGTTGGAGACGATACCGGTGGGCACAGGCTTTAGCAGCCGCAGCGGGCAGGCCACCGTCAATGTCACCCGGATATCGGAGGACAGCCTGGAAGTGACCGCCACCTGTGACAGCCTGGCCCGCCAGGTACTCATCCTTACGGAAGAAAACACGCGTATACGGGGGGAACTCATGGAAGAAAAAGAAAAACCGCCTCCGGAAGTGGTACGTGAGCCTACCGGCCTGCAATGGTTCCAGATATGGGCGGGACGGGTCTCACTGCTATACCTTGCTTTCCGCCTGTTGAAAAGGCACCTTACAAAAATCCTTTAAACAGCATTCGAATGGATATTAAAGAACAAAAAACAGTATCGGAAAAAACGGTGGCGGGAACAGCCGACCGACCGGAACCGGACTTTCTGGAACAATACCGGAGATGTTACCCGCGTGCGAAGAAATTCCATGTCACAGGCGACGGCCTTGTATTCCCGGACGATAAGAAAGCCGCCGAGGCGCACCAGAGGTGCATCGGACGCGGCGAGTTAAGAACCTATTAAATGAGAAGACAATGAACTTACCAAACGTAAAGATAACAATCGGCAGCGGCAGCATGGGCCGTGTCACGCTGTCGGATGACGGCATCGCCGGCATGGTACTTACCGGTACCGCAGTTGCGGAGAAGCTGGAACTGAACAAGGCCTATGTGCTCGGCGGCATGACGGACCTGAAGAAATACGGCATCGAGGAAAAGACGAACCCGCTGCTTGTCAAGGAGCTTACCGCATTCTACACGGAAGCCGGCGAAGGCGCGGAACTCCACCTGCTCGTGGTGAGCGAGGCCACCACCCTGACACAGATATGTGCCAGCACGGACGATTCCCCCCTGAAGAAGCTTATCAATTCCGCGGCAGGACGTATCCGCCTGGTGGGTATCAACCGCAATACCCCGGCCGCGTATGAGATGACCCAGGAGGAATGCATCGACGCGGACGTCATCACCGCCATTGCCGCCGCCCAGGCGGTTGCGGACGACTTCCTCGAGAAGATAGCCCCGTTCCGGGTGTTGCTTCCCGCAACCGGTTGGACTGGCGAGACCGACGGTCTGTACCAGCCCCGTGAAGGAAGCTACAACCGCGTCGCGGTCGTTATGGCCTCGGACGGCAAGGTGGGTGAAAGCAAGCTGTATTCCGCCGCAATCGGCCAGGTACTGGGACGTGCGGCAAAAATCTCCGTACACCAGAACATCGGCCGTGTGCGTGACGGCGCGATAGCCACTACGGGCTACATGACCGACGGCAGGACGCCGGAAGACCATTTCAGCCACCTGAACCTGCTGAATGATGCCGGTTACATCTTCTACCGTACCTATATAGGGAAGAACGGTTATTACCTGAGCGGCGACGGTACGGCAGCCCCCACGACCGACAGCTACTGTTACCTCAGCTCCAGACGTGTCATCGACAAGGCGGCCGTCATCGCATACCGTACTTATGTCGATGAAATCCTGGACAACATAGAGGTCGACCCGGATGCCGGTACCATTCCGACAGCCGTCTGCAAGTCGTTCGAGGCAAGCATCATCCGTGCGGTGAACACCAATATGAGCGGTGAAATCAGTTCGTTCACTGCCTATATCGACCCCTCGCAGAATATCCTTGCCAACGGGCACATGGAAATCACCTGCAAGATAGTCCCGCTCGCCACCCTGAGAGAAATCACCGTAAACTTATCACTTGAAAATCCTGCATGATTATGGGAACAGCAATAGGAACCGTTTTCAATTCCAGGGAATATGCCTGGATTGATGTGAATGTCGTAATGCTCGGGCGCGAGGTTGTCGGACTCCGCGGCATCGAGTACAAGTCCAAACGCCAGAAGGAGGCATTGTTCGCCGCCGGCAGGAAAGCCCGCGGTATCCAGATGGGCAAGAAGGAATACGAGGGCACGATAACCCTGCTGCAAAGCGAGCTTATCGCCCTGAACCGTGCCGCGCAGGAGAAGGGCTACGAGGATATCACCGATATCGATTTCGACGTGGTCGTCTCCTACGTACCTGACAGCGGCGTAGTCACGACCGACAAGGTGGTGAACGTATCCATTACGGAGATACCCCACGGCATGAAGGTGGACGACCTGCAGATGGAAATCGCCCTGCCGTTCATAGCCCTGGACGTGGAATATAACGTATTGTAGACCCCTCTAAACAATGAAGACAATGGAAAAACAGAAAGAAAAGACTATCGGAGAGAAGATTCAGGAGTGGAAAGACAAGTACGGCGATGTATACCGCGTGGATGTCGACGGCCATACGGCCTATCTGAAAAGGCCCGGCCGCAAGGCGCTGGGAGCGGCCGCCGTCCTCGGCAAGCAGGACCCGATGAAATACAACGAAGTGCTGCTCAGTAACTGCTGGCTTGAAGGTGACGAGGCTATCAAGACGGACGATGCCCTGTTCCTGGGCGTATCGGCACAGCTGGCGGAAATCATCGAGATAAAGGAGGCCACGCTAAAAAAGCTCTGAGCGGGACACGGGTCGGAAACGAGAGCGGCTGGCTGTTCCTGGCCGACACCCTTATCCGTGCCGTGCTCCACATGGACCCGACGGAACTTTCAGACGAGGAATGGGCGCACCAGGTGAGAATGGCGGAATGGGCGCTGGCCGTTATGCGGGCAGGGAAAATAGGATGACGTTCAAGGCTGCCAGGAACAATGCCGTATAGACCAGCCAGCGGTACCGGTACCACTTTCCCCCTTTACTGAGATATTCGGGCAGCGACCTTGCCATCGAGACAGGGACCAGTACCGGAATGGCTATGATAACCAGAGCCCATTTCAGGAAGGCCGGAGCCAGCCGGATTGCCCAGTAAGCCGAACCGGCGATAACGTAGATTGCAATAACAGTACCCAACATGGCAAATACACTTGAATATATTTTTAGTCTACAGGACAAGGTTTCCGCTAAGATAGGCAATATTACCGTAACTTCCGAGAGAATGCTGGGAAAATTTGCCGAACTGGAGAAGAAAAACCTTGGCGTGAACAGGACGTTCAACGAGACGGGGCGCACGTTGGGTGCCTTGCGCGAGAAGATTGCGCTGCTGCAGGCGGAACGCGAATGGATTCCCGCCGATAACATCGAAGGTATCCGGGCTTACAACCGGGAGATGAAGGCGCTCAACAGGGAGATTGACAGGCTGGAATCCCTTAACGGGGGGAAGTTCAAGAAATGGGGGCGTGAAGCCTTCGCCGCCATTCCCGGCAGTGACCTGATAAGCAACCCGCTGGTCGCGGCTTCCGCGGCTGTCGGATTTGCAGGAAAGTCGGCCATGAGCTTCGACGAAGGCATGGCACAGGTGAATATCACCGCCCAGCTGGAGGGCGAGTCGCTTGCGGAGCTCCGTAACAGGCTCAAACAGATTGCCAGGGACAACAGGACGGACATCCTAGTAGCTCCCGTGGGTTTTGAGAAGATAAACTCGCAGCTCAATGATGTGGAGCTCTCACTCTCCATACTGGACGCCTCGCTGAAAGGGAGCAAGGCCGGTTTTACCGACCTCGACACGGTTTCGGCGGCACTGGCGCAAACCTTGTCGATTGTCGGCAAGGAGAATGCTACGGCGATGGAAGTGCTCGACACGTTCTTTGCCGCCAAACGCGTCGGAGCCGGCGAGTTCGCCGATTTTGCCCGGTACATGCCCAATCTGATTGCCGGCGCCAGCAACCTGGGCATCGCCTACAAGGAGGTGGCCGGCACGTTTGCCTACATGACCGGAAAAGGCCAGTCGGCCGAACGCGCCGCCGTGCTTATGGAGAATGCCTTTTCCGTACTGGGACGCGCGGATGTACGCGGCAAAATGGAGAAAGCCGGCGTGAGGGTGTTCGATGATACCGGGAAGATACGCAGCATGGTGGACATCTTCTCGGACCTGCAAGGCGTCATGGGCAGCCTCAGTGACGAACAGAAGTCCTCGCTGCTTGAAAAGCTGGGGCTGGTCGATAAGGAAGCGAAAAGCGCTTTTGCCGTCATGATTTCGGACATCGCCAAGCTGCGCGAATCCATGGACGAGGTTTCCAGCTCCTCCGGTGAGACGGACAAAGCCATGAACTATTCCAGAAACACCATGCAGAAGGCTACCGAAGTGTGGAGCCAGTTCAAGAACATAGGCCTGAGTGTGGGCGAACTCGTATTGCCGCTTGTCAGCACCGGGCTGGATGTTGCAAGTATCGTCCTAAGCGGTCTATGTACGGTCGTGGATACTGTCGGCAGCCTGTTTGCCTGGTGGTATGCCCAGCTCCAGAACGGCAATCCCCTGATATGGGGGCTGACCGCCGCCATAGCGGCGTTGTCCGCCGGCCTGCTAATCAGTTACGCCCGTACAAAATCGGTCATCCTGCTTGAAAAGGCCAAGGTCGTATGGGACGGCATCCAGGCGGGCGCGACATGGCTCCTTACGGGTGCGCAGCTGGCCTTTAACACAGCCCTGTGGGCATGTCCACTGACATGGGTGGCGGCTGCCATAGGCGCAGTGGTCGCCGCCGTAGCCTACTGTTGGCAGAAATTTGAGGGATTCCGCAGGGTAATATACGGCTGCTGGGAGACCGTCAAGGAGTTCGGGCGTGTATTGCTCGATTCCATTGTGGCTCCTTTCAAGCAGGTATTGGGCGGTCTGGGCAAGGTATGTTCCGCCCTGGTAAGTCTGGTGAAAGGTAATTTCAAGGAGGTCGCCAAAGAGGCGAAAGCCGGTTTCACGGATATCGGCAAGGGCGTGCTGGGCGCCAATCCCGTATCTATCGGTATGGATATGAAGCGGAGGGGCGACTGGCAGGCTGCATGGGATAAGGGCACGCGGCGCGGAAGCGAGAGCTGGCGTGCCTCTCAGGATAAGAAAAACGGCATTGACGTTCCCGCCTCTCCGGTACCGGAAGTACCGGCGGCGGCCGCTACCCCGCAGGTGGATTACGACACCCTGATGAAAAAGCTTGCCGGCGGGAAAGGTTCCAAGTCCGGGAATGTCCTGGACCTGAACGATACCACCCGGAACTATAAGGAGTCTTCCGATTATACGGCTGCAACCGCCAGGCTGTCTCCCCTGCAGGTGAACTTCGCCCCCGGTGCTCCGGCCTCCGCTGCCGGTGTGTCCGGCAAGGGCATGGACGCCCGTTCACGCCTGGCGGATGCGGTGAAAGCCCCGGAGAACGCCCAGGAATACACTCCTGAGAAGAACGGCTACCTGCAGGACATCATGCTGAATGTGCGCAAGATTGCCGCCATGATGACCGTTCCCCTTGCCATGAATACTCCGGCACCTGCCGGCTCCGTATCCGACGCCTACGCGGTGCAGGACACGAAAGCCGTGGCGGAACAGGCAGGGTTCGGATACCGTGGCGAAAGGGAGCCCCGGACGATACGGATAGACCGCGTGTGCGACCAGATTACCATTCATGTACAGAATACTGACGGCAAGGGCATAGACACCATCCGGCAGGAGATTATCAACGTGCTGAACGAAATATACGAAGTGTAACTATGGGAAATTTCAATATAAAGGACATACTGCTGGACGTCATAGGCTACAAGGGGTTGCCCTATCCCGGCGTATGGCTGCCCGCGGCAGACCGTTCGGAACCCGGTGCCGAATATGAGTACGACGGGGAGGCGGCCGGTGAGAAGACGAATACGGATTTGGGTTCGGTCCTCCGTAAAAAGGACGCCATGGGAAGATATTATTTCATGCCCGTCGTTCTGGAACACAAGGGCAGGGAGTACGAGATACCCAACGCCGTCATATCCTTTACCGGGAAAAAGAATATCGTCGAAACTCCCATGGTAGGACGCAAGGGTTCCGTCAAGGAGCTTATCAGCTTGGACGACTACGAAATCAGCATACTGGGTGTCGCCCTGTCCGACGATTTTCCGGAGGCGGCCCTGACGGAGCTGAACGAACTTTACGGCATCAATGAATCCGTTATCCTGAAATGTGCGCTTACGGACATCTTCCTCGAGGAAGACGACCGGGTGGTTATCCGCAGCATGGACATATCGGACATGAAAGGGACCGAAACAGTCCAGATGTTTAAAATGGAACTGGTGACGGACCGCAGTTTTGAACTCATAATCAAGTAGGCCATGTTCGTGCTCTGTTCGGAAATAAGAATCGGGAATGTCTCTTTCAAGTCGGTACATGACGTACGGATAAAGAGAAGCATCTACAGCCTTGCCGCCACTGCGGTAATCAAGGTTCCGGTTACCGCCGTGCTGAAGCATACGGGAGAGGCGCCTACGTACATCGAGACGGCGCAGGCCGTCAAGGTAGGCGACCCGGTGGAAATCAAACTGGGGTACGACGGGAGCCTGAACACCGAGTTTGCCGGCTACGTGAAACGGCTGAACTATAAGGTCCCGCTTGAAATAGAGTGCGAGGACGAATATTACCGGACGCGCTCTGTGAACTGTGTCTTCTCCGGAAAGGAGACCACGTTAAAACAGTGTTTGAGCACCGTTTTACCGGAAATCAATACGGCGTATTGTACGGACCTTACGCTGAAGAACTTCGTCATCAACAACAAGCCCGGCAGCTGGGTGCTCGGGCTCTTGAAAAAGGAGTACGGCCTGGCCGTATTCTTCGACATGGACGGTAACCTGTACGCGGGCAAGGCGCACGAAGTGCAGGGCGAGACGGTGAAATACCGGCTCCGTTACAACGTCGTCAGGGACGATGACCTGAAATACCAGCTTGCGGAGGATGTGCGGCTGAAGGTAAAGGCCGTATGCTATTACAAGGACGGCACGAAGATAGAGGGTGAAATCGGCCAGGACGGCGGCGAGACGAAAACGCTCTACTATTATGACGTGAAGGACGCCGGCGAGCTGAAGGCGCTGGCCCGCGAAGAACTGGAACGCTACCGCTTCGACGGCTACCGGGGCAGGATTGAAACCTTCCTGGTTCCCTATGCACTGCCGGGCATGGTGGCGCAGCTGGATGACCCGGTTTACCGGGAACGCGGCGGGAGCTACTATATCGAAAGTACGGAGGTGACGTTCGGGACGGGCGGGGCGCGAAGGAAAATAGAAATCGGTATCAGGGTATGAACAGGGATATAGAGGAAATCAGACATGCCATTCACCGGCGGCAAGGCGGGGACACCGTTTTTCAGGCCGTCGTGACGGAAGTGGACGAAAAGGAGTTCACCTGTACGGTGCGGCGTGACGGCCAGGTCGACTATTTCGACGTCCGGTTGCGCGCGTTGGTCGATTCAAAGCTGCAGGGCTTTGCCTTTATCCCCAGGCTGCAAAGCACCGTCCTTGTATGCCGTATCGGAAATAGCAACGAGCTGTTCGTATGCCGGTTCGGTGAGATAGACGGGATTGTGCTTACCGCCGGCGACACGGAGCTGAAGGCGGGCCCCGACAACATCGACATCAGGAAAGGTGACAAGGTAAGCGTGCATATCGATGCGGACAGGCTGGAAGTGACAAACGGCCAGACGAAGGTCACCCATGAAGCGGAAGCCCTGACGCTCCTCTCGGACCGGACGACCGTGAGGATAACGACGGGCGGCCTTACCTTGAAGAAGGGCGGCTCGGGGCTGAAGAAAACGCTCGGTGACCTTCTGACAGCCATACAGAAACTGACGGTGACAACGGGTGTCGGCCCCAGCGGCCCGCCCATTAACATCACCGATTTTCAGAAAGTGCAGCAGGATTTGTCTAATTATTTGGAGGATTGACTATGCCATTGAACAAAGCGACTATCAAGGGAGAGGTTAAAAGCGCGTTTACGCAGGTGATGGACCAGCAGGGCGATGACCGGGACGGGGCTATCGACAAGGTTGCGGACAAGATTGCGGACGCCCTCATGAATGCAATCAAAAGCGCGCAGATAACTTATACGACCGGGCTTGTAGCCCCGGCAACGGGCGGACCGGTGACGGGAACATTCCAGTGTACAATATCGTAACAGGGAGGGTTTATGATTGATATCGGGCATACGGCTAACGGGGATATCGACCTGCAGGCGGGCGACATCCTCTATACGGAAAGTACGGGGCAGCACCAGCGGGACATACTGCTGGCGGATAAGGGACATTACAGGGAAAGCCCGGAAACGGGTGTAGGAGCCTTGGAATATATAAATGACAATGAACCGGACAGACTGCTGCGGAGTATCCGTAAGGAATTCACGCGGGACGGCATGAAGGTGTCGAAAGTCTCTTTGGATAATGTGGTGGCGGAGTATGAAGAAAGTAACGGTTAAGGCGAACCAGACGATATATGACATTGCCATAGAACAGTATGGCACCTGTGAGGCGGTGGGCAAGCTCATGCAGGATAACCCCGGAATGGGGAATGACCTACGGGCAGCGGCGGAAGCCGGCATCGGGGAAAGCGACGGCGGTTTCTATTTTGACTTGCCGCTGCCTGAGGGCAGCACGTTGCTTGTCGATACGGACAGCCGGCTGATTGAAAAGAATATCCTTCGGGAAATAGACAGGGACGTAACGACTTATGATTTGAAAGATTATGGCACGGACAATTAAAGAAATTCAGGACGCTATCATTTCGGTTTTCGAGACTGAGTCGGGGCTTACGCTCTCCTCATCGAAGGTGGCGGAGTGGCGGTTGTGGACGTATGTGTTTGCGGCGGCCATACATACGTTTGAAATTATCCTGGACATGTTCCGGGAAGAAGTGGACACGCTGGTTGAGAAGGTAACCCCGGGGACGGTGCGCTGGTACGCCGAGATGTGCTACCGTTTCCAGAACGGGCACGAACTGTCGTTCGACCCGGACAGGGCGATGCTCTATTACCCAGAGGATGACGAACAGGCGCGTATAGTTAAAGTGGTGGCTATACGCGAGGAAACCAACCGGCTTGTCATTAAGGCAGCCAAACAGGACGAGCAGGGGAATATCGTGCCGCTCTCGCTGGAAGAGAGGTACAACTTCGCCGGTTATATCGATGCCATAAAGTTTGCGGGTGTGGATACCAGCATCGTTTCCACGACCGAGGACAGGATACGTTACCGGCTGGAAGTCTATTACGACCCGGCCACTCCGCTGACACAGGTGAACGGGGACGTTCTCACGGCGCTGGACACCTTCAAGTCCTCGCTCGGGTTCGACTCCATGATTTACCGGCAACAGTTCATCGATGCGGTTATGGACGTGCCGGGAGTGACGACCTGTAACCTCCTGACAATGGAACGCAAGGGGGCTACGGATGAGGATTTCCTGCCGGTGGATATCTGTGCGGAACTGGAATCGGGATATTTTGAATATGACGGGGACAGCTCGCTTGTCCTTAAATCCGTAAAAGTATTGGAACCATGAATTTGAAAATGAATTGCAGGAACCTGTTCCGGCAGCTTTTGCCGCCACACAAACGGCAGCCGGTCCGTATAGGCTTCCTCTGCGTGTTCGCTTCCTTGCTTCAAAAACTGTTTGACAGTTTCACCGCCTGGCGTGAGGATACCCGGATGATGATAAATGTCAACTCGCAGGTAAAGGTCCTCGAGAGTTACCTGAGAAAGAAATACAATGAGCCGGTCGACATCAGGATAGAGACGTTCAACAACGGGCTGTTGCTGGTGGGGCTGGAAAGCGAGGGCCGGACAATGTGGCCGGAAATCAGCCTGGAGGACGAAAGGCAGACAAGACCCGTACCGCTGGAGAATGAGGTAAGGGACAAGTTCGAGGGGGTGAACTTCATCGTGTATATCCCTGAAGGCATAGACAGAACCCTGGTGGAAATCGATATAGAGAAATTCAAACAGGCATTAATCACCTATAAAATTATACAGCAATGAAAAGACATGTACAAGTGCCGGGTATCCGGCAATGGGCGGCGGAGGATTTTCTGGAATTGCAGTCCGAACCGCTGAAAGCTTTGGACGGCTTTTTTGAGGAATACGGTCCTTGTGTTATCAAGGGATGCAGGGCAACGAAGAACACCGACGGTACCTACAACCTGACGGCCGGGCTGGTCGCACTGGAAGGGACTGACGCCGATGGAGGCAACAGTTTCAAGGTCGTACCGTTTTCCGGTATGGTGGGTACTCCGATGCCCCTCTACCTGACATTGGCGAACTCGCCGGTAAAACGCCAGTATGTGGATGGGACCATGAAACCTATCGCTTACGAATACTACGCCGCAGCGAGCGTCGTCAAACCGGAGAATGTCCCTTTCCTAGAACTCAAGACAAACAGGCGAGGGACTTTCGTAGACGTGATTCAGGACAGCAGGCATGTGTTCCTTACGGCTGAGGAGCGCGACAGGCTGAACAGTCTGATAGGCTATACCCACTCGAAAACGCATCCGGCCTCGATGATTGTCTTTGACGACGGACAGACCCTGCAGGAGAAATACGACCTCTCGCAACAGGTGAGCTATGAATACACGCTGGAGGTGAACCCGGGCTCGCTCTCGTTCGGTGCAGGGGAAGAAGTGAAAGGGCTTTCCATTACCTCCTACCGTACGAAATACGTTGGTGGCGCTCCTACCGGAGAAACAGAACAGGTCGACTATACGGCAGCCGTAATTTCCGGTACCGATACATTCTCCATAGAGGACGTGGCGGTGACGGCCAAAGAGAACAATACGGAATCGGAACGCAGCGGCTCGATTCTGGTAACGCAGGAAGGCTCGGACAAGACGGTGACCGTCTCACTCAGCCAAGCGGCCGGTGAGGTCACATGGGAATACAGCTTCACAGTAGTTCCCACAGTGCTGGACTTCGGCAGCGCTGCCGCTTCGAAGGACGTGGTCGTCACTTCAAACAAGCAGAAGAAGATTAACGGCACCGATTCGGGAAGCCCTGTTTCTGTCGGTTTCAGCCCGGTCGTTACGGCAGGTTCCGACGCGTTCTCGGTCAGCGGTATTACTGTTTCCGCCAGCGAGAACGGTACGGAATCCGGACGTAGCGGCACTGTGACGTTCACACAGGAGGAAAGCGGGAATACGGTGGACGTCTCACTTAGCCAGGCGGTCGGCGAGGTCACATGGGAATATACACTTTCCGTTGCCCCGGAAACACTTTCATTTGACGCCTCTGGTGGTACCCAAGACGTTTCGGTCGTTTCGTACAAACGCAAGTATATCAATGGTAGCTATACGGGAGAACAGGTAAACGTGGGTTGTTCGTCTTCCGTTACCGGTACAGGATTTAGTACCTCGGGGACTTCGGTGATTGCAGGGCAGAACAACACGCTCTCCGATAGGGGCGGAACAGTTACTTTCATACAGTCGGAAAGTGGGAAAAAGGTGTCTGTGTCACTCTCGCAGACCAAAGGTACGGAAGGTTGGAACTACACGTTTGAAGTCAGCCCGTCCTCACTCTCATTTGATGCCATAGGCGGTACGAAACAGGTTTCTGTGACTTCGTACAGGCGCCAGACGGTTAACGGCATTGAAAACGGGGTGCAGGAGAACGTCGGGTATTCTTCTTCAGCTTCCGGGGACGGATTTAGTTCTGACGGAACTGCGGTGACGGCAGCAGAGAACCAGGCAACTGATACCCGAAATGGTTATATAACTTTCACGCAGAATGACAGTGAGAAATCCATGCAGGTCTCTCTATCCCAAGCAGCCGGAATTGTCACTACTGAGTATTACCTGGCAGCTAATCCGGACGAGATAAGGTTTCATAATGGCATAGAAGGGGATGCTGTTTCAGAAATAACCAGCGAACTGCGGACGGTAGTTAACGGGCATGTCATAATTGGCAGAAGGGAGGTAGACTGGACATATGAGACTTATTATGCATCTACCCAGGAAGGAGACCCGGAAGGTTCTATTGATGTTTACAAAAAATCAACCGGTATGCGGTTTATTTATCAGGGGCAGGATATCACATGGATGGACCAAGGGACTAAAATGGGGTGCAGAATCACTCAAAAAGAAAGCGGTAAGGAGATAGAACTTGATGTGCAAATTGTTGGCTGATAAGAAAAATAAGCAACCGGGCAAGACTATCTGTCCGGTTGCTTATTTAATTATTAACCTTGTGTATTTTGTATTAACTTGAATATTCCTCTATCTTAACCACATACCTAAAACCTTCATCTTTTTCTGGAGATATGGAAACAATCTCGTATACAGTCAGCCAAAGGTCCATTTGGTCGTAAAAATATTCCCCTTCTGTATCACCTTTCCTGAATCTGAATGTATCTGTAAAATCTTCGTCTATGTCCGGTCCGCCAGTATTGTATCTGCGAGAGCCTTTAAGTGTTATATAAACGTCAGAAGTCAAAGGATACTCGGCAGTAACAAAATAACCGGTATAATGACTCTGCGGTTTGAAAATGATAGTATTTATTATCACCTTTTCCTGTAACAGATTTACTGATACCTGTTTTCCGCTATTGTTTTGTGTGAAAGTGACAATCCCCCTACGAGTAGCCTCTGTTGAGGTTGCTTCCGCTGTCACAGAAGTTCCGTCAGAACTAAA
>NZ_KB894162.1 GCF_000374365.1 Bacteroides gallinarum DSM 18171 = JCM 13658
CCACCACAGGAGCGTAGAAGCCTTTGCTTTCCACTTTGACATTCGAATACTCACCGGGAAGCTCATTTTTCTCTTCCAGGTAAATCACGATTTCACTACTGCTTTCCTTTACATCGGAAATGTTGAAATAATCCAATATCCCTTCGGGAAGAAGGAGACGATAACCGTTAGCTTCCATAATTACTGTGCTGTTGTTGCAGGCAAAGATAAGATTTTATCAGATATACTCCTCAGATTTTTACGTTGACCCTGAATTAAACCGAGAGTTAAACCAAAAACGAACATGGATGCTACAATTTCAGTGGTTTGTTACAAATCCAAAGCTCTATCTAATGCGCCTCTCCTCTAATGCTTCGTATCGGTAAAGACGGAAAAAAGAAATACCGAAGTTTGGGAATACCAGTAAATCCTAAGTTTTAGGATTTCCAGAGGAATAAGCCAAAACCTAAATGTACGAACTTGGAATATCTTCAAAAGATTATCTCCGCCGGGCAATACTATTTCATCCTTGCAGCGATAGCCAGCAACACGCCGAGAACAACGCCCAAGATAGCCGCAAACAACACCCTGACTTCTCCCGGTAACAGGAAAGTAACGGTATGTGCCGGATACCAGAAGAAGGGAATCGTTTTCTTAAAAACGAAATTCCATTGTGCATCCCAGTTCAAGTGCGTAATGATACGAGTCATCGGAATAGGGGTGACAAGGCTGCGAAGCGAGCCGCCGCAATTCAGGATATGCGTATCCGTTATCTTATGAAAGGTCATAAACACAGGGGCAAAGATTGTATTCATGGCAACGGATATAGCCAAAGCAATCCATAGCTTATTCAAGCAGAACTCTCCGTTAATTATAGCCGAAGCGTTTGCCATTCCCATATATTCCATAAATTGCGGCACGCCTTTAGAGAAGATAATTATCGCCATGTTGATTCCCATGCCCAAAAGCCCCCATACAACTGCACGGGAAAGTATTCCAAAGCCTTTTCTGTTATATACCCCGACACTGATACGAAGCCCCAGCATCTCGCCCAGTGTAGCAAGAACCCTGAATTTCAGGAAACTCATTACCATGCCATGCACCGCATTGAACGATTTATACCAGCCGTAAACGGCATCGCTCACAAAGAAGGGTAAAAAAATTACAATCAGGATAGAAACGAAAAGGTAGTCTTGCTTTTTCATTCAAATGTTGTGCTTTTCATTAATAATGGCAACAAACATACTAAAATAAAATCAATATCAAAGCAAACGGACAACAAAAACTGGAAAATCGAAACAAAAGAATATTTCATCCTTGCATATGAAAGGGGATAGGTCGTATCTGAATCCACCACAGCTTACACGAGTTCGCACAGATTATTTATCTTGATAATCAATTATTTAATTTCAATCTGCACGAGTTCGTGTAAGCTGTGGCGGATTCGGATACGACCTATTTAACCCATATCCGAGAGGATATAGTTTCTTATTGCTTATTTTTCATGTATTCATCGGCCTTTTCCTTGGCACGCGCCACACGCTTTGCCGTATCCGGATGAGAGGAGAACAGCTTCTGGAATTTGGATTCTTTCGGAGACTCCGCCGAGAGTTCCAGCAACTTATTCAAAGCGTTATACATGGCATACGGGTCTAAATCGTGCTTTATAGAGAATTCAAAACCGTAATCGTCTGCCGCGGTTTCCTGCTTTTGGGAGAATTGCGCACCCGCCAAAGCTTCTGCCATAGCGCCCAGTTCGGAATCGGTCAGATTGGATACGGTAGAACTTGCAGCTCCCGCAGCATTTTTCACTGCCGAGCGAAGATAGGCATTCTTCATTGCATCCTTGGAGTCGGTATGGATTACATGGCCTATCTCGTGACCTACCACCGCCATTACTTCGTCGTCTGTCATAATATCCATTAATCCGGCGCAGATGCGTACACTGCCGTCACCGCAAGCAAAAGCATTTACATCGACAACTTCATAAACGCCGAAATTCACCTTCAAGCCGTCTACTTCCTTGATATGCCCGGTCAGCTTCTCCAAACGTTTGCCATACTCGGAGTCCGGTTTTGTCAAAGGGTTATGGGCATCCATCCACTGCATATATTCCTTGCTCATAGCTGCAATATCCGCATCCGAGAGTGTTATGGCTTTGGCGGCATCGCTCCCGGCCTGAACGACCTTGCCTACATTTATTTTCTTACCGCCAATTTTAAATTGTGCATAAGCACTTGTAGTACAGACAGCCATTCCGCATACTATAGCGATAACAGCGGAAACAAAAGCTCGTTTTTTCATGTCATTCGATTTGTTTAAATGGATTATTAAAAAAAGAAAACCGTTTAACCGGAAAAGCGATTAAACGGTTTCGTATCTCTTTGTCCCGAAGCGGTTCTTTTACCCGATTACTCCCAATGCCTTAAAGCATTTGGTAAGTTTCTCCACGGCATAATCTACCTGCTCCTTAGTATGGGTAGCCATTAATGCCACACGCACCAATGTGTCTTGAGGAGCGCATGCAGGCGGAATGACCGGATTGATGAAGATGCCTTCGTCAAAAGCCATTTTTGTTACTACGAACGTCTTTTCCGTATCGCGTACATACAGAGGTATGATAGGTGACTCGGTTTCGCCAATCTCAAAGCCGGCATCGCGGAAACTCTTCAAAGCGTAATTGGTTATATCCCACAGGCGTTGGATACGTTCCGGCTCGGATTTAATAATATGGAGAGCCTCGCGGGCTGCCGCCGTTGCTCCCGGCGTGCTGCTTGCCTGGAATATATATGAACGGGCATTATGGCGCAGCCAATTGATAACCTCTTTGTCGCCGGCAATGAAACCGCCGATAGAGGCCAGCGACTTGCTGAATGTGCCCATAATCAGGTCTACATCTTCCGTAACCCCGAAATGGTCGCATACGCCACGTCCCTGCTTGCCGAACACGCCCAGCCCGTGAGCCTCGTCTACGTAAATGCTGGCGTTATATTTCTTTTTCAGGCGTACTATCTCCGGCAGATTTGCCAAATCGCCCTCCATTGAGAACACACCGTCTACGACAATCAGCTTTACGGCATCCGGCTCGCACTTCTGGAGCTCCTTTTCAAGGTCCTCCATATCATTGTGCTTATACTTCAGTTGCGTGGCGAATGAAAGGCGGCGTCCGTCTACGATAGAGGCATGGTCGCGGTCGTCGCAGATGATGTAGTCGCCGCGTCCCACCACTGCGGGGATGATGCCTTCATTGACAGTAAAGCCGGTAGAAAAGCAAAGCGCCTCGTCTTTCCCGACGAATTCTGCCAATTCTTTCTCCAGTTCGACATGTATATCAAGAGTACCATTCAGAAAGCGGGAACCGGCACAGCCCGTACCATATTTTTCAGTAGCGGCTATCGAAGCGTCGATGATTCTTTTATCGTATGTCAGCCCCATATAGGCGTTCGAACCGAACATCAGGACCTTTTTGCCATCCATCATCACCTCTGTATCCTGGTGGCTGTTAATTGTGCGGAAATAAGGATATACCCCTTTTGCCATAAACTGCTGCGGCAAATCATATTTCGCGAATTTGTCTTGTAGTAAACCCATGAAATGTCTTTTATATGATGAATATTTAATTCTATTAAAACGACTTCTTAAAAACAGGGGGCAAAGATAGCAAAATATGTTGTTATATGTTCCATTTACTCCAAAAAAACTACTCTAACTCGTTTTAAGAGATTCATATGGTTAAAAATTGAAGGATTTATATTACTTTTGCATGAAAGAAAACCTCATAGTAATATCCGTTTGAATGGACGACAGTAAAAAGAAAATATCATTTATAATAAATCCCATATCCGGTACGCAGGGTAAGGAGCAAATATTGAAATGGCTGGATGAAAAAATGGATAAAGACCGGTACATATCCGAAGTTGTCTATACGGAACGGGCAGGGCACGCCGTGGAAATAGCCGCCCGCAAAGCGGAGGAAGGGGTTTTCGCTGTCATCGCTATCGGCGGAGACGGAACAATCAACGAAATAGCCCGGTCGCTGGTGCATACGAAAACGGCATTGGGCATCATCCCCTGCGGTTCCGGAAACGGGCTTGCACGCCATTTGCAGATTCCTATGGAAGCCAAGAAGGCGATAGACATCATCAACGAAGGATTGATAGACATTATCGATTACGGCAAAATCAACGATGTTCCCTTTTTCTGTACTTGCGGAGTGGGGTTCGATGCGTTTGTCAGCCTACAGTTTTCAAAAGCGGGCAGGAGAGGCCCCCTCATATACCTGGAAAAGACGCTTCTCGAAAGCTTGAAGTACAAGCCGGAAACATACGAGTTGGAAATGGACGGAAGCACTTTACGGTACAAAGCCTTCCTGATAGCATGCGGAAATGCCTCGCAATACGGCAACAATGCCTATATCACTCCGCAGGCAACGTTGAACGACGGTTTGCTGGACGTCACTATCCTGGAACCGTTTACCGTACTGGACGTACCGGCATTATCATTCCAGTTGTTCAATAAAACTATCGACCAGAACAGCCGCATAAAGACTTTCCGTTGCAAAACACTCCGTATCCACCGTTCCAAGCCGGGAGTGATACACTTCGACGGCGACCCGATGATGATGGGAGAGAACATAGATGTAAATATCATCAAGAGAGGTTTGCAGGTCATTGTGCCCAGAAATGCCGAAAAAGACAGCTCGAACGTATTGCAACGCGCCCAGGACTACATCAACGGCCTGAAACAAATAAATGGTGCTATAATGGAGGACATCACCCATACGAACAAGATGATATTGAACAAAGGTAAGGAACAAATAAAAAGACTCAGGAAGAACTGACCTCATACGAGATTGTCCGGAAGATATTTAAAGATTAACAATGGCCGTCATACTGCCGTATCAAGCTATTTTTTTTTAATAAAACTCTTCTGTTTTGATACCTCTGTAATATGTTTTATGTATTTTTGCACAATATTTATCCGCTTTTGGCTATGACACACCGATACTGTGCGGCCGGATAGTAAATGGTAAACTGTAAAATAAGTAAATATAAGATGTATAGAACACACACCTGCGGAGAATTGCGTATCTCCGACGTTAATAAGCAAGTGACGCTGGCAGGTTGGGTACAGCGTAGCCGTAAAATGGGAGGTATGACATTCATAGACCTCCGCGACCGTTACGGAATTACCCAATTAGTATTCAATGAAGAAGTAGACGCCGAGCTTTGCGGACAAGCCAACCATTTGGGACGTGAATTCGTAATCCAAATAACGGGAACGGTAAACGAGCGTTTCAGCAAAAACAAGAATATCCCTACCGGAGATATCGAAATCATCGTTTCGGAGCTTAACGTGCTGAACTCCGCCTTAACCCCGCCCTTCACAATCGAAGACAATACGGACGGCGGCGACGACATCCGTATGAAATACCGTTATCTGGATTTGCGCCGTGCCACAGTGCGCAAAAATCTGGAGTTACGCCATAAAATGACAATCGAAGTCCGCAAATACCTGGACAGCAAAGGATTTATCGAAGTGGAAACCCCGCTCCTCATCGGCTCCACGCCGGAAGGTGCACGCGATTTCGTAGTTCCCTCACGTATGAATCCGGGACAATTCTATGCATTGCCGCAGAGCCCGCAAACGTTGAAACAATTGCTTATGGTTTCCGGCTTCGACCGTTATTTCCAGATTGCCAAGTGCTTCCGCGATGAAGACCTGCGTGCCGACCGCCAGCCGGAGTTCACGCAGATAGACTGCGAGATGTCATTTGTACAGCAAGACGATGTAATCGAGCTTTTTGAAGGTATGGCAAAATACCTTTTCAAGGAAATCCGCGGTGTCGAGTTGACAGAACCGTTCCAGCGGATGCCGTGGGCGGATGCGATGAAATACTACGGAAGCGACAAGCCCGACCTCCGCTTCGGTATGAAGTTCGTAGAGCTAATGGATATCATGAAAGGCCACGGCTTCCAGGTATTCGACAATGCGGCATACATCGGCGGTATCTGTGCCGAGGGCGCCGCAACCTACACCCGTAAGCAACTGGATGCCCTGACTGAGTTCGTAAAGAAACCGCAAATCGGAGCAAAAGGAATGGTATATGCCCGTGTGGAGGCTGACGGTACTGTAAAATCGAGTGTGGATAAGTTCTATACGCAAGAAGTTCTACAGGAAATGAAAGCGGCCTTCGGTGCAAAACCCGGCGACCTGATTTTGATTTTGAGCGGCGACGATATAATGAAAACCCGCAAGCAACTGAACGAGTTGCGTCTTGAAATGGGTAACCAACTGGGATTACGCGACAAGAACAAGTTCGCACTGCTTTGGGTGGTAGACTTCCCGATGTTCGAATGGAGCGAGGAGGAAGGACGCCTAATGGCTATGCATCATCCGTTTACTCATCCCAAAGAGGAGGATATACCTTTGCTGGACACCAATCCGGCGGCAGTCCGCGCCGATGCTTACGATATGGTATGCAACGGCATCGAGGTGGGCGGCGGTTCTATCCGTATCCACGACGCGCAATTACAAGCCAAGATGTTCGAGATACTGGGATTTACACCGGAGAAAGCGGAAGAACAGTTCGGCTTCCTGATGAATGCCTTCAAATTCGGAGCACCCCCTCACGGCGGTCTGGCATACGGCCTCGACCGTTGGGTAAGCATCTTTGCCGGTCTGGACAGCATCCGCGACTGCATTGCATTCCCGAAGAACAACTCCGGCCGCGATGTCATGCTAGATGCCCCTTCGGCTATCGACCAGAAACAATTGGATGAGCTGAATCTTATTGTGGAGGTAAAAGAATAAAAACAAGAGAGAGCAGGAGAGAGAGTGAAAGAGTCCACGCGCATTTTCCGTTTTGCTGTAATCGGCACGCTAAACGCCTTGATAACAGCTATCACTATCTGGATAATGATGGATGAGTTGGACATTAATTACATGCTCTCCAATGTAACCGCATATATACTGGCACAGACCCATAACTTTATCTGGTGTAAGTATTGGATATTCCCCACAGAAAAAAAGAGCAACGCTTGGCGACAAGTGCTGCTCTTTTCCATAGCTTTCGGAATGGCCTACGGCGCACAATTCCTTTTCCTTATCGGATTGGTGGAAGGGCTGAACTGCGATGAATACCTCTCACAGTTCTTAGGGTTGTTTGTATATGGCGGAGTCAATTTCCTGATGAACAAGAAAGTAACTTTCAAGTAATACCTTATCCTCCCTCCTTAATCCAAAAACCGCTTCGTCAATCCCTCATAAGCATCAATCCGGCGGTCGCGAAGGAACGGCCACCAACGGCGTACATTCTCCGAACGCTCCATATCTATTTCCACCACGATATTCTCCGGACGGTCATTGCCGGCTTGTGCCAGGAACTCACCTTGCGGTCCGGCTACAAAACTGTTTCCCCAAAACTGAATGCCGTTCGTCTGCATGGAAGGGTCTGGCTCATGCCCCACACGGTTCACCGAAATAACAGGAAGACCGTTAGCCACCGCATGTCCGCGCTGCGAAATAATCCAGGCATTGAGCTGGCGGGCTTTTTCATCGTCCGTATCGCTGCTTTCCCAGCCGATAGCGGTAGGATAAATCAATAATTCGGCTCCTTTCAGTGCCATAAGACGTGCGGCTTCGGGATACCATTGGTCCCAGCACACCAGCACACCCAACTTTCCAAGAGAAGTCTGTATCGGCTCGAAGCCCAAATCACCGGGAGTGAAATAGAACTTCTCATAATATGCAGGGTCGTCGGGAATGTGCATCTTGCGGTATTTCCCGGCAATGCTCCCGTCGCGCTCGAAAACGACAGCCGTATTATGATACAAACCCGGAGCGCGCTTTTCGAACAGCGAGGTTACCAACACAATACGGTTGGCAGCAGCCAATTCCGAATAAAAACCGGTAGACGGCCCGGGAATAGGTTCCGCCAAATCAAACAATTGGGTATTCTCCGTCTGGCAGAAGTAAAGGGAATTATGCAGTTCCTGCAACACCACCAACTGAGCGCCGTGAGCGACACATGCCTCGATACTCTTAGCCAGATTCATCAGATTGATACGCATATCCGCCACATTGGCCTGCTGTATGATGCCTACTTTTATTTTTCTCATAATCTATATTCTATATCCGTTTATTTTATTTTGCTGAACTTACTTAATTTTACTGAACTTGCTTAAAAAGAACAATGTTATTAGCGGAACGATGAGAGTCAAAATCTCACCATAAACAGCCATATGCCATTTCTCCACAAAGAGATACCGGGAAATCTGTAAAAAGGCAGCAATATGCAGACCGGTAAAGCAGATATATACTATTTTACGATTTACGATATAATTGCGGACACCGGGAAATACAGCAGCTAAAATATGTATCGCTACCACTATCAAAACCAAAACTGATAAGAAAATCAGTCTCATAATCATCCTTCGTTATTTGATTACCCCCACTGGATATTGCATCGTGACACAGTGCAGCGAACCATGCTGTTTTATCAATGCCCTGCAGTCTATGCCCACAATCTCATGATTGGGAAAAGCCTCCTGCAACACCTCTTTGGCACGCCTGTCGTTTTCCGGCTGATTATAAGTAGGATACAGTACCGCCTCATTCATTATCAGGAAATTGGCATATGTAGCAGGCAGCCTTTCGCCCTCCTCCACAATCTTATCCGCCATTGGCAACGCCAACAGGCGGTAAGGCTCTCCGCTCAATGTACGGAAAGTTTTCAGTTGCTCCTCCATTCGATGCAGCTCCTCATAATGCTCGTCGTCCACATCCCGGCACTGCACGTAAGCTATCGTATCCGGCGAGCAAAAACGGGCAAGCGTATCTATATGGCTATCCGTATCGTCTCCAGCCAGGTAACCGTGCTCCAGCCAAAGCACCCGTTCGAGGTGAAAGACAGAACGGAGATATTCCTCTATCTCCACCTTATTCAACTGGCCGTTACGGTTGGGCGACAGCAAGCATTCCGAAGTGGTAAGCAACGTTCCCATGCCGTCACTCTCAATGGAACCGCCCTCCAACACAAATCCCAAACGGTTTACATACCGTCCTTTCAATATTCCGGCTTCAACAGCCCGCCGGGTAATCCGGTTGTCCTTGTCCGAAGCGAATTTCAGCCCCCAGCCATTAAAGGTAAAATCAAGCAAGGAGGGACCTTCCGTATCCACCATTGTAATAGCCCCGTGGTCGCGTGCCCACGTATCGTTCGTCTTACATTCCAGAAAACGGACATTAGCCATATCGACCTTCGCGGAGATTTGCCTTTCCACCTCCTCCGGCTCCGGAGTTACAATCAACAATAACTCCCGCTTGGCTATTTCGGAAGCAATGGCAACAAAACATCGCTGCACTTCCTCAAGCATATAAGCCCAATCGGTATCCGCATGAGGCCATGTAAGCTGTATGCCGCTCTGCAAATTCCATTCCGCAGGTAGGTGAGGGGCACGGGTTTCCACCTGGAAAGTCATATTCTTACCAAAACGTACCTGGCAATCCTTTTCCGTAGCTCCACCCAGTGGAATTCCGACAAAATATCCCATATCATTCTAAGTTATTAAATTCGTTAAGTAAACCAATGAAACCCGAATGCTGGCGCTCCTGAATTTCAATCTTCATAAAGCTCTATTCTACATTTCCAAAGTCCTACTTTAGAGTTCTAAAGTGCAACTCTACGCCGCTAAAGCTCAACTCTACACTTCTATATCCCAACTTTAGGCGAGGCAATACGCTTATTTCTTTTCTTCCTTAGGCTTCCTGTCAAAGAATGGATTTTTGGAAGACGCACTGACCGGAATAGCGAATACAGTCTTGCAATCTTTCAGCCAATTCATTCGCTGCGCAGCCAGCCCAGCAGAAAACATAACCCGGGTATCTACCCGCATATCGGCAGCCATGGCACATGCCGAACCGACAGCAATCCCCACATCGACCGTATTCAATGCACACGGCACGCCTTCGGCACGTCCGGCACAAGTCGGAAAGCCGCAATGCCCACAGTTCAGTCCTTGCGCCTGCTCGCGCGTACCTATTATAACAGCGCATTCCGCCTGCAAGATATTGGCGGCATCGCGAAGAAAGAATTTCATTCCCAACTCCTCGGCCATAGCAATCATCTTTTCCGAAAGCTTCTTCAAATCTTCACCCGTAACCAGTGCCACCTCGATTATATCCACGCCTTTTCCTTTGGGAGCCGTCCGTGCGGCAGTCATCATCTGCCTTGCCACACCGAGCACATGTTCGTGGCGGCAATCCCGTTCGTTCTGTATCATACTTTCTTTCATGAATTAATTAGTGACACAAAGATAAAAGTATAAAGTTATCTTTGCAAATCTTTTTCCGTACCTTTGCAATAGAGACTAAAGAATTTATCTATGCTGCAAATAGAGAACGCCGGCATTGCATACGGCAACGACATATTGTTCTCCAACTTCAACCTGAAACTGGAGAGAGGAGAAATCGCCAGTATCTCCGGCCCGTCGGGATGTGGAAAAACATCCCTGCTCAACGCTATACTCGGATTCGTACCTCTGAACGAAGGCCGTATCACAGTCAACGGCATCCTGCTGGAGAAAAGCAGTATAGACCTTGTCCGCAAACAAACGGCCTGGATTCCCCAGGAACTGGCACTCCCTTTGGAATGGGTAAAAGACATGATACAACTGCCTTTCAACCTGAAAGCCAACCGGAATACCCCATTCTCGGAAGCACGGCTATTCGGCTGTTTCGAAGAACTGGGACTTGAACGGGAGCTGTATTATAAACGTGTGGGCGAAATATCCGGCGGCCAACGCCAGCGCATGATGATAGCCGTAGCTTCCATGATTAACAAGCCCCTAATCGTGGTAGACGAACCTACCTCCGCACTCGACTCCGGTTCAACGGAAAGGGTACTCGCCTTTTTCCGCCGCCAAGTCCTGAAAGGGAGCGCTGTACTGGCGGTATCGCATGACAAAGCTTTTGCCGAAGGATGCAATAAACATATTGTAATGCAATAAATACCATAATAATGTAGGAAATCCATAATAATGTAGGAAACACATATAATACAGTAAACCTACAATAACGCAATAAACACATAATAACACCATAACAAGTAATTAAGCATATAATAGCCCAATAACATGCAATAAGCATCATATAAATAGTGCTGACATGCAATAAGGCATATAATAACGCAACACACTGATAATAATACAACAAGTATATAATAACACCGATAAAGAAAGAGCCATGAGTTTTGCCGGATTTGTTTTCGATATGATACGCCGCGACAAGGAGAACCGCGACTTACGCAACCTCCGCCGGGAACGTTTTAACGAACGTTCGGGCAAGATGTATAGAGGACGTGCCGGCATGCCTCGAAATACGACAGCGGAGGACATGGAAAAGATAGCCGGGCTAATCCGGAAAAAGGAACAGACGGAACAGCGGCATACCCTGCGGATGACGCTGGTTATCCTGGGCATCTGCCTTATCACCGCAACCATACTGGTTTTTATATTTATCCGTTAAAACAAGCTATACGATATACGTACAAAAACAAGTTATCCAATATATGCATAAAAACAAACTATACGATATACGCATTAAAACAAGCTATCCCAATATATACATAAAAACAAATTATACGATATACACATAAAAACAAGTTATCCGACATACGCATGGGAACTATCGACATATCATACCTCAGTCTGGGCATCGGGTTACTGTTACTATCGATACCCTTATTCTATATCTGGAAATTCAAGACCGGCCTGCTGCGTGCAACCCTTATAGGCACGGCACGTATGATTGTGCAGCTTTTCTTCATAGGCGTCTACCTGAAATACCTTTTCCTCTGGAACAACCCGTGGATAAACTTCCTATGGGTAATCGTCATGATACTCGTAGCCTCGCAAACAGCGCTGGCACGCACGCAACTGAAACGCAAGATACTGCTGATGCCGATATCCGTAGGTTTCCTGTGCAGCGTAGTATGTGTGGGGATGTACTTCATAGGCATCGTACTGCGGCTGGAAAATGTATTCAGCGCACAATACTTCATCCCCATTTTCGGCATACTGATGGGCAATATGCTATCCAGCAATGTAATAGCCCTCAACACCTATTACAGCGGGCTGAAACGCGAACAGCAACTTTACCGCTACCTGCTCGGCAACGGGGCTACCCGTGCCGAAGCGCAAGCACCCTTTATCCGCCAGGCCATTATCAAAGCATTCAGCCCCCTCATAGCCAATATCTCCGTTATGGGACTGGTAGCCTTTCCCGGGACAATGATTGGACAAATATTGGGAGGAAGCAGCCCCAACGTAGCTATCAAATACCAGATGATGATTATGGTCATCACATTTACGGCATCCATGCTCTCGCTGATGATAACCATATCGCTGGCATCCCGCAAGTCATTCGACGCTTACGGAAAGCTACGCCCGGTCACAATAGAAAAAAAAGGTAAAAGTAAGCAGTAGTTCGCCGCTTTTTTGTATATTTGCAGCCAAATTTTCTGCTGATAATGAAAATTAAGGAGATAGTAAGCGCCCTTGAACGGTTCGCGCCTCTGCCATTGCAAGACAGCTTCGACAATGCCGGCTTGCAAATCGGATTGACAGATGCGGAAGCAACAGGGGCTTTGTTGTGTCTTGACGTTACCGAAGCCGTACTGGATGAAGCGATTGCGTTGGGATACAATCTTGTTGTGTCGCATCATCCGCTCATCTTCAAAGGCTACAAATCCATTACCGGAAAAGATTACGTGGAACGCTGCATCTTGAAAGCAATCAAGAACGACCTCGTTATCTATTCCGCCCACACCAACCTGGATAATGCGCCGGGAGGAGTGAACTTCAAGATTGCCGAGAAGATAGGACTGAAGAACGTACGCATACTGGAGCCCAAAGAAAACGCCTTGCTGAAGCTGGTTACATTCGTGCCTGCGGCACAGGCGGCAGAAGTACGTGCAGCCTTGTCGTCCGCCGGATGCGGCTGTATCGGTAACTACGACTCATGCAGCTACAATGTGGAAGGCGTGGGGATGTTCCGTGCCCGTGAAGGCGCCAACCCCTATTGCGGCAAGATTGGTGAACTGCACAGCGAGAAAGAAGTACGCATAGAAACCATTATGCCGGCATACCGCAAGGCAGAAGCAATCAAAGCGCTGCTCGCCGCACACCCCTACGAAGAACCGGCATTCGACATATATCCGTTGCAGAACTCCTGGCAGCAGGCGGGAGCAGGCGTTATAGGTGAGCTGGAAATTCCGGAAACGGAGCTGGAATTCCTAAAGCGCATCAAGAAAACCTTCGAGGTAGGTTGCCTGAGACATAACAAACTGACCGGACGCGAAATACAGACCGTTGCCCTGTGCGGCGGTGCGGGAGCCTTCCTCATGCCCCTCGCCATACGCAACCGCGCAGACGTCTTTATTACCGGCGAAATAAAGTACCACGACTACTTCGGCCACGACACAGACATCCTGCTGGCGGAGATAGGGCATTACGAAAGCGAACAATATACCAAAGAAATATTTTATACAATAATCCGGGACTTGTTTCCTAATGTTGAAGTACAACAGAGCAAGGTAAATACAAATCCCATAAAATACATGTAACTAAAATGGCTAAAGAAGCAAAAAAAGACCCCCAGGAATTGACAGTGGAACAGAAACTGAAAGCCCTGTTCCAATTACAGACCATGTTGTCCAAAATCGATGAAATCAAGACGTTGAGAGGCGAGCTTCCTTTGGAAGTACAAGACCTGGAAGACGAAATTGCCGGTTTGAGCACCCGTATCGAACGAATCCAGTCGGAAGTTGCCGAGCTGAAATCTGCTATCGCAACCAAGAAAGTAGAAATCGAAACGGCCAAAGCTTCTGTGGCTAAATATAAAGAGCAGCAGGAAAACGTGCGCAACAACCGCGAATACGACTTCCTGAGCAAAGAAATCGAGTTCCAGACACTGGAAATCGAGCTCTGCGAGAAGCGAATCAAAGAATTCTCCGCCGACGAAGAAGTCAAGGCACAAGAAGCCGCCGAGAGCAGTGCCGCCCTGGAAGAAAGACAAAAAGACCTCGAGGTAAAGAAGAACGAACTGGACGAAATCGTCTCCGAAACCAAGCAGGAAGAAGAAAAGTTGAGAGACAAGGCCAAAGAGCTCGAAACTAAAATCGAACCCCGTCTGCTCCAGTCGTTCAAGCGCATCCGCAAGAACTCACGCAACGGGCTGGGTATCGTGTACGTACAACGCGACGCTTGCGGCGGCTGCTTCAATAAGATTCCGCCCCAAAGACAACTGGATATCCGTTCGCGCAAGAAAATCATCGTTTGCGAATACTGCGGACGCATCATGATAGACCCCGAGCTGGCAGGCATCACCCCGGAACCCAAAGAAGAACCGGTAAAGGAAAAACCGACAAGAAGCAGAAAGAAAGCAGCAGACGCTGAATAAATTCCGCAAGAACCGCGATAAACAAAAAAAGGTTTAGGTTGTTATCAATCCCATGAAATAACAACCTAAACCTTTTTTTATGAGTATAAAAGCCTGGAGCAGCACACTGCTCATTCTATG
This sequence comes from Bacteroides gallinarum DSM 18171 = JCM 13658, assembly GCF_000374365.1. Lineage (GTDB taxonomy): Bacteria > Bacteroidota > Bacteroidia > Bacteroidales > Bacteroidaceae > Bacteroides > Bacteroides gallinarum. The sequence goes on from NZ_KB894162.1 coordinate 14,560, forward strand.
TTTCTCCTCTGCGGCATGGGCACAGAAAAGCCACCGTTACCTGGAAAATCCGCTTCCGCAAGGCTGGGGAAGCGACACATCCCATGCCATTCCCGGAGACGACCGCCTGTTCAGCGGCCAGATACTCCCCATAGACGATAAATGGTGGGAAGCCTTCGGCGACCCGATGCTCGATTCGCTTATTACAACGGCATCCACCAGGAACTTCTCCGTGCTATCGGCAATAGACCGCATAGACATGGCAAAGGCCAACTGGCGGATAGAGCGGGGGAGCTTCTTCCCCTCCGTTTCCCTGAACGGGGGCTGGACACGCCAGCAGAGCAGCGGCAATGTGAACGAAATACCCCAATCCATTACCGGGGCATACAGCGCCTCGCTCAATACCAGTTGGGAGATAGACGTATTCGGCAGCATCCGGCAACGCGTAAAAGCGCAGCGGGAAAACTTCGCCGCCAGCAAGGAAGAATACACCTCCGTAAAGGTTTCGCTATGCGCACAAGTGGCATCGGCCTATATCGGGCTGCGCGAATTGCAGCAAGAGCTAAGCGTTGTAACCCACAACTGCAACACACAGGCTGCCGTCCTCGAAATCACCCGAGTACGCTACAAGACCGGATTAGTCTCCAAGCTGGACGTGTCACAGGCACAGTCGGTATATTACAGTACCAAAGCCTCCATTCCGCAACTGGAAGCAGGCATCAACCAATACATCACCACGCTGGCAATCCTGCTCGGAACCTATCCCCAGGACATACGCCCCATGCTGGAACCGGGCGGTAAACTTCCCGACTATATGGAACCCATAGGCATCGGCATCCCCGCCGACCTGCTGCTCCGCCGTCCCGATATCCGCCAGGCCGAACGGCAAGTCAGTGCCCAGGCCGCCCTGCTCGGCGCCTCCAAAAGCGACTGGCTGCCGCAGGTTTTCCTGAAAGGCTCCGTAGGTTATTCCTCCCACGACCTGAAAGACTTTTCCAAACGGAACAGCATGACGTTCGAAATAGCCCCCAGCCTTAGCTGGACTCTATTCAGCGGTACAAAACTGGTGAATGCCACCCGGCTGGCACGTGCACAGTTGGACGAGTCTATCCACCAGTTCAACCAAACCGTGCTCACAGCCGTGCAAGAAACGGACAACGCCATGAATAGTTACCGTAATTCTATCAAGCAAATCGTTGCCCTGCGCGAAGTATGTAACCAGGGAGAAGAAACATTGAAACTGTCGTTAGACCTTTACAAACAAGGTTTAACCCCCTTTCAAAATGTCCTGGACGCCCTCCGCTCCCTGTTGACTTACCAAAATCAACTGACGCAAGCGCAAGGCAGCTCTCTGCAAAACCTCATCTCACTATACAAAGCATTAGGAGGAGGGGGAGGAGATTTATGATTTCAGATTATATTGAAGATTTATAATCTTAGATTATATGACTTATGATTTCAAATTACATGATTTATAATTTTAGATTACACGATTTATGATTTTCACCTTATGACTTAGGCTTCAAGATTAGGGATTCAGACTTTAGATTTACGATTTCCACCTTAATTATCCGAATGCGGCGGTTTTCCAATTTATAAGTCGGACAAGAAATGATAAATCCGAAGCCATAAAGTAAAAACCAATAGAGTGAAAATCAAAGAATGAAAATCATAAAGTAAAAGCCATAACGTGAAAATCACAAAGTGAAAATCATAGAGTGGAAACCATAGAGTGAAAATTGCAAAGTGAAAACCATAAAGTGAGAATCATAGAGTGAAAATCATAAGTCATAACCCCGAAATCATAAATCCCCTTTACTTATATTCTTTTTTTTCACCAAAAACTAAACTGAACCAGATATGAAAAATCAAATGTACATTGCCCTGCTTGCTTTACCGTTGTTGGCAGGGTGCGGGAATAAAAAAGAAACGGCACATACGATGCCTGCTCCGGAAATCAGCGTGGCGCATCCATACGTGCAAGACATTACGCTAACCAAGAACTATCCCGGCTACCTGACCTCGGAAAAGACAGTAGACCTGGTAGGCAGGGTCAACGGAACGCTGCAAACCATAGCCTATGCACCGGGCAGCCGGGTACGCAAGGGACAAGTACTCTTTCAGATTGAACCTACCGTTTACCAAGATAATGTGCGGCAGGCGGAAGCAGCACTGCACACGGCGCGCGCCAACCTGGAATATGCACAGAACAACTATGCACGGATGCAAGAAGCGGTAAAAACAGATGCCGTAAGCCGGATACAAGTATTGCAGTCCAAATCGAACGTAGCTACCTCACTGGCAGCCGTAAGCAATGCCGAGGCCGCACTGAATACGGCACGCACCAACCTGGGCTACTGTACGGTACGGGCGCCGTTTGACGGAACCGTCAGCCGCAACCTTGCAGATGCAGGAAGCTACGTAAGCGGCGGCGTACAGCCGGTGACGCTTGCCACCATTTACAAAGACGACCACCTATACTCCTACTTCAATATAGCAGACAACCAATGGCTCGCCATGTCGATGCAGCAAGGAGACAGCGTTACCCGCCACGTCCATGTAAGCCTGGGACAAGACGGAATACTGAACTATCCGGCAGAACTGGACTACCTCTCGCCCAATGTAGACCTGAACACCGGAACACTGAACCTACGCGCCCGGCTGGACAACCCGAAAGGTATCCTGAAAAGTGGGCTCTACGTAAGCATCACACTGCCCTACGGCAGAGAGAAAGGCGCAGTACTCATACCCGACGCCTCTATCGGCACAGACCAGTTGGGCAAATACATCTACGTAGTCAACGACTCCGACATAGTACGCTACCGCCATATCGAAACCGGGCAACTGGTAGGAGACAGCCTGCGCCAGATAAAACAAGGGCTCTCCCCGCAAGAACGCTACGTAACGAAAGCCCTCATGAAAGTAAGAGACGGCATGCGGATAACACCCGTCCGATAACCCGCACAATAAATAATCATATTCAAAAAAACAAGGAATTATGTTCTCAAAGTTCTTTATAGACCGTCCTATATTCGCTACCGTGCTGGCGCTACTCATCGTCGTAGCAGGACTGGTTACACTGGGCATCCTGCCCATAGCGCAATATCCGGATATCACCCCACCCACCGTACAGGTAAGCGCCGTATACCCCGGAGCCAATGCGCAGACGGTAGCCCAAACCGTCGGCATCCCTATCGAGCAGCAAGTCAACGGAGTAGACGGAATGCTCTATATGTCCTCCACCTCCTCATCATCGGGAGCATACTCGCTGACCGTTACTTTCGCGGTAGGAACGGACATCGACATGGCTACCGTGCAGGTGCAGAACCGGGTCAGCGTGGCACAGTCATCGCTACCCACCCCCGTAGTAGTACAAGGAGTTACGGTGCAGAAGCAATCCAGCAACATCGTCATGTTCCTCACGATGAAGTCCGACAATAAAGACTACGACGGGCTCTACCTCAGCAACTACGCCAAGCTGAACCTCGTAGACCAACTGACACGCGTGCCCGGCGTAGGAGCAGTCAATGTAATGGGAGCGGGAGACTACTCCATGCGCATCTGGTTAGACCCAGCCGCCATGCGCATCCGCAACCTCTCGCCGGCAGACGTGTACCAGGCCATTCAGACACAAAACGTAGAGGTAAGCGCCGGCAACGTAGGGCAACCCATAGGCAGCGACAACAAGAACGCCTACCAGTACAGCCTTACCGTGAAAGGCAGGCTCACCTCGCCCGAGGAGTTCGGCAACATCATTCTCCGTACGGAAACCGGCGGAAAGATACTGCGCCTGCGCGATGTGGCACATATAGACCTCGGCTCGGCATCTTACAGCGTAGTATCCCAACTGGACGGGAAACCCACAGCAGCAATTGCCATTTACCAGCAACCGGGCAGCAATTCGCTGGACGTATCGGAAGGAGTAAAAGCCAAGATGCAAGAGCTGTCCGAGAACTTCCCCGCCGGCGTGCAATACGATGTAACGCTGGATACCACGGACGTTATCCATGCCTCTATCGACGAAGTCATGGTAACCTTCCTCGAAACAACGCTGCTGGTAGTACTCGTAATCTTCCTATTCCTGCAAAACTGGAGAGCCGTCATCATCCCGTGCATCACAATCCCGGTTTCGCTCATCGGCACGCTGGCGGTTATGGCACTGTTCGGCTTCTCTATCAATACCTTAACACTGTTCGGGCTGATACTGGCAGTGGCAATCGTAGTGGATGACGCCATTGTAGTGGTAGAAAACTCCACGCGACTGCTGGATACGGGGCGCTACACCGCCCGGCAAGCCGTAACGGAGGCAATGGGAGAAATTACCGGCCCTATCGTGGGAGTAGTCCTGGTGTTGCTTGCTGTATTTATTCCGACCACCCTCGTCAGCGGTATATCCGGGCAGTTATACAAACAATTCGCCCTGACCATTGCAGCCAGCACCGTACTGAGCGGCATCAACTCGCTAACGCTGACACCGGCACTTTGCGCACTGATGCTACAACCTACCAAGCCTTCCAAATTCCCCTTGTACAAAGGCTTCAACTTCCTGTACGACAAGACACAAGGCGCCTACGACAAAATAGTGGACTACCTGCTGCAAAGACCTTTTGCCGCCGCGGCCTCCTATGCCGTATTCACGGCAATCGCAGTGCTGCTGTTCGTCAAATGGCCGTCCACCTTCATACCGGAAGAAGACGACGGCTACTTCCTCGCAGTCGTACAGCTTCCGCCCGCATCGAGCCTGGAACGTACGCAAGAAGTGGGCAAACAGATAAACGCCATACTCGACACCTATCCCGAGGTGAAAGACTACATCGGCATATCCGGCTTCTCCGTTATGGGCGGAGGAGAGCAGAGCAACGCCGCCACCTACTTTGTCGTCCTGAAAAACTGGGACGAGCGCAAAGGGAAGGCGCACACCGCATCGGCTATCGTAGACCGCTTCAACATGGAGGCTTATGGCATCCAGGAAGCCGAAGTCTTTGCAATGGTTCCGCCCGCCATTCCCGGACTGGGCGCTACCGGCGGCCTGCAATTGCAACTGGAAGACCGCAACAACCTCGGCGCTACCGAGATGCAGCGCGCCGTGGAAGCCCTTACGGAGAATTACCGCGACTATCCGGCTCTGGCATCCGTCAGCAGCCAGTACCAGGCGAATGTCCCGCAGTATTTCCTGAATATAGACCGCGACAAAGTGCAGCTAATGGGTATAGGGCTGAACAGCGTATTCACGGCGCTGGGCTACTACATGGGAGAAGCATACGTAAATGACTACGTACAGTTCGGGCGCATCTACCAGGTGAAGTTGGGAGCCGGTGACCGTGCACAGCGCATCATCGACGATGTACTGAAGCTGAGCGTACCCAACGCCTCGGGAGCAATGGTTCCCTTCTCCTCGTTCACGCAGATAGACGAGCGGCTGGGTATGGACCAAATCAACCGGTACAATATGTATTCCACCGCCTCCATTACCTGCAACGCAGCTCCGGGCAGCAGCTCGGGAGAAGCTATCAAGCAGGTGGAAAACCTGGTGCAAAGCCGGCTGGGCAACGAATTCGGTTACGAATGGACTTCGGTTGCCTACCAGGAAACGCAGGCAGGAACCACTACCACCGTTGTCTTTATCATGGCGCTGTTGGTGGCATTCCTCGTGCTTGCCGCGCAATACGAAAGCTGGAGCAGCCCGGTTGCCGCCGTTATAGGACTACCGGTGGCACTGCTCGGAGCGATGCTGGGATGCTATGTCATGGGTACTCCGGTCAGCATCTACACTCAAATCGGTATAATCCTGCTGGTGGCGCTCTCTGCCAAGAACGGCATCCTGATTGTAGAGTTCGCCCGCGATTTCCGGGCACAGGGCAACAGCATCCGCGACGCCGCATTCCAGGCAGGGCATATCCGTCTCCGTCCTATCCTGATGACATCGCTGGCATTCGTACTGGGAGTTATGCCGCTGCTGTTCGCCACCGGAGCAGGGGCGGGAAGCCGTGTCGCACTCGGGGCGGCAGTGGTATTCGGCATGGCGCTGAACACACTGCTTGCAACGGTCTACATCCCCAACTTCTACGAGCTAATGCAGAAGTTGCAGGAAAAGCTCGGGAAGAAAAAAGAAAAGTAAAGAAGCGCCGCTTCCCATTCAGATTAATTTCATACATTTGCAAACTCTACAAATGTATGGAATTAATCTCATGAAACTCAGATATACCCTGATATATGCGCTATGCCTCTGCATAAGCCTTACCGTACACGCACAACAGCAACAGGCATTGAAGGAGCGGATTGCCGGTTTCCTGAAAGAAAAAAAAGCCACCGTCGGCGTAGCTGTACTGGCCGACGGCGATGAAACCGTGCTGCAGCACAACGACCGGGTGCGTTATCCGCTGCTGAGCGTGTTCAAATTCCATGTGGCGCTAGCCGTATTGGATAAGATGAACAGGCAGGACACTGCTTTGGACAGCATCGTCCATGTAAAGGCATCCCAGTTACATCCTGACACTTACAGCCCGTTGCGGAAAAAATACGCCGGGCAGGATGCGGACATTTCCCTAAAAGAGCTTTTGCAGTACAGCATCTCGCAGAGCGACAACAATGCGTGCGACATCCTGATAGAGTATGCAGGGGGGATAGGGCATATCCACGAATATATCAAAGGCTTGGGCATCAGCGGTTTCAACCTGTCGGAAACGGAAGATTCCATGCACCGCGACCCTCAAAGGACATACCTCAACTGGAACACTCCCTCCGAAATGGTGCGGCTGCTGAAAATAGCTTACGAAAAAACGCTGTTCGCTCCCCGGTACAAGGATTTCCTATGGAAAATCATGGCAGAAACCAGTACGGGAAGCAATAAGCTGAAGGGCTTGCTGCCATCCGGTGTAACGGTAGGACACAAAACCGGCTCTTCCGACCGCACGCCGGAAGGGGTGAAAATTGCAGACAATGATGCCGGGGTTGTAATCATGCCCGACGGCAGGAAGTACTATATCGCTGTTTTCGTAATGGATTCGAGCGAAACGGACGAAGAAAACGCCGCCATTATAGCCCGCATCTCGCGGATGATATACGACGGGATGCAGTAGAAAAGGGCAGGAGAGAGGCGTAATCTATTTTTATTAACGGTACAGTATTGTGCCAGCATCTCCGATACCCCTCCACACCCTATTCCTGCGGGGGGTATAATGAGTATACGACTAAACCTATTTAAGTATACGACTGAATGGCATTCAGTCGTATAGTGAATGCCATTCAGTAACGCACCGAAATCAGAGGTTATCGTAATCAGGGATATCTTGTAAGAAAGTATAACTATTCCGTTCGTAGTCCATATGGCAGCAATAGTGGCTAAGGCCATTGCTCACTATCAGATAGTCTACCTTCAGCACCATATTGTAGCGGGTTATCTGGTCAAAAACCTTCTGGGTTATTTCTACATCGGGAGCTTTGTACTCTACAATCATGCGTGCCGTGAGGTCGCGCCGGTAAAGCACCGTATCGCAACGCTTCTTAGTGCCGTTCAACTGTACCTGCACCTCGTTTGCCATAAGCGCCTGCGGATAACCCTTGTACATCAGGAGAAAGTGCACGAAATGCTGCCGCACCCACTCCTCGGGGGTCAGGGCAACATATCGGCGGCGGATAACATCGAAAATACTCCTTTTTCCATTCCTTGCAATAATCCTGGCATCGAACGCCGGCAGATTCAGTGAGAACATTCTACTTTAATTTCTTGTTTTTACTTTTTTATTGTACTTTTGTGAGTTAAATAATCGTTCTCCAACGGCTTTAGGGAACAAATTTAATGAAATCTTATGAAAACAAAGGAAGAAATCGTAGCTAATTGGCTGCCCCGTTACACAAAACGTAACCTGGAAGATTTTGGAGAGTATATCCTGCTGACCAACTTCAACAAGTATGTAGAAATTTTCGCCGAAAAATTCGATGTCCCCATTCTCGGCAAAGATGCCAATATGATTTCTGCCAGTGCGGAGGGGATAACCATTATCAATTTCGGAATGGGAAGCCCCAACGCTGCGATTATCATGGATTTGCTGAGCGCTATCCAGCCCAAGGCATGTCTGTTCCTGGGCAAGTGCGGCGGCATAGACAAGAAGAACAGGATAGGAGACCTTATCCTTCCTATCGCCGCTATCCGTGGCGAGGGTACGTCCAACGACTATTTTCCACCGGAAGTGCCGTCGCTGCCGGCATTTATGTTGCAGCGCGCCGTTTCGTCCGCCATTCGCGATTATGCCCGCGATTACTGGACTGGGACCGTATATACCACCAACCGCCGTATCTGGGAACACGATGACGATTTCAAGGAATATCTCAAGAAAACCCGTGCCATGGCGGTGGATATGGAGACGGCGACCTTGTTCAGTTGCGGCTTCGCCAATCATATTCCTACCGGAGCCTTATTGCTGGTTTCCGACCAGCCGATGATTCCCGAAGGGGTGAAAACCGATAAGAGCGACAGCATAGTAACGCAAAACTATGTAACGGAGCACGTTGAAATTGGCATCGCGTCCCTGCGCATGATTATCGACGAAAAGAAAACCGTAAAACATCTGAAATTCGACTGGTAAAACTACAAAATATGGCAAAGCAGGAAATTACGTGCGACGACATCCTGAAGGAACTGAAGGCGGGGCAATACCGCCCTGTGTACTATCTAATGGGCGAGGAGCCGTATTACATCGACCTCATTGCCGACTATATAACGGATAATGTGCTGAGCGAAACCGAGAAGGAATTCAACCTGACCGTCGTATATGGTGCCGACGTGGATGTAGCCTCAATCATCAATGCCGCCAAGCGTTATCCCATGATGTCCGAACACCAGGTGGTGGTGGTAAAGGAAGCGCAGAACGTACGCAATATGGAGGAGCTTTCCTACTATCTCCAAAAGCCGCTGCTGTCTACCATACTGGTGATATGCCACAAGCACGGCGTGCTGGACAGGAGGAAAAAGCTCGCTGCCGAAATAGAGAAGTCCGGCGTATTGTTCGAATCCAAAAAGGTGAAAGATGCCCAACTCCCTGCCTTTATCACCTCGTATATGAAGCGTAAGGGGATAGACCTCGAACCGAAGGCTACTTCCATGCTGGCCGACTTCGTTGGCACTGACCTCAGCCGCCTTACCGGAGAGCTGGAGAAACTGATTATTACACTTCCAAAAGGTCAGACACGCGTTACCCCGGAACAGATAGAACGTAACATCGGAATCAGCAAAGATTATAATAACTTCGAACTCCGCAGCGCTATCGTGGAAAAGGACGTATTAAAGGCTAACAAGATAATAAAATATTTTGAAGAAAATCCGAAAACCAATCCGATTCAAATGACTTTATCTTTACTTTTCGGGTTCTTCTCCAACCTGATGTTGGCTTATTATGCTCCCGAAAAATCGGAGCAGGGCATTGCTTCGTTTTTAGGTTTGAAAAGCCCGTGGCAGTCGCGCGAGTACTTAAGTGCCATGCGGCGGTACAATGGGGTAAAGACAATGCAAATCATCGGGGAGATACGGTACACCGATGCCAAATCCAAAGGAGTAGGCAACTCCTCGTTAAGCGACAATGACCTTTTGCGGGAGCTGGTCTTTAAAATCCTGCATTGATTGCCCGGTCAGGGCTTCTTTATATAAAAGAAGAAAATATAGAAATAGCCCGGTTTGGTATCATTCTGTCATATTTAGGGGGATTTTCCCCCTTTTTTTCTATTATCACGTTATCCCGGTACTATAAAAAGTGCTATAATCAGCTGTAATACAACAAAATAAGTCATAAATAAACCTCTGAGAATCGTTTCTTTTCAATCATCCGGACACTCTTACAGAAATAAAACAAGGATTTCATTGTTATGGTATATAGGCTGGCGGAATATCAGCCTGCTTTCTATTTTGTCACCAATTTTCATATTTCGGAATGTGTTACCCAATCAGGTTTTACCTCGATTCAGTAGGAAAATAGTTGCATGATACAATTATTGAATATTACTTATGTGAAATAGGGAATTTACGCATATACACATCACAATGCTAATATTACCATATGTAATAATGCAATAGGGTATACATTTGTAAATACATGAATTCACATCGATATTTTATCACTTTACATTCATATAGTATATAGGGTTAACCACAAGTATTATATAGTATATACTCTTATAAATCTGATAAATATAGAATTATACTCGATTATTTAATTAATATAGCCGGGTGTATACTTCAAACATTTGTAATGTGCGAATACCTGTCTATATAATATAATCATATTCTATTAAATATCAGTATTATATATCATTTTATTAAACTTTCAATAATAGATATTTTTTAGGCTTTAAGGGATAAATCAGTTATGTAATATCACATAAGTAAATCGTGCGAACAACTTTGTAAACTACCCGATATTACATTTTTTATTTGCATTTGTGATTTTTATTTTTTACTTTTGTAATCAGTAATTTTAGAATACAAATGTAATACCTCTACGCCATGAACATAAAGGATAGGTTCAAAATGATAATGGACAGGGAAAAGCTGACTGCCGGAGCATTTGCCGAAAGCATCGGAGTAGCTCAAGCCACCATTTCCCACATCTTAGGTCCCCGCAACAAATATCCGAGTACGGAAGTTATTCTCAGGTTGCACCAGCGTTATAACGACATCAACCTCGAGTGGCTACTAACCGGAAAAGGAAATATGAGCAATGACTCCCCGTCTGCCGAAAGTAACGGTGGATTCGACTATCCTTTATTCGCCGAGAATCCCGAAAACCTGGCCAATGAGCCGGATACTTCGGAAAATCGCAAGGAAATCGCATTAGAAACAGTGCAGAAAGCACCTAAAGAAGTTGTAAGACAAGAGATTATCTATAAAGAAAAGCCCCCACGGAAAATTACTGAAATAAGAATTTTCTTTGATGATAACACCTACGAAACATTCAAACCGGAAAATTAAGAGGCAACAACGGCTATTTGCGCAAATTCCCGTATCTTTGCATCCAAAAGATAATTCTTCTTTATAGATATATGAAAAAATACATTTTAGATTTAACAGTGACCGAGAATGTCCGGCTGCATGCCAACTATGTGCTGCTGAAACTGACTTCCCCGTCCCAACTTCCGGAGATGCTGCCGGGGCAATTTGCAGAGATTCGTGTAGACGATTCGCCCACTACTTTCCTGCGACGCCCTATCTCCATTAATTATGTAGATAAACAGCGGAATGAGGTATGGTTCCTTATTCAACTCGTAGGCGACGGAACCAGGCGTTTAGGCGCGGCAAAAAAGGGAGATGTAATCAACGCAGTACTTCCGCTGGGAAATGGCTTTACAATGCCTGTAAATCCCTCGGATAAGCTTCTGTTAGTGGGTGGCGGCGTAGGTACAGCGCCCATGTTGTACTTAGGCGAGCAGTTAGCCAGGAACGGAAGCAAACCGACGTTCTTATTAGGCGCCCGGAGCGACAAGGATTTGCTGCAATTAGAAGAATTTGCCGCTTATGGAGAGGTATATACCACGACGGAGGACGGTAGCCACGGCGAAAAGGGATACGTCACCCAACATTCCATACTGGATAAGGTGAGCTTCGGGCAGATATATACCTGCGGTCCCAAGCCTATGATGATAGCTGTGGCAAAATATGCCAAAAGTAAAAGCATAAGTTGCGAGGTGTCTCTGGAGAACATGATGGCATGCGGCATAGGGGCTTGCCTGTGTTGCGTAGAAAACACTACGGAGGGGCATTTATGTGTATGTAAAGAGGGTCCGGTTTTTAATATAAACAAACTATTATGGCAGATTTAAGTGTAAACATTGGTGAATTACAAATGAAGAATCCGGTAATGACGGCATCCGGAACCTTCGGATATGGTGAAGAATTCGCTGATTTCATCGATATATCGCGAATAGGTGGTATAATTGTAAAGGGTACTACCCTTCACAAACGTGAAGGCAACCCGTATCCGCGCATGGCAGAAACTCCTGCCGGCATGTTAAATGCTGTGGGACTGCAAAATAAGGGTGTGCATTACTTTGTAGAGCATATCTATCCGCGCATCAAGGACATAAAAACCAATATGATTGTGAATGTATCGGGGTCTGCTATCGAGGACTATATGGAAACAGCGGCAATCATTAATGAACTTGTAAATATTCCTGCCATAGAACTGAACATTTCCTGCCCCAATGTCAAGCAAGGCGGAATGGCATTCGGGGTCACGGCAAAGGGAGCTGAGGAAGTGGTAAAAGCCGTACGCTCAGTTTACAAAAAGACACTTATCGTAAAGTTGTCGCCCAACGTTACGGACATCACGGAGATAGCACGCGCTGCCGAAAACGGCGGCGCAGACAGCGTATCGCTCATAAATACCTTGCTGGGAATGGCTGTAGATGCAGAACGCAGGCGTCCCGTACTCTCCACCGTAACAGGCGGTATGTCCGGCGCCGCAGTGAAGCCTATCGCCCTCCGCATGGTGTGGCAGGTTGCTAAGGCGGTAAAAATACCGGTCATAGGCTTGGGAGGTATCATGAACTGGAAAGATGCGGTGGAATTTATGCTTGCAGGTGCGTCCGCCGTCCAGATAGGTACGGCAAACTTCATCGACCCGGCAATTACCGTGAAGGTTGCAGAGGGTATCGATGACTACCTCGACCGGCACGGATATAAGTCTGTAAAGGAGATAATCGGTGCGCTTGAGGTATAGCGAATAACAAAGCATAGCCATTCGCAATTAATTTTCATAAAAAAGGACATCTGCCTATGGATGTCCTTTTTATTTTTATTTACATTCGGTATTTTATTCGCCCAGCAAGTCGGGACGCAATTTCCGTGTTCTTTCGAGTGACTGCTGCAACTCCCATTCCTTAATTTTCGCCTCATGCCCTGACAGTAAAATATCCGGAACTTTCCAACCTTTGTAATCTGCCGGACGTGTATAGACCGGAGCAGCCAAAAGGTTATCTTGAAAAGAATCGGAAAGTGCGGATTGTTCGTCGGAAATTACCCCGGGGATAATACGCACAATTGCATCGGCCATAACGGCAGCCGCCAGCTCTCCACCGGTCAGCACATAGTCTCCGATACTGATTTCTTTCGTAATGAGGTGTTCGCGGATGCGGTAATCTATTCCCTTAAAATGCCCGCAAAGGATAATGAGATTCTTGGCAAGGGACAGCGTATTGGCCATAGGCTGGTTGAACTGTTCTCCGTCGGGAGTGGTAAAAATAACCTCGTCGTAATCGCGCTCTGCTTTCAAAGCTTCGATGCAGCGCTCTATGGGCTCTATCTTCATAACCATTCCGGCAAATCCACCGAAAGGATAGTCGTCTACCCGCCGGTATTTATCTTCCGTATAATCCCGGAGATTATGAATGTGTATTTCTGCAAGCCCTTTATTCTGAGCACGTTTCATAATGGAGCAATTGAAGAAACCTTCAATCATCTCCGGTAAGACAGTGATAATGTCAATACGCATATATTTAATTTTTCCGCAAAAATAGTGTAAGTTAAGAGTAAAAGCAAAAAATATTCGGGAGAAACCCGTATTTTTGCGTTCAAACTCCAGAATCGTTATGACAGTAAAAGAAAAGATAGACCAGCTACGTACCGACTTGCATCGGCACAACTACAATTATTACGTGCTGAATGCTCCCGAAATATCCGATAAAGAGTTCGACGACAGGATGCGCGAATTGCAGGAACTCGAAAAAGAGTACCCGGAATATCAGGATGAGAATTCGCCTACCATGCGTGTAGGAAGTGACTTAAACAAGAATTTCACGCAAGTTACCCACAAATATCCTATGCTTTCATTGGGAAATACTTACTCTGAAAGCGAGGTCGCAGACTTTTACGAACGGGTGAAAAAGTCTCTGAACGAGGATTTTGAGATATGTTGCGAACTGAAATACGACGGCACATCTATTTCACTGACTTACGAAAACGGCAAGTTGGTACGTGCCGTAACCCGGGGCGACGGCGAAAAGGGGGATGATGTAACGGACAACGTAAAAACAATCCGTACCATACCGTTGGTGCTTCATGGGGATTACCCCGAATTATTTGAAATCAGGGGGGAGATATTGATGCCCTGGGAAGTGTTCGAGGAGCTGAACCGTGAAAAGGAAGCGCGCGAAGAACCGCTTTTCGCCAATCCCCGCAATGCGGCCTCCGGTACTTTAAAGCTGCAAAACTCTGCCGTTGTAGCCTCACGCAAGCTCGATGCTTATCTGTATTATCTTTTAGGAGAGGAATTGCCTTGCGACGGACATTATGAGAATTTGCAGGCTGCTGCCGGCTGGGGTTTTAAAATCTCGGAACATGCCAAAAAGGTTCATAGTATCGAAGAGGTGTTCGAATATATCAGATACTGGGATACCGAGCGTAAGAATCTGCCGGTGGCAACAGACGGCATCGTCCTAAAGGTCAACAGCCTGCGCCAGCAGAAGAATCTCGGTTTCACCACAAAATCTCCCCGCTGGGCAATAGCATACAAATTTCAGGCAGAGCGTGCCCTGACCCGTTTGAACAAGGTTACTTACCAGGTGGGGCGCACTGGTGCGGTTACTCCGGTTGCCAACTTAGACCCGGTACAGCTATCCGGCACTATTGTAAGAAGGGCTTCCCTGCACAATGCCGATATTATAGAGGGACTGGACTTGCATATCGGCGATATGGTTTATGTGGAAAAAGGAGGCGAAATCATTCCCAAAATTACGGGTGTGGATAAGGATGCGCGCGGTATGCTTATCGGCGAGAAGGTAAAATTCATCACTCACTGCCCCGAGTGCGGCAGCAAGCTGATACGTTACGAAGGGGAAGCTGCCCATTATTGCCCCAACGAAACGGTTTGCCCTCCTCAAATAAAAGGTAAAATAGAACATTTCATCAGCCGCAAGGCTATGGATATTGAAGGGTTGGGCCCTGAGACTGTGGATATGTTCTACCGTTTGGGACTGATTGAAAATACGGCGGATTTATACAGGCTTACCACCGATGATATCAGGAACTTAGACCGTATGGGCGAAAAATCGGCAGAGAATATCATCAAAGGAATCGGAGCAAGCAAAGAGGTTCCTTTCGAAAGGGTGCTTTTTGCGTTGGGTATCCGCTTCGTGGGAGAGACGGTAGCCAAGAAAATAGCCAAATCTTTTAAGGACATAGAAGAATTGGAGAATGCAGACCTCGACAAGCTGGTAAGTATCGATGAAATCGGTGAAAAAATAGCGCAGAGTATCTTGGCTTACTTCGCCAATCCATTGAACCGCGAGTTGGTGGAGCGTTTGAAAGCCAATGGACTGCAACTTTACCGGAAGGAAGAGGATTTGAGCGGATACACCGACAAGCTGGCAGGACAGTCTGTCGTTATAAGCGGTGTATTTGCGCATCACTCGCGGGACGAATACAAGGAGCTGATAGAGAAAAACGGGGGAAAGAACGTGGGCAGTATCTCTGCCAAGACCAGTTTTATCCTGGCGGGCGAAAATATGGGTCCTGCCAAATTGGAGAAGGCACGCAAATTGGGGATAAAGATTATGAGCGAAGATGAGTTTTTAGCGCTCATATCCTAACAGATTTCTACAAAAAACTTTTTTATAGCTTATATTTGTATGGTAAATCGAAAAAAATCGTACTTTTGCGAGTCATTTAATTAGAGATTACTTTATAATACTCATGATACAGACAAAATTGAAAGGAATGGGGGTAGCGCTGATTACTCCATTTAAAGAGGATGAAAGCGTTGATTACGATGCATTGATGCGTTTAGTAGATTATCAGCTTCAAAACAATACTGATTTTTTATGCGTGCTCGGCACCACGGCAGAAACTCCGACTTTGACTGAAGAGGAGAAAAAGAAAATCAAGAAGATGGTTATCGAACGTGTGAATGGAAAAATTCCTATCCTGCTCGGAGTAGGCGGAAACAATACGCGTGCGGTGGTAGAAACTCTGAAAAATGACGATTTCACCGGCGTGGATGCCGTTCTTTCTGTTGTACCGTATTATAACAAGCCTTCCCAGGAAGGGATTTACCAGCATTATAAGGCTATCTCCGAGGCTACAGACCTCCCGATTGTACTTTATAATGTACCGGGACGTACCGGTGTAAATATGAAGGCAGAAACGACCTTGCGTATTGCACGTGATTTCAAGAATGTGATTGCAATAAAGGAGGCATCGGGCGATATTACCCAAATGGATGATATCATCAAGAATAAACCCGCTAATTTCGATGTTATTTCGGGCGATGACGGTATAACTTTCCCTTTGATTACCTTGGGAGCAGTCGGTATCATCTCGGTCATCGGAAACGCCTTTCCACGCGAATTCAGCCGTATGGTGCGTCTGGCATTGCGGGGAGATTATCAAAATGCACTGACTATCCACCACAAATTTGCCGAATTATTCAAATTACTTTTTGTGGACGGCAATCCTGCCGGTGTAAAAGCCATGCTGAATGCTATGGGGATGATTGAAAATAAGCTCCGGCTTCCATTAGTACCGACAAGAATCACGACTTTCGAAGCTATGCGCAAGATATTGAATGAACTGAACATTAAGTGTTGAACGTAAGCTGCGTTAACCCTATATAAGCCACATAAAACCCTGCGTATGCAGGGCTTTTTTATTTTTACCTATCGTACCACCCGTACCGTATTGAAACAAGGCATACTTGCATATTCTCCCCTCATTTTTATCCTCAGCCGCTCGCTTGCCGCCTCTTCCGTTACACTCGAAAAGAATATCTCAGGACACCAATATCTGTTATGTATCATATTAAGAATAAGAACATTACAGTTTCCTACCTATAGGAAACTTCCGTTTTCACACACAGGAACGACAGTTTCTCATAATGGAAATGACAATTTCCCCTAATGGGAACGATAGTTTCTCCTAATGGAAATGACGGTTTCCCTTAATGGGAACGATAGTTTCCTCTAATGGGAACGGCAGTAACCCCAAGCGGGACTGTCTTTTGTATGGTTGTCTACTTAGGTTCGTTCCGATTGATACCAAAGCGTTAAATCCGGTTGTTCTTTTGCAGGCATTTCTCTAAAACATAGGGACAGGGCTTCACATTATTTTATTATTTACTTATTTCTGTTTGAATGTAGGTGTAAGTGGGAATACTCTTGCAGAATTGAAGGCTTTTCCTCAAGAAAAAGAATGAAGCAAGCCTCTTGAGAGACATGGTTAACTGGAGCTAAATAATCAAGCGTGTCTGCAGGAAGCCCTTTCTTTCTATTCAGACTAACAAAAATTTATGCTTAATCTATATGAATCCCTCAGATTTTTACGTTGACCCGGGATTGGGGCGTTTCGGTTTCATGCGCCAAAGATAACTATTTTAACTAATTCCCCCAAGATTTCAGGGGTCAACGTAAAACTCTGAGGAGTATATCCGATAAAATCTTATCTTTGCCTGCAACAACAGCACAGTAATTATGGAAGCTAGCGGTTATCGTCTCCTTCTTCCCGAAGGGACATTGGATTATTTCAACATTTCCGATGTAAAGGAAAGCAGTAGTGAAATCGTGATTTACCTGGAAGAGAAAAATGAGCTTCCCGGTGAGTATTCGAATGTCAAAGTGGAAAGCAAAGGCTTCTACGCTCCTGTGGTGGTTCAGGACTTCCCCGTCCGTGGCAAGCATCTTTTCCTGAATATCCGCCGTCGCCGGTGGATTTTGAAAGACGAGGGGCGTTACGTAAGCCGTAACTGGAAACTGGTGGCGGAAGGCAGCCGTATGACGCATGAATTTGCGTCTTTTTTAAAAGAATTATATTGATACGCTTCCTGTCAGTTGTAAGCTGCTGGGAAGCCTGTTCGGTGTGGACGGTGAACTTCTTGAAC
>NZ_KB894163.1 GCF_000374365.1 Bacteroides gallinarum DSM 18171 = JCM 13658
TAAAACAAAAACACCAGACTTTACATTCTTGGGTGTAAAACTGGGTGTTTGTTTTGCAATCTGCTGATTTTCAGCGTTTGTTGCGGAGAGACAGGGATTCGAACCCCGGGTGCCTCGCAGCACAACGGTTTTCAAGACCGCCGCAATCGACCACTCTGCCACCTCTCCAAAACATCTTTCTCTAAAAGGCTTTCCTCTTAAAGCGGTGCAAAGGTACAAATCATTTTTAATTCTGCAAGCATACTTCTTATTTTTTCACGAATTAATTGTACTTTTGTACCCATGATATACCCACAGAATTTTGAGCAGAAAATAGGTTTCGACCAAATACGCCAACTGCTGAAAGAGAAATGCCTCAGTACGCTTGGTGAAGAACGAGTAACGGATATGGCGTTCTCCGACCGCTTCAGTGAAGTGGAGGAACATTTGAATCAGGTTACTGAATTCGTACGCATACTCCAAGAGGAAGATAACTTCCCGGCTCACTATTTTTTCGACGTACGCTCATCCCTGAAACGAATAAGGGTAGAAGGCATGTATCTGGATGAACAGGAACTTTTCGACCTGCGCCGCTCATTGGAAACGATACGTGATATCGTACGCTTTTTGCAAAAAAATGAAAACGAAGAAGAGGACGCCGTATCTCCCTATCCATGCCTGAGACGACTGGCAGGAGATATTGCAGTATTCCCGCAGCTAATCAAAAAAATAAACGACATTCTTTCTCCCTACGGAAAAATAAAAGATAATGCCTCGGCAGAACTGGCACGTGTCCGCCGCGAACTGACAAATACAATGGGAAGCATCTCGCGTTCGTTGAACAGCATCCTGCGCAATGCCCAGTCAGAAGGTGTCGTAGATAAAGATGTAACCCCTACAATGCGCGACGGGCGTTTGGTTATTCCGGTAATACCGGCATTGAAACGAAAAATAAAAGGCATCGTGCATGATGAATCGGCCAGCGGAAAAACCGTATTCATCGAACCCGCCGAAGTAGTGGAAGCCAACAACCGTATCCGCGAATTGGAAGGAGACGAACGGCGGGAAATTATCCGCATACTCATAGAATTTTCCAACCAGCTACGCCCGTCTATCCCGGATGTATTGCTGTCATACGAATTCCTTGCAGAAATAGACTTCATACGCGCCAAGGCATTGTTTTCCGAACAAATTACCGGACTAAAACCCGCTTTGGAGAACAAGCAAACGATAGACTGGACAATGGCAGTTCACCCGTTGTTGCAGCTCTCCCTTGCCAAGCATGGTAAAAAAGTAGTACCGCTGGATATAGAACTGAACGAAAAACAGCGTATCCTCATTATTTCCGGTCCGAACGCCGGTGGCAAGTCCGTCTGCCTGAAAACCGTAGGATTACTGCAATACATGCTGCAATGCGGTTTGCTCATCCCGATGCACGAACGCAGCCATGCCGGCATATTCAGCAACATATTCATCGACATCGGAGACGAACAATCTATCGAAGACGACCTGAGTACCTACTCCTCGCACCTGACAAACATGAAGATAATGATGAAAAACTGCAACGAACGCAGCCTCATCCTTATCGATGAATTCGGAGGCGGTACAGAGCCCCAAATAGGCGGAGCGATAGCAGAAGCCGTGTTGAAGCGTTTCAACCAAAAACAAACGTTCGGCGTCATTACTACGCACTACCAAAACCTGAAACACTTTGCCGAAGACCACGAAGGAGTAGTAAACGGAGCCATGTTATACGACCGACACCTGATGCAAGCTTTGTTCCAGCTCCAAATAGGCAATCCGGGCAGCTCGTTCGCCGTAGAGATTGCCCGTAAAATCGGATTGCCGGAAGACGTCATTGCCGATGCCTCGGAAATCGTAGGCAGCGAGTACATCAATGCCGACAAATACCTGCAAGACATCGTACGCGACAAACGGTATTGGGAAAACAAACGCCAAACTATCCGGCAACGCGAAAAACACATGGAAGAAACCATTGCCCGCTACCAGGCAGAGGTAGAAGAATTGCAAAAATCACGCAAAGAAATTTTACGGAAAGCCAAAGAAGAAGCGGAACAACTGATGCAGGAAGCCAACGCCCGTATCGAAAATACCATTCGTACCATTAAAGAAGCGCAGGCCGAGAAAGAAAAGACACGCCAGGTACGCCAAGAACTGAGCGACTTCCGCGAATCAATGGAAGCCCTCGCTGCCAAAGAGCAGGAAGAAAAAATTGCCCGCAAGATAGAAAAACTGAAAGAAAAGCAGAATCGGAAAAAAGAAAAGAAAACCGGCCGAAACCTGGAAAGTACATTGTCTGCACAAGCATCGGCAGAGCAGCAGGCACGGAAAGAAGCCGAACGCCTGGCGGCAATCGTACCCGGCAGTAATGTTAAAATAAAGGGACAAACTCCGGTGGGCGAAGTATTGGAAATAAATGGAAAAAATGCCATAGTTGCTTTCGGCAGCATCAAAACCACTGTCAAACTGGATAAGCTGGAACATACAAACGCACGTCCCAAGCAGGCGGATGTTTCTACCAAGAGTACCTACATCAGTTCGCAAACTCAGGATAGCATGTACGAGAAGAAACTGAACTTCAAACAAGACATCGATGTGCGCGGTATGCGTGGAGACGAAGCCCTGCAAGCCGTTACCTATTTCATAGACGATGCCATATTGGTAGGAATGTCCCGTGTACGCATCCTTCATGGGACGGGTACAGGCATTCTACGTACCCTTATCCGCCAATATCTGCAAACCGTACCCGGTGTACGTCATTTTGCCGACGAGCATATACAATTCGGCGGGGCAGGAATTACAGTCGTAGACCTTCACTAAACCGAGAAACAAGAACCGTAAACTGAGAAATAACCATTAACCACTAACCGCCAGTAACCAACATGAAATCAATCAAAGAACTCTACCGTATCGGTACAGGTCCTTCAAGCAGCCACACAATGGGACCCCGCAAAGCTGCCGAAACATTCCTGAAAAGACATCCGGAAGCCGCGGCATTCAAAGTAACGCTATACGGAAGCCTGGCTGCAACCGGTAAAGGACACATGACGAACATTGCCATTACCGAAGTACTCCAGCCGGCAGCACCGGTAGAAATTATCTGGGAACCTAAGATTTTCCTCCCCTTCCACCCTAACGGAATGAAATTCGTTTCGGTAGATAAAGAAGGAAAGGAAACCGAACAATGGACGGTATTCAGCATCGGTGGTGGCGCTTTGGCAGAAGAAAACGACGGGATATCCTCGGTCAACACTCCCGATGTATATTCCATGAAACACATGACAGAAATCCTACAATGGTGCGAACGTACAGGAAAAAGTTATTGGGAATATGTCAAAGAATGTGAGGACAGCGATATATGGGATTACCTGCAGGAAGTGTGGAAAACAATGCAGGATGCGGTAAAACGAGGATTGGAACAGGAAGGCGTATTGCCGGGACCGTTAAACCTGCGCCGTAAAGCCTCAACTTATTACATACGCGCCAGCGGTTACAAACAATCCCTGCAATCCCGCGGACTGGTATTTGCCTATGCCCTGGCGGTGAGTGAAGAAAACGCATCGGGCGGCGTTATCGTGACAGCCCCCACATGCGGCTCATGCGGTGTAATGCCTGCCGTACTTTATCACCTTGCCAAAAGCCGTGATTTCAGCGATACGCGTATCCTGCGCGCCCTTGCCACAGCCGGATTAGTAGGAAATATAGTAAAGACCAATGCTTCCATTTCGGGTGCGGAGGTAGGTTGCCAGGGAGAAGTCGGCGTAGCCTGTGCCATGGCTTCCGCTGCCGCCAACCAACTGTTCGGCGGCAGCCCTGCACAGATAGAATACGCGGCGGAAATGGGGTTGGAACATCATTTAGGAATGACCTGCGACCCCGTATGCGGACTGGTACAAATTCCGTGTATAGAACGAAATGCATATGCCGCCGCACGTGCTTTAGACGCCAACCTCTATTCTTCCTTCACCGACGGTATGCACCGCGTATCTTTCGATAAAGTAGTAGAGGTGATGAAGGAAACCGGCAACGACTTGCCCTCTCTCTACAAAGAAACAAGTGAAGGAGGGCTGGCGAAAGATTATAAACCGATGTGAATGAAAAAAGAAAGGCGGTAAGGTAATAAAACAGTGGCAAGTATATTATCACTCTACTATTTTATCACCCTACCGCCTTATCGCTTTACTATTCTGTCATTCTACCACCTTATTATCTATCGGCCAGTGCGTATCGTCTTTGTCGCCACTGACATCCTTCTCCTGCATCAAATCGCCGTTTTCAGCATAAAACAACTGGTACTCCATACGGCCGTTCTCCACCTCGATAACATACTGCATAGGGTGCAAGGCATACTCGAGTGCATCGATATCCTCCAGCTTCCACCCGGCATATTCTCCACCGTTGAAAGCAGTTTGCACTGCGGGCGGCAAATCACTCCAAAAAATATTGATTTCAGTCAATTGCCAAATAGCATGCGTATCATACCACACATCCATTTCTTTGCCGTCCATCCGGCATTCGGCCACAAAATAGCTTCCTTTCCGCTCCCATTCAATATCGATAGCACTGGGATATTTGTCTTTTAAAGCCTTCGACACCGCATCGGGAACAGTTATATTATCATCCTTATCGTCATCGCTGCATGCACTGAAAGCCAATGCAGCAATGAACATCATTGCCAATACTTGAAATTTCATTTTCATCTTTCCGTTATAAAGTTTAAGTTATACATCCGATATCGCAATCAATCGTCCATGCTTACGAACTTGCCTTTGCTATTGAATTTCAAAGAATAGTCATTGGCCAGCTCAACTTCCACCCCGCCACGGTCGCGTTCAATCTTGGTGATAATTTCCTGCGGGAAGTTCATTTTTACATATTCTTTTACAGACACCGGAATCAGCGCTTCGGGAACGGCACTCCTTTTGCAGTCTACATCCGTCCAATTACCGTCACCGTCAAAATCAATCTCCGTACGGTCGGTCAGCAACACCTCATACTTCTTGGAACCCAGCATTCCGGTTTCGATTTTAATATGCGAAATTTGCGGTTTAGTGAAATACCGGTTGATAAAATTACGGGCAGTCAGAGGCAACTGCTTGGCATCGCGTGTAATAACATCGCCGGCAAATGCAAACTGAACAGCCACGAGAGCCAATACGAGAATAGACAGTACTTTCTTCATAATCGTTATTTTTTAGTGTTACTAATTGTTACATATCATTCACACTGCAAATAACGATAGAGAAATAGGAAAGATTTGGGAATAACCGCTGTTAACGGCTATTTTTATATTCTTTAACGAGCAGGAAACAATGCATTCCCTCCTGCCATTCGTAAGTGAGCCTCAACGAGGAAATCCGGGCTATAGAACGGGCTATGGCAAGCCCTAACCCCGTAGAGTCCTTTTTCCCGTCGATACTATGATAAAAACGGCGGAAAAGCTTTTCGCCGTCCAAAGGCGTATCTCCCGTGTTCTTTATCGTCAATGAAACCGGAGTAGTAAATACCTGCAACTCTCCCTTATCCTCATTATGAAGCAACGCGTTCTTCACCAGATTGGAAACCAAAATCTGGGCTAACGAGTGATTGCAACGGATAATGAAAGGGTGCTCCCCTTGCCTGCGTACCAGATGCACTTGCTTATGCTCGTATATATCCATTAAATCCGGCAGAAGATTATCCAATATCTCATCTATCGACACATCTTCCAGCTCCGCATATTGCCCGTTCTCTATACGGGAGAGCAACAATAACGACTTATTCAGTTTCACGGCACGTCCCAAGGTAGAATATATTTCGTCCAGTTCCTTCATCTGCTGTTCAGTCAGGTTATCGTTCTCCGCCAGCAGCTCCACCTTACCGCGCACAATGGCAAGCGGTGTCTGTAACTCATGCGAGGCATTCTCTATAAACTGTTTCTGCTCCTCATAAGCCTTGTAGCTACGGTTGCCCATATCCACTGCGGCTTCGCTCAGTTGCCGGAATTCGCGTATCTTCGTAGGATTCTCCAATGCCGGAACCTCCTTGCCTGGCTGAATGCCGTGCAGCCAGTCCAGCAATCTGTGCAACGGACGGAATACCCCTCTCAGTACCAACTGGATTCCGATAGACGTACATATCAGGAAAAGCAGGAACAAAGCCCCCAAGTACCAGAGCATCGCCTCCACCATATCGTCCCGTTCCAGAGTGGAAATCATCAAAGTCAGCTCATAGAACTGTCCGTCGGGCATACGAAAAGCCGTGCGCATCACACGTACCGGTTCGTCGTCATCCTCAAGCTCGATATAAACGGTAGAGTCATAAAAGACCTCCCGGTAATGCCGTCCCTCCTCCTCCGAGATAGGAAGAAACTTATAAAAAGACATCAGCGCACCTTCCGTTTCAAGAATAGAAGGGTCGTGAAGCGCATGCTCCATTAATATCCCGGCATAATTCTCCAGGGTATCATCCGTTTCATCCACTACCTCATCGATAATGGCATAATAGAACAATACGCCCCACACAGCCATTAATACGAACAGCAACAACGAGAGTTTGCGGTATGTATAATATACCAGTTTCATAATTCGGAGAGTTTATAGCCAAAACCGTAGACAGCCTTCAACTCTACGGAAGCATCGGCCTGTTTCAGCTTCTTACGCAAATTCTTCACTTGCGAGTAAATAAAATCCAAGGAGTCCGCCTGGTCGATATTATCTCCCCATACCGACTCCGCAAGGCTCATCTTATTGATAACCCGGTTGGCATTCACCACAAAATAATACAGTAAATCGAACTCCTTGCGGTTCAGTTGCAAAGGAACGCCGCCCACTTCCGCCTGCCGTTTGTCCGGATAGAGTAGCAAATTGCCCACGGTAACGGTTATGTCGCCCTGTGCCTGACGACGGCGGATTAAAGACTTTACACGGGCATTCAGTTCTGCCAAATGGAAAGGCTTCGTAAGATAATCGTCAGCCCCGAGTTCCAGACCGTCCACCTTATCGTCCAGCGAATCTTTGGCGGAAATGATAAGCACGCTATCCGTACGGCGCAGGCGTTTCAACTCGCGCAACAAGTCCAGTCCGCTCCCACCGGGCAGCATGATATCCAGCAGGATGCAGTCGTAGTCGTAATCGTTAATCTTGTCCAGTGCCGAAAAATAATCGGCAGCCGTTTCCACAACAAACTTCTCTTTCAAGAGCGAAATACGGATTGTTTCCCGTAAATCTTGCTCATCTTCTACAATCAGGATTTTCATACCGGTAAAGAAAGCTCATAAATCTGGAATCATTCTGGAATTAATCCCGGATTAGCCGGGAATGCTGTCTTCTCCGTACACTTCTTCCAGCAACTCCTCCTTTGCCACGGAGATTTTGCCGTCGGTCGAAACGGTCAACCTAAGAGGTACGTAAAGGTCTGTTTGCGGATAACAAATACTGGCAGCATAGACTATGCCCCCGGAAGTAGTCCTGTCATAGACCAATCCCTCCAAAATGGCATGCCTCATAAACCTGGCATCGACCAGCGAAGCAAAACTTTCCTTCGTAAACACCTTATCCACGATTGACTTGCCGCCACAGGTAATACGCAGGGCGATGCTGTTATCGACAAACTCTTCCCCCTGCTCATTTTTCACAACAGGCAGGCTTTCGTCCGGACGACGGACAACCGACGAACGGTACTCCTTGCCTTTATAAGTAATGGTCATTTTCGTATCGGAAACCTGCATGCGTTGCGGAGCGGACACCACCGTACTGTCCCGCATAAGCACCTGCACCTCGCTTTCGCTTTTCTTCCGGGAGGTACAGGAAACAAACAACAACCCCACTACACAAGTCACTATATAAACGACAGTTTTCATCGGTTCTTTTTTTAAATTGACAAGGGCAAAGGAACAAAAAGAGCGCGAGAAATACAAATGAAAACTGCCAAAAACAATCAGCCCTTCCCCGATATACCTATCATAATGTTGCAATAACATTTCCGACAATAGATATTCCGGACAACCACACCGCTCAAACAGAACGGAAACAGTCGCCGCTGTATACAGAAAAAGGAAGTTAACTTCATGCCGGGCATGATATTAACTTCCTTCTCTTATGATGTTAACTTATCGCAGTTGTTTCAGTTAACTTACCATACAGTAATGAATTAACTGCCTGCGGGTTATTTTCCCCGTTTATTTCTTGGCGGGAGAAGAATACCTTGCATTCAGTCCCTCCAGGATTTCGCTGGTAATATTGTAGATACTGTCGGCATACAGCAGGTTGTCGAAACCGGTATTACTGATAATCATGCTGTATCCTTTGGTCTTGTTATATTCCTTTAAGAAAGCATTGATAGAGTCGCGCAACTGCAAACTGTTCTTCTCGTTTTCGCTCATCAGTTCGGACTGCAATTTATTGCCCAGGTTCTGCAAATCCTGTTCCAGCTTTGCAATGCGGTTGTATTCTTGCTGTGCACGTTCCTGGGTCAGGTAAGCATTATTCTGGACTTTCGTCTGGAACTCCTGTTTCTGGCGGTCGAGGTCTTTGGCTTTCTGGTTCAAGGTTAAACGTACGTTCTCGCTTTTCTTCACCATAGCTTCATTTAAATCGACACAGTAGTTATATTTTGCCAAAAGCGTATCTATCTCTACATAAGCAATCTTCATCCCGGACAACCCGGCTGCCTGTGTTGCAACATTCGTCGTTTGATTATCCGCCTTACCAGCGCATTGAGAAAATAAAACGATTAGTGCAAGCGCAGCCAAACCGTTTACGAGGTAGTTTAATCTCTTCATAATTTATAAAAATATTGTTTTTAATTTATTTAATTCATACTATCGTTTAAGGCCTTTTCCAGCTCGTCGATAGAGAAACGTCCCTTCTTCTGCGCTTCCCTGTCTTGCGACTGCACACACCCGATTCCTCTATCCCGCATTGCCTTATTGCCACTGACATGTCCGTTAGGAAACTTGCCGCCTTTCACAAAAAAGACCTTTATACCCAATAAAACAATGCAAATAGCAACTATTAACAAAGTTATCAATACCGTATCAAGCATTTCCATTAAATTTGTTGCACAAAAACAGCATGCAGTCCGCAAAAAGCGCTCGAATTCCGATTTTACTTTCGGCTTGCACTGTTTTTGTGGGTGCAAATATAGGGCTTTGGTTGGACTAAGCCTCCTTTTTTACTCTAAAAAAAGAGAAAGGGAAATAAAATAGCCAATCAATTTAACCATATTTAGTAATAAGAGGTTAATCCATACAGGAATTGAATGAAAAAACAGCGAATTAGGAATGCCCTTAAAAGCGTATCCTAATCTATTATAAACTATAAGACATGGAAAAAAAAGACTTGAAACCAGCCGGCGTATTCCACTATTTCGAGGAAATCTGCCAAGTTCCGCGTCCTTCCAAGAAGGAAGAGAAGATTATCGCTTTTCTAAAAGCATTCGGAGAAAAACACAAGTTGCAGACGAAAGTGGACGAAGCCGGAAACGTACTGATTAAAAAGCCCGCCACTCCGGGCATGGAGAACCGTAAAACCGTTATACTCCAGTCCCACGTGGATATGGTATGCGAGAAGAACAACGATGTGCGGCATAATTTCCTTACCGACCCTATCGAAACCGAAATAGACGGTGAATGGCTGAAAGCCAAAGGCACTACGCTGGGGGCGGACAACGGTATCGGCGTAGCGACCGAACTGGCTATCCTTGCCGACGACAGCATCGAACACGGCCCCATAGAATGCCTGTTCACCGTAGACGAAGAAACCGGACTGACCGGCGCTTTTGCCCTGCAGGAAGGTTTTATGAACGGTGACATTCTCCTGAACCTCGACTCCGAAGACGAAGGAGAACTGTTCATAGGCTGTGCAGGCGGTATAGACTCCGTTGCCGAGTTTACATATAAAGAGGTAGACGTACCCTCCGGGTATTTCTTCTGCAAAGTACAGGTGAAAGGACTTAAAGGCGGACACTCCGGCGGCGACATCCACCTGGGACGCGGCAACGCCAACAAATTACTGAACCGCTTCCTGAGCCGGGTTTCCAAGAAATACGATATGTACCTCTGCGAAATAGACGGCGGCAACCTGCGCAATGCCATTGCCCGCGAAGCGCATGCCGTTATAGCTATCCCCGATGCCGACAAGCATGCATTGCGTACCGACCTGAATGTATTTGCCGCCGAGGCGGAGGCCGAGTATGCAGTAACAGACCCCGATTTGCAGTTCACCCTCGAATCGGAAAATCCCCGTGCGAAAGCTATCGGAAAAGATACCGCCAAACGCCTGTTGCAAGCTCTTTATGCCGTTCCCCACGGAGTATATGCCATGAGCCAGGACATCCCGGGGCTGGTAGAAACTTCCACCAATCTGGCATCCGTCAAGATGAAACCGGGTAATATCATCCGCATCGAGACAAGCCAGCGCAGCTCTACCGAATCTTCCAAGCAGGACATCGCCGATATGGTACGCACCGTATTCGAAATGGCAGGGGCAGACGTTTCCTTCGGCGACGGCTATCCGGGCTGGAAACCCAATCCGCACTCGGAAATCCTGGAAGTCGCAGCGGCATCATACAAACGCCTGTTCGGTGTAGATGCCAAGATAAAAGCTATCCATGCCGGACTGGAATGCGGGTTATTCCTCGACAAATACCCCTCTCTGGATATGATTTCCTTCGGCCCTACCCTGCAAGGAGTACACTCTCCGGATGAACGGATGCTCATTCCTACCGTACAGAAGTTCTGGGAACACCTGCTGGATATACTGAAACATATCCCCGCCAAGAATTAATGAACATACCCAAACAGAGATACAAAGAAAAGATGCGGAGCAAAAGAAGAAATGCCCCGCTTCTTTTTACCTCCGTATCCGCCTTCATACTTCTCGTTTTCCTATCATCCCCTCCGCTGTACGGGCAAGCGGAAAAAGACACCCTGGTATTCCGCATCATGGGCTACAACGTGGAAAACTTGTTCGATTGCCGCCATGATACCCTGAAAAACGATTATGAATTCCTGCCCGACGGCATCCGGCACTGGAATTATTCCAAATACAAGAAGAAATTAGATGCCGTTGCACGTGTCATCATTGCCGTAGGCGAGTGGACGCCGCCTGCATTGGTAGCCCTTTGCGAAGTAGAAAACGACAGTGTACTGCGCGACCTTACCCGCTACTCCGTCCTGCGGGAAGCCGGCTACCGCTATGTCATCACGCACTCCCCCGACGAACGGGGAATCGATGTGGCATTACTTTATCAAAGAGGGCTTTTCAAACTGCTATCCTGCCAAAGCCTTCCGGTAGCGAAGCCTCATAAAAACAGCCGTCCTACACGCGACATACTCCATGCCTGCGGCTTACTTTTAAACCGGGACACGTTAGATGTATTCGTCGCCCACTTCCCGTCACGTTCCGGCGGAGCAAAAGCATCCGAGCCTTATCGCCTGGCAGCCGCACAAAGGCTGAGAGATGCGGCAGACAGCCTGCTCCGAATCCGTATCCGCCCTCAAATCATCATTATGGGAGACTTCAACGACTATCCCTATAACAAGTCCGTACAAAATATACTGAAAGCCGGAGCCTCGCCGGCAGAAACGGACTCCTTGGACTCCCGGACGCTTTATCACCTCTTGGCGGGAAAGAATGCTGCCGGCAAACATTTCGGAAGCTACAAATATCAAGGAGAATGGGGGCTGTTAGACCACCTTATCCTCTCCGGCAACCTGTTGATACCGGACGCTCCGCTATATACCGCCGAAGACAAGGCAGGCGTTTTCCGTGCCCCCTTTCTCTTGACCGAGGACAAGAAATACGGAGGCAAGCAGCCTTTCCGCACCTACTACGGCATGAAATACCAGGCGGGATACAGCGACCACCTCCCCGTATGGGCGGAGTTCCGGCTGGTATATTAATCGGAATACTGGTAAAGCTTCAAGTCGAACTTACCGACCATAACCAGCAAATGGTCGAATATATCGGACTGGATGCGCTCGTACTCCTTCCACACCTTATTGCGCGAGAAGAAATACACTTGGATAGGAACACCGTAAGTAGTAGGCTCCTTTTGGCTGATAATCAAATCCAAATCCTGGTTTACCACCGGCAGGCTGCACAGATAACGTTCGATGTAGATACGGTAAAGCTGGGCATTGGTGGGTACTTCTCCCTCTGCCGGCTGATAGTCCGCCATTAAAGGAATCTCCTTACGGATAGTATCCAACATATCGGGGCTGCAAAACTTCAAGGTAGTCATATCCAGGTAAATGTTCTTATTGACACGGCGTCCCCCGCTCTCCAGCATACCACGCCAGTTCTGGAAAGAATTATTCACCAGCGTATAAGGCGGTACGGTAGAAATCGTATTATCCCAGTTGCGTATTTTCACCGTATTCAAGGTAATCTCCTCCACCGTTCCATTGGCTGTATTATTGGGCAGGGCTATCCAGTCGCCGATGCGCAACATATCATTGGCAGAGAGCTGTACCCCTGCCACAAATCCGAGAATACTATCCTTGAATACCAACATCAGCACAGCCGCCGACGCACCCAGGCCTGCAAACAAAGTCATCGGGGACTTATTTACCAGCACGGCGATTATAATAATGCCTCCGATAAAGAACAACAATACCTGGAGAACCTGCACGAATCCTTTCATCGGGCGGTTCTTTTGCTTGTCCTTTGCATTGTACACATCCAGCATCACCAGCAACAAGCCATTGATAGTAAACAGTATGGCGGCAATGATATATACCGCACATATTTTCTGCGAGAACTCCAGGATTTCCTTTCCCCGCACGAAAGCCAGCGGCAGTAGAAAATAAATCAAGATACCGGGCAGGATATGAATCAGATGATGCACCACCTTGCGTTTCATCAGCAATGTATTCCACTGGTGGGGCGCATGCTTCGTATAACGTTTCATTCCCCCTACGAATATGGCCTGGCATAAATAATCCAGCCCTATCGATACGCCTATCATCACTACGGCAATAATCGTTTCGTCGAACATATTGGCAAGTTCCGGGTCTACCCCCCAGTCTATAAGGATTTTGTTCATCCAACTTCCTAAGCTCATCATAAATATCTGTTTTATTAGTCTATAAAAGATATAACAAATCTAAAGGAAAGATGTTTGCCAATCCCTGCCTGCCAAACGGCGTCCCCCCCCAAAAAAAGAGAACCTACGATACCGCCGCCCTTATCAAAGCATATGCCAATATTCCGAGCGTGGTAATCCCTCCGACCCAGATAGGAGCATAAATATGCTTGTAATCCTCTTTCCGCCTATACTTGCATACCAAGCTGAAAAGCCAGTAACAAAGGGATGCACCCACGAAGCCTACGAAAGCGCCCACCAGCAAATCGCCGGGATAGTGCACTCCCAGATAGGAACGGGAATAACACGTCAGCAGCGCCCATACCATGATAAACCAGTTCAAGGCACGGTTGCGGAACAGATAGAACAAGAAGAAAGCCAGTCCGAACGTATTGGCGGCATGGCAGGAAGGAAAACCGTAACGCCCGCCCCGGTAGCCGTTCACAATCTGTACGAACTCCGAAACAGGGTTCTCGAGGTTGGCAGGCCGGAGGCGGCAAACCAACGGACGGATAACGGTCGCCCCCATTTGGTCGGCAAACGTAATGGTCAGCGCAATGGCTACGGCACATCCCACAGCCGTTTTCCAATGCAGGTTACGGACTATCGCATAGAAAATGGCTACATACATCGGAACCCAAATCCACCTGCCGCTAAAAGCATACATGAAGAAGTCCGCCCACTCTGCACGCCATCCGTTGATAGCGAGCAACAGGTCGGTATCCATTTCCACCAACCCCGATAAAATACCTGCTAATATCATCCTATCTTATTTCTGTATTGTCCTGACATACTGTAACATCCTGCGGAACTATCCGCTCCCTTTATCTCCTATCTTGCGGCTATATCATCGTACAATTTCTGCAAATACGCCTGCCCTGCAAGGAGGTTCTTCCCTTTCCCCGTCCCTTCATCCACAGCTACTGCATCCGCCTCGTTATTAAAAATCAACCGGTTGTCCGGCGTCACGAAACCGAAAGCATCGGGCACAGTAAAGAAAGCGAAATGAGGAGAAGCCGGATTGAGCATATCCTTACTGAACGTAAACTCGCCGTGAGGCAACGCCAACTGCGCCAGCAAAGTAGCGGCGATGTCCTGCTGCGAGCCGTACACACCGATACGCTCCGGCCGGCGCACCGCACCGCCCACTATCAGCAAAGGAATCTGATACCGGTCTATCTCGAGATTGCCGATATGTTCGGGATAAGCCCCCAAATGGTCGGGTACAAGCACGACCACCGTATTCTTCCACTGCGGCAACTCGCGGAACTGTTTCACGAAATCGCCGATGCAGCTATCCGTATAGGCAAAAGCATTCAGGCGCTCGTTCTTCAAACGGCTGTAAGGAACCTCGAAGGGTTCGTGGCTGCTGGAGGTTTGCAGCACACGGAAACGGGGCGCACCGCCTACCGAACTGCTATCCGCCGCCTCCGCCCTCAAATCGTCCAGCAAACGGCGGAACACAAGGTGGTCGTGCACTCCCCACTTGCTCAGACGTTCCGAAACCGGAAAGTCCTGGTCGGCAACGATATCCTCGAAGCCGGACGACATCAGGTAAGAGCGCATATTGGTGAAGTCCGCATCGCCGCCGTAGTAGTATTTCGTCTTATAACCGGCACGCTTCAGGCTGCCCGCAATGGCAGGGATAGACTGCGTTTTGCGGGGATACTTCATGATACTGGTAGTGGGCTGTGCCGGATAACCGCTCAAGATAGCCACCAGCCCGCGGTCGGTACGGAAACTGTTCGCATAGAAATTGGTAAAGAGTACGCCCTCGCGCGCCAGGCTGTCCAACTGCACAGCCACATCCGGTTCGCCGCCCAGCGCCGTCATCAGCCGCGAAGAGAAGCTCTCCATAATTACAAAAAGCACATCGGGACGCTGTGTCGTGAACAGCGAATGCAAGGAATCCGGAACCTGCTGCAAAGAGTCCGCCGTTTTGCCGTTCTCCGCCAAGACAGCGGGGTCTACCAGCTCTGAAAAAATACGGTCTGCCGCATCCGCTTCCATAAAACGGTATTGTTTTCCGAAATCTTTCTGCTTGGAAAGAGATTCCATAAGGCTGAAAGCCGGATTAATGGCAGCATGGTTCAAACGCTGATTGGTACTGAAATATACCTTGCCCGTATTCATGGTAGATACCGTAAACCCGCCGCGAATCGGGATGAACAGCAGGCCGGTAAGCAACAGCAGCACACCGGACACCCTTAAACGCCGGTAAGGTATCTTCATGCGCCTGAAGGCGCCTTTCTGCAATAGCACGAGATAGAACACCCCGTACAACACCGCCGCATAAACCGCCATGGCAACAATCCCCCCGATTACCGTCCAGATGCTGACACTTGCCACGGCATCCTTAGGCGAGGAGAAGAAATAGAATAAAGGAGTGGCATCCAGCCGGAAGCCCCAGTATTCATACAACCCCAAATCAACGGTGAATATGATAGAGAGCAGAACGGAAACGAACATGAAATAACCGCACCAGATACGGCGGAGCAGGTCGGGAACCGCCCATGCGGAACAGATAAAAAGCAACCCCGGGATAGCCGTAAGATAGCCCGCAAGCGATAAGTCCAGCGGCAGTCCATGCCAAACCGTACCGAACCATTCCGTCCACGAAACGCCTTCGTACAACGTCCGGTAAAAAAGCATGAAAAACGGTTTCTGCAATGCAAATATGCAGACAAACAAAAAATATGTCTTGAGGAATCCTATAAGCCTTTCTTTCATCGGTGCTGTTCTTAAACTGAATATATTCGGCAAAAATAAAGTTTTTTATTCTATTTCTCGCCAATATTAGTTAAGAAATGCGTGAAAGATAGGCTTATAGGATTTCGGGGTTATCCGTTTACACGTTTATAGTCCTCGAGGAACTTCATCAGGCCGGCATCCGTCAACGGGTGGTTCAGCAGGCCTTTTATGGCAGCAAGCGGGCATGTGGCCACATCAGCCCCCGCTTCTATGCACCGGATGATATGCGCCGTATGGCGGATAGAGGCGGCAAGCACCTGGGTGTCGTAGCCATAATAGCGGTACATCTCTACAATCTTGCCTACCAAAGCGACACCGTCTTCGCAGATGTCGTCGAGGCGTCCTACGAACGGCGAAACATATGTTGCCCCGGCTTTGGCAGCCAGCAATGCCTGCCCCACGGAAAATACCAGCGTACAGTTGGTACGGATACCTTTTTCCGAGAAATATTTAACGGCTTTTATCCCGTCGGCAATGCAAGGAACCTTCACCACGATGTGCGGATTGAGTGCGGCGAGTTCTTCCCCCTCCTCAATCATCCCCTCATACCCGGTAGCGATAACCTCCGCACTCACGTCCCCCTGTACGATGTTGCAGATGTCTACGTAATGCCTATGCTGGTTTTCCACTCCTTTAATACCCTCTTTCGCCATGAGCGAAGGGTTGGTGGTTACTCCGTCGAGTACGCCCATACCGTAGGCTTCCCGAATCTGGTCTAAATTTGCAGTGTCGATAAAGAACTTCATGATATAAACTGTTTAAGGATTAATTCCTCAAATATAACGATTTATATCATAGTTTGTTCTTTGCCGGCAGGATATTTACCGGTTGCGTTTCAGGTACAGGCGGTTTGTTATCACGGCGGGCAGCTCGCTCTCGTAATGGGTCACCATAATCATCGTCTTGTCCCGGCGGCGGCAGAAGGCCTCGATTATCTTCTTCACACGGCGGCGGTTATACGTATCCAACCCGTGCAGAGGTTCGTCGAGAATCAGCAGTTCGGGGTCTTTCACGAAGGCGCGCGCCAGAAGTGCGAGGCGCTGCTCGCCGCTGGAAAGTTGCAGGAAAGGTTTGTCTTTCAAGTCTGCCACCCCGAAAATATCCATCCACCACTCGCACACGGCCATTTGCCCGGCATGCGGACGTTTGTACAGACCGATGCTGTCGTGCAGTCCGGAAGCTACGATTTCGATAGCCGGCAGGTTTTTCAGATAGGCGCGGTGCATCTCCGGGCTGACGTAACCGATATGTTTCTTGATTTCCCAGATACTCTCGCCCGTTCCGCGCTTACGCCCGAACAAGCTGATGTCGCAGGCATAAGACTGGGGATTGTCCGCACATACCAGGCTGAGCAAAGTAGATTTACCCGCGCCGTTCTCGCCGCTCAACGCCCACTTCTGCCCGCGCATCACCGTCCAGTCCAGCTCTTTCAGGATTGTGCGGTCGTCGTAGCGGATGCTGACCTTATTCAGCCGGACGACTTCGTCCGATGTAAAGTTCGTATTCTCGTAAGGGAGGCCGATAATACGCCGCTGTAACTCGCCGAAAGGAACGGCATCCGCCTCAGCGCGGACGGCATCCTGCTCCCGGAAAACCTGCAAATAGGTTTCACGCTCCATTTTCATTCCCACTGCTTTATTGGCAACCGGGACTACGTGGGTGATGAAAGAGGGTATATCGTCCAGCATGGAAAGCACCAGCACGATTTGCAGGGAAGCCAGCCGCGCCAACTTTTCCAGGAGTTTGAACAGCAGCTCGCGCGTGGCGGCGTCCAGCCCGATGAAAGGATTGTCCATGATAAGGATGCGCGGGGCTGTGAGCAGTGCTTTGGTTAACTGGAACTTGCGCAGCTCGCCGCTGGAAAGGAGAATGATTTTCTTATCGAGCATCGGCCGGATGCGGAAAAGGTCGAACAATTGTTGTCCGAAATCCTTATCCTTTATCTCGCCCAACAGTTCGCGCACCAGCGGGGCATCTTCCTGGTCGTGGGCGTTCCAGCGCTGCTGGTAGTAGTAATTGGCATCGGCGGAACCATAAGTATCGCGAAAGGCGATGTACTTGATATTGTCGTAAGCGGTCTGCGTGGCTGAGGGACGGAAGTCGTAAGCCAGCGTACCGTCGCGCAGGGGGTACTTGCCCGTTAGCAAATCCACCAACAGGCTCTTTCCCGCCCCGTTAGGACCCACGATAGCGATGTGCTCCCCGTCGAGGAAGTCGAGGGTGACAGGTTGCGATAAACGGACAAGCGGGTTGCGCGCTACGCCTCCCTCTATATGTAAGGTGTGTTGCTGTGTCATTTCAAGTGGTTTTGTTTGGTTGGCGCCGCAAAGGTATCAAGATTTTAGCTTCCGGAAAAAATTCCGGTATCAAAGTAGTATAAAAGCTGCTGTATTTTCAATCCGCCGATATGTGCCTCCATTTGTAATGTACCCTGTTTACAGGGGATAGCGGGTAAGCCTCATCCCTGGCAGGAAGAAGCAGGGAAAGGGTATCCGGGAGGCTATCCGTACAGAACAATCCGTCTCACGGGACAAAAAGAATTGGCTCGTGAGACAAATAAATCCGTCTTGCAAGACGAAATTATCCGTCCCGTAGGACGAATTGTTCCGTCCTGCGGGATGATTTCCGCAGGTATCCCACCCTAATGCGAAGTCTACCTGTTGTCTTCCGTAAACAGAGGGCTTAACGGATAAAGGGGTTGCGGATACTTCCCTTTTCAGGTAACAAAACGCACCGTCTGTCAGGGTGCAACGGACAGTGCGTTTGCCCCTGACAGACGGTGTGTTTTGCTTGAACAGACGGTGTATTTCTGTCGCCTGTTCTTTATCCCACGATGCCTATTCCATTCGGTACGGACGAAAACCGGACATCATCATTTATAGAAGATAAGCGCTGACTGTGCCGGAACGGAGATTTCCGGTCCCTGCACCGTGCCCAAGCCCCGTTCATTGATAAATCCGTCTTTGCAGACTACCGTATATTTGCCTTCGGGCACGGAAATCTTAGCAGCTTCCTTGCGGGAGTTCAGTACCACATAGATGTCTCCCCACGCATCGCCGCCGGCATGCTCTTTCAGCCGGTAAGCTACCACGTTGCTGCCTTCAACCGGCAGGAATTCCAGGTGTTTGCGAACCAGGCCGGCATCTCCCAACCGGAAAGCCGGATGATTCTTACGCAACTGAATCAGCCCTTTATAATAGGCGAACACATCCGCATGTTCCGTCTTGCGTCTCCAGTCGATAGCATTGACGGAATCCGGGCTTTGGAAACTGTTGTGTACTCCCTTCTTGTCGCGCATCACTTCTTCGCCGGCATAGATAAAAGGTACGCCTTGCGAGGTAAATACCGCCGTCTGCGCCAGCTTATCCAACCGGGCAAGTTCCTCGGGAGTAATGCCGGGGATGCTGGATTTCAGCCGGTCTACCAGGCACATGTCATCGTGGCAAGATACATAGCTAATCATCTGCGTAGGCTGTTCCGCCCAGGGAGCCTTGCTGTAATTCACCTGTCCGTTATCGACTTGCGGATGCTCGACAGCACCGGCAATACCGAACTTGATGCTCTCCTCTCCACCCGGCAACCCGGCAAGGAAAGCTCCCCGGTGATTGTCATTGAAGGGGCCGCGCAGGGCATCCCGCATCTCGTCGGAGAAAGCGGCTATACCCGGCATCTTGTACGTATTGGCCTTCATCGCCAGCGAGTCCTGAGGCAACTGGGGCGCGGATGCCGCCCAGCCCTCACCGTAAATAAAGATAGTGGGGTCTGCCGCCGTCGCTGCCTTGCGTATTTCGTTCATGGTTTCGATATCATGGATTCCCATTAAATCGAAACGGAAACCGTCGATATGGTATTCGTTAATCCAATGCAGTACGGATTCTACCATGTATTTACGCATCATCGGGCGGTCGCTCGCCGTTTCATTGCCGCAGCCGGAAGCGTCGGCAAAGCTGCCGTCCGGCTTCTGACGGTAGAAATATCCGGGAACGGTACGCTCGAAGTTGCTCTCGGTCGTGTTGAAAGTATGGTTGTACACCACATCCAGCACCACACGGATACCTGCCTTATGCAAGGCTTGCACCATTTGCTTGAATTCGCGGATGCGTACTTCCGGCCGGTAAGGGTCGGTAGAGTACGAGCCGTCGGGCACATTATAGTTCTGCGGGTCGTATCCCCAGTTGTATTTATTCTCGTCCAGCTTGCTTTCGTCTACCGAGGCATAGTCGTAGGAGGGCAGGATGTGCACATGTGTCACTCCCAACTCTTTCAGATGTGCGATACCGGTTGCCAGCTTATCCGGATTGACCGTTCCCTGCTCCGTCAATGCGAGGAATTTACCTTTATGCTCGATGCCCGACGAGGGGTCTATGGAGAAGTCGCGGTGATGCATCTCATAGATAATGACATCGGCAGGCGATGCCAGCGGCGGACGCTTGTCTTCTGCCCAGCCTTCCGGGTCGGTGTCGCGCATATCGATAATGGCAGCGCGTTTGCCGTTCACACCTACTGCTTGCGCATTGATGCCCGGCGTGTCGCCCAGCCATTTCCCGTCGATTTTCACATTGAAGGTATAGAACTTGCCTTTCAAGTCCTGCTCTACCTTAGCCGTCCATGTGCCGTTCTCGGCAGGCGACATGGCAACCGTTTCATAGGCGTGTCCGC
The DNA here is from genome assembly GCF_000374365.1 of Bacteroides gallinarum DSM 18171 = JCM 13658. Taxonomy (GTDB): domain Bacteria; phylum Bacteroidota; class Bacteroidia; order Bacteroidales; family Bacteroidaceae; genus Bacteroides; species Bacteroides gallinarum. The sequence goes on from NZ_KB894163.1 coordinate 20,479, forward strand.
CGTCGCCCGCATCGTACAGCATCAGGCGTACTTCGTCCGCCGTAGGCGCCCAAAGTGTAAAGCGCGTAGCACCCGGTGCATATTCCATTTCGGTCAGGCTGCCCGTACGGACGGGATAAAGTTCATAAGACGCATATTCTTTCTTCGAGGGAGCACAACTGACAACCGTTGTCGCCGCTACTCCGATAATGACAAGTTCGTTTAGTTTCATGGCAGTATTTCAAGTATTAAAGTTATATATATAAGATTAGGGGTTATCGTTTCACTTTATCGGGATTCTTGGCTATAAAGTCTTTCCAGCCGTGGTAGCCTTTCTCTACGACAGGCCGCCCCATTTGCAGAAAATGGCAGTAGGCGGCGGCAAGCCCGTCCGTGGCGTCCATGAATACGGGCATTTCTTCCTTGGGGAAACGGAGCATGCGTTGCAGCATATCCGCCACCTGTTCTTTGGATGCCTGGCCGTTTCCCGTTATCGCCATTTTTATCTTCAAAGGGGCGTATTCCGTGATAGGGATGTCGCGGCTCAAAGCGGCAGCCATAGCCACTCCCTGCGCACGCCCCAGCTTCAACATGGATTGCACGTTTTTTCCGAAGAAGGGTGCTTCAATGGCAAGCTCGTCGGGCAGGTAGCTTTCGATAATGCCCAGTACCCGTTCGTGGATATGACGGAGTTTCAGGTAATGGTCGCCGAACTTGCGGAGGTCTATGACACCCATGGCAATCATTTCGGGCTTTACTCCCGCCACACGCAGCACACCGTACCCCATAATGGTAGTACCGGGGTCTATGCCCAGAATGATTTTCTCCTTCACCGGCTGTATCACGCTATCACCTCCATTAACGTCGGAAAGCCGACGACTTTATCTTTGAAGATTTTCAGCAGTTCCTCATTCAGTTTCACGCCTTGCTCCTGATGCCAGCGATGCAGCTTGGCAGAGTCTTCCACCTCGAATTGCACAGAGTAGCAGGTGCTTCCCTCTTCGATATGGCTCAGTATGCGTGCTATGCGCGGGGCATACAGCGTACCATGTTTTCCGACTTCCGGAAGATAGTATTCCTGCATCCAGGCAAGGAAGTATTTTTCCTGTCCTTCTTCCACGTGATAGGTCGTATTATATACCAGCATAACTTCTTTTTTCATTTTGTTTCGCAAACATAGCAATTATTTCAGAATAATGCATTATATTTGCAGCATCAAAAAAGCGGATACTTCTGCAAACGTTAGCAACGGGGCGTTAGCTCATCTGGCTAGAGCGCGACACTGGCAGTGTCGAGGTGACCGGTTCGAGTCCGGTACGCTCCACGGCGAAGCCGTTAACTATCAATTAGTTAGCGGCTTTTTCTATTTAGGGGACATTGAGGGAAACACCCCATAAAACACCGTTTTAGAGACCGTATTACTTTTTTTTGTTACCTTTTTTTGTTACCTCAGTTTTCATTAAGCCGCTGAAAATCAAGGATAATTTCGACACCGATGAAACAGCAGATTTTCCCCCTTGAACTACGTGGCAGATTCTTCCTGGACAAGCCCAAAAGCAAACAGCCGTCCTCACTGATATTTATGGTGAGACTCAAAGGTAAACTGTACAAATTTGCCACTAACACTAAAGTCTATCCTAAACAATGGAACCAAGAACTACAAAAAGCCTACATCAGCCCCATTCTAACTAGTGCAGACAACCTGAATAATTCAATAGTAAATAAAAAAATAGAAGAAGTAAAGAATCATTTTATCAAGTTTAAGCTATACCTTTGTAACATTGATGAATATAATACCACTGATGTAATTGCATTGCTTAAAAACGAATTTAACGATATGGCAAGACAGAAGAAAAAAGAGAATGCTAAAATAGATGACATCATTAAAACAATTCAGGATGCGGTATATAATGATACTACCATAAAAAAAGGAACTTCTGATAATTATATCAAGAAAGGTCTCCCCGCGCTAAAATTTTACCTTTCCTATCTCGAAGAGGTGGAAAAAATAAAAGTTAATAGCTTTAGCTTTTTTACAACTGAATTTTTCAATGCCTTCGCATACTACATCCATGATAATTATACACACGATGATGGAACTTCTTATTCCATATCTTCCATCAATTCTATCCTCAAATATGCAAAATCCGCAGTCGTACTATGCGCCAGAGCAAACAAATATCTTACTGAAATAGAAATAGCTTCTCTGAAAGTAAAGCTGTTCAATGACAAGTCTTCACCCAACCATATAGCTTTAAGAGATGACGAAGTTATGCTCCTATATAACTACCAGCCAACTTGCAAACGAGACGAAGAAGTACGCGATGTGTTCCTTCTTGAATGTACACTCGGACATCGTATTACAGACATCCTTCGGTTAGACGAACGATTAGAGGAAATAGGAGGTAAATATTATGTCACAATTTCTCCCAAGAAAACACCTAATAAAAAAATAGAAGTGGGAATTATATTTGCAATCACCAAAAAGATTCTGATAGACAAGTACCATTGTCGGTTACCTAATATAACAAAAGATGTAATCAATAAGAATATTAAAAGAATTGCTAAAGAAGCAGGTATTCAAGGGGAAGAGTTACAATCATTCCATTACCAGGGTGAAAGCGAACCCAAGGAAATCAAGCGCCCACGATATGAATGCATAAGTACTCATACAGGAAGGCGAACCTATATTTCCATGCTCTCTGCACGCGGTTGGACTTATGAACAGATAAGCAAGTTTACAGGACAAACTACTAAAATGGTTGAGCACTATGATAAAGCTACCAATAAATATATCGGTATTTACAAAGATTCGCTAAAAAATCGTCCTCATGAGATTGTGCAATTGTGCGAAGACCTCTTACAACAGAACGAGCTTTACAATCCTACAGTTCTTCACCCTGCTAATGTAGAAACAACAGAAATGAACTTGGACAGTCTGCTTCATGAGTTATTCAGAGAACAAGAGTTGTCAGATTTGAGAAAACTGCATACCAACAAGGTGGATATACTTTCAATGGACAAGCTTCATGAAATCAAAAAATACCTTGAAGACGTAAGCCGTACGGATAGGTATAAAAAAGAGATGTTAGCAGCCTATAACACCCATTCTAAAGAACTGAAAAAACGACTTACTGAGATATTAAAAAATATAGTATTATTAGACCCCACTCACAACACTTTGAGGATTGCCATAACTTCTTTACAAAAAATGGGGATAAACTGTCTGTACACTCCCGACAGATTAAAATATAAAGGGAAAGCAGCATACGAAGCCTATATCTTAGTAGTAGAGACTCCTTCAGGAAATATTATCATAAAATAAACACATAGCGAAATTGTAGAATTGAGCGAAGCGTAGCGAATTAGCTGAAAGAGCGTTCGTTACGCTTTGTTTTTTTATTAGGCAGAGCCAACGGAATACCACTTCGAAGCCAAACGGCGCAAGAGTTCAGTTACCATATTGAGCATCGCTGATGCAAAAATGGAACAATCTGCGTAACTTACTGAACATCACGTGTGAACTTCCCAATTCCTCCCATCGCTGCCAAGTGGCAAAACAGCAGAATATAGCGGATATGTGCAGACTTTCCGTTACGAATACGTTACCTGTTTATGCAGAAAAGGACATTCACATTTCTGGTAAAACAACATTGTCAGACAGCAGTTTGACAGATTCAGAGAGGTTCTTTGCAAACAATAGGTTAAAATAGTTATCCGACGGTTTTTCTTGCACCCGTCCGCACCGTTCTGCAAACGGATGATTGGCTCTGTACAATATAATTTTGCGAATAAAAAAAGAGCTGATTATGAACGAATTGAAAGTTACATTTTACCTCAAGAAAAATGAGGAAAGAGCCGACGGGACGATGCCCATATTGGGGCGAATCCGTATCGGCAAGTCAATGGTGCAGTTCAGCACCAAGGTGTATGCCATTCCCGAACTGTGGAATGTAAAATCCGGCAGGGCTGTGGGCAAGGGCAAACCCGCCACTGTCGTGAACAGGGAACTGGACAGGATAAACGTGGATATCCGTTCCGCCTGCAAGAACTTGCTGGCATGCACTTGAACTACGAACAAGGTATCAACAGCCAGATTACCGGACAAGATGGAGATTATCTTTTTTACGCTGATATGCCGATGTTTGCATATCTGCAATGTAAGGTCAAAGTTATTGGCGACATTGATATTTGGCAAAATGAATGGACAGATGAAACATATCAATACTTTGCCGTAGATAAGATAAAGTTCGCCAAAGTCCGCGACAAGAACGGTAAACTTGTTGCTGATAAGACACGCATCATCTACAACAGTCATATCACCATTGAGAACATTCCACTCAAAGCCTATGAGTACATTGTCAATGGCAAATCTGCTATCGAGTGGATAATGGAACGCTATGCTGTAACCATCGATAAGGCATCCCAAATCAAGAACGACCCCAACGACTGGTCAAGGGAACACAAACAACCCCGCTACATTCTTGACTTACATTGACTACTATCTACATATATCTCATTTTTGGCATTTAACATTCTTGATTATTAGCCCGTTTTAATTGTTTTAAAATACAGGATTCAGAACTTATTTGAAATATGGATTTTTTTGCATTCTGTTTTTATGGTTAGGATAAATTGACCATGTTCAATCATACTCTTCATTATCTGACCTCCTTTGTGGCAAAACATCTGGAGCTAACTTTCTTATCATACTAGGATTCATTTTGTTGTCATTAGAAGCGAGTTTCGTGTATCCTAATAATATTAGTGTTTTTGTTTTTACAATATTACTATCTGACACAGCTCCTTTCGCATACATGATGCGAAGAGATGATAGTGTGTCCCCAAAATAGAAAGACCTCTTATCAACCTTTTCCATGTATTTTCTCACTACACCATCCCAATGCTCAGGTTGCTCATAGACTACTAAGTTTATTAGTACGTGTTTGATGACTGGATTCGACTCGCTTTCTATTTTCTCATACAGTAGGCCTGCCAGTTTAGAGGAATAGATATTGTCTTTGTACCATGTAACGATATTATGAGGTATTGCCGACATAATATCAATCAACAATTGTCTTTTATCGCCTGATTGGGTATCAAATGCATCATCCAAATGCAGTCTAAAATCATCATAACCAGCTTTGCCATCCATAGCCAAAGCTGGAGCCATAAGATATACAACCCTAATCGTATTCAACCAAGCATCAGTAATAGCATCGAGTAGCTTTACTTTGTTCTCTGGAAGTATATAGTCGCTATTTCTTAGCACCTTGGATGCAATTCCAATCATTTCTTGTAAATAGTTCACAGAATAGTTTTCCCAAACCTTTCTCACATCTTGGTGAAAAGGCATAGATGGGTTATAACGTGAGTCATCCAACGCATCTTTAATGTTGGTTGGAAGCTTTGATTGTTTTAGATGAGTATCCAATTTTTCAATGGCTTTAGTGACCTGCTCATCAGTTATATTCAGACGCAACTGTTGCAAAGGGTTCATTTTGTCAGGTAACCCAACTTTGTCATGAACCGTTGTTGTGACTTTCTTGATGTCTTTAATGACTATCTCCGCAGCATCATTTCTAGTACGGTCGCTGCCTGTATAGAACTCCAACACCTCAGGATAGCGTGCATAATTCTCTTTATCTAGAATAAAGTTCGTAAAGTCTTGTGATTTTGTCATTCGCATTGCTGCAAAATAGTACACCCAAAAAGCAAATCTGAATCCATATAGGTCATTGTCATATTGGCAGATAATTTGTTTTTTTAATAAAATGGAAAAGAGGTAGTTTATATCAAGTGTTATCTTTTGCAACTTACAGAAATCCGATACCTGATCATAAAAATGCTTGCTTCTAAAGTAATATTGCTCATTACGAATCATCTGCTCACAATAATATCCAATGGCAAACTCACAATCTTTGACATCAGGAAGCGATTTATAACTGGGTACTTCTTCATTTTCAAAGATTATACGGAGAAGACGTTCTATCATGGCCGTTCGATTGACAGGATTCTCATCGAATGAATTACTGAACACTTCCAATAGTGAAATGCAATTCAGAGGTGTTCTATGCATATTAAAGTTCTGTATGTCGTCATTCAGTCTCTTCAAGACAACTTCTTCTTCGCCAATTCTGTGTTTTTTGTTATATACTGCTACCATATTTCGTAATTGACATAACTGCATAGGAGCCATAAAAATAGGTGCAATAGAGAATTCTTGCTGTGATATATTTTCATTATTAACAAACGATTTTTCTAGCATCGGGCACAATAGTAATAATGGAATGTCTTTGTACTCTTCCTGCATATACGACAATATTTGTTTGGCATCTTTATTGTTCAGGTCCCAATTGTCAAATACGAACCATTTTACGTTTTCTTTTGACACATCAAACGTATCTAACTGCCTTTTTATTTCTTTTTCAATTTTGTTTGCTTTTACAATGCGGCAATCAAGAAATAATCCAAACTCCTTTTTTTCCTTCCAGAGTCTTAGCAGAAAGTGCCAACCAAAAGAAGTCAAACCATATTGAGCAGGGGTGACAATCTTCAGACTTTTTCCTGTTTCCATGATGTCATCTTCAGTGTACAAATCTTTCTTGTTGAATGTAAATGCCCTGTCAAATCTGTTCATGCTAAAATAACGGTCAATCCATATTAATGACTCATCACCATAAACGGCCATTGTATCACGGAATCGTTCTTCCAATTTCAAACGAATAGCGTCCTTTACAATCTGCTTGGTATTTCCGATTTCAACAACACCTTCTTCGCCATCTGTAAAATCGAGCCCTTTTTTGAAACTGTTTCTGGAACTGAACCATTCACGGTATATCACTCTTGCTACATGATCATCTTCCAATTCTATAATGCAATACCCCAATTTATCTGTCTTGTCCGTGTACAGTTGCGGTGCCTGACACCACACATAGTTTTCCCCCTTCACTTGATTGCAAAGAATATTCTGTCGATGAGTGTGTCCTGTAAGCAAAAGGTCAAAATCCGTTCGTAACAGTTGAGTCAGTTCATTGTCTGCCCATTCCGCAATGAAAGGTAGTGGGTGGTGCATCATCAGGATTTTTCTTTTGGAGTTCTTTTGCACCCAATCGTTTAGGTTGCGGGTATCAACATTCAATCTTCGTTCATCATTTTTTAGTTGTGGATATTCACTCCACCCATATCCAGCAAATGAAGTAAGGGCACTGTTCAAACAGTAAAGGCTCCATTCTTCATTGATTTCAACAGAGAAACCTATCAGGTTCTGCTTTGCATTGGGCAAGTATTGTTCTACAAAACTTTTATAGTTAGCGAATTTTTCCAAAAAAACATCCCCCGACTGTTCATTAATCATATTGTTAAATCGGTCTTCCGTAAAGTTTTGGTTTACAATCGGTCCATAAGTCTCTTTATGATCGATTATCCATTGACGCTGACAATCATGGTTTCCTGGTACACATATTATTTTTTCTGACGATATGCCGTATGAAACCAACTTATTAAGTATTTGGGCGTAGAAAGTATGATAACAGTTCATATCATCAGCAGCTTGAACTAAATCTCCTCCTATCAGTACGTAAACATCATTATATTGCAGATTTGCGAGTTGCTGTTTCACATCATCACAAAACGCCTTTATCACTACACCTTCATTTTCTGGTTTCCTACCAGTAAAGTGGATATCTGAAAAATATAAAAGAATCGTTTTCATTTCATTATATTATAGGAAGTTTGGATTCGAGATTTATATCAGCATTAAATATGCTTGTAGCCAAAGGTTATAATTTAATGCCTTTTTTCCGGCAGATTGATTATTTGATTTATGTCTGCATCCAAGACTTCCATCATTTTTAGAACCATTTCCAAACTTGGCTGTGATGAATTTGTACACCATTTTGAAACAGTTGTAGGACTAACCCCCAATTGTTCACATAGCCATTTGTTTGTCTTCTTTTTTTCTGCCAACAATATCTTCAGCCGATTAATATCTCGCATCTTACCTGCTTCCATTTCTTTAGCCTCTAATACAAAGCAAAAATAATGATTTTATTTCATTTTCGATGTTTGTTTAGCGATTATTTGATAAAAAGTTGTATCTTTGTTCTTAGCTAATCACCCACTTCAAAGCGATGAAAAATACAGAAGTTAGCACGTTACAAATCCATTACCTATTGCCAAAATAATACGCAGCAATTGATTGAAAGATAATGGATTGCATTCAGAAAGAATAGTTGTTACCATCTCATTACCCCCGTAACGGGTACAGATTTCTTGCTAACAAGTTCTTTTACTGCGATTTGCGTAGGTTTGCATAGCGGTCGGTAACTCACTGTAACTTAATTTTGTACCCCCCAAGAGTGAGTTATGCGAAGTACATTCAAGGTCTTATTTTAGGGATATTCATTAAATCCTATAAAATTATCCAACTAATTCATACTTAAAGTATTGCGAATTAGTTGGCTTTTTGTATCTTTAGGTATTCCCCCCTAAAATACGGTTTGACGGCCAAAACGGGGGAAATATCCACACTGATATGGCGAAGATACAAAATATTTCAGAAATTCACCCTACTTTAGGGTTTACAGAATTCGATATTCTGGAAAAATATCGTAAGAGTTTTAATGCGAGTGAACTTGGCAGTCTTCATTCCGTGTTTCCGTTCGAGAGTATAGTCAAAGAGATAGGCCTTTCACAATCCCGCTTGGGTCGCAGGAACAGTTTCAGTCCTTCCGCGAAGATAGCCCTTATGGTACTGAAGGCTTACACCGGATTCTCTGACAGGTTATTGGTAGAACATCTTAACGGAAACATACACTATCAGTTGTTCTGTGGTATCATGATAGACCCGTCCTACCCTATAACGAACTACAAGATAATCAGCACTATCCGTAATGAGATAGCATCCCGTCTTGACATTGACTCCCTTCAGAAAATCCTTGCCTCACACTGGAAGCCTTATCTTGAGAACCTTCACGTATGTATGACCGATGCCACATGCTATGAAAGTCATATGCGTTTTCCTACGGACATGAAGCTCCTTTGGGAAAGCATCGAATGGCTCTACCGGCATATCTGCATACATTGTGAGCAACTCGGCATAAGGCGTCCCCGTAACAAATATACGGATGTTGCGGTATCCTATCTGTCCTATTGCAAGAAAAGAAAGAGGAAGGCTTCGAGGACGATGATGCTGAAGCGTCGCATGATCAGACTCCTGGAAAAACTCATCATACAACGGGATGACATTCACAGAAAATACAGCTCTTCACTCACATATACACAGGATTATCAGAAACGGCTTTCCATCATCAGAAAGGTCCTTGTACAGGAAAAGGAGCTCTTTGAAGACAGGAAGATCAGTGACCGTATTGTCAGTATTGACCGTCATTACGTACGCCCTATCGTAAGGGGCAAGGAGACAAAATCCGTCGAGTTCGGTGCAAAGGTTAATAACATACAGATAGACGGGATCTCGTTCATCGAGCACGTCTCTTTCAAGGCATTCAATGAAGGCATACGTCTGAAAGATTGTATCCGTATGCATCAGAAGTTGATGAATGTAAGGGCAGGGTGTGTGGCCGCCGATTCCATATACGCTAATAATGCCAACAGGAAGTTCTGTACAAAATATGGGATATCAACCTCCTTTGTACGCAAGGGAAGAGCTGCAAAGGACGAGCCGTTGAGGAAGGTTCTCAGAAGTGAACTCTCCAGGGAAAGAGCCACCAGGCTTGAAGGCAGTTTCGGTACGCAAAAACAGCATTATTCGCTATCGAAAGTCAAAGCACGGAACAGGAAAACAGAAATCCTGTGGATTTTCTTTGGGATACATACGGCAAACGCCATATTGATGATTGATGATTGATAAAATCAAAAACAGACAGAAGAAAGCTGCATAGTATAAGTATAAAGAATCTATTAGAAGAAGTCTCAGGTTTCTTCCGGAACATCGTGCCCAAAAGGAGAAGATTTTAGGTCAGAGAGAAAAAATAGGTAATAAAAATGGCATATGAGATGATATTAGCAAGTCATCTTCATATGCCATCTTACTGTTTAAAGACATTTACTGAATATCCCT
>NZ_KB894164.1 GCF_000374365.1 Bacteroides gallinarum DSM 18171 = JCM 13658
GATAATTACCTTGAGCATCATTTTAGGATGATAAGCTGAGCGCCCCGTTTCTTTATAAAGCTTCTTGAAATTATCAAGATCGAGACTGTCAACAACTGCATTGACTATGCGGACAGGGTCGCCCGCAGCTATGTTTTCATCAATTCTTTGTGGAAAAAGAACCGTTTGGTTGGGAATGTAAGGACGAAAATGTAACTTTGCCATAACGAAAAAACTGATGCCTAAAGTTACATAAACTTTGGCTAATAACAAAGCCCGGGCTTGGGAAAGTCTGGGCTTTGTGCATAAAAAAGGTTGTGTCAACATTTTGACACAACCTCTTTGCATTTATAGGGTTCATGGTTGCTATGTGTTTTCTATGGACTTTTTTATCTCTTATTTGCGACATGTTTGCGACAAGACAAAAAAGTAGATAATGTGGTACTTAATCACACTTATACATACTAATACATACTTAAAAGTAGATAACATGCCAACAATCGGATTTGAAATCAAACGGAAGTGCAAGGTCTGCGGCAAAGTGTTTGTCGCAAAAACACTTGACAGTCACTATTGTTCCCCTAAATGTGGTAAAGTGGCTTGGAAACGCAAAAAGGATGCAAAGGATAGAAACGCGAAGTTAGAAGCCATTGCCCAACAAGTATCAGACATCAGAGAGTACATTTCTGTAAAGGAAGCCGTCGCTATGTTTGGGGTGGAACGTAGCACTCTGTATCGCCTGATTAAATTGGGATGTATTCCAACTATCAATATGGGTACAAGGCTCACACGTATCAAACGCTCTGAAATGGAACGGCTTTTTCTAAACAGACCGGAAAGTATGCGGAAAAAGAAAAGCCTGCTCCTAAAATATACGGCTTAGAGCCGGAGGAGTGCTATACCATTACTGAGATTTGTGAGAAGTACCATATTAATGACAGTTCAGTATGGGCGCACGTTAGAAAATACTCTATTCCCTCAAGACAAATAGGAAGCTATGTGTATGTGCCCAAGCAAGAAATTGATAATCTATATAAGTCAGAAGTAGAATGAAGAAAGCATTACCTAATACCAAAGTGACCGTCAAGCTCAGAAGGTCAAATTATAAAGAAGAGTGGTATTTGATTATAGAATCATACCCAGTTTATAAGCGAGGTTCTAAACGGGCAAGTCGTGTGGTGGAATCCATTAACCGGACTATATCCACACTCATTTGGGACAAATCGTCCATAGCACGTATCTTACCGGACGGAACATTCAACTATAAGCCTAAGCGTGATTTGAATGGGATTATCCAGTGTCGTTCAACGATAGACCAAGAGGCTTGTATCTATGCAGACAATGTGCGTAAGTTGCGGCAACATGAATATGATAGTGCCATCCTTTACACTGATAAGGAAAACGAAATAGCTGCACAGAATGAGCGGAGCGAACAGGATTTTATCAAGTATTTCAATGGTATTATAAGCACACGTCATCCCAATAGTTCCGATTCGATTATAGTCAACTGGAGGCGTGTAAGTGAATTATTGAAAATGTATTCACAAGGGCAACCAATTCCATTCAAGGCGATTTCCGTTAAACTGCTTGAAGATATTAAGATGTTCCTTCTCCGTGCTCCAATGGGAGGAAATAAGAAAGGTACTATCTCACAAAATACAGCATCAACCTATTTTTCCATACTCAAAGCCGGATTGAAACAGGCATTCATTGATGAATATCTGACCGTTGATATTAGTGCGAAAGTAAAGGGAATAACAAACATTGAGAAACCTCGTGTTGCGCTTACTATGAATGAAGTGCAAATGTTGGTTGATACACTGTGCAAGGATGATGTTTTGAAACGTGCGTTCTTGTTCTCTATTCTCACTGGATTGCGGTATAGTGATATTCAAACTTTGAAATGGAAACAAATTCAGCAAACAAGCAAAGGTACATGGCAAGCAATCGTAATTCAGCAAAAGACAAAAAGACCCGATTACAAGCCGGTCATTCAACAAGCACTTCAACTATGCGGCATACGTCCAGGCGATGATGAAGCATTTGTTTTTGAAGGGTTGACTGATGCCTCTTGGATTTCTCGCCCGTTGAGAGTCTGGATAGAAGCATCCGGTATCAAGAAGCACATCACCTTCCATTGTGGCCGCCATAGCTATGCTTCGCTGTTACTGGAAAATGGCGTTGACATATACACCATCAAGTCTTTGATGGGACATACTAACGTCAAAACCACGCAGATTTATACGCACATCGTAAACGAACAAAAAGAGAAAGCCGCCAATACCCTGCATATAGAAAATTTGGATTTATAGGTTGTGGTGGTTGTATTCACCATTGAGCACCAACGACTTATGTAATACCAATCATATACTTATCACCGTTTACCCCTCATGAAGCATCAACTTTTTGAGGGGTATTTTGTAGTATAGAGGTGTTCCGTAAAGAATGTGTTAGTCCAAACAGTCGTTTATTCCCCTTTTATTATGTTGCCCAATAAATTTTCGTATTAATGAAACTTAAATCTGTCAGTGGTAAATAAGTGGTTGATTGGTGGCGGTCAAGCACCTATTTAGCACCTATAAGCATCCCTATACTTTTGCGGCATAAATTTTAATACGAAGAAAAAATGGCCTATAAAGTAAATTCATTGGAGGAAATGCCGAATGCGTTGTCCTACCTGATTGAGTCCGTAGAAGTACTGCAATCCAAAGTAAATGCCTTACAACATAAGCAGGCAAGTAGCTCACCTAAGTGGATGGATATAGACGAGCTTTGCGCTTATCTTCCATCACATCCAGCCAAGCAGACTGTTTATGGATGGGTATCAACCAAACAGATTCCCGTACATAAAATAAATAAGGCATTGGCTTTCTTGCAATCGGAAATTGATGATTGGTTGAAGAATAAATCGCATAAGACACAGGATGACTTAATGGAAGAAGCCAGACGATTTGTCGAATCTAAAAAGATTATCAGATGATGGAAACGATAGACTATTGCTTTTCATTCTTTCGCAAGCCTATTCAAAACATCGAACCGATAAGGGCGGTAGGTATTGTGGATGTGTATCGTTATATCATAGGGCATTATGCCCAACCACAAACCGAAGCCCTGCGGCTGATGCAGCCTTCTCCCGAAGCCAAAAGATATAAAGCCACTCATTTTGACTATTGTACTTTTTCGGGATTATTTCGCAAGCGTAATGAGAAGGAACTGATTATGCACTCAGGATTGATGTGTTTGGATTTCGATCATATGGAAAATATCGTGGAGCTAAAACAGCAATTACTCAATCATGAATATTTTGATACGGAACTGTTATTTGTCAGCCCATCCGGTAATGGATTGAAATGGATAATACCTGTTGACTTGAAAGGATGGGAACATTCTCGATATTTCAAGGCTGTTGCTAATTGTATCAAAGTAACAGGTTTACCATCAGTGGATATATCTGGCAGTGATGTGGCTCGTTCTTGCTTCCTGCCATACGACCCACAAGCATATATTAACCATAAATACAAAGATGATGTCGAAGAAAATATTTTCCGTCCAAGATTGGGAGAATCTCCCTTCTGAAATACAACAGGCACATACGCCAAGTATTGCCCCTATATATAATAAGGTGGAGGATGATGTGGAAAGTGTTGTTCGGGAGATAGAACAGTGTGCCATTGATATAGCTCCTCATTATAAAGATTGGGTGGAGTTGGGCTTTGCGCTTGTAGATGGATTGGGAGAGAACGGGCGGGAGTATTACCACCGCATCAGCAGGTTTTACCCTACCTATCAAAGGGAAGAAACGGATAAACAATATACGTATTGTCTGCACTCCAAAGGGTAAGGCATTACTATCCGTTCTTTCTTCCATTTGGCAAATCAAGCCGGAATCTCATTGGCTCCGTTCAGTAAAGAGCATTTATCCATTTTACCAAATATCCAAAATGGTAAAACGGGTAAATGGATAAAATCAGAAGAAGAACTTCCTACATTTCCTGAATGTGTGTTTGAGCATCTTCCTCCTTTTCTAAATGAGGTTGTCAATAATTCCATTTCGGTAGATGACCGTGATACGATACTGATTGGGGCTATTGTATGTTTGTCGGTCTGTTTTCATAATGTTTGTGGCGTGTACGATGAACGTATTGTTTATCCGAATCTATATCTATTTGTAGTGGCAGATGCCGGTATGGGAAAAGGAGCATTGACCTTATGCCGAGAATTGGTAGCTCCCATTAACCGTAATTTGCATGAACTTTCAAAGCGGATGGAACAGGAATACAAAGAAGCGATGAGCACTTATATCAAAGGTAAGAAAACAGATGGAATGACTATGCCAACAGAACCGCCCATGCGTATGCTCGTCATTCCTGCCAATAGCAGCGCAAGCTCTTTCTTGGAGATATTGGGAGATAATGACGGTATCGGACTGTTATTTGAATCGGAGGGTGACACGTTAAGTCAAACTTTGAAGTCGGACTATGGTAACTATTCCGATGTGTTGCGAAAAGCATTTCACCATGAGTTGGTAAGTTTGAGTCGGCGCAAGGACAGGGAGTATTGCGAAGTAGCTAATCCGAGAGTTTCGGTAGCTTTGGCTGGGACTCCCGAACAGGTAAGAAAATTGATACCTGATGCGGAGAACGGATTGATGAGTCGCTTTTGCTTCTATATTATCCGCTTCAAACGAGGTATAAGAAACGTGTTTGCCACAAGCGACATTTCTCAATCCAAGAATGCCATGTTCAAACTGTTGGGAGATAAATTCTGCCATTTGCATGAGGAGTTTGTGCGGCTGGGTAATTATTCCTTTTCTCTTCCCTCTGATTTACAGGAACAGTTTATTGGATATCTCAGTCGTGTGAATGAGGAATGTTGTGACGAAGTGGATAACAAGATGCAAGGAGTAGTCAGACGGATGGGACTGATTGCTTATCGTATAATGATGGTGTTGACTGCTGTCCGACATTTGGATAATGTGATTCACAAATCTTCTTCTGACGAGACTGTACAATTGGTTTGCCATGAGTTTGACTATTCCATAGCCATGAGTATTTGCGACACCCTGCTTTATCATGCCGTATTCATTTATCAGAATTTGTCAGGAAATCAGTCTAAACGATTCAATACCGTTTCGCAAGAGACAGGCGTGTATGCACGAAGGAACACCCTTTATAATATGTTGCCTGACACTTTCACAAAGAAAGATTATGATGCGGCGGTTTTAACTTTGGGCGAGAATGGAAGTACAGCAAATAAGTGGATAGAAGCCTTTATTAAAGATGGTAAGCTATGCCGAATAGAGCAGGGGAAATATAGGAAGATTTTTTGAGTGGCAAGTTTGTGTTTTAGTGCCACTAAAACCTATGCGGCAAGCGATAGAACTGCCACTCTCAAAAAAAAATATCAATATCGAGAATCAATATGAGTATAAAGGAAAAGAAACTTAGTGGCCGCCCTAAGTTGGCGAGCTATCAGAAACGTACCAAATGTTTTCGGGTAATGTTTACCGAGAACGACTACATTTATATCCAATCCAAAGCGGAACAGACAGGATTGTCTGTCAATGAATTTTGCCATCAGGCAGCAATGGATTGTCAGGTCTGTCAGCGTATCAGTCCGGAAATGGCATCGGCAATTCGTGACCTTTCCGGTATCGCCAATAACGTTAATCAGATTGCCCATCAGATGCACATCTATGGATTGGAAACAGTCAAACAACAGTGTTTTTCGATTATCTCGGAAGTTAGTAGAATTATCACCCAAGTAAAGAATACCTGTCATGATAGCGAAGATTAAAACAAGAGTTGATTTCGGAGGTATTGTAAACTATGCCAACGATCAAAAGAACAAGAAGAAATGCGCTACACTTTTGGCGCACGAAGGAGTATGTGCCATTAGCAATAAGTTGATTGCCGATTCTTTTTGCCTTCAAGCATCCATGCGCCCGAAAGTAAAGAGTCCTGTGAAGCACGTATCACTTGCTTTCTCTTCGCAAGATATTAGCCGTTTTCCTGATAATGAAGAAGGGGATGCGCTTATGGTGGAGATTGCCAAGAAATGGATGGAACAAATGGGGATTCGCAATACTCAATATATCATAGCCCGGCATCACGATACGAAACATCCTCATTGTCATTTGGTATTTAATCGGATAGACAATGAAGGTAATCTCATTTCTGACAGCAATGAAAGAATACGCAATGCAAAAGTCTGTCGTGCTTTAACTAAAGAGTATGGACTTTACTTTGCTCCTAAAAATAGCAAAGCCAGAAATAAGAGCCGTTTGCGTCCTCATCAATTACGGAAATATAATCTCCGTTCTTCAGTTCTTGATGCACGAGCAAATTCTCATTCGTGGAATGACTTTTTTAGCATTCTCAAAGGTTTGGGTATAGATATGCGTTTTAATCACGCTGAGAACTCGGATAAAATTCGTGGTATATCATTCAGTCAGGATGAGTATAGCATGGCTGGTTCCAGACTTGACCGTGATTTGAGTTTTAACAGTCTTTGTGCTACATTGGGTAATATAACAGCAGAGCTGATTATTCAACCCCATCAAGCCATAACTCCCAGTGGAGGTGGAGGAACCAACAATGAACAAGGATGGCGAGACGATAAAGATAAGGATAACCAAAGAAACGAACCTTTTTATAAAACCTCAAAACGTAGAAGATAATGAAAGAAGATATAGTAGCTGCAAATCTTGCGAATTTGCGTCAAAGTATCAACGAACTGAAAGTGTGTATTGAAAAACAGAACGCCACAGTTCCTAAACCGGAACAATCTGTAAAAGCGGATTTCAATGAAAAGGCCATTTATACAGGAATTGCCAAAAGTTTCTGTACTTGCTGGAATGAAGCCTTGTCTGTGGTCAAGAAACATATCTGGCAACAGCAGCCTAACACATTGCCGTTTTCGCTATGGTTCCCGAAACTCATTGATTTATTCAAGCAGAAGTCTAAACTTCTTGAATATCTTTATAGGCATGTCTGCGATTACAATCAAAATCGTATGACTATCGAAACTAATACCCGATGTATATTGAAACGGCAGGATGAGATATTAGCAAAAATCAATGAATTGAAAAGCCCTGTAACCGTTATTTCACCTAATATCAGTGGGCTGTTTATATATGGCTATCATATAAAACTCCAGTATATTGTACCCATTATTGCCGTTATTATTATATGGACTGTTGCTGCTTCTGCTAGTAGTATGAAGTTTAAGGAAGAATCCTTTGCGCATTATTCTATGTATAGGGCGGTGAAGGAACAATATCAGCATTTAGTGGAAATTACTTATGTAAAATCTAAGCCTGATGCGGAATAATAAGTTTTAATAGATTACTATTTGTCTATTTTACCATATGACACTTCCGGTTCTGCAGCCATGAAACTATTGTCATTTTCTGCTATTTGATATGTTTTGACTTTTCGGTCTTCAAGAAAAATGTGATTCAATGTATATGCTAATGATTCAAGTGTTTGTATGCAGACTTTTGGTTTTAGTTGACATTCCCAAATTGTAATGCAATGCCAGCCCATAGCTGCAAGCTGGCATTGCTCTTTTTTATCACGCTCTTTGTTTCGTTCTATTTTCTTTTGCCAAAAGTCAATGTTTGTTTTAGGTAGGCGAAAGTATTTGCAATTATCATGGCCATGCCAAAAACAGCCATTCACAAAAATAACAGTTCTGTATTTGCGGAGCACCAAATCAGGATGACCGGGAAGACGTGGGTGATTAAGCCGATAGCGAAAACCACGGCTGAAAAGGAATTTCCGCACCAATAATTCAGGTTTCGTATTTCTCCCTTTTATTGCGGACATACATTTATGACGCTGTTCTTTGGTTAGTGTGTCCATATTGATGACAGAAATTGCATATCATTTATAATGTTCAATTAAGTTTGGTTTAATATTCTCGCAAATTTTCTCTATTGCTTTCTGTTTTATTGTAGATTTGTTTCTTTGCCAAATGAGCACTTCGTTTTTGAATCTACACAATCTTTTTATTCTGTAAACCCTCTTTTTTTGAGAGTTATATAGTTCATATACATCCCTCTTTTCATCCTTTCATCCAATGGACGTTTCCCCTTGGCAATCTCATCCATAACTTTCCATTGCCAATCTTTGAGAACTCTACGCCTGCGATCCCACTCAACCATTTTTTGAACTAACTCTATTGTGATATTATCGTTATCATAATCAGTAGAGGAGGAATGAATTGCGCTCGATGCCCTATTGTCTTCGGAAGCAAGTTTGTCTGCCTCAAACAATAAATCGATGTTTTTTTCACAAACGATATTATAGATATTTATGGCCTTTCTTCTATCTGAATCAGTGAACTTATGATTAAACTTCAACTTATGAGCAGTTTCTTGGGCCGCAGATTGATAGTTGATAGATAAACAATCAGTTTCTTTTCCCCATTCTGCAATTTTTCTCCACAGTGAATATGGAATAGATTCTATGATTTCCATATCATGCGCAACATCTTCGTCATTTTCGTCAGAACTCAGTGAAAAACCTTTTCTGGCTGGAGTCGACGAATTAATAAGATCTGGTTTTATATCATTCAAATCGTAAGACCATGTATATGCCTTAACCTTTTCCCAACACTCTTCTTTCTTAGACCATTCAATATAGTGCGATACAGGCGATTCTTTGAGAATAAAATCATTAATTTGTTTCATTAGCTCATAGATGAAATCTGAAAGAGCATTAGAAAGGCATTGGTTTTTCCATATTTTGTAGAGGTTTAGTTTGCCCTTCGTTATAGTAGTTAATAAAGATATAGCATATGGAACAACTACCTGTTTTAGCTCACCAATATTATTTCCTGATACCTTGGTTCCATATCTTTTATCGGTAGTTCTGAATAATATCGTTTTTGCAATGGCATCTTCATAATATATACTATTGAGGTTTTTAATATTTTCAGGTAAGTTGTTATTAATGAACTTGCTGTAGTTCTTTTCGTTACCACGTACAACAATAAACGGTCCGATAGCAATTTTCTTTCCATCATATACTTCTTCGTATGCGTTTATATACTTAGCTAACTCTACCTTTGTTATAACCTGCTTCTTGGGGTATTTTAAGTCAAAGGCGGCTTGGCGAGATTTGGTAAATCCCTCCTTCTGACGAAAATTCTTATACTGTCCTCTTGCCCTTTCAAAGAACCAATATGTCTGGATGTTTGAATCTTCTGTTATTGGTGTCAAGATATATCGAGACAACTTTTCGAAAGCTACAAGATGCGCATTATTGGCAGTAAAATCAGCATCATTCACCTTGTTTTGAGTATTTGCATATCGAGAAATGCGTGACACAATATCTGCAAATTCTTCTGCTCTTTTGATAACAGATATTTTTGCTTGAACAAAAATGCCAGATATATCAGCCTTGTCTTTTTTCCATGTGTGATAAATAGACGCTGTTGTTTGACCGCCATTTACTATCTGTAAATTAGATATTTTGACAATGTTTCTACCGGTAGAATCTAATTCGATGTGATCAGCAGTAGCCGCTAATCCATTGTTGAAAGCCAAGAACATATGTGGCTCTTTTTTTATTGTATCTCTGATACCTTTATTGATTTTTCCTGTAAACTGGAGGAAAGAACGGACATTTTGCTCCAATAATCTGGCACCGAATCTTTCATATAAATTGGCTAAACAAGTTCCTGGTATTATAGCTACATATGCTTGATAATCGGGATTTTCAGAAGCGGCAGATAGACATGGAACAGTATATCCTTCTTCCTTGAAATTGATTTCAATAGGCACACGTGACTCTACAGTTATCTAGTAAAGATATCTAAGGTCTATAACGCGGAAGAATACCTTATATCCACATATATCTACATTGGCAGGAAATTCGCCTTTATACTCACCATTCGTAAGAATAAAGGCATTAACTCTTACCAAATTATCTTTTAGTTCTTGGTATGAAGATAATGTATTTGCAAATTCAAATATTTCAGATGATTCTGCTACTTCGTTTGCATAATCTCCATATACAGCCTTCCTGAAGAAATTAATAATTCTAGTGGAAGCTCTATCTATTTCAGTTTTAGGTGTTGAATAAATACTTTCTTCACACCCATAAATAGATATGAATAAGTCAACAGTCTCATAATTATCTGCTATTGCATAACCATTAATTTTATGCTGTTTTTTGGTTCCTAGGTCTTTTTCATCAAAAGCTACTGTCGCATTCTCTGTTTCTCCAGCTTCTGACAATACATCAAAAACATATCTTGTGAATGTCTGTTCTTGATTATCGCCATCTTCATTAGATAGTTGGCGGGTCGAAATTTCCTGAATAAGAGATAGATAATATTTGTTTATATCATTATTCATATCATTTAATGGTATTAAATAAGACACCCTCAGAAACTAAATATTCATCGCACATGCCGATAGAAATGGCATAAACAACATTACTTACTCCGTTTCTAAGGTCATTTTCCATGATTCTTGGGAAATCAGCTAATACTTTATAGCACTTTTCGTTCCTTTTTTTATAAAAACGTTCAGCATACAAGGATTCATGACTAGCGATGTACTTCACCTCAATAAGTT
Organism: Bacteroides gallinarum DSM 18171 = JCM 13658; assembly: GCF_000374365.1. Taxonomy (GTDB): domain Bacteria; phylum Bacteroidota; class Bacteroidia; order Bacteroidales; family Bacteroidaceae; genus Bacteroides; species Bacteroides gallinarum. The sequence continues at coordinate 10,568 of NZ_KB894164.1, forward strand.
TTTCCTCAAAGATACATAATGCAGGTACATTGCTGCTGAGGAGATTTTTTATTTCTGCTACAATCATAGGTAAACTCTCTCCATTAATTTTGGATACTTCCAATACTAAATGGTAGATAAATAAATGGGCTACAAGTGAATTATCTAATTGTCGTTCTCCGTTTATGGTTATGAATTGAGCATTATTAGTAGATGTTGTTTTAACTTCAACAGCCCAATTATCACCTTGAAAGTCCTTATTTGTCTTCTCAACTCCTGTCCAAAGCTTTAATGTAGATGCGTAGGTATCATTAGTACTTCGACTTAGCATTTTTCTAAGGAATACTAATTCTCCATATAAGCCTTGCTGTTCTTCTTTTGACAAGCCGTCAAATTTCATTTTACCAAACAAGTTTTTCCATCTATATAGTTGATTTACAACTTCCTGATCCATTTTCTTTGGAGTGGATAGTGGTTTAAGTGTAGTTACCAAATCCTCACATAATGCAGCAAAGGCTCTTTGGTACTCATTCCTCATTAGCTGAACATGGAGCATTTTTTGTCCAGGCATTGATGTGTCGACGAGCTGTCTAATTTTTAGCTCGCTTAAATTGCTTAAAGATGTGACATCAATCTTGAATTCTTTCGAGAAAGAGACGGCAATACCTATTATGTCATCGGGATAGCTATATGTGGCATATACCTGTATAGATAATGTCGTGTCGTAAAGCTTCTTCACAAGTCCTATTGTCGCAAGACTTTTTAACGAGTTCCACAACTCTATAATCTGATATTTATTCTCCATACTCATTATCGTTTTCGTTATCGAAATTATCCTCAATATCAGCATATTCTCCTACCATATTCACTTTATAATTTACTGCAAACGATGTATCTGTTGCTGGGAAGGAAATGGCAAATCCAACAAATGGATCATCACTTTCGACAAATACGGTTGAACCTTCTGCTGGCACACCATTCTTCATGACGTTAGCACCTATTGGATTTAATGGATAAATTATCAGTAGTGGTTGAGTTTTAGGTCTAAAATTACTACGTACAACCAATGGTTTTGGATATGCCTTAGACCAAATTTTACCATTATCTACAGATTCTCGTTTTGTTGTTTCTAAAGCTTCATTTAGCACATCTTTTTCTAAATCTACAAATTCATCAGCTTGATTACCAACGATATGATTCTTTCGAATAAAGTATGTTTTGTAATCTGTATCAATAGCTCTATTACGATAGAAACAATTAACTTTATATTTGTTGCAGAAACGATATTCCTTATTAGGACCACTTCCAGCCGACTTATTCATCAGAGCAACGCTCCAATTCGTCAACTCGTTATGTTCTTGTAACTCATTGATGTACTTAACAATTAATTCAAGATTTACCTTTTTGAGGGATTCTGCAACAGTAAATTCATTGAAATAATCACAAATTTGATTTGCTGGAACATTTTTCCAAAGATAGTCTCCATCTCTGATTATGGGTTCACCTAATCCGGCTAGAAGCTCATCAGTAGCAACAAGATTTCTGTTCTTTAATCCCTTATCAATCGGCAATTGATAAGTTTCAATGAGTCGAGAAGCCCACGATACTTGAATTTCCTTGGTATTCCTCATCTTATTAAGAGCAGTGATTTGTAGGCATCCAGGATGTGTACGTACTTTGAGAGCATACTTATCCGGTGTACTTCTTGATTCTGCAAGATAGTTGAATTCTTCACGCAACTCAGCACTAGCGACAGCAATGTGTCGATACCATTCATTGAGTTCAGCACTTGTGAATAGACGGCATAAATCAACATATCCTGGACGATACCCAAACCATCTACCCATCTGCATTAATGTATCATACATTTTAGAAGCACGTAAGAAATAGCTTATAGAAAGTCCTTCCAACGTCAGACCTCGAGATAGTTTGTCTCCGCCTATAGCGATAACAGAAACCCCATTTTTAGAATTCAGTTGATAATCAACGATATCACCAGAAGATCCGTTAATGGATTTCACTTCAATTTTCTGAACGACTTTGAAAAGTAAAGGCTTAATATCTTCCCACTGATGGACTTGCAAGCAATGATCAATATTGGAAAGAGTTGAATTCTTAATCTTATTGGTTGTTTCAGCATAGTCATTCTCTAGCAAATCTTGAAATTCACTGAGTACAGATGGGTCGTTTGCTTCTATCTCTTGCTTATAATATGAAAACTGTTGAGCTACCAATTCTTTAATCTCATTTTGCCATAGCTGATAACGAGAAACGTGGATAAGCATAGAGTTATGCTTATTTTCTTGGCCTCTTGCTAAGCGTATAGCGCATGTCAATATAAAGCTCTTAATAGCTGTCTTTAACGACTCTGGTATATCTGCAAATGTTGGCTTAGGATCATTCTTTTTGTGCCCCTCTGGTATGAAAGTCAGATAATCGCTAATAGGAACTACAATCGGCAACAAGTCTTCTTCCTCCTCAACATCCATACTTGTCCCAAATACTTTTTCAGGACCAATGTAATTAGTTGGTGCAGGGAGATTGATAATAAAGTCACGTGGAAACAAATCTGATTCGTCTTGTGCTATAAATATATTAGCAAAAGGTGTGGCTGTATATCCAACATAGGCAGACCTATTGAATTGTCCAATCAGCGTTCTAATACCGTTATTGATTGCTGTTGGGTCTAAATCCTTATCTTTCTTTGTATTGATTGAAGCATTATCAGCTTCATCATCAATCAGTAGCAACGATTTATTTGCAATCTTGTGACCTCCAGCTTGAGCTTTCAGCCAAGTGTTCAAGCGCTTTAATACTGATGCGTTCTTTTTTACAACCAGAATTATGGGTTGCGGTGCATTGAAGTTGAACCCGGCAGTGTTTGCTGCCCTACTATTGAAATCGCCAGAATCCAAACTTGTGGTATAGGAATTAGCAATTGCGGAATCAAAACCAGGAATCAGTCCTACACCTATTTTGGTAGTATTGTTGATATTATATGCTCGTTCGTATTGGGTATCAAATCCTAAAAAACCCTCATCTATTCTACTTTGAGTTTGACTTCTCAGATTATTCAAGATACCAGCTAGTACAACGATAAAATTGAAGCCTGCATCAGCAGCTTTGCAAATTAAGCCTGTGTAATTAGCAGTTTTACCAGATTGAACTTGACCTACAACTAACCCTTTTTTATCAATTGTGATATTGGTCAGCTGGGGATTAAACAAATTATCTAAAATGCGGTCACTCATTTCATCTAACTTTTGAATGACAAGTGGAGCAAAACCTTTTTGCTCAGACAAATATTGTTTATACCTCACCCAAAAGTCCCAAGTAGACTTGCGCTCAGCTTTGAAATCTCTAAGCCAAGGTTGTCTTCTTTCATTCCCTTCTAGTATTTGAAAGTCCTGAATCCTTACTCCATACAAGGATAGTAATTCGCTTTTTACTTGCGCAATATCCATATTGGGAAAGATTAGTGATACCCTTTCTATAGCATCATTAATCTGATCGTCTGTTACAACAGCATTTGGTCCGATTAGGACTCGACACATATTAATAATCTGATTCTGCATAGCTATAAATTTTCGATTAAATCCTCAAAGAGGTTAAAAGGTTCTACTGTTTTTAGATATGCTTTGGCTTGTTCAGATGTCTTTCCCGTTTTAATTTGGTTATCATACATCGTCCGCATCATATCTGTTATGATTGAAGGATTGATACCCGTAAAAGGTTCAAGTTGAGACTCTTCACCTTTTGCTTCATTGATATAAATTGTCTTAGTTGGTAATGTTTCCTCAATAAAGCTAAGAAGAGTGTTAATAGCCTTCTCAGGGTTGTCAAGAGCCATACTTTTTATTTGCTTAATCATGTCATGTTCACGATTAACCACAAAAGACCATTTATTATCTTTTTTCTTCTCGCACCATATAGGTTGGAAAGATGTACCAGCTTTTTGCTTTAGAATCTTTCCTCTATGTCGATAGACTTCACAACCAATTGATCTCACAGCTTTAGCGTAAGATTCAAGTTGACTTCTATTTTGCATTGGAGGATAGGCTCTTGATTTTTTAATATCAATCTGCCATTCAGTGTCCAATGTATTAGGTAAGTCTATTTTAATTCGCACTAATTTATAGTGCTCTTCCTTTCTAAATAGCCCAAGCCAATCACCTGCTAAAAGTAATCTTTTTCCTCTATATACATAGAATCCTTGCTGAGCTGCCCATCCATTAATACCTTCTGCTTTAGCATAGGCTGCTTCGCTAGAGAACGCACTTTTATGAGGCAAAACATACCCCTTGACAGATATTCCACCAATAATGTTTTCGGTGGGTCTTATCTGCGTCTTTGGTTCATTTTCACAGAATGGATTCCAAGGCTCAATTTCATGTTCACACCAGAAAATCCTCACAACTTTTTCTTCTATAAAACGATGAAAAGTCATTGAAATGTGTCGTTTCACATTGTCTAATAGTGAAGAAAATTTGACCTTTGAGTTAATATCAATCTCACTTGTTTCTGGGTTAATGATTCGGTCTAAACCTGACCATATAACCAAAGTGCCATGAGAAACATCATCAAGAGCATTTATATATTCATCAGGAATCCATTGAAGAAGTTCCCATTGGTTTGTTTTTGCAACGTAGTCTAAGTCCCAAGTCCAATAAACGGGCTTGTAATCAGCCTTTTTGCTATATACGGTAAGTCTTCTACATTGAGAGAATGAAGCGGTTTTCAGTCCCAAACCAAATCGACCTAAATCACTTTTTGAACGTTCTTCCAAAGGATTCTGAGAACCTGGTCTCATTGCTTCGATCAGTTCCTGATGATTCATTCCAATGCCATCATCTTTAATAGTGATAATTGATTGATCACCTTTCCAGATTCTCGAGATCCAGATATTATTCGCTCCAGCTGATATAGAGTTATCTAATATATCAGCCATTGCTGTTTCCAAACTATAGCCCATAGCTCGAAAAGTCTCAACCATGGACGCAGCAGCAGGTGTAGCATTAGCGGTTTTGAGTTCTTCGTAATTCATCTTCATGAGCTAATATTTTTTTTATCTCTAAAGCAATCTTCTCTGCAAGGACTACAGGGACAGCGTTACCAATTTGTTTAAATGCGGAAGAGCGACTTCCTTCAAAAAAGTAGTCATCTGGGAATGATTGAATTCTTGCAGCTTCACGTATTGTAATAGAACGTACATTATCCGTCGTTGGATTAGGAGTTGGATATATGTAATAATGTCCATCCATAGCGATATGTGCTACAACGGTGTGACATACACCGTTAGGATCTACCACACAAAACCTGTTTAAGAATGTCTGCGTATTTTTATGCTTCTGCAGTGAGGGATCAAGCTTATCATACCGTAAACGTTTTCCTTCATTCCACTGTTCAACTGCCTGCTTATAGATTTCTCTGTCTGTAGGATTGTTAGGACGTGCAATGTGCTGAGTGGTAAAGCTCAAGACTCCTCTAATTCCTGATTTTTTAAGGTATTCCATATCGCTTAAAGGCTTTGTGTAATGAACAATTCCGCAAAGTGTACCCTCTCCAGCCTTAATTATAGGCAGATCACAAAACAAATCCCTCATCATTTTGTATGGCATTTGCTCTGCAAGAAGGTACGGATAGTGATACGAGGTATCTTCTTGTGTGTCTCTTTTATTTTGCCAACCAACAATAATGACCCTATGACGTTTTTGCAAAACTCCATGCTGTGATGCTATCTGTTCACGAAAATCTATATTATAATCTAACTCGCGCACCAATCGAATAAGATCCCTAAAGGGCTCTCCACCTTTGGCTGTAAAAATTCCCAAAACATTTTCAAACACAAACATTTTGGGCTTATAACGTTTAAGGAACTCTACATAGAATTTATATAGGTCATTACGAGGGTCTTCTTCAATTTTTTTTCCTAATCTAGCACGGCCAGCGACAGAATATGCCTGGCATGGTGGACCTCCAATAATCATATCAACGGGCTTCCCATTACAAAGTTTATCAACTCTTTCAAAAAGGCTTGGCAATGTTTCTTTCCCTATAGCTTCTTGAATAACCGAGTCAATCACAGATTTAGGAACTTGATTCCAAAGCCAACTTCCATCTGTTTTTTCCTTCTTGTTTTTGAGGTATTCTTCGTATATTTCAAGTTTTCCGTTCTCCTTTAAATAATGAAATGCTGCACGAGTTTTCAATGAGTCACAAGCATAGTGATCCATCTCAATATGTGCTATGGGTTCATAACCAGCTCTGATAAAACCTTCTGATAGTCCACCAGCACCTGCAAACAAATCTATAAATCTGTACTTCATACGTTAATCATTTTGTTTTATTAAGCAGTTCTGATACATCAACATCTAAGAGATTAGCTATCTTTATCAATTGGTGGACAGAAGGTTGGGAGCGGTTAGTACACCATCTGGAAACCGTCATGTCTGATTTCCCTAATTGATCAGCAAGCCATTTGCTTGTCTTGTGATTATCAGCCAAAGCAGCTTTTAATCTATTGGGTATTTGTTTAACGCTCATAATCTCTGCTGGATTTCTTCTATTAAAACGACAAAAATACTCATTTATTGTATATTTTCCTACATATTTTTGATATTTAACCCTAATCCACTTGTTTTTTTAAGCTCATAATGAACTTATACCCATTAATAAGCATGAATTGTTTGCAGGTAATGGCTCATAAACATCATCATCGAAACGACGCAAAATGAATGGGCTGTTTTTGTCTTTCTCCGAAGAAGCTACAAGTATCAGTAATACTTGCGATCTTACTATCTGTTTTTGAGTAATTAGTTGAAATTATCTTCTTGATTTCTTCTATTGGTGCCCGGTGAACGTGTTTAACCAGCTGTTCAGAGTGATTTTATGCGTTGACAAGCCTCATGTCTCAATGATTGTGTCGGTTGTCCGATAAAATTGTTTTCCTTTTATGGGGTATTCATTGACAAGAATGTCATATTTGCCCAATTCGGGCTCTTTTAATGGATTTTTATCTCACAATGAAGACCCTGCACGTTCAATATATCGGCTGTCCGGGAAAATAAAAAGTCAAATAGATTTTGAATGTTTTGCCGGACACCAATAGATTTCTTCACAAACATTCTTCTTTTCCTCTTCGCTCCCTAACCTTTTCTAATCCTGGCATCTTTTTAGCCAATGCACTTTCTCCTGCTGGAAAATAGAGAGGAAAAACTTTATATAAGAAACCCACAACTTCACTACGACTTTTATCCATATTGTAAAAAGCAGAGCAGACAAAGTACATTAGTTCTTGCTGACTACATGTTTCTTTAGGCTGTATGCTTATTGAGGGAGCAACTATCAAGTCATGTTCAGCAAATGATAGAGCACTGGCGAGAATAGCTTCCTGTTCTTCTTCGGTAAACATCTTTATTTTCCCAGCTAACCATTCAAGCTCTCTTTGCCGGAGTGCTTGTTGTTTTTCGTTTTGATGCTCCAATAGGATTGCTACATTTTCTTGTTGCTTTTCTGTCAAGGCGTTTTCTAATGCTTGGTTCTTTCGTTTAAGAACGTTGAATTTTAGCAAAGCAGCAATGTACATACAGAAATATCCTACTGCAATATCGAATATTAGGACAAGCAGATAATTGTTACTTGAGTTTTGTATGCCACCAGCCATATATTCACTAATAGGGATAACAGCTAATAGCATGATAATGGCTATTGCATAAAGCACTCGGTATCGCGTTTTATGGTTTACCTGTGGCAAAGAGGCAAACAAAAAGGCGATAATCAAAACGGCTATGATTGCAAAGAGTGGTATGAAAGAGGTCTCCATAGGTTTGTTGTTCTGTTTATGGTTTAACAATAATGCGCCAATAACCAGCCTTGTCTGAACCTTCGTGAACCAAAATTCCCATACCCCTAAGGCTCTTGATATTTTTCTCTATAGCGCGTTTAGTTACACCAATCTTGTTGGCCATATTATCAGCTGTGATTGAAGGGTCTGAAATAACGAGGTCGATTATCTTTTGTGCAGTTTTACTGATTTTCTTCTGTGTTTCCGATGTATCTCCGAACTTATCCGCATTTACACCGAACTTTTCGACCGAACTTTCTTCATTTACACCGAACTCTTTTGTGTTTACACCGAACTTTTCGACCGAACTTTCTTCGTTTACCGGGTACTTTTCGAGGGTACTATTTACCCTGTTGGCTACTTCTTCAACAGGCATTCTTCCGTTGTCACCCCAGTTCAAATTATAGAATGTGGTGTAGAAAGAAGTCGCTTCCGTTTGATATTGTGGTTCTTTTCCTTGCAAGAAATTAGGTAATTTCTCTGTAAGCTCTCGCATTTTGCGTAAACCGGAACCACGTTTCTCCATATAATCCAACTGTGTGAACACATCTGCAATGACAGGATTACGACGCATGGACGGCACTTTGTATATGTCACGGTCTTGAATTTGTGTACCGTCAAGCATAGCACCGGGTGATACCAGTTCTACGCGGTCATCATAAATGTCGATATGTACTTCACCGCCCATTATAGTATAATCTCTATGGATAAGGTGGTTTACCAGTCCTTCAAAGATGGCACGGTCTGAATAGTCGGGGAGGTTAAGGCGATAGTTCGGCATCTTTACCCAACCACTCATGGTATAGTTCTTGATGAAGTCCATGCCGTATTTCAATAGCAATACAAGGTTAGCCCGATGTTCTACGGAACTGATGGCATCATCTTTATAGAGTCCTGTCCAACGGGTGCAGAAGATACGTGATTGGAATACGGTACAATTATCCACAAACAGCAATCCGGCATTGGTAAGTTTGCCGTCAGGAGTTACCAGTCCGAATGATTCCAGATACTTGTCATTCCATTCCTGATGGGTTTGCTCACGGAAGGTATTGGCAAGGATGATGAAAGAATGTTCGCTGGCACCCACTTGGGTAGGAAGAGAATCCCATGTCATGTGCGTACCTTTCAATACCAATGAAAGAAGTTGTTGCGAATTACACTCCACGCTTTCATTGCCAATTCGCATATATGCTGTACGTGTCCCATCCTGATAATAGTAATAAGGTGTAAGCGTTCCTGCCTTTACTTTCACTTCAAGCAGGGCATGCCCTTCGTGTTCTATCGGAATAAGCTGAACTTCCGGCACAGGGTCAAGTCGTGCCTTTATCATTTCACTGATAAAATCAGCATCGGCTTGTGGATTCTCCAACCCTACAATTACGCCGCCATCATTCACTCCATAGAACAAGCTGCCACCGTCCGTATTGGCAAATGCCGACACGGACTTAAGCCACGACTTCACTTTCTTACGTTCCAACATTTCCTTGAAATCGTAAGCCGAGCATTCCGCTATCAATGTATTGTTATGTATCTGCATCGTTTTCTTATTGCTTAGAGGCATCTACTGTTTTTGATAGACAACTCTTAGATGTCACTTTTGTGAAAATACTAATAAATTCTTCTAATCCAACGTTCCTTTGTTTTCATCCCCCATTGAACATGCCATTTTCTTCCACTTGTTTTGTCCAGTAGAATAAACTGGTACATATTTTTTGTGGGATATAGTTCAAAACTTCCAGAGCCATGACCAAATCCATAATTCAAGTCATCATTATTTATAGTTACGCTACCTTCGTTTTCTGAATCTAAAGACCATTGAACTTGTTCTATCATTCCTGTTTTAGTATCTAATTGAAGTAGGGTGTATATGTTCTCTGTCTGATATAATTTATAACGTTGTTTCAGAGAATGGTCAAGTTCTATTTGTTCTAACCAAGCATTCGTTATTTGAACAAGGCTATCAATTCTATTTAAAACTGAATCTTTGGGAGCTTGTTGGTTGCTCTGTTTCGTTTGGGCAAGCCCTATTGTTGCACATAAAAATACAACAGTGAATGTTACAAATCTTCTCATCTTACTATGTTTTATATTGTTAATCGAGTTCTTTCTATTCTTCTTATTGATGTAACTGATTTTATTATTCAGATACAATAACTCAATATAGAATACAAAGGTAAGGATAAAACCGAAGAAACTGTTAAAAACATCGCTTTCTTTTGATTTTTATGCGTTTACATCTCGTTATTTATCTGAAAAAATCGTACTTTTATGAGCAAGAGTGTGTGTTGCTTATAGATGCTTATTTTCGGATTTGCGTTATATTTGCAACACGTGTACGCAAGTCGCTGATAGATATATCACGTTGATTTTGAGGAAGTCAAATAAGCAAACCTATATAAATTGGAAAAGCCGTTACGGATAACTGTCCGTAACGGCTTTTTTGCGATTATGTCCTTTGCCGGTTTATGGAATTACCTTTTCTTCAATACACTGTTCACCACCCGGACGGAAGATACGAGCTTGTTGGTGGAAGTGAATACATCTACATTCCATACATGGGATGAACGCCCTCTGTGAACGATAGTGGCTACTGCGCGTACGGTGTCTCCTTCGTGTGCGGAGGAGATATGGTTTCCGCTGACTTGCATGCCTACTACGATTTCATCGGGCTGGCAGGTTATCATGGAGCCGAGGCCGGCTACCGTTTCTGCCAGTGCAAGGGTGGCGCCGCCGTGCAGGATGCCGAAGGGTTGGCGGGTGCGGTGGTCTACGGGCATGGTAGCTTCTACGCGGTCTTCCGAGGCGTAGGTGTATTGAATGCCCAAATTACCCATTAGCGCATGGCGTGCCCGTGCATTGAGCAGGTCGAGGGGGATTTCGGCGGCATGGACTTCGGCTAAAATCATTTTCTCGACAGCCAGGGCAACGCCGTCTTCCTCGTTGGATGCCGTTACATAGTCGGCACATACTTTTACGGAGTCTTGCGAGTGCCCCATGGCAATGCCTAAACCTGCGATTTGGAGCATATTGACGTCGCATACGCCGTCTCCGATAGCGATTACCTCTTCGCGGGGAATGTCCAGGTGCGACAATAGGGCGCCTAAGGTGTTGGCCTTATCGATTCCGCAAGGCACTACCTCCAGGAAGTAAGGTTCCGAACGGAAAACGTCCAGTGCGCCGTCCAGGCGTCTTTTCCAATGTTCTTCCAGGCCGGTCAGCGCTTCTTCGTCGTCGCTGACTAACATGCACTTGCAGGGGGCGAAATCTATTGCCGTGGAGAATTCTTCTTCCTTGATGATTTTCAGATTGTTCAGTACGGCTTCATCGCGGATATGCCCGTTGTCCGGGTCATCGGTCAGGATAGTGTCGTCATGGTAGGTGAATATGGCAAAGCCGTTCTTACGCGCTTTCTTTTCCAGATAGGGCAACATCTCGGGGTTAATCCGCCGTTCGAACAGGATTTCGCCATTTTGTGCATTGATTATCTGGCAACCGTTATAGGAAACGATGAAGCCTCCGTAGTTGCCCAGTTCGAGAGCTTTTGCCAGTGGCATGAGTCCATAGGTGGGTCTGCCGGAAGCCAGCACGATGCGTACACCCATTTGCTGCACTTTGAGCAAGGAGGCGAGGGTACGTTTGCTGATTTCTTTGGCATCGTTGAGGAGTGTTCCGTCTACGTCGAGAACTAACAATTTATATTTCATGGCAGCTCGATTTTGGTTATGCTAACAAAGTTAGTAAAATGACGGTGAAAACGGCAGGATTTAATTTATTTTGACCAAACTTATTATAATAGCTTTTGCAACCGGAATTCTTTGGGGGAAACGCCGGTATTTTTCTTGAAAAAACGGCTCAGGTAGGATTGGTCGGCGAAGTTCAGTTGCTCGGCAATCTCGGTGACTGATAAGCGGGGCTCGTTCAGGAGCACTTTGGCTTCTGCTATCAACTGTTCGTCTATCAGTTGCTTGGGCGTTTTGCCGTTCATGTACCGGGTGGTGATTTCGTGCAGGTAACGGGGAGTGATGCAGAGTTTCTCCGTGTAGAACGGAACCTGGTGTTCGCAGGTGCTGTGCTCGCGTATCAGTTGCATGAACTGGTGGCAAAGCATCTGCTTTCTGCTGTATTGCTTGTTGGCAGCCAGTTTCTCCGGAATGGTGTTGAACAACCACATTAACAGGCTTTGCAGGAAATTGTATTCTTGCTGTTTCCTGAACTGGAGAACGTTATCCTTGAACAGCATTCGTGCCATATCCATCCATAATACGATTTCTTGCCAGGTTTTCTGGCTTCTTTCGTCTGCCGTGTGGTGATAGTACGGATGTTCGTGGGTGTAGTTGAAGTAGGGAGTATCGATAGGCAATATCGCTTTCAGGAAAACATCTTTCGGGAATAGCAACATGCGTACCTTGAAATCCGTCGAGGCGCGGATTACCTGGATAAGGCTGCTTGTAAGGAAAATTAATTCCGTTTGCGTATCGAAGGTGTATTGCTGTACTCCCGTGGAAACGGTGCTGCTGCCTTGTGTACAGATTAGGTAAATGCCGCATTTGAAACGGCAGGGGCGTTGCTTCAGGTACGCCAGGTCGGTTTCTTCGTATCTGATACCGGAAGTGTCGGACGGTAATGGCTCGTACATATGAATAAAGTTCTGTTTTGCGCAACAAATGTAGTTATATTCTATGGAAATAATGTATATTGTTCCTAAAATGAAACGTTTTGTGCAGGATAAGCCATAGCTGGTCTTGTAAATATAGGGTAATTTTGCCGCCGGTTTATAAAAATAGGAATAGCAATGACGGGTAAACAAAATTCAAGAGGGTTTATGTGGATATTCTTGGGAATGCTGAGTGCTTTCGGACCATTCGTTATGGATATGTACTTGCCTACTTTACCGGCGATGTCGGACTTTTTTCGGACAACATCCTCGAGCGTGCAGTTGGGGCTTACTACGAGTATGGTAGGCTTGGCGGCAGGGCAGTTGGTGTTCGGTCCGCTGAGCGACAAATACGGCCGTCGTTCGCCTTTGCTGTTTGCTATGGCGTTGTTCCTGGTTTCTACCGTCGGTTGTATTTTTGCCCGTAGTATCTCGCAGTTCGTAGTGCTGCGTTTCGTGCAGGGAATTGCCGGGGCAGGCGGGGTGGTGATATCCCGCTCTATTGCTACTGATAGGTATTCGGCTCATGAGCTTGCCGGTATGCTTGCCGTTATCGGTGCTGTCAACGGGATAGCCACGGTGGTTGCTCCCATAGGCGGCGGAGTATTGGCGGGCTTAGGCGGCTGGCATGGTATTTTCTGGTTTTTGTTCGTGCTGGGAGTCCTTCTCGGCATCGGAAGCCTCCGCTTTAGGGAAACACTGCCGGAAGGACAAAGGCAGAATGTAAGGTGGGGAGATGTGTACCGTCGTTTTGGTGCGGTGTTGCGTAACCGCCGGTATGTGCGCTATATATTGCAATACGGTTTTACAATGGGAGTGTTGTTTACCAATATAGCTTCGGCGCCTTTTATCATGCAGCAGCATTACGGGCTTTCGCCTATGTCGTTCAGTATCTGCTTTGGAACGAATGCTGTTGCCATGGTGATTTCTTCCGCCTTGTCGGTACGCTTCTCTACAATGGAACGGGCTTTGCATGTGGGAAACAACGGTATGCTGCTTATTTCCGTACTGCTCTCCGCGGCATTTTTCCTGGATTGCAATTTCTGGGTGTACGAGGTATTGGTTTTCTGCCTGCTTTCAATGGTGGGAATGGCTTTTACGGCCTCCAATACGCTGGCTATGGATTGCGAACGCAGGAATGCCGGAGTAGCTTCCGCTCTTTTAGGGGCGACAGGCTTTGCTTTCGGAGGTATCGTATCACCCTTGGCAGGTATGGGAGATATCAGGATGTCTGCCGGATTTTTGTTCTTCATGGGAGCGGCGTGTTCTTGCATGTGTGCTTATTTTTCTTTCCACCGGTTACCTTCCTTCAAGAGAGGATTGGGCTTTGCTCCTTATAGAATAATAAATATTTTTTTGCAGAAACTGCTGTAAAGTGCTTTTCAGTATTTATATATATTCTTATCTTTGCCGGCGTTTTGTTCTGTATCCTTCATCCGGAGGAACAGATGAAAAGGGAATCGGGTGAAAGTCCCGGACAGTCCCGCTGCTGTGAATTCTATTGTGAATGTATTATACTTGTGCCACTGTTCTTCAGGCAAGGACGGGAAGGCGATACATCAGGAATAAGTCAGAAGACCTGCAAAACGAAGTCGAAAAATTGTCCGTTCGAGGAAAGCGGGCAGTGTGCGTAGTGTAAAGATAATCTTTAGCGCTTTTATGGTATGGAGAACTAAGGTACGGTTAGGCTGTATCGGTTTCCTTGTAAATGTGCTTTCTCTGTCGGCACAGGTGGCGGAGAAGGATACGGTGACGGGAAAGGTGCACCGGATTGGGGAGGTAACCGTCAATGCTGCCGCCCGTGTACGGAAGATATCGAGTACGGCACCGGTGCAGATACTCTCGCACCGGCAGTTACAGCAGCAGGGGATAACGGATATTGCCGATGCCCTGCGCCGTTTCTCCGGAGTGAATGTGAAAGATTACGGCGGTGCGGGCGGCATGAAAACCGTTTCCGTGCGGAGCCTCGGTTCTCAGCATACTGCTGTGGCGTACGACGGCATTACTATAACGGATTGCCAAAGCGGGCAGATTGACCTTTCGCGTTTCTCTTTGGATAATATCGGTTCCCTTTCCCTGACAGTCGGCGATAATGATGATATTTTTCTTCCGGCACGTACGGTGGCATCGGCCGCATCGCTCCGTTTGCAAACCCTGCCTCCCGATTTGTCCGAAAAGAGTTCGTACCTGAAAGCGGGGATAAAAGCTGGTTCTTTCGGCATGGTAAACCCGTTTCTCCGCTACGACGGGCGTTTGTCGGGCAAGGTATCCATGTCTTTGTCCGGTGATTTTATGAGGGCAGACAACCTGTATCCGTTTACTCTGGTCAATGGAAAATATGTTTCCGAAGAACGCCGGAACAATAACTACCTCGAAAACTACCGGGGAGAGTGGAACATCTATGCCCGTCCCGGCGCCCGTTCTGTTTTGAACGGAAAGATTTACTACTATGATTCGTTCCGCGAACTGCCCGGCCCGGTTATTTTGTACAATGATGTATCCCACGAGGAACTGAGCGAACGGAATTTCTTTTCGCAGCTCCATTACCGGACGTATTGGGAGAATAATCTTTCTTTGCAAGTGAACGGCAAGTTCAATTGGGCTTATTCGCATTATCATGATAAAGGGGCGGAGTATCCGGGAGGCGAGATGAACAATATCTATTACCAGCGCGAGTATTATGGCTCTGCTGCATTGCTCTATACCCCGCTGGATACATGGGCTTTTTCGTATGCTGCCGATTATTCGTTTAACAACCTGAGTACGAATGCTGCATCGGGGGTAAAGCCTTACCGCCATACAGTTCTGCAAACATTGACGGCGCGTTACCGTACGCCGCATATCACGGTTACCGCCTTGATGCTGGGCTCTATTTATATGAACGGCGCCAAGAAAGGAGAAAGCGCAGGCGATGCACAACGTCTGTCTCCTTCCCTTTCCCTGTCGTGGAAACCCTGGGAACGACGGGATTTTTACATAAGGGCTTCCTATAAGGATATTTTTCGCGTCGCTACATTTACGGAGAATTATTTCGACCGCTGGGGCAGCCGTGATTTGAAACCGGAGGTGGCGCGCCAGTATAATGCGGGAGGAGCGTATGGCTACGCTTCCGCTTCGTCGTGGCTGAGCGCCGTACACTTGTCGCTGGACGGCTATTATAACTATGTGAAGAATAAAATCGTAGCTATGCCCTATAATATGTTTTTCTGGACTATGGTCAATTTAGGCCGTGTGGATATCTGGGGAGTAGAGGCCAATGCAGATGCGGCTTTTCGCCTGGCTGCGAAACACCGGCTTTTATCGACGGCATCGTACACCTATCAGCATGCGGTCGATAAGACAGACCCTTCGTCCGTGTATTATAAAGACCAGATACCTTATACCCCGGTTCATTCCGGTTCTTTTTCATTGGCTTGGGAAAATCCGTATGTCAATGTGTCTTTCCATGCTACGGGAGTAGGTAAGCGTTACTCCTCCGTACAGAATATCGAGGCGAACGAGCTGGAAGGTTATGTGGAATACGGCGTGTCTCTTTACCGTTCGTTCCGTTGGAAGAAAACAAGCTGTTCGTTGCGGGGAGATATCCAGAATATCGGCAACAAACAATATAGCATCGTGAAAAGCTACCCGATGCCCGGACGCGCTTATAAACTGACGATTAGTATATCTATTTAATTAAAATAAAAAACTGACGATTATGAAGATGAAAGAACAATTCAAGATGTGGGCATTTTTGCTTGCTTTACCTTTGGCCTTTGCGGCATGCGATGATGACGATACTCCCGACGGCGGTATGCCCGTTACAGCGGAAAAAGGCGTCTTTGTATTTAATGCGGGAAATCAAGGCTCGAGCATAGAAGGCTCCTTGTCCTTTATAGACAGGAAAAACGGAACGGTTACCAATGATGCGTTCAAGAGTGTGAACGGGCGCAGCCTGGGTTCTACGGTTCAGGACGGCGTTGTCTTGGGGAACAACCTGTATATCGCCGTATCGGAATCGAATACAATCGAGGTGGTAGACAAGAATACGCTGGTAAGCATTGTCCAGATTAAGCCGGATGAAGAGCAAGGCAGCCAGCCGCGCGATATTGTAACCGACGGAAAATATGTTTATGTTTCCATGTACTCCGGCCATGTGTCCCGTATAAATCCGGAAACGAACCGGATAGATAAAACCGTAAAGGTAGGCCCCAATCCGGAAGAAATGGCGATTACCAATAACTTCCTGTATGTTGCCAACTCGGACGGCTTGAACTACGAGGCAGATTATGCCAATGGAAAGAGCGTATCGAAGGTCTCCCTGTCCTCATTCGAGGAAGAAGCTAAGATAGCCGTAGGAATGAACCCTACCAAAGTCGCTGCAGACGCTTCCGGAAATATCCTTGTATTGTGCACGGGCAATTATGCTAACGTTGCCGCCTCCATATGGCGGATAAATAGCGGAGATGAGGCTGAAGACCTGGGAATTTCCGCCTCTTTCATGGTAGCGCAGGCGAACTCGCTGTATACGGTCTATGACGCTTATGCAGGAGCCGATGCCGTAAAATATACCGTATATAATACACTGACGGGTGCTGTGGAAAAAGAGAACTTCGTATCCGTTCCTGTCGATTCGCCGGCAGGCATTGCCGTCGATTCGAAGGGGAACATCTTCATCACTTCCTACAACCTGGTAGGAGGTTTTGCATCCTATAACACGCCCGGATATGTAAATGAATATTCGTCCGACGGCACATTCGTGAAAAAATACGATGTAGGTGTAGGCGCTGTCTACATGACATTTCTCAATTAAGTAGATTGCTATGAGGCTTTCCCTGTTATGCTGCTCTCTGCTTTTTGTCCTTTCCGCTTGCCGGGGAGGGAAACAGGAAACGGTGCTACCGGACTGCGGTGACACCATTTCCCTGCGTTATGCCGATAACCTCGCATTGGTGGCTTACCCCGATTATACCGTTGTCACCCTGCGCAACCCCTGGGATACCCTGAAAACATTGCACACTTATGTATTAGTGCCGGCATCCCGGCCGTTGCCTGCGCACCTGCCGGCAGGCACTGTTGTACGTACGCCCCTTCGGAAAGCCGTGGTCTACTCGTCTGTCCATTGTAGCCTTATGGATAAGTTAGGAGTTGCAGGCAGCATCGGCGGTGTATGCGACTTGAAATATATCAAGCTGCCGGGCGTACAGGAAGGATGCCGCAGGGGAGTTATTGCAGACTGCGGTTCGGGCATGAATCCCGATATGGAGAAAATTATCGATTTGCATCCCGACGCTATCCTGCTTTCTCCCTTTGAGAACAGCGGAGGCTACGGACGCATCGAAAAACTGGATATTCCCATTATAGAATGTGCCGATTATATGGAAACTTCCGCATTGGGGCGTGCCGAATGGATGCGTTTCTATGGACTGCTGTTCGGAGCAGCTTCCCGTGCCGATAGCCTCTTTGCCGAAGTAGACAGCTGCTACGGGCAGCTCAAAAGACGCGCGGCGCTTTCGTCCGTATCCCTGTCTATCGTCAGCGAGCTGAAAAGCGGCTCTGCATGGTACGTGCCGGGCGGTCGCAGCACGACGGGGCGCCTGTTCGGCGATGCCTGCGGGCGGTACGTCTTTGCGGAGGATAGGCATAGCGGTTCCATTCCCCTGTCTTTTGAAACCGTTTTTGATAAGGCCGGCGATGCCGATGTATGGACTATCAAGTACAATCGCGACCGGGACATGACCTACTCCGATTTGGCTGCCGATTATACCGGCTATACGGGCTTTAAAGCATTCAAGACACGGAATATCTATGGATGCAATACGGCGAAAGTACCCTTCTATGAGGAAACGCCTTTCCGTCCGGACTATCTGTTGGCGGATTTGATACAGATTCTACATCCTGAAATAGGAGATTTAGGCGGTTTGCGCTATTTTTGCAAGTTGAATGAGTAAAGGGTGGAAATACGGTTCCGGATTGGGAATAGCAATCGTATTGCTGTTCATGGCCAATCTGCTGGTAGGGTCGGTGGCTATCCCCGTACCCCAAGTTTTCCATATCCTTACAGGAGGTGAGGGAGAAAAGGCAAGCTGGAGCTTTATCGTATGGGAGTCCCGGTTACCCCAGGCGCTGACGGCACTGCTTTGCGGGAGCGCGCTGGCGGTGTGCGGGCTGATGCTGCAAACAGCGTTTAAGAACCCGTTGGCAGGCCCGTCTATCCTGGGCATAAATTCCGGTGCGAGCCTGGGAGTGGCATTGGTAATGCTGCTGTTCGGCGGAAGCATAACGGCAGGTACTTTCAGCCTCTCCGGTTTCTTTTCCGTATTGGCGGGTGCATTTGTGGGAGCCATGTCGATAATGGGGCTTATTCTTTTCTTCTCCACACTGTTGAAAAGCAATGTTATGCTGCTGATAACGGGCATCATGATAGGCTACATCGCATCGTCTGCGATTGCTCTGCTGAATTTCTTCGCTACGGCAGAAGGAGTACAGTCTTATATGATATGGGGGTTGGGCAATTTTGGAGGCGTCTCCCTCCAGCAGATGCCGGCATTTGCAACAGTAACCCTTGCGGGATTGGCAGGCTCTTTGCTATTGGTAAAACCCTTGAACGCATTGTTGCTGGGCGAACGTTATGCCGAAAACCTGGGGGTAGATATACGCCGTGTGCGCAACTGGCTCTTGGTTATCACGGGGTTGCTGACAGCGGTAACCACCGCTTTCTGCGGACCGGTTGCATTTATCGGGCTTGCCGTGCCCCACGTAGCCCGTATGATATTGAGGACTGCCAACCACAACTCGCTGTTGCCCGTAACTATTTTGAGCGGCGGGGCGGTGGCGCTGCTGTGCAATTTGATTTGCGTCCTGCCCGGCGAAGCAGGTATTATCCCCCTGAATGCAGTTACTCCGGTTATCGGAGCACCGGTTATCATCTATGTTATCGTAAGCCGGAGAAACCCGCAACATTTTAACTGATTCTTCCAGTGCAGGTACGGTAGGGGAGCAGGGGCGGGAAAACACCGGGCAAGGCGGATATGCCTGCTGTCGTAACACCCCTCTTTTCAATCGTTTGCATGGATAACTTGCAGATTTAAAAGGATAATGCTCCTTCATATTATTTTTTATTGTATTTTTGCACCCGGTATTAGTTTTAATTTAAACAAGATTGTGACTATGAAATTACCTGAGGAACCGATGATGCTGTATAGCTTCATCAACATGAAATTGCGTGATTTCTATCCTTCACTCGATGCACTTTGTGAGGATATGAACGTAGAAAGAGATGAAATTGTCCGGACACTGAAAATGGTAGGGTTTGAGTATAACCCTGCACGTAACAGGTTCTGGTAATTGTTGTAAACTTATAAACAAAAGATTCGGGGCTGCGTCTTAACTAAGGCGCAGCCCCGTTCTTTTTCTGTAATCCCGTTCTTTTTCTGTAATCCCGTTCTTTTTCTGTAATCCCGTTCTTTTTCTGTAATCCCGTTCTTTTTCTGTAAT
>NZ_KB894165.1 GCF_000374365.1 Bacteroides gallinarum DSM 18171 = JCM 13658
CGTTCAAACGGGAACACTGAGTGAAGCCTGCCAAGCTCACTCTCATTAAAACTTTTGCGGTATTTTTCCAGAACATCAAATTCTGTGAAGCCCAAAGTTGGGTGAATTTCGGAAATATTTTGTATCTTAGCCATATCTTAGTCGGGGAATTTCCCCCGTTTTGGCCTTCAAACCTTATTTGCGGGGGAATACCTAAAGATACAAAAAAGCCAGCTAATTCGCAATATTTTGTGTATGAATTAGTTGGCTGATTTTATATTATTTACTGAATGTCCCGAATTTATCCCGTAAGACGGACAACTTCGTCCCGTGAGGCAAATAAAATCGTCCTGTAAGACGAAAATATTTGTCTCACGGGATAAATAATTCCGTCCTGTAAAACGAGTGCATGCCGTTTACATTTTCAAATAAAAGTCCCTGGTCAGGGAAATATACTCCGGAGTGTATTGTCCGTGCTCCTCTCCTTCTATATAAAGACTGTCCTCGGCGCACGGCACATCCCGGCGGCCGAAAGCCAATAATACGCGTCGGCAAGGTTTGCCGGGCTTGGTAAAGACACGCAGGCGGCGATAAGGATACAGCTTGTATTTCCATGCTGTATCGATAACCATGCTTTCCACCTCCGACGGAATGATAATGCTTATACTCCCTTCCCCGACCAGTAAATGCGCCGAATGTCCCAACAGCAGCTCGTAATTCAAGTCGCTCGTATGTCGTGCCGTACAGCGCTGGTTGTCCGGGCATTTCAGGGCATCGACGAAATAAGGCGGATTCGAAACGATAAGGTCGAACCGCTCTTCCGGGCGGTAATCGCGGAAGTCGCAGCATACTACTTTTATCCGTTCGCTCCAGGGCGCAGACCGGACGTTTTCCTCGGCTTGGGCTGCCGCCTCCGAATCTATTTCGACAGAGGTAATCAGCGCGTCCGGGATACGCTGTGCTAACTGTAAGGATATCAACCCGGTACCGGCTCCTACATCCAGTACCCGTTTAACGTTCTGCACCGGAGCCCATGCCCCCAGCAATACTCCGTCCGTACCCACTTTCATGGCGCATTTGTCGTGCCGGACGGTAAATTGTTTGAACTGAAAATAAGGATTAGGCATATTTGTTTTTGTTAACCGGGCTCAAAAATAATCAAAGCCGGCAAAATAGCGGCAATTTTGGCATCGTTTTTGTCTTTTTAAAGAAAGGAACATCCATTTAATAGAAGAAATAGCTAACTTTGCAGGCGCCTTATTGACCTGCCAATATGACATAAACTAAAAAGAATGAAATGAAGAAAAGAAATAATTTTAGTGATATCGAAGATAGGAATGAGAATGCGTTTTCTGTAATTGCTGATTTTGAGGGGAATGAAGAACAATTGATGGACATTGAGGTCGATGAAATCCTGCCGGTATTACCTCTTCGGAACATGGTTTTATTTCCGGGTGTGTTTATGCCAGTGTCCGTAGGAAGAAAGTCCTCCCTGAGATTGGTACGCGAAGCAGAGAAGAAAGGTACATACATAGCTGTGGTATGCCAGAAAATAGCCGACACGGAAATCCCTTTGCTCGAGGATTTGCATACAATCGGTACAATCGCCAAGATAGTCCGTGTGTTGGAAATGCCCGACCAGACAACTACCGTAATCCTGCAAGGTTCCAAACGGGTAGAGCTGAAAGAAATAACGGAAGTAGCCCCCTACCTGAAAGGTCGTATCACCACTCTTAACGAGGAAATCCCCGCCAAGGACGATAAAGAATTCCAGGCGTTGGTAGAAGCGTGCAAGGATTTGACCGTGCGCTATATCAAGTCGTCGGACATGTTTCCGCAGGATTCCGCATTCGCTATCAAGAACATAAGCAACCCGATGTTCCTGGTGGACTTTATCTGCACCAACCTGCCGTTGAAAAAAGATGAAAAGATAGAACTGCTCCGCATCGATGCGTTGCGTGCCCGCACCTATCGCCTGCTCGAGATACTGAACCGTGAAGTCCAGCTTGCTGAAATCAAGGAGTCCATTCAGATGCGTGCCCGCGAGGACATCGACCAGCAGCAGCGCGAATACTTCTTGCAACAGCAGATTAAGACTATCCAGGACGAACTGGGCGGTGGCAGCCAGGAGCAGGAAATAGAAGAAATGCGGAAGAAAGCGGAAACCGTTAAATGGAACGAGGAAGTAAAAACCGCTTTTCTGAAAGAGGTGGACAAGCTGGAGCGCATGCATCCGCAATCGCCCGATTACAGCGTGCAGTTGAATTACCTGCAAACCATGCTGAGCCTGCCGTGGGGTATCTATACAGCAGACAACTTGAACTTGACCAACGCCGAAAAAACGTTGAATAAAGACCATTACGGTTTGGAAAAAGTAAAGGAACGCATACTGGAACATCTTGCCGTATTGAAGTTGAAGGGAGACATGAAGTCGCCTATCATCTGCCTGTACGGCCCTCCGGGTGTGGGTAAAACCTCGTTGGGGCGTTCTATTGCCGCCGCTCTGAAACGGAAATACATCCGTATGTCATTGGGAGGCGTGCACGATGAAGCCGAGATACGCGGACACCGCAAGACCTATATCGGAGCGATGCCGGGACGCATTATCAAGAGCCTGATTAAAGCGGGTTCTTCCAACCCTGTATTCATATTGGACGAGATAGACAAGGTGAGTGCCGACCGTCAGGGCGACCCCTCCTCTGCCCTGCTCGAAGTCCTCGACCCGGAGCAGAACACTACGTTCCACGATAATTTCCTGGATGTGGATTACGACTTGTCGAAAGTTATGTTCATAGCTACCGCCAACAACCTGAATACCATTCCCGGACCGCTGCTCGACCGTATGGAGCTGATTGAGGTAAGCGGTTACATCACGGAGGAGAAGATAGAGATTGCCCGCCGCCACCTGGTTCCCAAGGAATTGGAAGCGAACGGGATGAAGAAGAACGACATTAAGATTCCCAAGAATACGCTGGAAGCAATCATCGAGTCGTACACCCGCGAGAGCGGTGTGCGCGAGCTGGAAAAGAAGATTGGAAAGATACTCCGCAAATCGGCGCGCCAATATGCCACGGACGGCTATTTTGCAAAGACCGAAATCAAGCCGGGTGATTTGTACGATTTCCTGGGAGCTCCGGAATACACGCGCGACAAGTACCAGGGAAATGAGTATGCCGGCGTAGTTACCGGCCTGGCATGGACGGCCGTGGGCGGCGAGATATTGTTTGTCGAAACCAGCCTCAGCCGGGGTAAGGGCGGTCGCTTGACGCTGACCGGAAACCTGGGCGATGTAATGAAAGAGTCCGCTATGCTGGCATTGGAATACATCAAGGCGCATGCTTCGTTGCTGAACCTTGATGAAGAGATTTTCGACAACTGGAACATCCATGTCCATGTTCCCGAAGGAGCTATTCCGAAAGATGGCCCGTCGGCAGGTATAACCATGGCTACCTCGCTGGCATCCGCACTGACGCAGCGGAAGGTAAAGGCGAACCTTGCCATGACGGGCGAAATCACGCTCCGCGGAAAGGTGCTTCCCGTAGGCGGTATCAAGGAGAAGATTCTGGCGGCCAAGCGTGCCGGTATCAAGGAAATCATCCTGAGCGACGAGAACCGCAAGAATATCGAGGAGATACAGGAACTTTACCTGAAAGGACTTACTTTCCATTATGTGAAAGACGTAAAAGAAGTGTTTGCCATTGCGCTGACCGACGAAAAGGTAGCTGATGCCATTGATTTGTCCGTTAAAAAAGAAAAGAAAGAAGAATGACATTCGAGTTACAGTATACAGATAGCAAGACAAATGCGCGTGCGGGGCTGATAACGACCGGCCATGGACAGATTGAGACACCTATCTTTATGCCGGTCGGCACGTTGGGTACTGTCAAGGGAGTACATCTGTCCGAATTGAAAGAAGATATAAAGGCGCAGATTATATTGGGTAACACCTATCATCTTTATCTGCGTCCGGGGCTGGATGTCATTGAAAAAGCCGGCGGACTGCATAAGTTCAACGGTTTCGACCGTCCGATGCTGACCGACAGCGGCGGTTTCCAGGTCTTTTCCCTGGCAGGCATCCGCAAACTGCGCGAGGAAGGTGCTGAATTTCGCTCGCATATAGACGGAAGCAAGCATATTTTCACTCCGGAGAAGGTAATGGATATCGAGCGTACTATCGGTGCGGATATCATGATGGCTTTCGACGAATGTACTCCGGGCGATGCAGAATACGCTTATGCCAAAAAATCAATGGAGATGACGCACCGCTGGTTAGACCGTTGTATTACGCGGTTCAATGAAACGGAGCCTAAGTACGGTTATCACCAGGCGCTTTTCCCTATCGTACAGGGATGCGTCTACCCCGACCTCCGCAAGCAGTCGGCAGAGTTCATCGCCTCCAAGGGAGCAGAAGGAAATGCTATCGGCGGCCTGGCGGTGGGCGAACCTACGGAGAAGATGTACGAGATGATAGAGCTGGTAAACGAAATCCTGCCGAAAGACAAGCCCCGCTATCTAATGGGGGTGGGCACACCCGTGAACATCCTCGAAGGCATCGAACGCGGAGTCGATATGTTCGACTGCGTGATGCCTACGCGCAACGGGCGCAACGGCATGCTGTTCACCAAAGACGGCATCATCAACATGCGCAACAAGAAGTGGGAAACCGACTTCTCTCCTATTGAGGCGGACGGTGCGTCTTACGTGGATACATTGTATAGTAAAGCCTACCTGCGCCATTTGTTCCACGCGCAGGAATTGCTGGCGATGCAGATAGCTTCCATTCATAATTTGGCGTTTTACCTCTGGCTTGCCGGTGAAGCCCGCAAGCATATCATTGCCGGAGACTTCTCTACCTGGAAGCCGATGATGGTACAACGCGTATCGACAAGATTATGAGAAAGATTGACTGGAAGATACTGAAAGATATAAAACTGCCTGTCGGAAAAGACAAGTTCCTCAAGCGGCTGGACTGGTACATCATCAAGAAGTTCCTGGGGACGTACGTGTTTGCCATAGCCCTGATTATCTCTATCGCCGTGGTATTCGACTTTAATGAGAAAATGGACCGCTTCATGTCCCATGAAGCTCCTTGGAGAGCCATTATCTTCGATTACTACATGAACTTCATCCCCTACTTTGCCAATCTGTTCAGCCCGCTGTTCGTCTTTATCGCAGTAATCTTTTTCACTTCCAAGCTGGCGGAGAACTCGGAGATTATCGCGATGTTCTCTACGGGAATGAGCTTTAAGCGCATGTTACGTCCCTATATGGTGTCGGCGGCTATTATCGCGGTGGTTACATTCTGCCTCGGCTCGTACGTCATTCCCAAAGGCAGCGTAACGCGCCTTAACTTCGAAGACAAATACTACAAGCCCCGTAAGTCTACCACAGCCCGTAATATCCAGTTGGAGGTCGATTCAGGGGTGATTGCCTATATCGAACGGTTTGAGGATTATAGCAAGACTGGTTACCGTTTCTCGCTGGACAAGTTCAAGGACAAGCAACTGGTATCTCACCTGACTGCCCGCAGCATTACGTACGATACGGCATCCGTGCATAAATGGACGGTGAAGGACTATATGATTCGCGAAATGGACGGCATGCGTGAAAGTATCGTGAAAGGAGAAAAAATAGATACCGTCCTCTTTATGGAGCCTGCCGATTTCCTTATAATGAAAAATCAGCAGGAAATGCTTACCAGCCCTCAGCTAAGCGAGTATATAGACAGGCAGCGGCAACGCGGCTTCGCCAATATCAAGGAATTCGAGATAGAATACCACAAACGCATTGCCATGTCCTTCGCCTCGTTCATCCTGACACTAATCGGCGTGTCGCTCTCTTCGAAAAAGACGAAAGGCGGTATGGGGCTGCACCTGGGTATCGGTCTTGCCCTGAGCTTCTCGTACATCCTGTTCCAGACGATTGCCTCCACGTTTGCCGTGAATGGAAACGTACCGCCCTTTATCGCAGTATGGATACCGAACCTGCTTTATGCATTCATAGCATTCTACCTGTACAAGAAAGCACCGAAATAGGCTTTCGGAAAGCAACTTTCCGAAAGCAGACAAGTATAAAAAATAAGAAGCCCTCCCGCTCTTGTGTTTCCACAAGTGCGGGAGGGCTTTTTTGTTGTATTCATTTCCTCTTTTGTTTTGTTCCTCTTTCTTGCAGGCAGGTAAACCGCCTGTGTCGGAAGAAGTCCCGCTTTCTTCTTACAGGTTCTTTAATCCCTTCGCGGCACAGTGGCATCGAAGCGCTTAATTCAAGTAAGCTGAAAGCTCAGCAGCAGAGATGTTCTTGGCAATAATCACACCATTTTCATCTAATAAATAGTTAGTAAATCCGCGGCCTAAACGATACTTCTTGAATAAGCCGGAGGACTCGCCTTTAGTTTCCACGAAACAGGTGGGCGTAACTATTCGGTCCTTACGAACGGTTTCCTTAAAGATTGACTGATACTCATCGAACGAAACGGAAACCATTTCCACATTATCATTACGGGAAGCTGAACGGAGCACATTGCTTAAACTTGCGTTTTGCATCCGGGAGTGCGCGTCGTAACTTGCCCAAAAGCTAAGCAACACATAACTGCCTTTCATGTCCGAAAGTTCCGTTAACGGTTGCCCGGCAGACATAGATTGGATTTTGAAGTCCGGGGCTATGTCACCCACATTCAAACCGCCGGTCGGTTTGTCTTTTTCTACAAAAGAAGTCAAGGAACCAATTAGTAATACAACAAAAATCCATTTTACATATCTCATGTAACACGATTTTGGTTAATACTATCCGGGACTGTCCTTTTTGGCAGTGATTTCCTCCCGGAACGTCATCTTCTCAGGCCTTGCAGTGAAAGGAATTCACTGATACTCAAAGCCTTTAATTCTGAAATCGGGTGCAAAGGTAAGTATTTCTTAAAGTAACTTCCAAATAAACAAGCAATTTTCTCACTTTTTTAGTGCACTTTTTTATGTTATTTAGCATAAAAGGCGGGAATTTTCCTTACTTTTGTAGCTGTTATCCTATTAATAGACAACTTATGCAACCATTGAGTACAGAACTTATCCTTATCCGCGTAACAGGGGAAGACCGTCCGGGACTGACGGCCTCGGTTACTGAAATCCTTGCCAAGTACGATGCCACTATCCTCGACATCGGGCAAGCCGACATTCATAACACCCTGTCGCTGGGTATCCTATGCAAGACGGAGGAGCAGCATTCCGGCTTTATAATGAAAGAGCTGCTTTTCAAGGCATCGTCGCTGGGCGTGACTATCCGCTTCTATCCCATTACGGCGAAAGAATATGAAGACTGGGTGAGCATGCAGGGCAAAAACCGCTATATCCTTACACTGCTGGGACGCAAGTTGTCTGCCCGCCAGATTTCTGCGGTAACCCGTATCCTGGCGGAACAAGGCATGAATATCGATGCTATCAAGCGACTTACGGGACGTATCCCGCTGGACGAGTGCGATGCAAAGACACGCGCCTGCATCGAGTTCTCCGTGCGCGGCACTCCCAAAGACCGCATCGCCATGCAAGAACAACTGATGCAGTTGGCGAGCGAGCTGGAAATGGACTTCTCTTTCCAGTTGGACAATATGTACCGCCGCATGCGCCGCCTTATCTGTTTTGATATGGACTCTACGCTGATAGAGACCGAGGTTATCGACGAACTGGCATTGCGTGCAGGCGTCGGCGAGCAGGTAAAAGCCATTACGGAACGCGCCATGCGTGGAGAGATAGACTTTACGGAAAGCTTCCGCGAACGGGTGGCATTGCTGAAAGGCCTGGACGAATCCGTCATGCAGGAGATTGCCGAGAACCTGCCCATTACGGAAGGCGTAGACCGCCTGATGTACGTCCTGAAGAAATACGGCTATAAGATTGCCATTCTTTCGGGCGGCTTCACCTACTTCGGGCGTTATCTCCAGCAGAAATACGGTATCGATTACGTATATGCCAATGAGCTGGAAATAGAAAACGGCAAGCTGACCGGGCGCTACCTCGGTGATGTGGTCGACGGTAAGCGGAAAGCAGAGCTGCTGCGCCTGATAGCACAGGTCGAGAAAGTAGATATCGCCCAGACCATTGCCGTAGGCGACGGCGCCAACGACCTGCCGATGTTAGGGATAGCCGGTCTGGGCATTGCCTTTCATGCCAAACCCAAAGTAGTGGCGAATGCCAAGCAGTCTATCAACACTATCGGGCTGGACGGCGTGCTCTATTTTCTGGGATTCAAGGACTCATACATCGATATTCCGCGTTAAATATAAGCCTATACGATAAGATTGTAAGCTCCTGCGGCAATTAATTGCCATGGGAGCTTATTTTTTAAGCAAGCTTATTTTGTTCTGCTTCCGGTTTGCATTATCTTTGTCGGCAAATAAAAGAATACATGAAGTTTTCTGAACTAAATTTAAATGACAACGTGCTTGAAGCACTGGATGCAATGCGTTTCGAAGAATGTACCCCTATACAGGAAAAATCAATACCTGTCATACTCGAAGGGCGCGATTTGATAGCTGTCGCACAAACCGGAACCGGAAAAACCGCGGCGTACCTGCTGCCCATACTGAACAAACTCTCGGAAGGCGGGCATCCCGAAGATTCTATCAATTGTATAGTAATGGCGCCTACACGGGAGCTGGCGCAACAGATAGACCAGCAAATGGAAGGTTTCTCCTATTTCATGCCGGTCAGCAGCGTAGCCGTGTACGGCGGTAATGACGGAATACTGTTCGAACAGCAGAAAAGAGGATTGACGCTGGGTGCGGATGTCGTAATCGCCACTCCGGGACGCCTGATAGCCCACCTCAGCCTGGGATACGTAGATTTGTCCCGCGTCTCTTACTTCATCCTGGACGAAGCAGACCGCATGCTGGATATGGGATTCTATGACGACATTATGCAGATTGTAAAATTCCTGCCCAAAGAGCGCCAGACTATCATGTTTTCCGCCACGATGCCGGCCAAAATCCAGCAGTTGGCGAAAACTATCCTGAATAACCCGGCAGAGGTGAAACTCGCAGTTTCCAAGCCGGCCGAGAAAATCGTGCAGGCAGCCTATATCTGTTATGAAAACCAGAAGTTAGGCATCATCCGCGACCTTTTCTCCGAACAGACCCCCGAGCGCGTCATCGTTTTCGCCTCTTCCAAGCTGAAAGTAAAAGAAGTTGCCAAGGCATTGAAGCAGATGAAGCTGAACGTCGGCGAGATGCACTCGGACCTCGAGCAGGCACAGCGCGAGGAAGTGATGTATGAGTTCAAGGCAGGACGTATCAATATCCTGGTGGCTACCGATATCGTGGCACGCGGCATCGATATAGACGATATCCGCCTGGTTATCAATTATGATGTACCGCACGACAGCGAAGATTATGTACACCGCATCGGACGTACGGCACGCGCCAATAACGACGGAGTAGCCCTGACCTTTGTCAACGAGAAAGAGCAGACGAACTTCAAGACCATAGAAAACTTCCTGGAGAAAGACATCTATAAGATACCCGTACCGGAAGCACTGGGTGAAGCCCCCGAATACAAGCCGCGCTCCGGTGAAGGGCGCAAACGCGGCTACAAAAGCGGCGGACGCAAAAACGGCGGCGGCAACGGAAACGGTAAGAATGCCCGTAACGGCAATAAGCGGAGGGAAGGCAAACAATCTTCCCGGCCGGCGAAACAAGAATAAAAAAAGCGGAGGGTTACTCCGCTTTTTTTATGTTCATCCGGTTATCGAATCCGATTGTAATATCTACCAGGCTGGAAACGGAACTTTCCGGCACACGTAAAACCGCACGGTACAAATAACCTTCCCCGTTCACTTCCATAAACTCCATGTCGGCGAGAATCATCTGGCTCAGCACCTCTTCGGGAAAGACATCGGCAAACATTTTCTTGGTAACATCCTTGCCGTACAACATCCGCCTGCCCTGATATACGCAGATATGTATCACATTGTCGTAGTAAACATTATCCACGCTGATACCCCCTTCCGAGTAAGACGAGCGTACCACCTTCATTTTAGAAGGATTGATGTAGACATACCCCCGGTAACGCGTACCCTCGTACATCACCACGCTATCCTTTTTCACCACTTCCGTAGTGGTTGGTATAACCTCCACTTCCTTATTGTCAAAGACGAGCACATCTTCGGGGCTTTCCGATTTATGCAGCTTTACAACCTCATCCGCATACAATGAATGAAACCAGAAACTGTACTCCGTCTGCCTGTCTATTTTATAAGCTGCGGTATTATTGCCGTACACATACATCGTGTCCCGTAAAACCCTGAACGTTACAGGCGCGTTCTGAGGATTGGCATGGTATATGGTATCCCCCTCTATACGCATCATCGGCAGTTCCGTTTCATCGTCTATCCAGATACCTTGAAGCAGAGCCTTCGCCGTAAAGTCCTCCACGGCGTTTCTCCGCTCTTTACCAGTACCGCATGCAGTCAACACTATGACGCAAAATAACTCCGTCAAGAGTTGTTTTTTCATGTTTATCTCCTTCCTTTATTTACCTATGCAATAATAGGTAAACCCGAGCTCTTCTATTTCCTTCTTTTCATAGATATTGCGGCCGTCCAGTAACACCGGAATTCTCATCGCCTTTTTAATGACCGCCCACGACGGCAGGCGGAACTCTTTCCATTCCGTTACCAGCATCAGAGCGTCCGCGTCGAGTGCGGCATCGTACATATCGGTGGCGTAGCAAACGCTGTCGCCTATCCTGCGGCGGCATTCCGCCATAGCCGCCGGGTCGTATGCCCGTACATTGCAGCCTGCGTTGAGCAGCTTGTTAATCAGGATTAAAGAAGGCGCCTCGCGCATGTCGTCCGTTTCCGGTTTGAATGCCAATCCCCATAAAGCAATGGTCTTGCCGCGCAAATCGCCGTTGAAGTGCCGTTGCAGCTTTTCGAACAAGATACCTTTCTGGTTCTCGTTCACCTCCTCCACCGCACGGAGTACACGCATCCGGTAGCCATTCTGCTCGGCAGTCTTAATCAGCGCCTTTACATCCTTCGGGAAGCACGAGCCCCCGTACCCGATTCCCGGATACAGGAATTTGCGGCCGATGCGCGTGTCCGAACCGATACCGCTGCGCACCATGTTAACGTCGGCGCCTACCAGTTCGCACAAATTGGCAATGTCGTTCATAAAGCTGATACGGGTGGCGAGCATGGAGTTAGCCGCATACTTCGTCATTTCGGCAGAAGGGATATCCATGAAGATAACCCGGAAATTATTCAGCAGGAACGGCTTATAAAGTTTGCTCATCAATTTCTGCGCACGTTCGGACTCTACCCCCACCACTACACGGTCGGGGCTCATAAAGTCGCTGATAGCGTTGCCCTCTTTCAGGAACTCCGGGTTGGAGGCAACATCGAACTCTATCTCCACTCCCCGCTTGTCCAGCTCCTCCTGGATAGCCGCCCGCACTTTCCGGGCAGTACCTACCGGGACGGTACTCTTGGTTACTACCAGCACATACTTCTCCATATTGCGGCCGATAGTACGCGCCACTTCGAGCACATAACTCAAATCCGCACTGCCGTCCTCATCGGGAGGAGTGCCTACGGCGCTGAAAATAACATCCACCTCGTTCAGGCAGCTTTCCAGAGAAGTGGTGAACTGCAGGCGTCCCGCCTTGGCATTCCGGTTCACCATTTCCTCCAGCCCGTTTTCGTAGATTGGAATGACACCCTGTTTCAGCGCTTCTATCTTTTCGCTGTTCGTATCCACGCAGATAACGTTGACACCGATTTCTGCAAAACAAGTACCGGTTACCAAACCGACGTACCCTGTACCGACAATAGCAATTTTCATACCTTACTCAAAATATTCCGCATCTTTGAACGATACGGCATGTCCGTCCTTTTCCGATAACAATAGCTGCGCCCCCGCAACCGGCCAGCCGATGCCTATCGTTTCGTCGTCGAAACGGATAGATGCCTCCGCCTGCGGTGCATATCCGTTGTCTACCTTATAAGTAAAAACTGCCTCCTCGCTCAATACCAGGAAACCGTGGGCAAAACCGCGGGGAATGAAGAACTGGCGTTTGTTGTCCTCGCTCAACTCTACACTGACGTACTTGCCGAATGTAGGGGAAGAACAGCGTAAATCGACTGCAACGTCCAATACCTTGCCCTTTATGACACGCACCAGTTTAGCCTGGCTGTATTCGCCCTTCTGGTAATGCAGCCCGCGCAATACACCGAAAGAAGATTTCGACTCATTATCCTGGACGAAATGTACATCGCCGATATTGGCACGGAACTCCTCCTCTTTGAATGCTTCCATAAAATAACCGCGTGCATCGTTGAACACCTTCGGTTCGATAATCCACACGCCGTCGATTTCTGTCTGTATGTAGTTCATTGCTTTAGAATGATTTATGTATTTTCAGTTGAAATCCGAAATTATCCCCGTATATATCTCCCATATCCAAGGCGAGCGAAGCGTTGAAATGCCACCCTTTCCACCTTTCGGGAGAATAAGAGAATGAGGCATATGCCGAAAAGTTCTCTAAAATATCCAGCGTAGGCACACTGGGAGTTCCCCATGTCCTGTTATGGCTCATTTTGGCAACATAGCCCCATTCCGGGTTTATCTGTCCGCTCCAGCCGATGTGCAGCGCTTTTATACGGTTGTATTTGAAAGTCATGTCGCCGTCCTTATTATAGATAGGCGAGGCAATCAGCGGGTTGGCTATCATCATTCCCCAATGCGCCCACCCCGGGTAAAGCCCGTTATTGTAATAATTGTCGGAGCCGCCCGTCTTGTGTACGGGGCCTTCATCCGGTTCGTGCATACCGTGCAGCGGACCGCTCATATTGGTGGTTTGCAGATATTCGAAAACTACCGCATCGATAGGCTTGAAGTCCTTGAAGTTCATTTCAATACCCCACAAACCGTCCCAGCCGTTCTGCTTGCCCATGGCGGAGAAATCGTCGAAATGGTTGCACAGGTAGGCGCTGATAGAGAATTTCTCGGCACGGTGGGTAAGCCTTATCTGCTCGCTGCCCAGGAAATTTCCCTGATAGAAATTCTTGTCGTTCGCGGGTTGGTCTTCGTCTCCGGCGCCGGGGATAAATACCCTGAAATAATCTTTCAGCGTGTTCCCCAAGTCGGTCACTTTACCGTCCGCTTCAATCATTTTTCCGCCGAACTGGGTGTCGAGAGTCATGCCTATATCCAACTGCCACTTCCCGTTAGGAACCCCGACACGGATAAAACCCTCTTTGTGGTGGTACTTGATATCCTTCGTGTACCAGTATCCCGCCCCTACTTTACGTTCCTGGTAGTCGTTGTCCGTAAACCAGCCGTAGGAAATCTCGCCCTTTATAGCCAGCCGCGGCAGTATATAGAGATATTCCGGAATGCCTGCCATGATTTGGGGAATGGGACGCGCATTGCCCGACCACGTCATGTCGCCGCTGCTCAAGGTGTTGTTGAGCAATGGCGCACCTTTCTCGCGGCTTCCGGCAAAAAGCCCCAGCCATTTGTAACGCGCATCTATATATGCCTGCTGGATAAACATGTCCTTATCGCCTTTAAAGCTCGTTCCGACGGACGCCACTACATCCAGCTTTTCCTCGAACCTCCACTTGCCCAACTTATGCTTGTAGCCGACTCCACCCCGTATATAAGTATTGTTATAGATAGAGCCGAGCCCCTGCTGGTTGCTTACTTGCCATAGCGGGGTGTTATCGCCCGTATGCACGGTAGCCCCGTATTCGACGAAAGAAGAAACCTGCGCTGTGGCAATATTGCTTCCTGCAAACAAAAAGATTAATAAACAGATAGGAATACGCATGATAGATAGTCTGTATCTGGTTAAGTACTGATAGTTATTTGTGTTCATTTCAAAATATATAATATAGTTTATCGTCTTGTCCGGCAAGAGCCGTAGAAAACGGTGCAAAAGTAGGAAAAAAATCTAATATATAGGCCATACCCGGAAAAGGAGTTTGCAAAGTTCGCCGTGTTTATAAATTGTTAATAAGAAAAGCCGCCCGGAAGTGGCGTATTTCCGATAAAACCGCTACTTTTGCAACATGATTGAATTAGCGCAGCATATAGAAGTACTGTTACTGGAAAATGATTGTGTCATTGTTCCGGGTTTGGGCGGATTCGTAGCCCACTACACGCCGGCAATGAGAGTGGAGGGAGAAAACACGTTCCTGCCGCCTGCCCGTATCGTCGGCTTCAATCCGCAATTGAAGATGAACGACGGGTTGCTGGTACAATCGTATATGGCTGTGTACGGCACGGACTTTCCCGATGCCACCAGGATTGTGGACAAATCGGTAAAAGAACTGCTGTCCCTCCTCCATGAGAACGGCAAAGCCGATTTGCCGAATATCGGCGAGTTGCGCTATTCCATTCGCGACACCTACGAGTTCGTACCCTACGATGATAAGGTCGTTACCCCTTCCCTGTACGGGCTGGACAGTTTCGAGATGCAGGAGCTGACCGTGGTGCGCAAACCCTACCAGGGCAAGACAATTCCCTTCGTACCCGCTGTACGCGAGGAGAAGAAGCGCAGGTTCGAAATAGGTTTCAACCCTTCCCGCCTGGCGAATGCCGTTGCCATGATTGCTATTGTGGCGCTGTTCTTTTTCCTTTCCACCCCGATAGAGAATACCGAGGTGGTGGAAGCCAACTACGCCCGATTGCTTCCCGACGACTTGTTCGAGAAAATAGGAGCGCAGTCGCTGGCTATCACGCCGATAACCGTTCATCCGCAGTCCGCAGGCAAGAAAGCCGCCGCTTCACAGACGAAAACATCCGTAGCTCCGGGTAAGAAAACCGTGGCTCCCGTTGCCGTGAAAGAAGTCAAAGTCCGCCGGCAACCTGCCGTAGCCGCCGTGCAGCCCGGAACACCGGTCGCCGCCCCTGCCCCTGCCGTTCAACCCGCAAAGGCGTCTTATCACATTATCATAGCCAGCGTGGGAACCGAAAGAGATGCCGATGCCATGGCGCAACAATTGGTTGCCAAAGGCTTTATAGGCGCCAAGGCAATTATAGGCGACGGCAAGATGCGTGTCAGTATCCGGTCGTGCGCCACGCAGCAAGAAGCATACCGCGCCTTGGGAGAGATTCGCCGGGATGAAGCATTCCGGAACGCATGGGTTTTGAAGAAATGATTTTCTTCCCCGTAACAAATCATAAGCAGTCTATTATATCAACTAACCATTAATCCGATGAAGCGTATCCGTTGCCCCAAATGCGAAAACTACCTTACTTTCGATGAAACGAAGTACACCGAAGGTCAGTCTTTGGTATTTGTTTGCGAAAACTGCAAGAAGCAGTTCAGCATTCGCCTGGGCAAGACGAAGATGAAAGCTCCGCAGAAGGAAGAAAATCCGGACGAGGCGGAATATAAGGAAGCTTTCGGAAGTATTACGGTTATCGAGAACGTGTTCGGCTTCAAGCAGGTGCTGCCGTTGCGGGAGGGAGATAACAGAATAGGCCGCCGTTGCGTAGGAACGGTCGTCGATGCTCCGATAGAGACTTCGGATATGAGCATGGACCGTACTCACTGCATTATCAACGTGAAGCGCGATAAGCAGGGAAAGCTTGTTTATACGCTGCGCGACGCCCCCAGCCTCACGGGGACTTTCCTTAATAATGAAATTCTGGGCGATAAAGACCGCGTTCGTATCGAAGACGGGGCTATCGTAACTATCGGCGCTACCACCTTTATTCTTCGGGCGGCAGAGTAAACCTCTCTCTTCGGGTGCATCGGGCACAGTTATAATAGCGTGCCTGCTGTACGGATAACAAATGAAATCAGCCTATTTCCGTTTGTCACTGATAAGCCATTGGTTTATTAGCGGTAAACTCCAGATTTATTCCTAATAAACTATCGGTTTATTAGGAATAAATTGATAGTTTATTGGCAATAAACAGGAATAAACTGCAAATGTTTTGATTGTCAATGCGTTATCTTTGTCCGTTGCCGGGCTCGCATCATCCTATGATAACTTCGCATAAAAAAACGAGGAGGGTGTATCAATATACACCCTCCTTTTAAGTTGTTCACCCGTATTGCTTGTCAGCTATATACAGGAGTGAAATGCGCAAGCAACCTCTATCAGAGAATACCCTTTACGGTTTCCAGCATGCCTTTTTCTTGGATAGAGTTCAGGAAGCCGGTAACCATGTCCGTAAGTCCCGGAATGGCGTTCAAGTCGCCGTGCTCGCCCCAGATAAGGTCTTTTGCAGCCAGTACGCCTTCTGCTACCTTGCGGGTGTCGCCTGTTGCCCAGAGGTCTTTCAGCAGTTGCATGATTTCCGGAGCATCGTTCGGCACGATTTCCGCGCCGTCGGCACGTACACCGCCCTTATAATAGGTGATGATAGCGGCAAGACCGAGTACCAGGCCTTTCGGGAGTTCACCTTTGCGTTCCAGGTAGGTTTTCAGACCGGGCAGGTCGCGGGTTTGATATTTGGGGAAGGAGTTCAGCATGATGCTGGTTACCTGGTGCTCTACATAAGGATTGTCGAAGCGTTCCAGCACGTCGGCGGCAAACTTTTTCAGCTCGTCTATCGGCAGGTTCAGCGTCTGCATCAGCTCGTCGAACTGTACTTTGCGTACATACTTGCCGATAACCGGGTGGTTGCATGCGTCGCGTACGATGTTTACGCCGCTAAGGTAGGCAACCGGGGAAAGTACGGTGTGCGGGCCGTTCAGCAGCGTAACCTTTCTTTCGTGGTAGGGAGCCTCGGACTTCACGAAAAGCACGTTCAATCCCGCCTTGTTTGCAGGGAACTCCTCTGCCAACTGGCGGAGAGAGAGGTTTTCGGCAGCTTCGATAACCCATAGGTGGAAAATCTCGGCTTGTACGACGAGGTTGTCCGCATAACAAATCTTCTTCTGGATTTGCGCAATCTCCTTGCGCGGGAAGCCCGGAACGATGCGGTCTACCAGCGTGGCGCATACATAACAGTATTTCGTAAACCAGTTCTTGAACTTCTCATAGTCTGCACCGAAGTCCTCTTTCCATAATTCGATGTACTGGTAGATGCACTCTTTCAGGTGATGCCCGTTCAGGAAGATTAGCTCGCAGGGCATAATGATAAGGCCTTTCGTCTTATCGCCTTTGAAGGTCTTGAAGCGGCGGTACAGCAGTTGGGTGAGCTTGCCCGGATAGGAAGATGCGGGGGCATCGGTAAACTTGCAGTTAGGGTCGAAAGCGATGCCGGCTTCCGTGGTATTGGAGATAACGAAACGTATTTCGGGCTGGTCGGCAAGCGCCATGAAGGCGGAGTTCTGCGAATACGGGTTCAGTGCGCGGCTGATGCAGTCGATGCGTGTAAGGCTGTTGACTACTTCGCCGTTCAAACGGCCTTGCAGGTTGACGTGGTACAGGCAGTCCTGTCCGTTCAGCCATTCTGCCATGCCTTTTTCTATGGGCTGAACCACTACGACACTGCTGTTGAAGTCGGTCTTTTGATTCATGTTGTAAACAATCCAGTCTACAAATGCGCGGAGGAAGTTTCCTTCACCGAATTGAATGATGCGTTCGGGAGCAACGGACTTGGGAGCCGTCTGTTTGTTTAATGCTTTCATCTTAAAAACGATTTAATTATGATTTATAATTGGATTTATTCGAATTCGAAGTAGAAATCTATGTTCTCTTTCATCAGGATGTCGATAGGCATGTACTTTACAGCCGTAACCGGTTTCTTGAACACGACGTGGTTGCACAATGCCTTGACGCCGCAATAGCCTTGCAGTCCCGGCCGTTGCCCGATAAGGTAGCTCACTTCGCCGCTCTTGAGGTATTCGACATTCTTTTGCAACAGGTCGTAACCTACCAGCGCTTCCAGCTTGCGGCCTCTTTTCTGCAGGTAACCCGCCACCTGGTAGATGCGGGAGTTGAATACGGCGCCCAGCACTGCCTCGGGATGTCCGGCAAAGAAATCGTCCAGCAGTTTCTCGTTGGAGGCGGTGTATTCCTTATGAAGTACGACGTCGTGTATAACGAGGTTCTTGTGTTCGTCTGCCAGGTATTGCATGAATCCTTCCAGCCGGCGCTGCATCTGCACCTCGGCAGGGTTGTTCTTTTGGTTGTTCAGGAAGAGTACGAGCTCCTGCCCTTCCCGGTAGCGGCGCATCAGTATCTTGGCGGCAATGTAGCCGCTGCTTTTGGAGTCCTGGCCTATGTAGCACAATGCGCGGGTTTGCTCCATGTTGAAGTCGATGAATGCGTACGGTATCTTTTTATCCTCCAGGCAGGAGGTCAGCCTCAGGGTTTCTTCCTGGAAGTTCGGGGCAATCAGTACGGCATCGACGGGCTCCGCCTGCAACAGCGTGCACGCTTCCTCGTAAGAGGCCTTGTCGGCATGGTTGTAGAAAAGATAGTCCACCCCTACGTTGAACGGACGCAGCTCTTGTGCGGCGCGGTCTATTCCCCGGGCTACGGCATGCCAGTAATCGTGTTCTATATAATAAGGTATGATACACGCTATGCGATACCGTTTCTTGGCAGCCAGACCTATGGCGAACATATTGGGGTGATAGTCTATCTCGTCGAGGACTTTCTGTACTTTTTCTTTGCTTGCGCGGGACACGTCGCCCCGGTTATGCAGCACACGGTCTACCGTCCCGGCGGATACACCTGCCATACGTGCGATGTCCTTTATTGTATAAGTCTTGTTTTCCATTCTTTCCTACCCTAACCTAAGGCGTTTAAAGGTCTTACGTGCAAAGCTTAAATATTATAAATATTTGCCGCAAAGATACGAATTATTTTGTTTCTCCAAGTAAAATTTCTACTTTTGTGTTCGATAACGGTTAATAAAAGCAAAAAGCGTTATCGAGCCTATTAGCTTTACAATCAATACTATATAGGTGTAATGACAAGAAAGTAATTTTTTTAGATACTTAAAACACAAGAAAATGAAAAACTTTATGGATGAAAACTTCCTGTTGCAAACGGAAACCGCACAGAAGTTGTATCATGAGCATGCGGCTAAAATGCCGATTATCGACTATCACTGTCACTTGATTCCGCAAATGGTAGCAGACGATTACCAGTTCAAGTCGCTTACGGAAATCTGGCTGGGCGGCGACCATTACAAATGGCGCGCCATGCGTACCAACGGCGTGGAAGAACGCTACTGTACCGGCAAGGATACCACGGACTGGGAAAAGTTCGAGAAATGGGCGGAAACCGTGCCTTATACTTTCCGTAATCCCTTGTATCACTGGACGCACCTGGAATTGAAAACGGCATTCGGCATCGACAAGATTTTGAACCCGAAGACAGCCCGCGAGATTTATGACGAGTGTAACGAGAAGCTGAAACAGCCCGAATATTCGGCACGCGGCATGATGCGCCGTTACCACGTGGAAACGGTTTGTACTACGGACGACCCCGTGGATTCGCTGGAATACCATATCAAGACCCGTGAAAGCGGTTTTGAAATCAAGATGTTGCCTACCTGGCGTCCCGACAAGGCTATGGCGGTGGAAGTTCCTGCCGATTTCCGCGCTTATGTGGAAAAGCTGGCGGAGGTGAGCGGCGTTGCCATTTCTACTTTCGACGATATGATTGCCGCCCTGCGCAAACGTCACGACTTCTTTGCCGCCCAGGGTTGTAAACTGTCCGACCACGGTATCGAGGAGTTCTATGCGGAGGATTATACGGATGCGGAAATCAAGGCTATATTCAATAAAGTATATGGCGGCGCTTCGCTGACGAAGGAGGAAATCCTGAAATTCAAGTCGGCCATGCTGGTGGCTTTCGGCGAAATGGACTGGGAGAAAGGCTGGACGCAGCAGTTCCACTACGGGGCTATCCGCAACAATAACAGCAAGATGTTCAAGTTGCTCGGTCCTGATACCGGTTTCGATTCTATCGGCGAGTTCACTACTGCCAAGGCAATGGCGAAGTTCCTCGACCGCCTGAACTCCGAGGGCAAGCTGGCAAAGACAATCCTTTATAACTTGAATCCGTGTGCCAACGAGGTGATTGCCACGATGCTGGGTAATTTCCAGGACGGTACGGTTCCCGGCAAGATTCAGTTCGGCTCGGGCTGGTGGTTCCTCGACCAGAAGGACGGTATGGAGAAGCAGATGAACGCACTCTCCGTACTCGGCTTGTTGAGCCGTTTCGTAGGTATGCTGACGGATTCCCGCTCTTTCCTCTCCTATCCGCGTCATGAATATTTCCGCCGTACGTTGTGCAACCTCGTAGGCCGCGATGTGGAAAACGGCGAGATTCCGGTTTCCGAAATGGAGCGTGTAAATCAGATGATTGAGGATATCAGCTATTACAACGCCAAGAAGTTCTTCCAGTTCTAAGTCAAGGACGAGATAATTGAAATCAGCCCTTCCATGCTTGATGCTTTTACGGCAAGCGTGGAAGGGCTTTTTATTGAGTACTGCCGAAATTAGGCTTATACTATCTGTTATTCAGAGGAGCTGGCGATGAAAAAATCCTCTCTCTTAATATGGTTTCGCTGCGCTCTGAAGGGCAGATACCTTATAAGAGGTATTCCGTTATATCTTTGATGTTCTTTAATTGGATGAAGTTGGGGTTTGTTATGTTTCCTTCATGGGTTTCATATTGCCAGGTGATATGGTAGGGAATGTGGGCGGCATATCCTCCTAACTCCAATACCGGCAGTATATCCGATTTGACGGAGTTTCCCAGCATCAGGAAATTCTGCGGATTGCATTTCATGGTGTCGAGAAGTTTTTGATAATCGGCTTCTTTCTTGTCGCTCATTATTTCGACGTGGCAGAAGTAGTTCGTCAGCCCGGAGGCGGCGACTTTCCTTTTTTGGTCGAATAAGTCTCCTTTGGTTGCCAGCACCAGCTTGTATCTGCCTTGTAACCGGAGCAGCACTTCTTCTACACCGTCCAGCAAGGTTACGGGTTTTTGCAGGAGCTCCTGCCCCAGCCCGATGATTGCTTCTACGCACTGTATACTTCCTTTTCCGCCAGTAATACGGCAGGCGGTTTCCACCATGCTGAGCATCATGCTTTTTAGCCCGTATCCGTACATGTGCAGGTTTTTCATTTCCGTGTCGAACAGTTCCTGCGAAACAGCCGGAGCCGGCAGGTATGCTTCGAGCAAACGGCAGAATTTATGTTCGAACTCCTGGAAATAAAGCTCGTTTTCCCAAAGGGTGTCATCGGCGTCGAATGCCACGACTTCTATCTTATCTTTCATACGTTGTCCGTTTTATTGTTATTACCTATATTTACTGCATTATTCTCTATATTTACTGCAAATATAACGATTTAAACACAACTATTAACCGGTAAGGGACGACTCAATCACCTCAAACTACTGCCGTAGGTTTCTGCAAGGCTTTCTGGGTAAGCAACATAATGGAACTTCTCGAGCGTGTGGCTGCCGTAGCTCTGCCGGTTTTTACCAAAACTGCCGAATTCATCGACAAAAAGAAGAAGGCATAATCTCTTATATGGTATATTTTATGTATATTTGCACCCCGATGTAAAGACAGCTTGCATCCGGCACAATCTAAGTCAAGCTTAATGCTGTGCTTATTTGCACTGTCTTTGCCGTCGCTTCTCGAGAAAAGCGGCGGCTTTTTGTAATGAAGGAGATTAGAATGAAAGTAAAGTTTATAAGCCTTGCAAGCGGTAGCAGCGGTAATTGCTACTATGTAGGCACAGAGAAATATGGAATACTCATCGACGCCGGTATCGCAGTACGTACCATAAAGAAAGGACTGAAGGAAGCGGGTGTCAGTATGGAGATGATACGCGGAGTGTTCGTTACTCATGACCATGCCGACCACATCAAAGCCGTAGGCGGCTTGGGTGAAAAATTGAATATACCTGTCTATGCGACGGCGCGTATTCACGAGGGCATTAACAAAAGTTACTGTATGACGGAAAAGCTGCATTCGTCCGTCCGTTATCTGGAAAAGCAGCAGCCTATGCAACTGGAGGATTTCCGCATCGAGTCGTTCGAGGTTCCTCACGACGGGACGGACAATGTGGGCTATTGTATCGAGATAGACGGCAAGGTGTTCTCTTTCCTCACAGACCTCGGCGAGATAACCCCTACTGCGGCACAGTACATCCGTAAAGCCAACTACCTGATATTGGAAGCCAACTACGATGAGGAAATGCTGCGCATGGGTACTTATCCCCCCTACCTGAAAGAACGCATAACGAGCCGTACCGGGCATATGAGCAACATCGCCACCGCAGAATTTCTTGCCGGGAACATCACGGAACACCTGCAATATATCTGGCTCTGCCATTTGAGCAAGGACAATAATCATCCGGAACTGGCTTATAAAACCGTCGAATGGAAGTTGAGGGAGAAAGGTATCATTGTGGGTAAGGATGTGCAGCTCTGCGCTTTAAAGCGGACTACGCCTTCGGAGTTATACGAGTTTGAGTAGAAAAAGTATCGGTTTCATCGCAAAAAGTCCGGGTATTGTTTGCAGAATAAAATAAAAGGACTACCTTTGCACCCGCAAATAAGAAATCATAATGCACTCTTAGCTCAGTTGGTAGAGCAACTGACTCTTAATCAGTGGGTCCAGGGTTCGAATCCCTGAGGGTGTACGAAGTAAAAAGGTAATTCAAAGAGAAACTCTGAAAATCAATGATTTTTGGAGTTTTTTCTTTTATGAGCCCTAACAAAATATAGAAATATATAGAAATAACCACAGGCTTATCCGTGGGACTTTTTTTGAGAAAAGAAAAAGCCTACTTTTCACATCCTATTTCATTGTTTTTCAGCTTCTTGTATAAACCGCAAAACGTTTTGTGATGTTTCTCCAAATCATTTCGTGAGTGTTTTACACCTATTAACACAAAACGAATTGCGATTTTTCTATTTATTTTCCAACACAAATTAAAGAGTTCTCAAAGAGTACTTAAAAGTACCTCAAATCATATAAAATTGCTATATTTGTATATATAAAGAGGCATGTGCACCTAAATCTATAAATATGGTAGGGGCTTACAGCTTCTTATCATAACTTGAATATGCCTCAATCTGTGGTATTCTACGGATAATTCCCTTTCCTATATTCTCCAAACATCTGTTCAAGGTACGAAGCATTGCCGGGATAATTTCATTCTCATAAAAAGTGCGGGGACGTACATTGTAGTCTATTTTTATAATCTCCTGCTCGCAAATATCTCCCGTGTCATATCCAGAATCAGCCCAAAACCATGTTGCGGCAGTTATCGGTTCATTTCGTTTGTAAGCCCATTTGATAGAGGATGCACCACGTCCGTATGGTAATGGGGAGGGATGGAATATCAATGTTCCATGGACTGGGATTTTCAGTTCCTTTTCTGATATTTTTTCCGTTAAGAGGGGGGCAACAGCTAAATGGTACATGGTAAGGCCTTCACTCCAGACCTGATATCCTTTTTCTCTAATAAACAACTCTGTAAATTTGTATGCTCTTGTCTCCTTATTTCCTAATATCTTGATTATCATTGTCGCCTATATATTTAAATGCTTGAATTGCCCTGAAATGTCTGCCATAACTGATAGTAGCATGCCTTCTACCTTCACCATACAAAAGTGCCCCAGTCTGTATCCATAATTTAGAGTGCCGTAGCGCGCCACACAGTTGCGGGTGGGAAGTATGGAAAAACACAGGTAGTTTTTTTCCACATCTCCCATTGCCCTGAAGGTGGTACTCACATACAGCCGCTAAAAATTTTGTACCGACACCAATCCCTTGCCATTCGGGAAGAACGACCAAGCGTGTCGAACGGTACGCTTTGGCTGTAAACAAAGGAGTGACGGCCAAATGACAAACAGGCTCCTTATTAATGAAGCCGACAAAATACTCTGCAGCTACCGGCATGGGTAAATCTAAATAATAATGCTGCTTAAACAGTCTTGGGAATACAGTTCCCCGGACTTTATAAATTTGAAGTTCGAGTTGCGGACGCTGCCGAAGACAGTCACGGTCGTAAAACCGTGCCTCCGCTGTATCATATACCCAATCGGGCTGTAACCATTCAATAATATCATAATGGCAGGAAAGCAAGACTATTTGTCCTTTACCGCGCCGCCAAGTTTTGGCAAATGCTGCAGCTCCTACTTTGGCAATCTGCCGGTCTATTACCGATGTAAATTCGTCAACTACTGCACAGTCTGGGCGCTCCGAAGCCAAACGTGCTAAACCAGCACGGAATTTTTCACCGTTACT
Source organism: Bacteroides gallinarum DSM 18171 = JCM 13658 (assembly GCF_000374365.1). Classification (GTDB taxonomy): domain Bacteria; phylum Bacteroidota; class Bacteroidia; order Bacteroidales; family Bacteroidaceae; genus Bacteroides; species Bacteroides gallinarum. Next base: position 24,161 of record NZ_KB894165.1, read on the forward strand.
CAGGACGTGGAACGGGCGAAGCCACGCCGGAACGTCGCCGAGCCCTACTGCTGAAAGCATTCCCGTTACGGTGTTAAAATCACCATCTGGCGTAATACAGTCAATAATCGGTTTATCCTTTTCCCAACCGGAATAAAGGTCATAAATTCCAACACCGGAGAACAGTCTGGAGCCTATACTGGTTTTGCCACTACCGGAAGGCCCGACTATTAGGCCTATTTGCCATTTTTTCCCTTCAATGGGTAGTTCAACAGTCTTTTCCCAATCACAACCGTTTTCGGCGTTAAACAGACTTTTGACTCTTGCCGAACGGTAGCTATCAAAATCGCGGCAATGGTGTTTTATCTCTATCTTCATACGCTCACGATTTTTAATATTAATCCCTCTTTCTTCAAACGCTCGTAAATCGTTTTCTGTTCTTCCTCATCTTGGCAGATGACAATCACGCCATACTGCGGTTTATAAGTGTATTTACCCATATTTTTCACCTTAATTGTTTGAATGCAAAAATATTAATTTGAAAAACAGGATAACAACTACTCAATAGAGGTTACGCTGCACAAGTTTTGCATCCTTTTCCTTTACTTTATTCGGCGGACTCTATGAGGAACAATGGGAAATATAGACTACTCTTACTTATGAGCTATACATTTAATTCAAAGCGGACTGTTTCGTCACCTGCAATCAGTAAACGAGTGCCAAGAATGTTATTCTCATAAATATGTACGTTTCCCAAATAAAGGGTAATTGATTTCAAAGGAAGTTCTATCTGCCGTGCCATGAGGTACAAGTGGTAGATATCGGAAGGTAATCCGAGGTTTGCGTCACTGCTACGTTGATAGGCGGACAAGACCAATTCTTTATTATCAATCTGAAACTGTACAAGACTTAGGCAGGGTGCCTGATTACTTTCAGCCCCAGTTTCACCAAGAAAAAGTATGTAGTTTTTGCTGTTACGTTTCTCCCTGTTGATTTTTGCAATCAGCGGTGGTAACCTTTCGAAGTATGTCGGGTAACTGTTTACCAGAATGGAACCATAGTAGTCCCACCAGTTAATGCCCACTTCCCTATATTTCTCAACACAGCGCTCACCCTGCATAAACAGTTGTAATTCATTCCGGAGTTTTTTACGGGCAATATTATGCCCTTCAAAGATGTCAAGCAAATCCGCCGGCGTGAGCGTCAAAACCTCATTAAGAAGGTACTGTATATTTCCCTTCTTGTTTGATTGCATCTTTCCTGTGGCGAGTATTTTGTTCAGGATTTGGTAGTACTTATTCATAGTCGTTCCCTCCTTTTTAAATTGAAACACTTCAAAGGTAAAGGGAACGATGTAATCCTCGATATCAAACGAAACATTTACACTGTAAGTATCTTACAGTCACTCTGAAATCGTTTAATCAGTGCGTAAACCTTACGTTCACTTACCGAATACTTTTCCGATAACACAGCTACAATATATGATACTTTTTCGCCTTGGTTCAATAGGTAAGTATAGTCTGCATATAAGTCAATATACCTGGTATCTTCCAAGCGGATGCCAGCTGCCTGGAGCTTTTTCAGCAGTTCTCGGTTAAAGTTTAATATCTCAATCACTTTCATATAGCCAAAATTTTATATCTTTGCATTGCCAATCATTTTTAAACAATAAAATACACCCAAATAGCGCGGCAGAGGGCTTTGCCCCCGGTTGCGCGCTATTTGGGTGTGTTGTTAAAAGTGATTGGCGTTACTATTTAACAGGCCGGGGGCTTTTTCATCCCCTTCAATGAGTTTCGATTAGTGTCACAAATATACATCAAATTACACTATAATAGAAAAGCTTATTCAACCAAGTACCTCGGGGACTTCGGTGATTGCAGGGCAGAACAACACGCTCTCCGATAGGGGCGGAACAGTTACTTTCATACAGTCGGAAAGTGGGAAAAAGGTGTCTGTGTCACTCTCGCAGACCAAAGGTACGGAAGGTTGGAACTACACGTTTGAAGTCAGCCCGTCCTCACTCTCATTTGATGCCATAGGCGGTACGAAACAGGTTTCTGTGCCTTCGTACAGGCGCCAGACGGTTAACGGCATTGAAAACGGGGTGCAGGAGAACGTCGGGTATTCTTCTTCAGCTTCCGGGGACGGATTTAGTTCTGACGGAACTGCGGTGACGGCAGCAGAGAACCAGGCAACTGATACCCGAAATGGTTATATAACTTTCACGCAGAATGACAGTGAGAAATCCATGCAGGTCTCTCTATCCCAAGCAGCCGGAATTGTCACTACTGAGTATTACCTGGCAGCTAATCCGGACGAGATAAGGTTTCATAATGGCATAGAAGGGGATGCTGTTTCAGAAATAACCAGCGAACTGCGGACGGTAGTTAACGGGCATGTCATAATTGGCAGAAGGGAGGTAGACTGGACATATGAGACTTATTATGCATCTACCCAGGAAGGAGACCCGGAAGGTTCTATTGATGTTTACAAAAAATCAACCGGTATGCGGTTTATTTATCAGGGGCAGGATATCACATGGATGGACCAAGGGACTAAAATGGGGTGCAGAATCACTCAAAAAGAAAGCGGTAAGGAGATAGAACTTGATGTGCAAATTGTTGGCTGATAAGAAAAATAAGCAACCGGGCAAGACTATCTGTCCGGTTGCTTATTTAATTATTAACCTTGTGTATTTTGTATTAACTTGAATATTCCTCTATCTTAACCACATACCTAAAACCTTCATCTTTTTCTGGAGATATGGAAACAATCTCGTATACAGTCAGCCAAAGGTCCATTTGGTCGTAAAAATATTCCCCTTCTGTATCACCTTTCCTGAATCTGAATGTATCTGTAAAATCTTCGTCTATGTCCGGTCCGCCAGTATTGTATCTGCGAGAGCCTTTAAGTGTTATATAAACGTCAGAAGTCAAAGGATACTCGGCAGTAACAAAATAACCGGTATAATGACTCTGCGGTTTGAAAATGATAGTATTTATTATCACCTTTTCCTGTAACAGATTTACTGATACCTGTTTTCCGCTATTGTTTTGTGTGAAAGTGACAATCCCCCTACGAGTAGCCTCTGTTGAGGTTGCTTCCGCTGTCACAGAAGTTCCGTCAGAACTAAAGCCTGTTGCGCCAAATGAGAGTAAGGAGGAACCGCCCCCAAACATATAATTCCAATCTTATCTGAAAGTGTAAAGAGCGCAATCCTATCAGGATAGACAAATGCAAACTTCATCATTAGACATACACAAGAGTGAAAATCGTCCCGTTGTAGCTTCGGGGAGTAAGCGAACTGCTTGCGTACACGAAATTCCCCATTTTTACATAGGCGCTGGTGGACGCTTCCGTCGTTTCCGGACCCAATTTAACACTAAGCGTCATTTGGGTACTTCCTAACTTCGCAATGGTAAAATCCACTTTGACCTCTGTAGGAAGCGGTGCCGTACTCCATATTTTAAAATTTGTGTAGTCATCCGTGCTTCCTTTGGAGGCTTTGACGTAAATCTCCTGTTTGATGCCCGCCTGCTGCGTTACTATTATCTCAATCTTTTTTTCACTTTCTTGCTGTGTGAACATGACGGAACCGGTACGGTCGGAGAGCATGTTGTTCTGCCCTGCAATCACCGAAGTCCCCGAGGTACTTGGTTGAATAAGCTTTTCTATTATAGTGTAATTTGATGTATATTTGTGACACTAA